>NZ_JAQIRG010000007.1:0-310715 GCF_050600725.1 Klebsiella sp. 141251
ATGTACGCCAGCGCCAAATCCGCCGCCATCCTGTGGGGCATGGGCGTCACCCAGTTCTACCAGGGCGTGGAGACCGTGCGGTCGCTGACCAGCCTAGCGATCCTCACCGGCAACCTCGGCAAGCCGAGCGTCGGCGTCAACCCGGTACGCGGACAGAACAACGTTCAGGGCGCCTGCGATATGGGCGCGCTGCCGGATACCTATCCGGGCTACCAGTACGTTAAGTTCCCGGAAAACCGCGAGAAGTTTGCCAGAGCGTGGGGCGTCGACAGCCTGCCGGAACATACCGGCTACCGCATCAGCGAGCTGCCGCACCGCGCCGAACACGGCGAAGTTCGCGCGGCGTACATTATGGGCGAGGATCCGCTGCAGACCGATGCCGAGCTTTCCGCGGTGCGCAAGGCGTTTGAACAGCTGGAACTGGTTATCGTCCAGGATATTTTCATGACCAAAACCGCCGCCGCGGCCGACGTCATCCTGCCATCCACCTCGTGGGGCGAGCACGAAGGCGTGTATACCGCAGCGGACCGCGGCTTCCAGCGCTTCTTTAAAGCGGTGGAGCCGAAGTGGGACCTGAAAACCGACTGGCAGATCATCAGCGAAATCGCCACCCGGATGGGCTATCCGATGCACTACAACAACACCCAGGAGATCTGGGACGAGTTGAGGCATCTGTGCCCGAACTTCTACGGCGCCACCTATGAAAAAATGGGCGAGCTCGGCTATGTCATGTGGCCATGCCGCGATGAGTCCGACGCCGACCAGGGGACGTCGTATCTGTTTAAAGAGACGTTCTCTACGCCGAGCGGTAAAGCCCAGTTTTTCACCTGCGACTGGGTCGCGCCGGGAGATAAACTTTCTGAACAGTACCCGATGGTGCTCTCAACGGTGCGCGAGGTCGGTCACTACTCCTGCCGTTCGATGACCGGCAACTGCGCGGCGCTGGCGGCGCTGGCGGATGAACCGGGCTATGCGCAAATCAACACCGCCGACGCCGAACGGTTAGGCATCGAGGATGAAGCGCTGGTGTGGGTCAATTCGCGTAAAGGCCGCATCATCACCCGCGCGCAGGTCAGCGATCGGCCGAATAAAGGCGCGGTATACATGACCTACCAGTGGTGGATTGGCGCCTGTAACGAGCTGGTGTCGGAGAACCTGAGCCCGATAACCAAAACGCCGGAGTACAAGTACTGCGCGGTTAACGTTGAGCGGATTGCCGATCAGCGCGCGGCGGAGCAGTACGTGATCGATGAGTACAACAAGCTGAAAGCCCGCCTGCGCGAAAGCGCGATGGGTTAAGGTTCGACGGCCATACCAACCCTCCCCCGGTGGCGCTTACGCTTACCGGGGCTACCGACCGACTACCGAACCGTAGCCCGGATAAGGCGCCATGCGCCGCTATCCGGGAATCCTCCCCGGTGGCGCTTACGCTTACCGGGGCTACCAACCGAATACCGAACCGTAGCCCGGATAAGGCGCTATGCGCCGCTATCCGGGAATCCTCCCCGGTAGCGCTTACGCTTACCGGGGCTACCAACCGAATACCGAACCGTAGCCCGGATAAGGCGCTATGCGCCGCTATCCGGGAACCCTCCCCGGTGGCGCTTACGCTTACCGGGGCTACCGACCGACTACCGAACCGTGGCCCGGATAAGGCGCTATGCGCCGCTATCCGGGAATCCTCCCCGGTGGCGCTTACGCTTACCGGGGATACCGACGACTACCGAACCGTGGCCCGGATAAGGCGCTATGCGCCGCTATCCGGGACCCCTCCCCGGTGGCGCTTACGCTTACCGGGGCTACCAACCGACTACCGAACCGTAGCCCGGATAAGGCGCCATGCGCCGCTATCCGGGAATCCTCCCCGGTGGCGCTTACGCTTACCGGGGCTACCAAACGAATATCAAACCGTAGCCCGGATAAAACGCTATGCGCCGCTATCCGGGAATTCTCCCCCGGTGGCGCCTTATCCGGCCACCAAATCGCACAAAACAGCAGCCCCGGTACAAGATCACGATTTAATCGCGTGTTGAATGGAGTCAATAATCGGCTGATAGCCGGTACAGCGGCAAATATTGCCTTCTAATACATCCTTTATTTGCGCTTCGTCCGGGTGCGGCTCTTTGGTTAACAACTCGGTGGCGCTGACCAATACTCCCGGCGTACAGAACCCGCACTGCACGCCGCCCTTCTCAATAAACGCATCCTGTAATTTTTGCGTAATCGGATTATCGTTTAACCCTTCCAGGGTCTCGATCTCCGCTTCATCACACTGTTCGGCCAGTACCAGACAAGAACAAACGGCGTTACCGTCCATCAGCACCGTGCAGGCGCCGCATTCGCCAATCGAACATCCCTCTTTGGTGGCGGTAAGATGCAATGTATCCCGCACCAGATCCAATAGGCGCATATTGCCTTCTACTTTTGCTTCCACCAGCTTGCCGTTTACCTTCACTTTAATTGTGCTCATAGCTTTATCCTGTACAGGGCGCTCTGGCGCCCTGATTGAATCATTAAATCCCTGAGGCCCGTTGCGCCTCGGCCATCATGTCGCGGAACATGTTGACGAACACCGGCTGCTTATATGCCGCCGACCAGCGCTTGCCGATGGCCGCATAGATAAGCTTGTCCAGCACTTCGCAGGCGCTATCGATAGTGTCGTTGCTCAGTGGTTTCCCCAGCAGGCAGCGCTCAATATCGAGCAGCCGCTGCGGCTTGCTGAACAGCGCGCCGTCCACCAGCCGGCAGTAGCTCACCGTGCCATCATCAGCAAAGTCCAGTAACGCGCTCAGGCTCTGACGGGTGATGTTGAGGGCGTTGCGCCGCCCTAACTGGTGATAAAACCCTTTCGCCTGCGGGCGCGCCGGCGGCGGCAGTATCACTTTGGTCAGCAGTTCATCCGGCTGGCGCTGGGTCTTGTAGCCAGACAGCAAGAACTCGGCCAGACCGAGGGTGCGTGCGCCATTTAGCGAGCGCAGTTCGATGCGCGCGTCATAGAGGATGGCAGGCGGAATGGAATCGCCGCAGGGCGCGGCGTTGACGATATTGCCGCCGATGGTGGCGCGGTTGCGGATCTGGTGCGAACCGACGGTATGACAGGCCTGCACCAGCAGCGGGTAACGTTCGCGCAACAGCGGATGATCGGTAATACGGTTAAAGGTCATCGCTCCGCCAATGATGACCTCATGGCTGACCGGATCTTCGCTCACCTGCGTCAACTCCGGCAGACGGGAAATATCAACCAGCCGCATCGCGCGGGTTTGCAGACGCCCCTGCACAATTACATCGGTACCGCCGGCGATAGCCGTCACGCCCTCTTGCGCCAGCAGGGCTAACGCCTCCTGCAGGCTTTTCGCGCGAGTCACTTCCACGTCAGTGAGACGCAGCACCTGCTTCTTGTTTTCCGCCTCCAGCATCATTTCGCTTTGGCGAACCGGCTTTTTCAGGTTGTAGCCGAGGATCACCTGTTCAAGGGTCAGCGGTAATTTATTAAACCGCGTCTCGAGGGCAAAACTTACCGCGTTGTTGATAGCCGCCGCCGCGAGTTCAGTGGCTGGTTCGCCGATCCCCTTCGCCCCCAGAGGCCCGGCGATATCCGGGTTTTCTACGCCGATAATCGTCATCGGCGGAATATCTTTCATCGTCGGCAGCAGGTAGCTGTCGAAGTTTTCCGATTTGACCCGGCCGTTTTCAATGTTGAAGTCTTCCAGCAGCGCATAGCCGAAACCCTGCGCCACCCCACCGTAAACCTGGCCTTCAAAACCCACCGGGTTGAGTACCCGGCCCACGTCATGGGCGGCGGTAACATGCAGCAAATCGGTTTTACCGGTGCTGGTATTCACCCGTACCTCCGCCACCTGGCAGCCGTAGACCCAGGTAAAGTACGGGCTGCCGCAGCCTTTTTCTTCATCCCAATGAATAGGCGGCGGCACAAACCAGCCGTACTCGGTCAGGCTGACGCTGGCCCATTTGGTCTTATTAACCGCGGTTTTGAAGTCAATACGCCGTTCACTGTCCTGGGCGTTGATGATAAAGCCGTCCTGCCACAGGGTTTCTTCCAACTCGCGGGTGCCGATGCTGTCGCCGACGACGCTAAGAATACGGCGTTTTATCTTGTCGGCGGCGTCAAGAATCGCCCCGCCGCCGACCATTGTCCCGCGGGTCGCCGCCGTCGATCCGCCGTCGCCGATAACCGAGGTCGGCGGCTCCATAAAATGCAGTTCAGAAAGAGGAATACCAAAGGCTTCCGCGGCGATTAGCGACATCGCGGTTTGCAGACCCTGACCGTTTTCCGATACCGATGTCGCCAGATTGACGCTACCGTCTTCATTGACCTGGATAAGCGCCGTCGAAGTATCAACCCCTTCCGCGCCAATGGAACAGCCGCGATAGCTCAGCGCCAGGCCAATACCATATCGATAAACGCCGCCTTTTTGGTTCAATTCACGATAGTGCTGGCGTTTTGCCGCAAATTCCGAGGCATTCACCGCCTTACTCAGGACTTCAGTCGCCGAGACGGTGTGTTTATCAAACTGCTGCCCGGTGACCGAGGTATCTCCCTGACGCAGCGCATTCACTTCACGCACCGCCACCGGCGAGAGATTGAGCACTTCGGCAATTTCATCCATAAAGGATTCGTTGGCGTAAACCACCTGTGGTGAACCGAAACCACGCATCGCCGAGGTATAGCTGTTGTTGGTATAGACGGCTTTGACGTCGATATGGACGTTATCAATATTGTACGGCCCCGCCGCCTGCACCGAAGAACGCCAGGTGACGAACGGGGAAGACGCCGCATAACCGCCGCTATCGGCAAGAATATCGATTTTGATCGCCAGAATACGCCCGTTGTCGTCCACCCCGGCGCGATACTTCATTTTATAAGGGTGGCGCTTACAGCTTTCGATAATGGACTGCTCGCGGGTGTAGGTAAATTTAACCGGACGACCGGTAAGCCGCGTCATCAATGCGGAACGGCAGGCCAGATGATCGATGATGTCGTCTTTCCCGCCGAACGAGCCGCCCATCACCGCGCGTTTGACGTTAATCTGGCTTTGCGGACAGCCCATAAACTTAGCCACGAAGCTGCGTACGCGGTGCGGGTTCTGAATGGAGCCGGAGATAATCAGGCTACCATCGGTAGGATCAAGCCAGGTCAGTACGACTTCCGGTTCGATGTAGGCGTGTTCCTGGAAGCCCACTTCATATTCACGTTCAATCACGTGACTGGCTTCGGCAAAGCCTTTGGCGATGTCGCCCTTAACGGTGTGGTGATGGGCGGCGATATTATCGCTGCGCTCCGGGTGAATTCGCCGGGCGTCCGCCGCCAGCGCGGCTTCTACGTCCGTTAGCGGCTCATAAGGCGTATAGCGCACATGTATTTTATCCGCCGCTTCGCAGGCGGCTTCATAACTGGTTGCCGCCACCACGGCGACGACATCGCCGTGGAAGACCACCTCGTCTTTGACGATAGGCAGATAATCTTTGACGATGATCCCCACGACCGGTGTACCGGGGATATCCTGCCAGGTGGCGATTTTTACTACGCCTGCAACATTCAGCGCCTCGCTAAGATCTATCGCCTCGATTTTCCCGGCGGGTATATCCGCAAAGCGGCAAACGCCATACAGCATGCCCGGTAAGGTAATATCGTCGCCATAAACGGCCGTTCCTTTGACTTTCGCCAGTCCATCCACGCGCCGTAGCGGCGCTGAAGGTGAAGCACACATAACAGTCCCCTCAATGATTATCCGTTGCGGGCAATCCCGGGTTCGCTAAACGTCGCGCTATCCATAACCCATGGGAAAAGCCACTTCACCGATAACAAATCCAAGATTTGTGCCAGAAATCAATGAGGTGCTGCGTAAGCTTCGTTTTTGTGAGTCGCCGCGCAAAATACGGCTAAAGTGCGGAGAAAATAGCGCTACTAAGGCCGCGGCCCGCAGGGCAGAAACATTTCGCCGCCATTTTTATCAAAGTGATAGCCCGGTTTTCTCAAATTAATAATTTGCCCCTGTACTAGACGGTATAGATACGGATCTCGTGTTCACGGAAAGCATCCCGGTATTTACGGCTAATGTTTTCCTCCACCACCAGCACGTCAATGGCGCTGCTTTCAGCTACCACAAAACGCGCGACGGCGGGGATTTTATCTGAGGTTAAGCCAACGATAATCTCACTGCACTGTTTGATAACCGCTTTCTTAAATTCACAATCGGCGTGATCAAAGCCGGTTAAACCTGACTCCGGAGCCATCGCGCAGCCGCCAATAAACCCCTGGTCAAAGAGGATCCCCTGCACCTGGGCCACCGCCGATGCGCCGACACAACCGCCAGCCGCGTGTTGCACCAGACCTCCGAGCATCACAACCTCGTAAAGCGGTTTTTTAAGCAGAACCGCCGCGATTTCCGGAGAATTGGTGACCACGGTTAAGGCCAGCTCGCCCGGTAGCGCTTCCGCCATTGCCAGATTGGTGGTGCCGGTATCAATAAAAATACAGCCGCCCGGTTTCACTAGCTGTGCGCACTTCTGTGCGATCCTGCTCTTTGTTGCCCTGTTTTTCTCTTTACGTTCGCTGTACTCCATGGATTCCGGCAGGGTCATCACCGCGCCGCCGTAGACTTTCTTACAATATCCTTCTTTGCTCAACTCATGAAGATCGCGGCGAATAGTATGTTCAGAGACCTGTAAGCGCTGAGCCAAATCGGCGCAGACGACCCTACCGTCCTCCTGCAGGATCTGACAAATCAGCGCTTGTCGTTGCTGAGGGAAAGCAGCATAATCGAGCACAATAACTCCTTTAAATAAACATAACGAGCAGCAAAGAGCATAATCATTCACTCATGCGCATGCTGTCAACCCGAACCCTTACGAGGTAAATTATGAAAGTTGCCCATATCGCCCTCTGGACCCGCCATCTTGAGCAACAAGCACGCTTTTGGGTGGAGTTTTTTGCCGGTGAAATCAACGAAAAGTACCACAGTAAGACCAATCCTGGTTTTGAATCCTACTTTGTAAAAATTGGCTCTGACGTGGCAATTGAGTTAATGGCCAAACCCGGCTTACAGGACTCGCCCCGCGATAACAACCATACGGGGTGGGCGCATCTGGCGATCGCCGTCGGCGGCGCGGAACAGGTTAATGCGTTAGCCAAACGCGCTGAAATGGCGGGAATTTTAGTCTCTGCCCCGCGCACCACCGGTGATGGCTATTATGAGGCGGTTATCAAAGACCCGGATGGTAACCTGGTGGAAATCGTCGCATAGTAAGGGAAACCCACATGAAGGAGTCAACCGTGGCACATTATCGCGTCATTGATAAAGCGAGCTGGCCTCGCCTGGATCATTTTACGTTCTACCGTACCTTTGCCAATCCCAGCTTCAATCTGTGCGTACCGGTCGAAGCGCAACAGTTGTATACCTGCGCGAAGGACCACGGCGTCTCCTTCTTCCAACTGGCATTATTCGGCCTGTTGCGCGCGGCCAACGCCGTACCGCAGCTAAAACAGCGCCTGCGCAACGACGATATCATCGAATATGACGCCATCTCGGTGATGACGCCGATCATGACGGCCAGCGAAGGTTTTCGTCAGGTATGGTGCGATAACGCCGCTGATTTCCCCGCGTTTAGCGCCGCCGCAACGCCGCGCATTGAGGCCGCAAGAAGCACCAATCCCTCACCGCTTATTGTGGAAGAAGAAAATTTCTTTTGCGCCAGTTGCCTGCCGTGGCTGCACTTCAGCGCCATGACCCATGCGGAATACTACGTTGGCGCGGCGGTGCCCGCCCTGACGTGGGGGAAACTGAAAAATGGCATCATTCCGGTTGCCGGCCGATTTAATCACGCTTTTGTGGATGGCCTGCACGCCAGCCGTTTTTATGCCGAAGTTGAATATTATTTCGCCAATCCGCAGACTCTGTGGCTGCCGGTTGAGGCCCGCGATTAGCTGCCGCGGCATAAAGAACAATCCACTATGACTTCCCCGAAAACCGGCATTATATTGCCGGTTTTTTGCTAATGCGAAATGGCTATAAACCATAGCGTTTCGTTGTTAGACAGTATTCAGCGCGCCTCTTATCTTCGTCATGAATTGTAAATAACAACGCAATCATTTGATGAGGTAGCACTTTTGTCCAGATTACGGCAAGGATTAAAAACCAGACAAACGCGCTTCGCGCTGGCGCTGAAAGTGGCGCTACTCGGTAGCATGGTGGCATTTTCTTCTGTCGCCAACGCCGACGATATCCTTAAAGAAGGGATCACTCCCGCAACCGATGCCAGCCAGATCCCGGCAAGCGCCAAACTGCGTAAAGACACGGTGGTGGCCGGCATTTCTGAACCGCAGGGGATCTTTAACCCTTACTTCTTCGTCAACGGTTGGGATGAGAACGTCACCAACGTTATTTTCTCGCGCCTGATTGACTGGGACAGTCAGGGTAAGCTGGTGCCGGGGCTGGCTGAGAGCTGGACGGTGAGCGCGGATAACAAAGTCTATACCATCAAATTACGCCCTAACCTGACCTTCAGCGACGGATCGCCACTCACCGCGGAGGATGTCGCCTTTACGCTGACCGTTCTGCTCGACCCGAAATATGACGGCGACACCGATATTACTCTGGCCAATATCGCCGGCGGCGCAGAATATAAAGCCGGCAAAGCCGATAGCGTGAGCGGCCTGAAAGTTATCGATCCGCTGACCCTGCAGGTTACCACCACTCAGCCGGGCGCGACGACGCTGGCGAAAATCGGCGGTCCGGTATTATCAAAAGCCTGGTACGGCAAAGGGTATCAACGCGGAAATCTGGATTATCTGCGTTCTCTGCACGGAAAACCGCTGGGTAACGGCCCGTATGTCTACGATAAATATATTCCCGGTCAGGAGATTCGCTTCCACGCCAACACGCATTTTTACCGCGGTACGCCGCCAACGCCACGCTTTATCTATCGCGTGACCAATCCGTCCACCAATTTCCAGTTATTCCAGACCGGCGAAACCGACTACGACGCCTTCACCTCGCGTCCGGATGATATTGAGCAGCTTAAGATGCTCGGTTTTGCCAATATCAACCTCTACGGTTCCAGCGACTACAGCCAGGTGGAGTTCAACGTCCATCGCCCGGCGCTGCAGGATAAAAAAGTGCGTCAGGCGCTGATTTACGGGCTTGACCGCCAGAAGTTAATCGACGTGGTGTATCAGGGATACGGCAAGGTAGCCATTGAACCGATCGCGCCTATTTCCTGGGCTTTCAACGCGCAGGGCGTCAACCCCTATCATTACGATCCGGCGCAGGCGAAAAAACTGCTCGATGAAGCGGGCTGGCTGCCTGGCGCCGATGGCATCCGCGTGAAAGACGGTAAACGGCTGGAGCTGACCCTGCTGGCGAGCAAAAAAGTCATTAACGACGCGCTGATTCCGATTGCCAAAGAGAACTGGCGGCAGATCGGCGTGCTGCTGAAACCGCAGGTGGTTGATTTCAACGCGCTGATGGCGCAGCGCAAAGCAGGTAATTACGATCTGGCGTCGTTTAGCACCAGCACCCTCAACGATCCGCATGACGGCGTGTGGGACTTCTACAGCAGCGAAGCCAAAGAGTCGGGCTACCACAATGCTGAAGTCGATAAGCTTATCAATGCGGGTAACGCGGTGCTGGATGTCGAACAACGCAAGCCTATTTATCACCAGCTGTACCAGGTGCTGGCCGAGGATCCGCCGGTTATCTTGCTTGGATACCGGGAGATTCTTTCCGCCAGCAGCGCCCGCGTGACCGGCTTTAAGCCGGATATCTATAACGGCCTCACCGGCAGTTTGCCGGGCGTGAAAATCGTGAAGTAAATCCCCCAGCCGCCGGCCTCCCCGGCGGCTGATGTGAGAATGTTATGAAAAATTTCATCCTGAGGCGCTTATTGCAAACGCTGCCGATGCTGCTGCTGGCCTCCTTTATCATTTTTATGCTCTTTGCCAAAACCCCCGGCGACTTTATCGATGGCAATATCACCTTGACGGCCGCCCGCGCCGCCGAACTGAAGGCGATATACGGCCTCGACCAGCCGCTTTTCACCCGCTACCTTCACTGGCTGGGGCAACTGCTGCGCGGGGATTTAGGCTTCTCGCTGCAATACCAAATTCCGGTCAGCCAGTTACTGAACCAGTACATCTGGAACTCCTTCCTGCTGGCGAGCGTGGCGCTGGTTTTCTACTGGGGTATCGGCCTGACGGTTGGCGTGGTCTCCGCGCTCAGACCTAATTCCTGGTTTGATCATCTGGTGAGTATCGCGGTGTTCGCCGCGATGTCCTTTCCCACCTTTTTCCTCTGCCTGCTGCTAATTAAGTGGTTTGCCGTCGACCTTCACTGGCTGCCGGTAGGCGGGATGACCAATACCGGCAGCGACGATAGCGGCTGGCAGTATGTGCTGCAGGTCGCCGCCCATCTGGTACTGCCGGTACTGGCGCTGGTGATGCTGCAGGCCGGTAGCCTGACGCGCTATTTTCGCGCCAGCATGCTCGACGTGGTGAAGATGGATTTCATTCGTACCGCCCGTGCTAAAGGGCTGCGAGAACGCACGGTTATCATGAAACACGCGCTGCGCAATGCGCTACTGCCGGTCATCACCCTGCTTGGCTTTGAACTGCCGGGATTGTTCTCTGGCGCCATCATTACCGAAAAAGTATTTAACTGGCCGGGGGCCGGACACATTCATATCGATTCGCTGGCCGCTCGCGACTATCCGGTATTGATGGGGTTTACCCTGTTTCTGGCGGTGCTGACGATCATCGGTAATTTACTGGCCGATGTGCTCTACGCGTGGGCCGATCCGCGCATTCGAGTGCGGTAATGATGATAACTTCCCTGTTTGGCCACCGTCGCCGCCTGCGCCAGGCGACAATCCCCGCGCTCGCGCAAATAACTCCCTCTCCATGGCATCAGGCGTGGCGCCAACTGCGCCGCAACCGAATGGCGATGCTGTGTTTAATCCTGCTTGCGGTGATGGCCCTGTGGTGCGCGCTCGGGCCGATGTGGTCGCCGTGGAAAGATGACGCCACCGATGCGCTGATGATCAACAAACCACCCGGCGCCGAACACTGGTTAGGTACCGATTTTCTTGGCCGCGATATCTATACGCGTTTACTGCTGGCCGGGCGCATTTCACTGATAATCGGCCTGTTGACTATGCTGCTATCGGTAACGCTGGGCTACCTGCTGGGAGCGCTGTCGGGCTATGTCGGCGGGCTCACCGATAAACTGATCATGCGGCTAGCCGATCTGGTGATGACGATACCCGGCCTGCCATTATTAATCGTCGCCGGCGCGATGCTCTCCGAGCTCGACTTTTCGCCGGATTCCCGCATCTGGATGGTCGTAATTATGCTCAGCCTGCTGGAGTGGCCGAAGCTGGCGCGGCTGGTGCGCGGGCAGTGCCTGTCGCTACGCGAGCGCGATTTTATGCTGGCGACGCAGGTACTGGGACTCTCGGCGCGTCGCCGGCTGTTCGGTCACCTGCTGCCCAATACCATCCCGATTCTGGTGGTGATGGCGACAATGGCGGTCGCTAACGCCATTCTGAGCGAATCGGCGCTGAGCTATCTCGGCCTCGGCGTGGTACCGCCGACACCATCGTGGGGCAACATGATGGATGCTGCTAACAGCCTGATTGATTTTCAGCGGCGACCGTGGCTATGGATGCCTCCCGGGATTGCCATCTTTATTACTGTGATTGCTATTAATGTGCTGGGCGACGGCCTGCGCGACGCAATGGACCCGAAAATGAAACAGAGGCTGAAATGAGCACGCCATTAATTTCTTTTAAGCAACTTTCTGTCTCTTTCGCTGCTGAAGGTAGCCGGGTGCGCGCGGTACAGGAGGTCTCTTTTTCGATTCAGGCCGGGCAAACGGTAGGTATCGTCGGTGAGTCCGGCTGCGGCAAAAGCGTGACCGCCATGTCGTTAATGGGCCTGCTGCCTCCCCAGGCCGCTCGCATTGACGGCGGCGAGATCCATTTCGAAGGACGCGATCTGCTCAAGCTGAAAGCCCGTCACATGGCCGACCTGCGCGGCAACCAGTTGGCGATGATCTTCCAGGAGCCGATGTCGGCGCTCAACCCGGTACTGACCATAGGCGAACAGCTCTGCGAGCCGCTAATACGTCATCGCGGTGACTCGCCGCAAGCCGCCTGGCAGCGCGCAATACAACTGTTAAACGAGGTGGGACTGGCGCGCAGCGAAAGCCTGATGGCGAACTATCCACACCAGCTTTCCGGCGGCATGCTACAGCGGGTAATGATCGCCATGGCGCTGAGCTGCCGGCCAAAATTATTAATAGCGGATGAACCGACAACCGCGCTGGATGTCACCGTACAGGCGCAGATCCTGCGACTGCTGCGCGACCGCGCGCGCGAAAACCAGATGGCTCTGCTGCTGATCACCCACGATCTGGGAGTGATCGCACAGATGGCCGAACGGGTAGTGGTGATGTATGCCGGGCGGATCGTCGAACAGGGAACCACCGCCGAGGTACTGCGCCAGCCGCAGCATCCCTATACCCGCGGTCTTATCGCCTCTCGCCCGGTGCCGGGCGCACGCCGCCGGCGGCTTTACTCCATTCCCGGCCAGGTACCGGATCTCGCGCAACTGCCTGCGGGCTGCGCGTTTGCCGATCGCTGCCAACAGGCAACCGCGCGCTGCCGCCAGGATACACCGCCACTTTTGGGGCCCTCTCACCAGGCGGCCTGTTTTTATAGTGAATTCACGGAGTCGGTGGCATGAATCAGCCCTATATCATTGAAGTTAATGGCTTGAAAAAGTATTTTCCGCTGCGCGACGGCCTGTTCGGCCAGCAGACCGGGGAACTGCGCGCGGTCGATGACGTCAGTTTTAATATCCGTCCGGGAACGATTTTCGGCCTCGTCGGAGAATCCGGTAGCGGTAAAACCACCGTTGGCCGCACCTTGCTTGGATTGTATGAAAAAACCGCCGGCAGCATTAAATTCCGCGGTCAGGAGTTATCCGAACTGTCAGCGGCAGCAATGCAGGCTTTACGGCCAAAAATTCAGCTGGTATTTCAGGACCCCTATAGTTCACTGAATCCACGCATCCGCATCGGCGAGGCGATTGGCGAGGCGATGCTGCAGCATAAACTGTGCACGCGCGCTGAACTCCATGAGAAAGTCATTGCGGTGATGAAGATATGCGGGCTGGCGCCTCAGCATTACCACCGTTTTCCGCATGAATTTTCCGGTGGTCAGCGGCAGCGCATCGGCATCGCCCGCGCGCTGATTCTGAATCCGGACTTTATCGTCGCCGATGAACCCATTTCCGCACTCGATGTGTCGATTCAGGCGCAGATTATCAATCTGTTTGCCGACCTGCGCGACGAACGTGGCGTCACTTTTCTATTCATCTCACATGACCTCGGGGTAGTGGAGCATCTGTGCGACGACGTGGCGGTGATGTACCTCGGTCAACTGGTGGAAACGGCCAGCCGCGATGCGCTGTTTAGCCGCCCTCTTCATCCCTATACCCAGGCGCTGCTGGCCGCAGTCCCCACGCTGGATCCTGATAGCGAGCCGCTGGCGGTCGTTCAGGGGGAAATTCCCGACCCTTCCCGACCGCCTGCCGGCTGCCGCTTTTCATCCCGCTGCCCGCAGGCAAACGAACGTTGCCGTCGCGAACCGCCGCGTCTGCGCGAAATCGCGCCGGGGCACCAGGTCGCCTGTCATGAAATTGAGGCTGAATCGCGCGTGGTTATCGCATAACAATAACGGCAATAAGATCATCGTTTAGCGGCAAATTTTGCCGCTATCATCTCCGCTGTCGGCTGTATTCCTCCGAGACTCCACTGTTCCGGCTCGTGTTCATCAATACGGATCCAGACGGACTGACGGAATTGCGGATCGCCCCGGCCTTCAATTTCCACCATGAGGTCAGTCATGCGACGCAGCAGTTCATTCTTCTGTTCAGCGGTCATGATCCCTTTAATCGTTTGCACATTAACAAAAGGCACAGTATTCTCCTGATTAACTGAGTCTATATTTCAAACTCAGGTTAGGAGATAACCTAAATCATGTCAAAAGATAATTCATCCCCTTACCTGCCCGCGGAACTTTGCGGCCTGGCGGAAAGCGCTAAAATTGTTGGCGATCAATGGATTTTATTGATTTTAAGAGAGGCGTTTTACGGCGTGACGCGTTTCGAAACGATTCGCGCTCATACCGGAATGAGCAAACAGACGTTAACTCAGCGTTTAAAATTGATGGTTGATGTGGGGCTACTACGTAAACTTCCCTATCGCGAAGCGGGGGCGCGTGAGCGTTATGAATATACGCTGACCGAAAAGAGCCGCAGCCTGGCGCCGGTTCTTTTTGCCCTGATGGAATGGGGACATCAGCAACTCTTGCATACGTCGCCGCATATCCAGTTAGTAGATAAAACCAGCGGTGCGCCGGTGTCTCTGGCCTACGTCAATGCCGCAGGGCAGCGTATTGCGCAAAGCGATGTTCAGATAGTAAAAGTCCAGGATTGACCCCTGCAACACGCGGGCTGTCAGCCAGTAACAGGTCCCGTTTCCGGGACCTGTTTCGTGTAAGGAGGTTAGTCCTCCAGCGCGTAGGCGATGATATCGTCACCGACGTCCGGCGAGTGGCTGGCACCGCCGGCGGAAATCAGCACGTACTCTTTGCCGGTTTTCGGCGATTTGTAGACCAGCGGCGCCGCTACCGCGCCAACCGGCAAGCGAGCGCGCCACAGCTCTTTACCGCTGGCGGAATCCAGCGCCCGCAGATAGTTATCCTGGGTACCGGCGAAGAACACCAGGCCCGAGGCGGTGGAGGTTGGGCCGCCCAGCGTCGGCATTCCCAACGGGATATGCAGATGGGTTTTCATCCCCAGCGGCCCGGTATCTTCTACCGAGCCCATCGGCACCTGCCACAAGAGCTGACGGTTGTTCAGGTCAATAGCGCTCATGGTACCAAACGGCGGGGTATTACAGGGCACGCCCAGCGCGGACTGCAGGATGTCGATACGTACGCCGCCGTAAGGCCCGGCAACTTGCGGGCGAACGGTGCCCATAAAGCCAGGGACTTCGTCGGTGGAGACTTTGTATTTCGCCATCTCTTCTTTGCGCACCAGCGACATCCGCAACGGCATACGCATATCGTTGACGAACAGCGTGCCGGTACGTTCATCGATGGTGATGCCGCCCCAGTTCATGCCGCCGAGCAGGCTTGGCCACTCGATATACGGTTTCTCTGACGGCGGCGTATACATGCCAAGGTAGGTCGACTCTTTAAAATCGATACGGCACATTAGTTGGTCGAACGGCGTCACGCCCCACATTGATTTTTCGCTCAGCGGCTCGACGCCTAACTGCGGCATGCCGGTAGAGAACGGCTGGGTGGCAGACAGATGTTCGCCCTCCGCTCCCTGATGAGCGACCGGCAGTTCTTCGACGCGGGTCACCGGTTTGCCGGTGCGGCGGTCGAGCACGTAAATCTGTCCGGTTTTGGTGGTCTGGATCAGAACCGGCACGTCCTCGCCCTGCTCGTTTTTCATGTGGAACAGTACCGGCTGCGATGGCAGGTCGTAATCCCAGATATCGTGGTGAACGGTCTGGAAAACCCATTTTGTTTTACCGGTACTGGCATCCACCGCCACCACCGCGGAGCCATATTTCTCTTTCGCTTCATTACGATCGCCGCCCCAGTAGTCCGGCGGCCCGTTACCGGTCGGCAGATAAACCAGATTCAGCTCTTTATCAAAGCCGGGAATGGTCCACACGTTCGGCGTTTCGAGCGTATAAACGCGGCCTTTTTCCGGGTCGGTGATATTTTCCGGCTTGCCGACATCCCAGGCCCAGACGACTTTACCATCGCGTACGTCAAAAGCGCGTACGACCCCGGATGGCTCGCCGTGTACGATATCGCGTACCCAGCCGCCCAGCACCGCAATATGCCCCATGATCACCGGCGTTGAAGTCGGATGGTAGCGTTTGCTGTTTTCGGTGTCGCCCATGCCCTGCTTCAGATCCACGCTGCCGTGGTCGCCGAAGTCATCGCACAGTTCGCCGGTTTTTGCATTCAGCGCCAGCAGGCGCGCATCCACGGTCGATACCATGATCCGCTGCGGACACTGTTGCAGCGCCGGGCTCGCTTTTTCTTCCGCGCTGAGCGTATCGTCGCTCTGCACATCATAGTAACCCACGCCGCGGCAGGTCACATGTTCCGCTGTCTGCGCGTGCGGGTCAAAGCGCCAGCGCGCCTTGCCGGTATCGGCATCAATGGCGGTCACCACGTTAAGCGGCGTACAGGAATACAGCGTATCGCCAATTTGCAGCGGCGTATTTTCGTCAACGCCAATGGCCGGGCCGGTCAGGCGGCGGCCTGTGTGGTAGGTCCAGGCGACTTTCAGCTTATGAACGTTTTCCGGGGTAATATCTGTATACGGCGCAAAACGGGTGCCGGAGGCATCGCGGCCGAAGAATTCCCAGTTATCGCTTTTTGCCGCCTGCGTCGCGCTGTTGCCATTCGCCGCTTTCACGACGCCATTATGGATGCCGCCGTGCGGGTAGAACGCCGAAACCAGCGTCGCCAGCAGCGCAATAAAGATAACCGTCGCGCTCCAGTTCGCCAGACGCACGCGAGCCACCGGCATCGCCGCCGCCAGCCACAGGGCCAGCATCAGCATCAGCGCAGGAACCACCAGACGAGGGATCAAGCCCCAGTAGCTGAGCTGCACTTCATACAGCGCCCAGGCCAGCGTTAACAGAAAGGTAAGAACAGCAAGAGGAAGCGCGTATTGACTACGAGTGAAGTAACCGACGGCGATGATGAGATAAGCGAGACCGGCTAACAGATACCAGGCGCTGCCGCCGAGCGAGAGCAGCTTGCCCCCCCAGATAGTTAAGAAAATCCCAATGCCAAAACTCAGTAACACAAAAAGCAATCGGTATATGGTGAAGAAGATCCTTCGACCATGACCTTTTTGTTCGTCCATATTTCATCCCATTCGACATATGTCGATATAACCAAAGCATTTATTTTAAAGCGCCGATCGATAAGCGATGCCGTACAGCGCAGTTAACCTGTTGGTTGGACGCCCCAAACCAGGGCGAAGAACGTAAGAAAGTATATGGACATGTAAATTTTATGTAAAATTTAACCGCATAAAATGTTTAAAATTTTTTAATTTATAAACTGGATTTGATAGATGAGCAGGTTGTAAAGGAGAGTGGTGTTAGACGGGGCCGCAAGGAAGAAGATGGCATCAATCATGGCTTGCCGACCCGCCGCCCCCGGCGAATCGGCAATCCAGTATTATGGTTGGTTGGTGTTGTTACCTACGCTAATCTGCCGTAATGCTGCGATCAGATCCAACTGCGCCTGCTCTTTTAAACTCTCACGTTTAATGAACTGGCTGCGATGTTTACTTTTCACCTCTTCAAGACTTTTTTTAATCTCTTGTGGAGGTAATTTGTACCAACCGCGCCGCTGCTTCTCGCCGCCGATTTCTAACCACAACTCTGAGTAACTGGCTTTCACCTTGTCGCTCTTCACATGGTAGTCGCTGTCGATGGCGTAGATCTCACGGATATTAAAGTGGCGCAATAACCCGTACAGCAAGGTGATAATCAGGTTTTTTGGCCGCGTGCCGTAGAGCTCTTTGGTCAACGACTTCACTTCATCGTTGCTAATGTCTTTACCGCCCTGAATACCGCCAATCCACGCGCTTCCTTGATCCGTGCAGGAAAAACAGACGCTATATACGCGTTTATTTTCAAAGAACATCTGCAGCATCAGTTCCCCCTCTTCCTGGAACGGCGAGGCCAGAAGTTTCACTTCCAGGCTGGTTCCATTCTTCAACGGGATGGTAATCATCGAGCAACCGAACGACGATACATTATACAACTGCGGTAATATTTCCGTCTGAAAGCTTTTTTCAATAAAATTCAAAGCGCCATGGGCAATATTCAGTTTAGCTCTTTTCGACATTCGCTTATTTAAATATGCCTTAAAAGGCTTATCTTCAAAATGTACCAGCCCCGGTGTCGTACTGGTCAATTTTGCACATGTGTATGTCTGGCAAAGCCGTTGATATTCCTTGTACTTACCTCCTGTTAAAGGTATTTCGCGACATTTTCGCAATACCTTTTTATATTTAAGTTTTACGTGACAAATGACTTTATTATTTCTCCGCCATTCTTTGATGGCAGATGCTGTTATCGATACCATTGATCAAGGTCCATAGACTCATCCATAATCGCGGCCATATTACCATATCTGAAACGGGTCAATCGTTATTTACTGGTTCGTTGTCATTTCATTTAAGAAACAATCCGAAAATTATCATTTTATGCTTTCATATAATAAATGAATAATGTCAACTATGAATAATAGCGGTTATTGACTAATACCCCTCCACTCCGCTACCAAAAACAAGCTGACGATTAACGCTCTGTGCGATAGCTTCGGGCGCGGGGTGCAACCTTCCATTGTTTTGACCTATACTCTGCCGACAGTCAAAAAAGTAGCAAAGTGGGTAACTCATGGAAATTGATCTCGACAACCTGGTGTTTAGCGGCCTGGAAGAAGCGGAAGAACGTAACGCTGAACGCCTGGACGAAGCAGACAAAAAAGCGCAGGCGATTGTTGCCGATGATGATTGCGGCGATGCCTGCAAAATCTAATGATTAAACCGGCTAACCAGGCCGGTTTTTTTATCTGTAAACGACCTAAGCGGGCAAAAAACCCTTCAGCGTTTCCAGCAGCGCCTGCGCCGCTTTCGACAACTGCATATGTCCGGCGTGAATAACGCCAATACACTTTTCAATCGGCGGATCGCTTAATGGCAGACAAACCGCTCCCAGCGACTGCATCTGCGACTGGCATAACGCGGGCACCGCGCTGCCGCCCAGACCGCTGGCGACCATCCGCCCAACGGTGACCAACTGATGACTTTCCAGCGCCACGTCCAACTGGCTGCCGCTGCGCGCCAGCTCTTCTTCCAGCATCAAACGCACCGCCGACGGTCGCTGCAGGGTAATGAAATCCAGCGTCAGCAGTTCACGCCAGCTTAACTGCTTTTTACTCGCTAAAGGCGACGTTTTCGGTACGATCGCCACAAAGCGATCCACCGCCAGCGGCGTAAACAACAGATTGTTGCCTGGCGATGGCTCAAACGCGATCCCCATCTCCACCCGGCCTTCGCGCACCATCTCAATCACCTGCTCATTAATCACGTCATGCACCGTCACGTTGACTCCCGCATAGCGGTCGCGAAAGGCTTTAAGCACTTCCGGTAGCACGTTAGCGGCAAACGACGGCATCGCGGCGACGGAGATCTTTCCCCGCTGCAGGGTGAAACTTTGCCGCATCGCCTCTTCGGCATTGTCCCAGTCCGCCAGCAGCTGGCGGGCCATCGGCAGAAAGGTCTCTCCCTCCTGGGTTAAGGTCACTTTGCGGGTGCTGCGCTGCAGCAACGCGCCGCCAAGCGCCTCTTCCAGCCCCTTGATGGTCAAACTCAGCGCCGGCTGCGACAGGTTCAGGCGCTCGCTGGCGTGGGCGAAATTGAGAGTGTGAGCTACCGCTAGAAACGCGCGTAACTGTTTGACACTCATTCTCATTTTTCCACCTGTTAACTAATTGAAAGAATTTAGTTAACGATAAATTAATAAAAAATCCAAATGAGTGGGTCACAAATTCAAAATTATCAAATCAGTCGGCGCCCTTAATGATAGAGCCATCGCAAGGCAGGAGAAAAATGATGGCAGGACTGGATAAGCGCGTCGCCAGCTATGAAGCGGCGCTGGACGGATTAACCGATGGCATGACGTTACTGGCCGGCGGCTTCGGCCTGTGCGGCATTCCGGAAAACTTAATTGCCGAGGTCAAACGCCGCCAGGTACAGGGCCTGACGGTAGTTTCTAATAACTGCGGCGTCGATGGCTTTGGTCTCGGCATGCTGCTGGAAACGCGGCAGGTGCGCAAAGTCGTGGCTTCCTACGTGGGAGAAAACGCCCTCTTCGAACAGCTGGTACTAAGCGGCGAACTCGCCGTGGAGCTGACGCCGCAAGGGACGCTTGCCGAGAAAATTCGCGCCGGCGGCGCCGGGATCCCCGGATTCTATACCGCGACCGGTTACGGCACGCCGGTGGCGCAAGGCAAAGAAGTGCGTCAGTTCGACGGTAAAAATTACATTCTCGAAGAGGCCATTCGCGGCGATTTCGCCCTTGTGAAGGGCTGGAAAGCCGACTGGTACGGTAACGTAGTCTACCGCCATACCGCGCAGAATTTTAACCCGTTGATGGCCACCGCCGGGCGGATCACGGTAGTGGAAGTCGAAGAAATCGTCGCGCCGGGCGAACTCCCTCCTTCCGCCATCCACACGCCCGGTATTTATGTCGACCGGCTGATCGTCGGGCAATTCGAAAAACGTATTGAACAGCGCACGCTGCGCGCCGGAGGGAACTGAACATGTTAACTCGCGAACAAATGGCGATGCGCGTCGCCCAGGAACTGCGCGACGGCGATTATGTCAATCTTGGTATCGGCATTCCCACGCTGGTCGCTAACTATATTCCCGCCGGTATTGAAGTGATGCTGCAGTCGGAAAACGGCCTGTTGGGGATGGGCGAATTTCCCGATGAGTCGACTCTCGATGCCGACATGATTAACGCCGGCAAGCAGACCGTTACCGCCCAAACCGGGGCGGCTATCTTTGACTCCGCCCAGTCCTTCGCCATGATCCGCGGCGGCCACGTCGATCTCACGGTTCTGGGCGCTTTTGAGGTCGATGTCGCGGGCAATATCGCCTCGTGGATGATCCCCGGGAAAATGGTGAAAGGCATGGGCGGCGCCATGGATCTGGTGGCCGGCGCGCAAAACATCATCGTGGTGATGACGCACGCTTCGAAAAACGGCGAATCCAAACTGCTGGCGCAGTGCACCCTGCCGCTCACCGGCGCGGGCTGTATTCGCCGGGTACTGACCGATCTCGCACTGCTGGAAATTAGCGACGGCGCCTTTGTTCTGCACGAATACGCTCCCGGCGTCAGCATTGACGAAATTGCCCGTAAAACGGCTGGACGGCTGGTCATTGCCGATGACGTCCGCGAAATGCGCTTCAACTAAGGAGGCAATATGAAAGAAGTCGCTATCGTCTGCGCGCTACGTACGCCAATCGGCAGTTTTCGCGGCGCCTTATCTTCCCTTTCCGCCGTCGAGCTTGGCGCCGCCGTAGTGCGTGGTCTGCTTGAACGCACACAGCTACCGGCCAGCGCCGTTGACGAACTGATTTTTGGCCAGGTATTAACCGCCGGCTGCGGACAGAATCCGGCGCGACAAACCGCGCTGCGCGCCGGGCTACCGGTTGAAACCCCGGCCGTTACCGTCAATCTGGTTTGCGGTTCCGGGCTGAAAGCCGTGCAACAGGCAGTACAGGCCATTCGCAGCGGCGAGGCGGAGATCGCGATCGCCGGCGGCCAGGAGAGCATGAGCAATGCTCCGTATCTGGTTCAGGGCGCGCGCGATGGCCTGCGCTTCGGCCATGCCAGCATGCAGGACAGCATGATTCAGGACGGATTATGGGATGCGTTTAACGACTATCACATGGGCATCACCGCCGAGAACCTTGCCGACGCCTTTGACATCTCCCGCCCCCAGCAGGATGCCTTCGCCGCCCTTTCGCAGCGCAAAGCCGCCGCCGCGATAGCCGCCGGGCGCTTTCAGGCTGAGATAGTGCCGCTTAGCGTCCCTCAGGGTAAAAAAGCGCCGCGCAGGGTGGACGCAGACGAACAGCCGCGCCCGGAAACCAGCGAACAACAGCTCGCGCAGTTGCGCCCGGCCTTCCGCACGGAAGATGGCAGCGTTACCGCGGGCAATGCCTCTTCGCTCAACGATGGCGCGGCGGCAGTCTTATTGATGAGCGTCGATAAAGCGCGGCAGCTTGGCTTGCCGGTGCTGGCGCGAATAGTCAGCTCTGCGGTGGCCGGCGTCGATCCGTCCGTGATGGGTATCGGCCCGGTAAGCGCTTGCCGGAAGGCGCTGCAGCGCGCCGGGTGGGCGCTGGATGAGGTGGATCTCATCGAAGCCAACGAGGCCTTTGCCGTACAGGCGCTGGCAGTCGGTAAATTGCTGGAGTGGGACAACCAGAAGGTCAACGTCAATGGCGGCGCTATCGCGCTCGGCCACCCGATTGGCGCCTCAGGATGTCGCATTCTGGTTAGTCTGCTGCACGAAATGCAGCGCCGCGATGTCAGCAAAGGCCTGGCGACGCTTTGCGTCGGCGGCGGTCAGGGTATCGCGATGACCATCGAACGTTAACAGGAGCCACTATGTTTACACCACAACTGGCGGTACTGGGCGCCGGCCTGATGGGCGTCGGCATCGCCTGCCATTTTGCCCGCCACGGCCACGCCGTACGCCTCTACGACACCGACCCGGCGCGCATTAGCGAGATCGAGAACGTCGCCGCCGCCATTTTGCGCGAGCTTGAAGAGTGCGAGCAGTTTGACGCCGCTCAGCGTGCGTCGGTGCTCTCGCGCCTCTCCGGCACCACGGCATTAGGCGATCTTGCTGACGCCAGCTTGCTGATCGAAGCGATTCCGGAGCGTCTGGCGCTCAAGCACGCCTTATACCGGGAACTGGAAACGCTGATCGCCGACGAAGCTATCATCGCCAGCAACACCAGCGGACTACCGCCGGATCGGCTGGCGCAGGGGATGCGGTATCCGGAGCGCTTGTTAATCGCCCACTTCTGGCATCCGCCGCATTTTATCCCGCTGGTGGAAGTGGTGCCGGGTAGCGCTACCCTGCCGCATCTCGCCAACCAGGTCAGCGACTTTTTATCCTCCTGCTCGCTGGAAGCGGTAGTACTCAACCGCGCCGCGCCGGGGTTCGTCGGCAACCGACTACAGTTCGCCCTGCTGCGCGAAGCGCTGCATATCGTCAAGAGCGGCATCGCTTCGCCGGAAGTGGTCGACAAAGTGATGCGCGCCTCGCTCGGCCGCCGTTACGCGATGGTCGGCCCGCTGGAAGCCGCCGATATGACCGGTCTGGCGACGGTCCAGGATATCTGCCAGCACCTGCTGCCGGAACTGGCCACGGGCAGCGACATGATGTCGCTGGTCGCCGACAAGGTCGCGCAAGGCGCTACCGGCGCCCGTAGCGGGCAAGGTTTTTATCGCTGGGATGAGGCCCGGCAGAAACGAATACAGTCGCGCCGTGAACATCAGCTGCGCTACGCCCTGAAACCGTAACTTCTCGTTTTGTACCCCGACAATAACAATGATAGTGAGGAGTCGTAATGAGTGTGTTGATCGCCCTGGCCGCGCTGGCATTACTGATGCTGGCTGCGTATCGTGGATACAGCGTTATCCTGTTTGCCCCTATCGCCGCGCTTGGCGCGGTTCTGCTCACCGACCCGAGCGCGGTAGGCCCCACCTTTACCGGCCTGTTTATGGAAAAAATGGTCGGTTTCGTGAAGCTCTATTTTCCGGTATTCCTGCTCGGCGCCGTCTTTGGCAAGCTGATTGAGCTGTCGGGCTTCTCACGTTCGATCGTCGCCGCCGCGATTCAAATTCTCGGGCGGCGACATGCGATCCCGGTGATCGTGCTGGTCTGCGCCCTGCTGACCTACGGCGGCGTTTCGCTGTTCGTGGTGGCGTTTGCGGTCTATCCCTTTGCCGCCGAACTGTTTCGCCAGAGCGGTATCCCGAAGCGGCTGATCCCGGCAACCGTCGCGCTGGGCGCGTTCTCCTTCACTATGGATGCCCTGCCGGGCACCCCGCAGATCCAGAACATTATCCCCACCAGCTTTTTTGGCACCAACGCCTGGGCCGCCCCCTGGCTTGGGTTGATAGGTTCACTGTTTATCATCACCTTCGGTTTACTGTGGCTGGAACGACAGCGGCGTAAAGCGCTCGCGAATGGCGAGGGTTACGGTACCGATCTGCAAAACGAGCCGCAGACGCCGGATAACATCAATCTGCCGCATCCGCTGATCGCCATTGCCCCGCTGCTGCTGGTCGGCGTGCTGAACCTGCTGTTTACCCGCTGGATCCCGCAGTGGTATGGCGCCAGCCACGAGCTGACCCTGCCTGGGCTTGCCAAACCCATCGTCACCGAGGTCGGCAAAATCACCGCTATCTGGGCCGTCGAGGCCGCGCTGCTGTCCGGCATCGTCGTGGTGCTGTTGTTCGGATTTCGCAATATCCGCGGCCGTCTGGCGGAAGGCAGCCGTACGGCGGTGGGTGGCGCGATCCTCGCGGCGATGAATACCGCTTCGGAATATGGTTTCGGCGCGGTGATTGCCGCCCTGCCGGGTTTCCTGGTGTTGTCGAAAGCACTGACCGCTATTCCCAATCCCCTGTTAAACGAGGCGATAAGCGTCACCGTACTGGCTGGGATCACCGGTTCCGCCTCCGGCGGAATGAGCATCGCGCTGGCGGCGATGTCAGATACCTTCGTGGCCGCCGCGCACGCCGCCAATATCCCGCTTGAGGTACTGCACCGCGTCGCGTCGATGGCCAGCGGCGGCATGGATACCCTGCCGCATAACGGCGCCGTCATCACGCTGCTGGCAATCACCGGCTTAAGTCATCGCCAGGCTTACGGCGGCATTTTCGCCATTACGCTTATCAAAAGCCTCGCGGTTCTGTTTGTCATTGCCGTGTTCTATTTAACCGGCATTGTCTGATGCCTGATGTAAGGAGTAACGAAATGAATTTAAACGGTAAAACAGCGTTGGTCACCGGCTCCACCAGCGGTATTGGTTTAGGCATTGCCAAAGTACTGGCGCAGGCCGGCGCGCAGCTGGTGTTGAATGGTTTTGGCGACAGCACGAGCGCGCGAGCCGAGGTTGCCGCGCTGGGTAAAATTCCCGGCTATCACGATGCCGACCTGCGCGACGTCGGGCAAATTGAAGCCATGATGCGCTATGCCGAAAGCGAATTTGGCGGCGTCGATATTGTGATTAATAACGCCGGTATCCAGCATGTTGCGCCGGTGGAGCAGTTCGCGGTGGAAAAATGGAACGATATTCTGGCGATAAATCTGTCCAGCGTTTTCCACACCAGCCGCCTGGCGCTGCCGGGCATGCGCGAGCGCAACTGGGGGCGGATTATTAATATTGCCTCCGTGCATGGGTTAGTCGCCTCGAAAGAGAAATCCGCCTATGTCGCCGCTAAGCATGGGGTGATTGGTTTTAGCAAAACGCTGGCGCTGGAGACCGCGCGTACCGGCATTACCTGCAACGCGATTTGCCCCGGTTGGGTGCTGACGCCGCTGGTTCAGCAGCAGATCGATAAACGTATCGCCGAGGGGGCCGACCCGGAGCAGGCCAGAGCGCAGCTGCTTGCCGAAAAACAACCCTCCGGCGAATTCGTGACGCCTCAGCAACTGGGGGAAATGGCGCTATTTTTATGCAGCGACGCCGCCGCGCAGGTTCGCGGCGCGGCGTGGAATATGGATGGCGGCTGGGTGGCGCAGTAACGCTAACCCAACGGAGAAAAGGTCAGCGTATCTCCGTTGGGTCACGCTATGCGCCCCGGGAATTAGAACATCTCCAAAAATCGCTTCACCGTACGCGAGCGCTCAAAACGGCGCCAGGCGATGGCAATATCGGTCTTAACCGGCGTCCCCTGTATCGATTGATAGCTGACGTTGGGCAGCGCGATACAGGTCATCGACTGCGGCACCAGCGCGAAACCAAATCCGGCGTTTACCATACTCAGCGACGATGAAATCTGCGACGACTGCCTGGCGCGGTTCATATCAATACCGGCGCGCAGGCAGCTATTGAACACCAGCTCATACAAACCCGGCGCCACTTCACGCGGGAAGAGGATCGGCGCGACGTCCCGCAGCTGCTCCAGCGCCAGCGTTGGCTCCGCTGACAATGGATTATCGCGCGGCAGTGCGATGACCATTGGCTCCTCATCAATGATACGCAGATTAAACGCCTTGCTGCTTTCGCACGGCAGGCGGACAAAGGCGATATCGATCTCCGCCTCGCTCAGCGCCGCCATCAAATTCGCCATGTTGCCTTCCTGTTGATGGAGGGCGACGCCCGGATGTTCTAGCTGAAAACGGTGCAGCAAGGTGAAGATTTGCGGATGGAAAGCATCAGAACTGGTAATACCTAACGACAGACTGCCGTTCATGCCGCGGGCAATGCCCTTGGCCTTTTCCAGCGCCGCATCGCTCAGCGCGAGGATTTGGCAGGCATCTTCATAAAAGGACTCCCCGGCTTCGGTCAGCTCCACCCCGCGGGTTAGCCGACGCAACAGCGGAGTGCCAACCTCTCGCTCAAGCCGCTGAATTTGCTGACTTAACGGTGGCTGTGAGATACCCAGTTCTTTCGCTGCCCGGGTGAAGTGCCGCGTCCGGGCGACGGCGACAAAATAGCGTAGATAACGAAGTTCCATATCGAAAACGTCTCAAACCAGCATGGTTTCTATATTGGAACTGTGAGCTGAATCGGGTCAACCTTTATTTAACCTTTCTTATATTTGTTGAACGAGGAAGTGGCTCATGAATCATGCTTCAGATTGCACCTGCGAAGAGAGTCTGTGTGAAACGCTACGCGCGTTTTCCGCCCAGCATCCCGATAGCGTGCTATATCAAACTTCGCTGATGAGCGCCCTGCTTAGCGGCGTCTACGAAGGTACCACCACCATTGCGGACCTGCTGAAGCACGGCGATTTCGGGCTCGGCACTTTTAATGAACTCGACGGCGAGCTGATCGCGTTTAGCAGCCAGGTGTATCAACTGCGTGCCGACGGCAGCGCGCGTAAAGCGCGTCCGGAACAGAAAACCCCGTTTGCGGTAATGACCTGGTTTCAGCCGCAGTACCGTAAAACCTTTGACCATCCGGTCAGCCGCCAGCAGCTGCATGAGGTTATTGACCAGCAAATCCCTTCCGACAATCTGTTCTGCGCGCTGCGAATCGATGGTCATTTCCGCCACGCCCATACCCGCACCGTGCCGCGTCAGACGCCGCCCTACCGGGCGATGACCGACGTACTCGACGATCAGCCGGTGTTCCGCTTTAACCAGCGTGACGGCGTACTGGTCGGTTTTCGTACCCCACAGCATATGCAGGGAATTAACGTCGCCGGCTATCACGAACACTTTATCACCGATGACCGCCAGGGCGGCGGCCACCTGCTGGACTACCAGCTCGACAGCGGGGTGTTGACCTTCGGCGAAATTCATAAGCTGATGATCGATCTTCCCGCCGACAGCGCGTTCCTGCAGGCCAATTTGCATCCCGACAATCTCGATGCCGCCATCCGTTCAGTAGAAAGTTAGGAGGTTCACATGGACAAACAGTATCCGCTGCGCCAGTGGGCGCACGGCGCCGATCTGGTCGTCAGCCAACTGGAAGCGCAAGGTGTACGCCAGGTCTTCGGGATCCCCGGCGCTAAAATCGATAAGGTTTTCGACTCGTTACTGGACTCCTCAATCCGCATTATTCCAGTGCGCCACGAGGCCAATGCCGCCTTTATGGCCGCCGCGGTCGGGCGTATTACCGGCAAAGCGGGCGTCGCGCTGGTGACCTCCGGTCCGGGCTGTTCCAACCTGATAACCGGCATGGCCACCGCTAATAGCGAAGGCGACCCGGTGGTGGCATTGGGCGGCGCGGTCAAACGCGCCGATAAAGCCAAACAGGTGCATCAGAGTATGGACACGGTGGCGATGTTCAGCCCGGTCACCAAATACGCCGTGGAAGTGACCTCGCCGGATGCGCTGGCGGAAGTGGTTTCTAATGCCTTTCGCGCCGCCGAGCAGGGGCGCCCGGGCAGCGCCTTCGTCAGCTTGCCGCAGGATGTCGTCGATGGTCCGGCGACCGGCAAAGTGCTGCCCGCCAGCAGCGCGCCGCAGATGGGCGCCGCGCCTGACGAGGCAATCAATCAGGTCGCGAAGTTGATTGCCCAGGCGAAGAATCCGGTGTTCCTGCTTGGATTGATGGCCAGCCAGACGGAAAACAGCGCCGCGCTGCATCGTTTGCTGGAAACCAGCCATATTCCGGTCACCAGCACCTATCAGGCCGCCGGGGCGGTCAATCAGGATAACTTCTCGCGCTTCGCCGGGCGCGTCGGGCTGTTTAACAATCAGGCCGGTGACCGCTTATTGCAACTGGCCGACCTGGTTATCTGCATCGGCTATAGCCCGGTGGAATACGAACCGGCGATGTGGAACAGCGGCAACGCGACGCTGGTACATATCGACGTACTGCCCGCCTATGAAGAGCGTAACTACACGCCGGATGTCGAGCTGGTGGGCGACATCGCCGGCACGCTGAACAAGCTGGCGCAAAATATCGATCATCGGCTGGTGCTCTCGCCGCAGGCCGCTGAAATCCTCCACGACCGCCAGCATCAGCGGGAACTGCTTGACCGCCGCGGAGCGCAGTTGAATCAGTTCGCCCTGCACCCGCTGCGTATCGTTCGCGCCATGCAGGATATCGTCAACAGCGACGTCACGCTGACGGTCGATATGGGCAGCTTCCATATCTGGATCGCCCGCTATCTCTACAGCTTCCGCGCCCGTCAGGTGATGATCTCCAACGGTCAACAAACCATGGGCGTCGCCCTGCCGTGGGCCATCGGGGCCTGGCTGGTCAATCCGCAGCGCAAAGTGGTCTCGGTCTCCGGCGATGGCGGTTTTCTGCAATCCAGTATGGAGCTGGAAACGGCGGTCCGCCTGAAAGCCAACATCCTGCATCTTATCTGGGTCGATAACGGCTACAACATGGTTGCTATCCAGGAAGAGAAAAAATATCAACGCCTGTCCGGCGTCGAGTTCGGGCCAATGGATTTTAAAGCCTATGCCGAATCCTTCGGCGCGAAAGGGTTTGCGGTGGAAAGCGCTGATGCGCTGGAGCCGACGCTACGCGCGGCGATGGACGTCGACGGCCCGGCGGTGGTCGCCATCCCCGTGGATTACCGCGATAACCCGCTGCTGATGGGCCAGCTACACCTGAGTCAGATTCTTTAAGTCATCACAAAAGGAAATGGAAATGAAAAAAGTCGCACTTGTCACCGGCGCCGGTCAGGGCATTGGTAAAGCTATCGCGTTACGCCTCGTGAAGGACGGTTTTGCCGTGGCGATCGCCGATTACAATGACGCCACTGCAAAAGCCGTGGCGGATGAAATCAATCAGCACGGCGGCCGGGCCATCGCGGTCAAAGTCGATGTTTCCGACCGCGAGCAGGTGTTTGCCGCCGTCGAACAGGCGCGGAAAACGCTGGGCGGATTCAACGTCATCGTCAACAACGCCGGGGTTGCGCCATCGACGCCTATCGAATCCATTACGCCGGAGATTGTCGACAAGGTCTACAACATCAACGTTAAAGGGGTGATCTGGGGGATTCAGGCGGCAGTCGATGCCTTTAAAAAAGAGGGTCACGGCGGCAAAATCATCAACGCCTGTTCGCAGGCCGGCCACGTCGGCAACCCGGAACTGGCGGTCTACAGCTCGAGCAAATTCGCCGTACGCGGTTTAACGCAAACCGCCGCCCGCGACCTGGCGCCGCTGGGTATTACCGTCAACGGCTACTGCCCGGGGATTGTGAAAACGCCGATGTGGGCCGAGATCGATCGTCAGGTCTCCGAAGCGGCCGGTAAACCTCTGGGCTATGGCACCGCCGAATTCGCCAAACGCATCACCCTTGGTCGCCTGTCGGAGCCAGAAGATGTCGCCGCCTGCGTCTCTTATCTTGCCAGCCCGGATTCCGATTATATGACCGGTCAATCGCTGCTGATCGATGGCGGCATGGTATTCAATTAATAAAAAAATAAGCTCTGACATGGTTTGCCCCTGCCTGTTCGCAGGGGCTTTTTTTCGTCTGTTACGCCGTTATTTTGCCGGGTGGCGGCTACGCCTTACCCGGCCTACGGCCCTGCCGGTACCAATGGCCTCAAAACCCCCGGTGGCGCTGCCGCTTACCGGGGCTACAGCGCTGTGCGATTTGGTAGCCCGGAGAAGGCGCAACGCGCCGCCTCCGGGAAACCCCCTGTGCGACAAAAAAGTTGCCAACCGATAACAGTATCTACGGTCCGTACGGCCTGCCTTTAATTTATTCACCATGCTGGCTGAAACTGCCGGTACCAATGGCCTCCAACCCCCCGGTGGCGCTGCCGCATACCGGGGCTACAGCGCTGTGCGATTTGGTAGCCCGGAGAAGGCGCAACGCGCCGCCTCCGGGAAAACCCCTGTGCGACAAAACCGTTGCCAACCGCTAACAGTATCTACTACCGAGCCTGCTGCGCCTGAGCCAGTTGGCGGGCAATCGCCTCGCGGCGGGCATCGCCCTCCGGCAACAACATCAGCAGCTGCTGTAGCGCCGCTACCGCCTGCGGATAGTCTTCATTACGTACCGCGCTGAGCGCCAGCATCTCCAGCACCGGCAGATTTTTCGGCTGCCGCTGATGCAGCTCGCGCAGCAACAGCTCGCCCATCCGCATCTGCGCGTTATCGCCCGCCCGCACCAGCGCGCTGGCGTAATCAAAACTTGCCGCCGGGTCATCCGGCGCCAGCTTATGCGCCCGCCCGAACGCGCCGATCGCCGTCTCGCCATCGTTTAGCAGCAGGCCAAGCCGCCCAAGCAGTTGCCAGCCGGCGAGATCGTCAGGGCTATCCTGCAGATGGCTGCGCAGCCCAAGCCTCAGCTGGGCCAACTCATCCATCCGCAGCGGCGCCGCGGTCGGATCTTTCGCCTGCGCCAGCAGCGCGGGATAATGGCGCTCGCTTTGTCGCCACAGCAGCACCTGACCCACGTCGCTGGTTTTCAGATAGAGCCCGCCGCTGACGAAGACCAATAACAGCGCCCCCGGTAGCAGCAACCAACGGCTAAGCGGCCGAACGCGCGTCGGTTCCTGCGGCGAAATATCCGCCAACAACGTACGTTGCAGCTCGACGATCATCGCTTCATTACTATCAGTGCGCTCCTGCTCAAGTTCGCGCAGTCGGGACTGGTACAGCGAGCGGTTAATGTCATTGCGATCCGCTGCTGTTTTCTGTTGCCGCGACCGGCGGTAACGCGGATCGAGCATGCAACATAGCCCACCCAGCGCCATCAGTACGCCGCCGTACCAGATCCAGCGCACGAACGGTTTATAGTACAGACGCACCGCCCAGCTGCCATCATCCAGTTCTTCACCCAGCGCAGCGTAAAGATCGCGGGTAAACCCGCCGCTGATGGCCGCTTCGGTCATCATCATCCGGCTGGCGGTGTAAAAGCGTTTTTCGGCATACAGCGTGGCTTCCGGGCGACCGTTGCGGCTGACGGCAATCACCCCCTCGCCGCCGCTCCAGTTCGGCCCGACGATATTACGCACGCCCTTGAAGACGAAGTGATAACGATGAATATCGAGGCTGTCGCCAGCCCGCATGCGGACATCGCGCTCGATGCTGTAGTTCTGGCTGAAGGTGATGCCAATAACGGTTACCGCCACGCCGACATGGCCGAGCACCATGCCCCACTGGCTGCGCGTTAAGGTACGCAGGCCGCGCCAGAAACCGTGGCGATGCGTGGCCCGCTCGTGGACTTCAATCAGCGCGAAGATAAGCACCCACAGCGCCATCATCAGGCCGATGACCGCCATCGCGGTGATGCGGTCCTGAAGCAGCCATGGCAACGCCAGAGAAAGTGACAACGTCACCAGAAGAGATATCGCCAGTCGTTTAAGCTGTTTACCCGGCTGGTCGCGCCGCCAACGAATCAGCGGCCCCAGCCCCAGCAGCAGCGCAAACGGCGCCATCAGCGCGGTGAACATGGTATTGAAGAACGGTTCGCCGATCGATATCGTCCCCAGACCCAGCGCTTTGTGCACCAGCGGCAGCAGCGTGCCTAACAGCACCACCAGCATCGCGGCCATCAGCAGAATATTGTTGCCAAGCAGGAACGACTCGCGCGACCAGAGCGTATGTTCCACTCGCGCCCGCACTCGCCCACCTTTCACCGCATACAGCAGCAGCGAGCCGCCAATCGCGAGGGTCAACAAGGCAAGAATAAACATCCCGCGCGCCGGATCGGAGGCAAAGGAGTGCACCGATACCAGCACGCCAGATCGCACAAGGAAAGTCCCCAACAGGCACAGCGAAAACGCAGCCAGCGCCAGCAGCACCGTCCAGGCGCGGAAGCTGCCGCGCTTTTCGGTTACCGCCAGCGAATGCAGCAACGCGGTGCCAACCAGCCACGGCATAAACGAGGCATTTTCCACCGGGTCCCAGAACCACCAGCCGCCCCAGCCCAGTTCGTAATAGGCCCACGCCGAGCCCAGCACGATCCCAAGTGTCAGGAACATCCACGCCGCCTGCGTCCACGGGCGCGACCATCTCGCCCATGCGGTATCCAGCCGCCCCGCCAGCAGCGACGCAATCGCGAAGGCGAAGGCCACCGAGAAGCCAACGTAGCCCATGTAAAGGATTGGTGGATGAAAAATCATCCCGATATCCTGCAACATAGGATTGAGATCGCGGCCATCTACGGGATACAGCGGCAGGCTACGGCTGAACGGATTGGAGGTGAACAGGATAAATAGCAGGAAACCGAAGGCGATCATCCCCATTACCGCCAGCACCCGCGCCACCGCGTCGGAAGGCATCTGCCGGCTGAAGAGCGCGACGGCGAACGTCCACACGCTGAGCAGCAGCACCCACAGCAGCAAAGAGCCTTCGTGCGCTCCCCAGGTGGCCGCCACCCGGTACCACACCGGCAGCGCGGTGTTGGAGTTTTCCGCCACGTAGCGGATGGTGAAATCATTGATTACAAAGGCATGCACCAGCAGCGCAAACGCGCCGATGATGCAGATAAACAGCGCACAGGCCAGCGGCCGGGCTAATGCCATCAGCCATCGTTCCTGACGCGCCGCGCCCCATAGCGGAAAGATACTTAGCAGCAGCGCCAGCCCCGCCGCCAGACACAGCAGATAGTTGCCCAGTTCCGGCATCATGGCTGTGTCCCCTGTTGTTCAGGTGTCATCACGTTTTTTACCTCAGGCGGGGCGAATCCAGTGCCCCGCCCCGGCCCAGTTACTCTGCAGCAGCCGGCAGTTTCGAGACGTCGGCGTTACCTAACGCCTTCTCATCGCGAATCATCGACTTATCTTTACGTACTTTCGCCACATCGCTGGCGCTCACCGGCGGCGCGTTGTTGCCCCAACTGGTGCGGATGAAGTTGACCACATCCGCGACCTGTTGATCGTCAAGGCGCCAGCCGAACGACGGCATGGTCAGGTTCGAGACCGCATCCTTCACCGCCGGCGTGGTGTTGCCGGTCAGAATGATGTGAATCAGCGAGGTCGCATCTTCAGTCTGTACCACCGGGTTGCCTTTCAACGACGGGAACGCGCGTTTATAACCGACACCGTCGGTACGGTGGCAGGCGGCGCAGTTATCGACGTACAGCGCCGCGCCGGTTTTGCTGTCATCGCCTTTCCACAGATCTTTCGCCACGCTATCTTCAACCGGGGCTGGCGTCTGTTTACCGCCGCGCGGCGGTAACGACTTCAGATAGCGGGCAATAGCGGTGATATCGTCATTCGAGAGATACTGCAGACTGTGCTCAACCACGTCGCTCATGCCGCCGAAGACCACGGATTTATCATTGCGCCCGGTTTTCAGGAACTCGGCCAGCTCGGCTTCGCTCCAGCTTCCCAGACCGTCGCGATTCTCACCGCGCAGGCTGGAAGCCACCCAACCGTCAATCGGCGCATTGCTACCCGCCAGGTAGTTATCACCTTCGCTTTCGCTAAGCGCTTTTTCCTGCATCGTCAGGCTACGCGGGGTGTGGCAGGCGCCGCAGTGGCCAAGCCCTTCCACCAGGTAACGGCCGCGCTCCAGTACAGGATCCACCTGCGGATTGGCGACAAAGTCGCTCGGCGTCGGGGCGAAGATGCCGCGCCAGAACGCCAGCGGCCAGCGCATCGACAGCGGCCACGGGATGTCCGTGTCTTTGTTGGCGACGTTCACCGGCTCCACGCCGTGCATAAAGTAGGCGTACATGGCGCGCATATCCGCTTCGTTGATACGGGCGAAGGAAGGATACGGCATCGCCGGATAGAGCGTGGAGCCGTCTTTACGCACGCCTTTACGCACCGCGTCGTCAAACTCTTCGAAGGTATAACCGCCAATACCGTGCGCTTTGTCCGGCGTGATGTTGGTGGAATAAATGGTGCCGATCGGCGTTTCCATCGGCAAACCGCCGGCAAAAGGTTTGCCCTCTTTACCGTTTGTGTGGCAGGCCACGCAGTCGCCGGCGCGCGCCAGATATTCGCCCTGCTTAATCAGATTGCTGTCCGCGGGCGCCTCTTCAGCGAACGCCGCGCAGCTTAACGCACCGAGAACCAGTGCCGATAACCATTGCATTTTCATGATTTGCTTTCCCTTATGCCTGCACCAATGGACCCGGATTTCTCAGGTACTGTTCGCGGATAGCCTTCGCCGACCAGTAGGCCAGCGCGGCAACGGTACCCGTCGGGTTGTAGCCCAGCCCCTGCGGGAAAGCGGAAGCGCCGATGACAAAGACGTTATGCACGTCCCAGCTCTGCAGATAACGGTTCACCGCGCTGGTCTTCGGATCTTCGCCCATCACCGCGCCGCCGTTCATATGGGTGGTCTGGTAGCTGGTGGTGTCAAAGTGGCTATTGGCGTTTTTCGGGCTACCGAGCATATATTTCGGCTTCATCGCTTTGGCGATCGGCGCCATCTTATCGAACATAAACTGCGCCATCTTGATGTCGTTTTCCTGCCAGTCGAAGGTCATGCGCAGCAGCGGCTGACCAAAGACGTTTTTGTAGTTCGGATCAAGATCGAGGTAGTTCTGGCGATAGGACTGATGCGCGCCGTGGGCATCCATCGACAGGTGGTGCGTGTAGGTGTCGGCCACCGCCGATTTCCACTTACTGCCCCACGCCGGGGTACCCGGAGGCACCGGCAGGCCGGAGATAGGCTTGGTCCCCGCCTGGTTAACCCAGAACGGCGAACCGCCGACGAAGCCCGCCGCACCGTGATCGAAGTTATCGGCGTTGAAGTCATCGACGCCGACGCCGTTGCCGCCCGCACCGATGAACGGGTTGGTGAAGGTATCTTTATCGAAAATGGCCTTGATAGTGGTCATGTTTTGATAGGCGAAGTTACGCCCGACCACCCCTTCGCCAGTCTCAGGATTGTACGGTTTACCAATCCCGGAAAGCAGCATCAGATGCACATTATGGAACTGGAAGGCGCCGATAATCACCAGATCCGCCGGCTGTTCCATTTCACGGCCCTGACCGTCGACATAGGTCACACCGGTGGCGCGGGATTTATCGTCAGTCAGATTGACCTTCAGTACGTTGGCGTTGGTACGCAGTTCAAAGCGTTTTTCCTGGCGCAGCGCCGGCAGGATGTTCACGTTCGGCGAGGCTTTCGAATACATATAGCAGGCGTAGCCGCTGCAGAAACCGCAGAAGTTACACGGCCCCATCTGCGCGCCATACGGGTTGGTATAGGAGTCGGAGGTGTTTGCTGACGGCAGGTTATAGGGATGATAGCCCACTTCCAGCGCCGCTTTTTCAAACAACTGCGCCGACCAGGTATTTTTCTGCGCCGGCAGCGGGAAATCGTCCGAGCGATCCGGCGCGAAGGCGTTACCGCCGCGGCCTTTACCGACAACCTTCCCTTTGACCGACCAGGCGGTACCGGAGGTGCCAAAGACTTTTTCCGCTTTATCGAAGAACGGTTCCAGTTCGTCGTAGGTGACTCCGAAATCCTGGATGATCATATCCTGGGGAATGAAGTTTTTGCCGTAGCGCTCTTCATAGTGGCTGCGCATACGCAGTTCGATCGGATCGACGCGGAAATGCACGCCGGACCAGTGCAGACCCGCGCCGCCAACGCCGGTGCCCGGCAGGAAGGCGGCCAGTTGACGGTAGGGAACCGCCTGCTGGCTGGTGTTGTGACGAATCGTCACCGTGCTTTTAGAGAGATCCTGGAACAGCTTGCGGCGGATGTTATAGGTCAGCTCATCGATAACCTGCGGATAAGCGCCGTCCGGCCAGGTATCGCGCATCGGACCGCGTTCCAGCGCGACGACGTTGAGCCCCGCTTCGGTCAGCTCTTTGGCCATGATCGCGCCAACCCAGCCGAAGCCAACGATCGCCACATCGGTTTTTTTCAATACGGTCGCCATGATTACGCCCTCTCCCCATTAATTGATACCGGTGGGAAGGGATAGCGTTCGCCTCGTTCAACCCAGTCCATAAAGTCGGCGCGCGCGCCGGGAAAATTAATCAGCGTCCAGCCGACCATGCCTTTATTGCCGCCATGGATAGGGTCGCTAAAGAAGCCTTCGCGGGTGTTTTGCAACAGATAGGAGAAAAACAGCGAGGCCGGCAGCTGTTTGAACTGCGCCTTGCCGGATTCCCACAGACCGAGCGCCTCATCCTGCTGCTCGCCGCTCAGTTCAGCAAAGCTCTTGTGATACTGGTTTTGACACCACTCTTCGGCATCGGCGATACCGAGGTTATAAATCTGTTTTGGTACCAGCGGCAGCTGGTAGCCCATCTCTTTCGGCACGTCGGGGTTAAATGGCCCCTGCATATACCAGATGGAACCGGTAGCATAAGGGGTGTTGAGCTGACGGTCGATAAATTCCGGCACACCGGCCTCTTTGGCGCCGGGACCGAGTTCATCGGCCGGGATTAAGCGAGCGACGGCGGCGTTGATAAACAGCCACTCGCGATCGTTGAAGAATTGCGGCTTCCAGTCGCTGGATGCCGCGTTGCCACCGGCTGAGGGTGCGGAGGCCGCCTGTGCCGTGGCGCTCGCCGCCACGCCAATGGCGCCCACGCTGCCGCCGCCGATGACGACCGTTGGAATCAAGGCCATTGATTTTACTAAAAAATCACGCCTTGAATTGTTGGTTTTCTCGCTCGACATAATCACATTCCTGTCAATTAAAAATACTGTTTTGTCGCTTACAAGCCCAGCAAACCCCGCTCTGGTACCGATACCATTGAACTGTTGCGAAACAGACCGTCTGGCTTTGGCCAATAAGACGTACAATAAATCGCCAATAGCGATAAGATTTATAGGGTTATCGTTTGGATATTAGACGATTCTCAACGTAACGCGGGAAAATGGCGCAAATATTCACCGGGTTGTCACGATAAGATCGGGCATTTAATAACCTGAGTGCGGTAAGTCATGCGGAAATTTCGCGCCTTTGGTTTTACCAAAGCGCCAATAAAGGGTGATATGTATCACATTTGTTATTTTTTGTTTATGGTACATGGCAGATTAAGCACCTGTAAATACTCGCTTAATGAATAATTAAACAATTCGAGCTGTTAAATTAGTTAATCACCGTTGTTAATTAAATCAGTATCTGTGCCCTTCTCATTTTAACGACACGGTGATGTCGTACAGATATTCCCAACCACAAGGAGAATTTATGTTCGATCATGTCAAATTTGGCGTCAGTGATTATGCCGCGAGCAAGGCATTCTTTTTACAGGCGTTGGCGCCGCTCGGCGTGACGCTGGCAGGCGAAGGCGAGCCGGCTTACGGCGCGGAGCTAGCCGGGGCGAACGATGCCTCTTTATGCCTCTATCAAAGCGAAGATAAACCCGCGCCGCTGCATATCGCCTTTTGCGCCGACAGCCGCGAGCAGGTTGATGCCTTCTGGCACGCGGCGCTGGCCGCCGGAGGCAAGGATAACGGCGCGCCGGGACTGCGGCCTAATTACCACGCCAATTACTACGCCGCCTTTGTCATTGCGCCAGATGGACACAATATCGAAGCGGTGTGTCATCTGGCGCCCTAAGCAAAGTTTATCGCTGCGGGAAGATCCACACATCGTCCGCGGGCAGCGTCAGGTGACAATGTTCGGCGTCACGCAGGGCCGTGCCGTAGGCGCGAATCGCAAAGTCATCGCCCTCGGTGCGGAACAGATATTCCCACCGATCGCCGAGGTACATGCTGGTCAGCAGCGGAAGTTCCAGGCTGTTATCCTGCGGCGAGCAGTCAAGTCGCAGGCGTTCGACGCGGATCACCGCCGTCGCCGGCTGGCCAACGCTTATCCCCTCGCCCGCGCGGCCCCATAGCGCCCAGCTGGCGCCTTCAACCCGCGCGCGTCCGTTCTCCAGCGCCGTCACCTTACCGTGCAGGCGGTTATTGCTGCCCATAAACTCGGCGGCGAACAGAGTAGCTGGGTTACCGTACATCTCCTGCGGCGTCCCCTGCTGTTCAATCACGCCGTTGTTAAGCAGCAAAATGCGATCGGAGATCGCCATCGCTTCATTCTGATCGTGGGTAACCATCAGCGCCGACAGGCCCAGCTTAATAATGAGCTCGCGCAGAAATACCCGCGCCTCTTCACGCAGCTTGGCGTCGAGGTTGGATAGCGGCTCATCCAGCAGAATAACCGGCGGGTTATAGACCAGCGCCCGCCCAATTGCCACGCGCTGCTGCTGGCCGCCGGAAAGCTGGTGCGGGTGCCGGTTGCCCAGATGTCCCAGACCTAGCTGCTCGAGTACGCTCTGCACCCGCTGTTTAATCTCGCCGCTGGCCACCTTACGCAGTTTCAGCGGATAGGCCACGTTGTCGAATACCGTTTTATGCGGCCACAGGGCGTAGGACTGGAACACCAGCCCGAGATTACGCTCTTCCGCCGGGATCTCGCTACGCGGGCTGCCGTCATAAACCACGTTATTGCCAATGGTGATCCGCCCGGCGGTCGGTTTCTCCAGACCAGCAACCGCACGCAGCAGCGTGGTTTTCCCGCTGCCTGAAGGGCCGAGCAGCGACACCACCTCTCCGCGTTTGAGCTCCATCGACACCCCTTTCAGCACCGGGTTGTCGCCATAGGTCAGATGTAAATTGTCTACCGATAACTCAATCATGTAATTTCACTCCAAAGCGCAGGGCGATACCCAGACCGACTACCACCAGCAGAATATTGATAAACGATAGCGCCGCGACGATATCAATGGCGCCCGCCGCCCACAGAGAGACCAGCATCGAACCGATCGTTTCGGTGCCTGGCGACAACAAATAAACGCCGGTTGAATACTCGCGTTCAAAGATCAGGAACATCAGCAGCCAGGAGCCGATAAGCCCGTAGCGCGCCAGAGGAACAGTGACGTGGCGGGTGATTTGCCCGCGAGAGGCGCCGGTGCTGCGCGCGGCCTCCTCCAGCTCCGGCGCCACCTGCAGCAGCGTTGACGAGATAAGGCGCAGGCCGTAGGCCATCCACACCACCGTATAGGCCAACCAGACGCTGAAAATGGTGTTGCGCAGCGCGCGCAGTTGCACGATAAGGTGTTCGCGCAGCCAGTCGGCGACCGGCAGCGCCGAGAGCCAGCCGTTTTTCAGCGACTGATCGAGCCACATCGGCACAAACAGAAACACCCACAGAAACGCCAGACCGGCCAACAGGCCCGGCACCGCACGCGGTACCAGCACGCTGTAGTCGAGAAAACGCGTCACGTTATCCGGCTTACGGTGCATGGCGATACCGACAAACAGATAGCAGACCACCGCCAGCGCGCCGCCGATAATCCCGATCGCCATCGAGTTGACGATCGCCCGCAGCAGGTTCGGCTGCTGCCAGATGTTGCGGAAAGTCGCCAGCGACAGCTCATCCCATAGCGAAACGCCAACGCCCCAATTGGAAATAAAGGCCCGTAGCGCCACGCCCAGCAGCGGGACGCCGATGGTCACGGTCAACCACGCCACCACGACCGCGCCCGCGACCCAACGCCATTTCCCCAGCGGCAAGGCGCGCGACTGCGACGCTTTACCTTTCATGGTCACGAAGCGGTTGGCGGTACGCATCAACCGGCGCTGCAACATCACCAGCGGAATGGTAATGCAGATTAACACCACCGCGACCGCCGCCATCAGATGGTAAGAAGGCGTTCCCAGTTTATTGGTCAACTTATAGAGATAGGTCGCCAGCACCATGTTGCCCTCCGGATCGCCGAGCACCAGCATCAGGCCAAAGACCTCCAGGCCGAGGAAGAACAGCAGCACGCAGGCGTAGAGAATGGACGGCCGTACCATCGGCAAGCTCACCGAGGTCATCACCTGCAGCGGCGTGGCGCCGACGGTACGCGCCGCCTCTTCCACGTCCGAACCGACGCTACGTAGCGCCGAGGAGATATAAAGATAGGCGTGCGGGACGTGCGTTAAACCGGCGATTACCACGATGCTGAACATCGAATAGATATTCCACGGCACAAAACCAAGCCACTCCTGCGCCCACTGCGACAGGAAACCGACCGGCCCGGCGGCCACCACGTAACCAAAGCCCAGCACCATCGGCGAGACGAAAATCGGCACCAGGATCAGCGGCTCAATAAAACGTCGCCCGGGTAAATCGGTGCGAACCATTAAAAAGGCCAGAATGCCGCCCAGCGGAATCGCGATAATGACCAGACCAAAGGCGAGAATAAATCCGGAGCGTAAGGCCAGATAAAAATCCGGATCGGTAAAAATAAAACCGAAGGCTTCGAGGCTCCACTCTTTTGAGCGGGCAAAAAATGGCGCGGAAAGAAAGCTTTGCGCCACGATAAATAATAGCGGAACGTAAATCACCAGCGCCGCAATCAATACCACCATGCCACGCGGTAGTCCCTGCCACTTTCTGCGTAAAATGTTCATCTTTAATTCCCCTGGCAAAGTGCAGAGATAAATTATCAAGAAGAGATATGAGTACTTATTTACTGAACACTGATAAGGTCATTCCCCCGACTGCATTCCGGGGGAATTTTCAAAAGCCATAACTTTATTTCGCAGCGGCGGCACGCCATTGCTTAATAAATTCCAGACGCTGTTTAGGTTGCAGATATTGCAACAGGCTTTCATCCACCGGAATCGGCTTCAGGGCATTGCCCAGTAATTTCGTCATTCCGTCGATATCATTTTTACCTTCAATATCGTTGCGAATTGATGGAATATCACCCTGAGAGGCGAGAATCGTTTGCCCTTTTTCCGACAGTACGTAGTCGAACCACAGTTTCGCCGCGTTAGGATGCCCTGCTTCCGCGGTGATAAATGAGACGCGGGACAGCACCAGCACGTAGTCTTTCGGATAGGCAATACCTAATGACCGGTCGGTTTTAGCGCGCGCTTCGGCATAGGAGCCGAGGATGTTATAACCGATCAGGTTTTCACCGGAGGAGACGCGCTCCATCATGGTGCCGGTAGAGGATTGCACCGTCAGGCCGCCTTTGGCGATATTCGCCAGGTCTGCAAAGTAATTGCCGTCAGCCTTGCTATCCTGCACCGCCAGCATAAAACCAAGCCCGGATTTCTCGATATCGTAGGTGGTGACTTTGCCTTTAAATTTATCAGCCTGCCCGGCGATAAGTTTGGCCAATGCGGTATGTGAATCCGGCACTTCATTTTGCGGGATCAGCCGTTTGTTATAGATAAAGACCACCGGCTCATAGGTTGTACCGTAGGCTTTTTGCTGCCAGACCGCCCATTTCGGCAGCTTGCCGACTTCCGGCGAGGCATACTCTTGCGCATAATCGGTGGCTAATTTCAGCGCCGTGTCCATGGAAGAGCTCCACACTACGTCGCCGCTCCCGCCGCCGGCGGCTTGTTCACTAATATAACGGTTGTACAGCTCGGTGCTGTTCATATCGTTATATTCAACTTTAATCCCAGGATATTGCGCTTCAAAGCCTTTAATTAACGGCCCTGCCGCTTTGGTGTCCGTTGTGGAATAAACCACGACTTTGCCCTCTTTCACCCCGGCATCAACGACCTTTTGATAATCTGCCGGGTAGCCCTGCGGCACCTCCGCCAGCGCGGAGTACGAGAAGACTGTCGTCAGTGAAACCACTAAACCACCGATTTTCTTATACATAAAATCAACCCTTAAGCATCAATAATTAAACACAAATTTAACATATAGTGCTGTAAGAACCTCTGCAACGCATGGGCCGGGTTTTTTATAGCTTTTGTGACAGTGGTGTAGTTTAAAAAGTGGTGTTTATGGAGTTTATTCAGCGAGTAGTGAAAACAGCGAGCGAGGTCACAGATTAATGCTGCGTATTGAAGCCTGTTTATCCAGCGCCTATAGTCGACCACTAACTGCGGGTCTCAGTAACGAGCATATACAGTCATCATGGTAATTTCTTATAAATACATAAAGTTACTATGCGAAATTATTTTTACCGGCCAGCATTGTATTTTCTTGCTTTTGTGCCAGACTCATTTTAATCGACAATAACATTTTTATCTGCCGTATTTTTCGTTGACCGTTTTTATAAATAACATGATAGCAATTTGCGGCTATCAGTCTGTTGATGTTGAATATTTTAAGCGCGTGCAATTCCGTTTACTTTTAACAAGTCATCTATCTCTATTTAAGCTGGAGCAAATCTCATGCCTATTATCGGTACACTTTATGTCGTCCATAAAGAGCACAAAATTCCGGTTGATATACACCTTGAAAATACTGAGGAAGGAGAGTATGTCTATTATACGGCGGATGCCAGTATTGATGCGGATGGCGCCAATGGGCAAAACGGTTTTCCCGCCGCTTACCAAATAAATGACCAGTTTAAGGAAATAGGCAGCGATCGTTTAGTTAACCTTAATTTAAAAATAGATTCCAATGGTGTATTCCACAAAATAAACCCTACAAGTGGAGTTAATGCCATCTTAGACGGCAATGGTCAACCAAAAATATTTCCGCAAGGAATTATTGCATCTAAAACATCATTACATTATCAACATATTTCATTAGATGACCCCAAAGCTTATATCGATGCAGCGACAGTTCTCTATATTGCCGTACCAATGATAGTGATCGCGCAAACAAAAGGCACAGTGATTGGATGCCAGGCGAGAGTAACATGGAAAGATAAATCTATAAATTGTGTGGTTGCAGATAGTAGCGGCAATGGTATTGGTGAATTAAGCATCGCTGCAGCAGAGGCGCTCGGGGTAGGCGGAAATCCGCTACATGGAGGAATTGATGAAATTGCCGTCAGGTATGAAATTTGGCCCGGTAAAGCCACTCCGGGATTCCCGTTACTCCCCACCAAGCATCATTAACTATGAAATACTGGTTGTTGTCCGGGTTATCAATGCTTATCTCCTGCAGCTCACCACTCCCGGTTCCGATTATTGATGCCGATAAAGAGTGTATTCAGAACGCTCGTACATGTCATAATTATGCCGATGGTCTAGATTCTTTTAAAAAGGTAGTTGGTGCATATAAAGCCTTCGCCATAAAATGGGAGCACGTTGCCGATACCAAAAAGTTGGAGTCGCAAACAGCAGATGAAATAACCTTTTACGGATTACTGGCCAGTGCTGTCGGACTAGCCACTAAATCCCCTGAGACGGTGATTGCCGGCGCGTCAGTGGGTGCGGCAGGTACCCTATACAGCAAGCGATACCGCCTTGAAGTGCAATCGCATAATTACGATTTGGCTTCTCAGGCGATGCAGTGTCTATATATGGCAACATTTCCTTTCAAAGACCGTAGGTTTCCTGATAACCATGCCATTCGTAACGCAGCACTGGACTCATTAACTAATGTCAGAGAGAAGTTAAGACAGTTGCAATATTCGATGGTACTCGGCACCCCCGATATTTCTGGTTTAATCGCCATTATTAACAACCCATATAAAATGCCACCCCCTGTCATTACAAAAAATAATAAAAATAGTGGCTCTAACATGTCTCAAGCGGAAACCGACGAGCTATTGAATGAAATGAAAAAATGCGAAACCAAACTGAACTAGGATATAAACCAGGAGAACATCATTGATGCTCTCCTGTCATTTACCTTAGCTCTATTATGAGTTTATTCTAATAATAGCTAAAAAAGGAGCATCATTCATGTTCAGTCCGCCATTACTTGTCAGATCATAGGTTGATGAAGCAACTGCATCGCTAACGTTTCCCCCTACAGCTAAAATCGTACCATTGTTAACCTCAATAACAATATCACTGTGAGAATCAAAATTATTACTATCGTCAACAAGAATGTTATTATAAAAAGAAATTGCACTATAGTAGGTTAATGGCTCATGATAATTGCCATTTGCATCAGGCCGTCTTTTACAAATGATATCGCCTACTTGCACCGGGGTAAGTTCTGGATCTAACAATGAAAATTTTGGATATTTCCCCGCATAGATATAGGCGCAATATTCGGAATGATACGATTTTAGTGGAAAATCATGGCCAGTATAGCCTATCTGTTTTATACAAAAACAAATAAAAGCAGCCGACCATGCATAAGGGCTCGTACCGTCCAAAGCAGCACCTATAGATTGCCAGTATTGATGAACAATAGGCGAGAACTTAGCCTGTGACTCCAAATGTTGGGATTTTAAATTCGGCGTTCCTGGGTAGGTTCCCCATCTATCCCACTCATTAATAACAACCTTAGATAATTGCTGTGCAGAAATCGGCATAATAAACCTCTATATGATAAAGTAGAATATCATTAATGTTAGTTTTCCATGCTATTAAGAAAATACTCTGGCATATTTATTGGTATGCAGGCGAATGCCTGGTGCGCATTTAATGCGTCACAAATATAACTCTAGATATAAAGCTTCAAGAAATAAAGGCGGTATCGCTATTTACTATCTTCTCTAAATAACACTTTGCTAAGAAGATCGTATCCATATGATATATCGGTTATTTTTTACACGAACAAGCATACCGATTTATTATGTCTAAACCTAAATTCTACTGCTAGCTCCTTGATCTTCTGCGCCTTGCGGCGCAGCATGGAACGGCAAACGCAACAAAACAACAACATACATCGAGGAGACTATCCGTGCCTACAGGACATCGATTTCGCCCCACGGAGCTACACCACTTCGTCACTACCCTGTTCACGCAGCTGGGCAGTACGCCAACCGAAGCCGCGCTGGTCGCAGACCACCTGATCGCCGCCAACCTTGCCGGACACGATTCCCACGGCGTCGGCATGATCCCGAGCTACGTAAAATCCCATAGCGAAGGTTTTTTGCAACTTAACCGCCATGCCAGCGTGATGAAAGACACCGGCGCCGTCGTCACCCTCGACGGCAACGCCGGTTTTGGCCAGGTCGTTGCCCATGAAGCCATGCAGTTGGGGATTGAAAAAGCCAAACAGCACGGCCTCGCCGCCGTGGCGCTGCGCAATGCTCACCATATCGGGCGCATCGGTTACTGGGCGGAACAATGCGCGGCGCAGGGGTTAATATCCATTCATTTCGTTAGCGTCGTCGGCGACCCGATGGTGGCGCCATTTCGCGGCAAAGATAGTCGCTTCGGCACTAACCCACTCTGCGTGGTCTTCCCGCGTGAAGGCCATCCGCCGCTGCTGCTCGATTACGCCACCAGCGCCATCGCTTTTGGCAAAACCCGCGTCGCATGGCATAAAGGCGAAGCGGTGCCTGCCGGCTCATTGATTGACTCTCGCGGCGAACCGACCACCGATCCGGCGGTGATGCAGACCTCGCCGCTTGGCGCCCTGCTCACTTTTGCTCAACATAAAGGCTATGCCCTGGCGACGCTCTGCGAGGTGCTCGGCGGCGCGGTCTCGGGTGGGCAAACGACCCATCAGGACAGCCTGCAGGGCTGCGTCGACGCCATCTTCAACTGCATGACCACCATTATTCTCAGCCCTGAAGCCTTCGATGCGCCGCAGATGCAGCGCGAAACCGAGGCCTTTATCGACTGGTGTAAACAGTCGCCGCACGATGCCGATACGCCTATTCTGGCGCCTGGTGAGTGGGAAGCGGCCAATCGTCAGCAGCGGCTGGCAAACGGTATTCCGCTCGATGCCAGTAGCTGGCAGGCGATCTGCGCCGCCGCGCGGCAGGCCGGCATGTCGCAAGAGACGCTGAACCAACTGCAGCAAAATATGGAAGTTAACGCTTAATCTCAGTCCCCGCGGGGCGATCGTCAGCTACGGCGTCCCGCGTCATCGTCACTTGTGACGACGTCAGTGATTTTCCCACGTCTTCATCACCTTCATCCCCCGTCATCAGCGCTATTTTCACTTTGGCACGCATTATGCAATCGATTTGCATCGCACGACGTTCGATGTCGCGCGTTTGCTGACGGTAGCCTGCCGGGCCCGGCGCGCTATCGCCCTATCTTCACTGTTAACAGGTCTGTTACTGATGAATAAAATTACCAGCGTGTGCCCCTATTGCGGGGCGGGTTGTAAACTCAAATTGGTTGTCGAAAATGATAAAATCATTCGCGCCGAAGCCGCCGACGGCGTCACCAATCAAAACCAGCTATGCCTGAAAGGCTACTACGGCTGGGATTTCCTCAATGACACGCAGCTTCTCACGCCTCGCCTCAAGCAACCGATGATTCGTTATCAGAAAGGCGGCCCGTTCACCCCGGTCAGCTGGGAAGAAGCGATTCGCTACACCGCCGCTAAGCTCAGCGAGATCAAAGCCAAGTACGGGCCGCGAGCCATCATGACCACCGGATCGTCCCGCGGCACCGGTAACGAAACCAACTATGTGATGCAGAAATTCGCCCGAGCGGTACTCAATACCAATAACGTCGACTGTTGCGCCCGCGTTTGCCACGGGCCGTCGGTCGCCGGGCTGCAGGCTTCACTCGGCAATGGCGCGATGAGTAACTCAATAAGCGATATCGAGAACTCAAAATGCCTGCTGGTCTTTGGCTACAACTGCGCCGATTCTCACCCTATCGTGGCGCGACGGGTGCTCAAAGCCCGCGATAACGGCGCGAAAATCATCGTCTGCGATCCGCGGCGCATTGAAACCGCCCGCATCGCCGACCAGCATCTGCAACTCAACAACGGCAGCAATATGGCGCTGGTCAACGCCTTCGCCCACGTCCTGCTGGAGGAAAATCTCTACAACCACGATTACGTTGAGCGTTATACCGAAGGGCTGGAGGCCTACCGCGAAGCGGTGAAAGACTACTCTCCCGAAGCCGTGGAAGCACTGGTCGGCGTCCCGGCGCTGGCTATCCGGCGGGCGATGCGTACCTTCGCCGCCGCCCCTTCCGCCACCATTATGTGGGGAATGGGCGTAACCCAGTTCGGCCAGGCGGTTGATGTCGTTCGTGGTCTCGCCAGCCTCGCGCTGCTGACCGGCAACCTCGGAAGGCCTAACGTCGGCGTCGGCCCGGTTCGCGGACAAAATAACGTTCAGGGCGCCTGCGACATGGGCGTATTACCCAACCAGTTCCCGGGCTATCAGGATGTCACCGACGCCGCGGTGCGCGCCAAATTCGCCAATGCCTGGGGCATCGATCCGGCGATGATGGATACGCAAATCGGCACTCGTATCACCGAAGTCCCGCATAAAGCGCTGGCGGGAGAAATCAAAGCCTACTACATCATGGGCGAGGATCCGCTGCAAACCGAGGCTGACCTGGGTCTGGTACGCAAAGGGATGGAGGCGCTGGATTTCGTGGTGGTGCAGGATATCTTTATGACCAAAACGGCGGAAGTGGCTGACGTACTGCTGCCGGCGACGTCCTGGGGCGAGCACGGCGGCGTCTTTACCTGCGCCGACCGCGGCTTCCAGCGTTTCGAGCAGGCTATTTCTCCCACAGGTAACGTGAAACGCGATTGGGAAATTATCAGCCTGCTGGCCAGCGAGATGGGCTATCCGATGCATTACGCCAGTAACCAGCAAATCTGGGATGAGATGCGTGAACTCTGCCCGCTGTTCTACGGCGTAACCTGGGAGAAAATGGGCGATATGGGCCACGTGCAGTGGCCGTGCCCGACGCTCGATCACCCCGGTACGCCGTGGTTGTATCAGGATAATCACTTTGATACCCCATCGGGCAAAGGGCAACTGTTCGCCGCGCCGTGGCGCACGCCGGCGGAAACGCCGGACGATGATTTCCCGCTGGTGCTCTGCACGGTGCGCGAAGTCGGACATTACTCCTGCCGTTCAATGACCGGCAACTGCGCCGCGCTGCAGTCGCTGGCGGACGAACCGGGCCGGATACAGATGCACCCTGCCGATGCCGAGCGGGCAGGTATTGCCGATCGTCAGCTGGTTTGGGTGAGTTCGCGGCGCGGCAAAGTGATGACTCGCGCCGATCTCAGCGAGCGTATCAACCCCGGCGCGGTGTACATGACCTACCAGTGGTGGGTCGGCGCCTGTAATGAGCTGACCCAGGATAATCTGGATCCTATCTCGAAAACGCCGGAAACCAAGTACTGCGCGGTGAAGGTCGAGGCCATTGCCGACCAGGACTGGGCGGAACGGTACGCCTGGACGACCTATAGTTTGATGAAAGCGCGGTTAAAGGCGGCGGCTAACGCCTGAGGGTAAATTCAGGGAGAGGCTTAGCTTCTCCCTGGAATCTGACGCTGTCTGGATTGACATCAAAATAGGCCTTCTTTGGCAGGACGACTTTGTGAAAATCTTTTGTACCGCTCAGGGACCTGCCAGCAGGGACTGAAGTATATAGCCGCCCACCAGCCCTGTGGCGCCAGCAAGCAGGACTTTCCGTTATTCGGTAAGTTTAGACATGGTGTGTTTTTCCTCAATTCAAGCGCATGGCATGACGGACGCTGTCAGGTGTTTTTCCAGTCCACCCCTGGAATGCGCGATAAAAGGAATTGGGATCTTCGAATCCAAGGAGGAAAGCGATCTCTGCGCCGGACATCGTGGTATTTGCCAGATAATGTCGGGCAAGGCTCTCCCGCACCATATTGACCAGGGCGCGAAAGTTTTCCCCCTCCTCCTCAAGCCGACGTTGAAGCGTACGCTTGCTCAAACCCAGTCGTTCCGCGGCCTTCTCAATGGTAGCCGCGTTACCAGGCAACAGCTCCAGTAAGACAGCACGCACGCGTTCCGCCGTCGACGCCGTCGAATCAAGTTCACTGAGCCGTCGACGAAGATCGGGTTCGAACGCGTGAAACATGCTTTCGTTGACCGTGAGGAATGGACGCAAAGCATCCACAGCGGCGAAAGCGATTGCTGGATACTCTCCCTTTTGCACAGGTACGCCGAAGAAATTCTCGTAACGCCGGAGATAACGACTGGACGGAAGTTCCGGCAGGATAACGCGATGCGCCTTAATGTGCTCACGGGTAGCCAGTCTGGCTAGTCGCACGAAAAACGCAATCTCGGCCACTTGCAGCGAGTGAGGTACCGCGGTTTGTATCGACAACCAGCGAGGCGTCACGACCAGCTCGCCTGCGTCACCCGTATTGACTTCAAGGCTCATGGGCGCCACAAGTTGCTTGTATTTGGCGAGGCGCTGCATAGCCTGTACCAGATTCGTGCTGCACAGGGCAGCGAACAGCGGTGGGTTGAAAGAATCAGCCGAGAGAGTCTCGACGAGGCGTAAGGGAAAAATGGCATCACTTGCCTCAGCCTCTAAAGCGCGCCAGAAACGAAAATAGTCTTCGCCAGAAAGCCCCTGTCTTGTACGGGAGAGTAAATCGTCTGGAAGGCCGGCCCGACGTAATACATGGCCAGGCTGAACACCTAAGTCCTTCAGTATTGCCAGCCAGCCAATATCCATGGGAAAAGTTTTGTTTTGCACCTTCAGCACTCCGTCACTATTGCTCATTCAACCGACGCTCAGAGTATAGAGCAGTCATGCGCTTAACCCCCGTCAAACCGCGCCACAATGACTGCACGTTGCGCCAACCTGTAACATCCGCGACTCACTCCCTGTGCTGGCATCTCTCGCATTAAAATTGGCGCGGATTGCCAGAGCGTTGTCGCGGCTTGCTTCCTATAGTGAGATGAAAACATCACACCAGCCAGGACACGTTCCACCAGTCCTGACGGTCCAATCTGAACAATAGAGAAATCCCAATGAATGCTACCGAAGCTATCGACCAACTGGATCCCCAAAAATGGACCACAACATCTCCCGCAGAACGTTTGCGTCTGCTGGAGGAAATCCGTGCAAACCTGAAGAAGTACGGTGATGACCTCGCCTTCGCCGACAGCAAGATGAAGAATGGCATCCTCGGTGCGCCTCTTTTTTCATACCCAATGTCAAAGGTTGCTACCGTCGTTCCTATGGCGAGTACCGTCTCGGCAGCCATCATCCTTTATGAATCCATTCTCGACGACAAGATGCCACAGCCGCTGAGCGTGGAAAAAGTGAGTGAGGATCTCTACGATATTTATGTCTTTCCGCAGGAGCGGAAGGACAAGTTGATGTACGCGGATCAGAAGAGTCGCATCCGTGTGAAAGGCGCACCGAAACAAATCAATCCGATGGAAAAGCCCGCGGGTATTATTGCCGTGCTGGGTGCCGGCAACTACAGCTCAGCGCTCGAGGTGTTGAAAGCGATCTTCTTCGAGAACTGTACAGTCGTACACAAACCGCATCACCTGAACGAAGAAACCGACAGGATTTGGGCGAAGATCATGCAGCCGCTGATCGATCGGCGCGTTCTGAGCTTCTGCGATGCCGATCGGGGACAAGACCTGACAGTAGATCCCCGCCTCTCCCGGATCTACTTTACAGGTGGAACCGCAACGGCCGAGGCTATCATGTCAGCGACAGAGACGCCGCTTATCTCCGAATGCGGCGGCAATAACCCATGCATCATCGTGCCGGGCGACCGGCCATGGACAAAGAAGGAAATTGAGCATCAGGCAGTGCAGATAGCCACCATGGCAAAGTTCAATGGTGGCGCGAACTGCGGTCGTCCCCAGACTCTGGTGACAAGCAAACACTGGCCGCAGCGCAAGGAATTCCTCGACGCGCTGCGGGTCGCTATCTCGGAGACTACTCCGGCCATGGGTATGTACTACCCCGGCGCCGACAAGGTCGTGGATGGTTTTCGACAGGCCTATCCCGATGCGGAAGTACTGAGCCCCGAGGGCGGCAAGTATCCGCATTCCGACGTCATATTACTAACAGACGTTGAGCCCGGTGGCTACGCCACTTCACATGAAGCGTTCAGCCTGGTGCTCGCTGAGGTGCCGCTAGACCTGCCAGCCAATGCCGCGCACTTCCTCCCTGGCGCCGTCAAGTTCGCCAACACCCAGCTCCTGGGCACGCTCGCCAGTGCGATACTTATCGATGAGGACACCAGAAAGGCCCATCAGAAATTACTCGAGCAAGCGGTGTCTGACCTGGAATATGGTGCGGTCGCCATCAACAGCATGCCGTCCTTCATTTTTCTCAACCCCTATCTTACCTGGGGTGGAAATGAGGCAGGCAAGACGTTCGTTTCTGGTCGCGGCAACTTTGGCAACCTACTCAATTACGAGAACGTTGAGAAATCGATCATGGAGGCAAAGTTTATGTCACCAGGGCACATGCTGTACACCAACAAGCGAGCATTCGACAATATGGCTGGAAACATGGCGAATTTCGCAGTCGAGCCTACCTGGATGAACCTGACCTGTCTGATGGGGGACGCCATCCGCGATAGCTTCCGTAAAAAAGATTTCTGAGTCAGTAGAACGCATCGGCCTGAAAGGCCTTATCCATTGCCCTTTACTCGACTATCTTGTAGCGAGTCTGCTTCATAGCCGGGGCAGTGACTACGACCTTGAGGACATGCATAGGGTGAGCTCCACAACAATAAATCGGAACTCATCGCGGCTTTCCATACGCTCGAACAGCTTGTACGCCAGTTCGAGCGCTATCTGGCCAGAGCCGGTCGTGGCATTCTGCACCTGAAAGTGAGTCTAGCAACGATAGACATGGCGACATCATCACTATTGTGAATTTAATTACACCATAGTAAATTAATGGGGTTATTTTTGTAGGTAATTACCCCAAACCATGTCCACTTTAAGGAAAATAAAATGATAAAAATCAGAATGTCACGACCTTCTGAAGCGGAAGACATCATCCAGATTTGGAAAAGTTCTGTAGATGCTACGCACGATTTTCTGACAACACATGACCGGCAAGAGATCGAAAAAGAGGTGGTCGGTTTTTTTTCAGAAACCCCTGTATGGGTAGCGACAAATGATGAAGACCTTCCACTCGGATTTATGTTTTTACATGATGGTCATCTGGAGGCGCTGTTCGTAGATGCTGCTGCTCGCGGGTTTGGCGTCGGCAAACTGTTGATATCCCATGCCCTTGCTCTTCATCCTGATTTAAGCGTCGACGTCAATGAACAAAACCAACAGGCCGTCGGGTTTTATCAACATATGGGCTTCCAGGTTTCAGGGCGCTCCGGGCAGGATAGTCAGGGAAGACCTTATCCCCTGCTGCACCTGCGTAAAGGGAATGGCGTCTAACCGTTTGCCAGGGGAAATATCATCTGTTTTTTTGGCTAAACGCAACGATGTATGTACAGTTCTGTTCGCTATCCGGGTTAGTCATTTGGCACTCGCCTGCAAAGGTAAGAGCAAGACAATCACCCGCTTGCAAATGATGAGTCTGATGATTGACCCTAAAATCAAGGTTGCCGCTCAGCATCCAAAGTGTTTGCCCGCAAAGATGCTCAATAGCGGAGGCGGGGATCGTCAGTTGACCCATTGCAGGGATTTCAACTTTTATCAGTTCCGGACTGGCGCCCGCCGGGGACAATGTCCAACGAATAATGCCTGATTGTTCATCTGTCCAATGCTGCTGCTGGTGAGCGAAACGAACCAGCGAGTTCTGATGTTGCTCAAGCTCGGCGAAAAGTTTTGATAGCGTAATATTCATGGCGTTCGCTAAACGACTAAGGATAGTCGCGCTGGGGCTGGAGACGCCTCGTTCAATCTTACTAATCATCGCCTGGCTCACGCCTGAGCGTTGAGCAAGCTCCGTTACCGTCCAGTTACGAGCTTTCCTGTGCTTTAGTAATAACTGTGCAATGTCGCTATCTACTATCTGATTTTTCGCTGTTTTATCCATTTTCACCCTCACTTTCGCCAGCCTGATTATGCCATTACCTAAATTAGGCTGGAATCATTGATTGGGTCAGTGTGAAAAAGTCAGGTTTCAATGGGTGGACAATTATCTTTAGCACCCACGTCATCAGAAGAGCATGAGTTTGCGATGCCCGCATCCGGCACAACGCGGGTAAGTTAATCCGAGTTCTTCGTTTCATAGCAACGTCCCCCCTTGATTAAGGATAGCGTTGCATCGACCCGTTGAACTCACAGCGAGGAGTGAACATTGTGCTTAAATAATGATGACTCTGGCAGGATGGGTTTTCAATGCCTGGAAGGTAGCCACTAATTCAGGTGACGTAAATGTGTAGCAATCCCCCACTTTAGGCCAATACATTTTCCATTAATCAGGTCGATAACAGAATAACTTGCATTGGGATGAGCATAGCGAGGGAAACTATCGACAGTCCCTTCTTTAAGAATTGCCAGAGTGCCCTGACTGACATGCCCGTGAGACACAATACATATTGTTTGTTGATGTGATGAAGTATCTTCCAGGTTTTGTAAAAAACGCATAACTCGCTGAGAAGCATGCGCCAGTGACTCCCCCCCTGGTGGACAATAATCTGCATCAAGCCTGAATAATGCATTTGCATAGTTTGGATGTTTTTGTCTGAGTAGTTCTAACGGCATACCTTCAAACTGACCAAAGGCCTGCTCTTTAAGGGCCGGTTCAGCCGTCAGTGAACAATGAAAGTGTTCAGCCAGGCTTTGCCCCATTTGCCAGGCACGCCCAAGCGGAGAAGCGTAAATACGCTCTATTTGATACTCACTTGCACTAAACGCTGCTAGTAGGAGGGATGTTTCACGCAAACCCCGACAGGTCAAGGAGCTATCGCTGTGCCCCTGAATAATTCCTTCCCAATTCCACTCTGTTTCTGCGTGTCGAACAAGTATCAATTTCATCGTTAGCTGGCCATGCTCGTTGTTGATCAAAATGTCCCAACTGCGCGATGTCAAACACACACCGTTGAAGCAGCGGAAGGCTTTCCTGTTGTGGAAATAATGAACAAGTGTAGCTTATTGCCGTTATGCAGCGGCTCTGGGTGTGGGGCGCTGAATTTTATCCGTAGTTAACTTCCGCTTTTGGCACATAGCGGACGTGTTAACGAAGCTGAAGGTCCGCTGGGAGCGCTTAGCGGACATGCCATCAGCTTATCAGCCACCTTTACGAGCATTCCATTCATCACGTGTGATTTCCCATAGCTCGGAATCCAGCAGACCGCTGACATATGCTTTCTTTTCAGTCCTAATGAGCCGCATGCCACTGCTTTGTGAGATACGTTTGGAGCGGTTATTGAGAGCCGCTTTCGGCGCACGCAATATAGTCTTATTTAAGGAATTGAACCAATAATCTGTAGCTGCGTTACAGGCCTCACGCATAAAACCTTTGCCCTGATGCTCCGGAGATAACCAAAATCCTCGGTTGTTATCCTCAACATCATAAAGACAGATTAAACCTACCATGTTGTCAGGTGTTTCACGATGCCTAATAGTCCAGATCCAAGCGATTCCATTTGCTATATCAGGCAAGGCAACGTTATTGACATAATTCTCGGCGCCATTACCCGGATAGGGCCACGGTACTGATGAGACCATGTACCGAACAATCTCCCAGCGAGGATAAAGTATCTGAATTTGTGAGGCATCTTCTGAGGATAATGGTTTTAACAGTAAGCGTTCTGTATAGAGAATAGGTATTGGCATCAGCACTTTTCCTTCCTGAACTTAGTGTCTATTACTATTTAAGCCATTAAATAGCTATCTCAATGTATCTTGATGTACAGAAAATATCTATACAATAGGAGGCGCGGTTAACAAGCAGTCAGGGGCAGTTTTTGGCACTGCGCGGATGAACCAACTGAGTTTAAGCTCCAGTCTGAGCGAAGAGCAAACCACACTATCTGAGGTAACGTATTACTGTTAATGGTGACCCCATTAACGCTAATACTATTATTACTTTTTTCATCAACGGTTAGGCAGATGCATTAATGGTTAAGCTTAGGGAAATAGAAATGAAATATCCAGGCGCAGGGGCCTGGCAAATGGGAGACAGTCCAGAACTGGCAAGCGAGCTTGCTAACCTTATTAAAAAAGGAATCAAAACGGCCTCTTGTGGATCTTTTGCCTCTTACCAACAGGAAGAATCTGCTCCGAGGATTGGCAGCTATAACATAATTCTTGATGGACAGAATGTCCCGGTATGCGTGATCCGGCTGGTTTCGCTACAATTGGTGCGTTTTTGCGATATTAATGAGGAGTTCGCTCGCAAAGAGGGTGAAGGCGATTTAAGTCTTGAATACTGGAAGAAAGAGCATCAGCGATTTTTCATCCGTGAAGGTCATTTTTCTGAGGATATGGAGTTGATCGCAGAAGAATTCGAAGTGGTTGAGGTGCTGTAATCGGAGATAAAATTGCTGATGTTTATCTATCACCCTTTTCATAAACGTCCGCTCCTGGCACGAAGCGGTCAGCATGCAGGATCACCAGAACTGTCATGACAAAAGAAGATGTTGTCCTCTAACGAATGCAGGATTTATTCTCTGCCTTTCTTATTCGAAGTAATATAACGTGTGGTTTGATTGACATTACTGGAGGTATAACATGTTGGTTTATAATGTCTTTGGTCGATACCTTGGCATTCTGCGTAAGAATGAGTGCTGGTTGGTTTTTCGAGTAGATCTGACAGAAAGAAAGTATTCCCGTATCTATGACGTTGTTATTCCAGATGATCTGGCAGAAGATGAAATTGCAGGCTGGTTAGATGATATTTTCCATGAAGCTGCAACCGAACGTCATCCAGATGTTAAACGCATCGAATAATTAATTGATCAAATTATCAATATCCGCTTCTGGCGCGACGCGGACTGCCTGAATAGCCGTACGATCTCTATGAATGAAAGGTGGAGTTTAGCTTCTCGGGCCTGTTTATACACAATCGGGCTGGCTGTATTGTAACGTCCGAAAAATCTGGTAAAACATTGCTACACAAAATTCTTTACTATCAAGATTCGTGAAGGCCGTATTGAACCGGCCTTATGTGATTTTCAGACTGAATTACTGACCCGAGAGAATCGAAGCCGGAACAAGCGGCACGGAGCTCAACTTATTAACGAACCTTCAGGTTGAGAATGGAGGTTATGGGTGCTTGCCCTCTTCCAGCAGGCCATTTACCAGCAGGGTGAAAACCTGAATCGCTTTTGGTAAAGCATGCTGCGGATCTTCACTGGCAGCCACCCACTGAGCGGCATTCAGTGCAGCTCCATTTAGCAGCCAGGCGGTAGCATCCACATCTACCGGCTTGATTAAGCCGCGTTCAATCAGATCTGAAATGCTCTCTCGGGTGGCGTCAAGGCAGTTGTTCTGACTCGGCCATTTCGTAGGATCGCCAAGAAAAGCCGGGCCATCAAGCAGAACGATACGCCGGACTTCTTCATCCAGAGCCATTCTGATATAGGCTATCCCTTCAGCCAGAAGCTTTTGCTGGTCATCCCTGAACTGTGTCGCTGCACTCTTGGCACTTTGTGCCATTTCTGAGTCAATCTGGGCAACCACAGCGGCAAGCAACCCTTTTTTGTCCCCAAAATTATGGTACAGAGCCCCACGCGTCAGGCCAACGCTGGCAGTCAAATCATCCATTGATGCTGCTGCAAACCCTTTTTCGGCAAAGGCTTTTCGTGCGGCTGTAATCAACTTCGTGCGGGTTTCTTCCATCGTTTCGGCGCGGCGTTTGGCAGCCATGCGGACTCCTTGCAATATACGCAGCGTATGAAATTTGACATACGCCGCGTATGTGTGGTTAAGTTTACATACACTGCGTATATTAATTGATTTATTTATGTCACGCACGGCTTCACACATCCGAAAAAAGGATACGTTATGAACCAACCGAAACCTGTTTTCCCGGCGAATCGCCACGCTCTCTATGAGAAGCATGGTTATTCTGCTGCGATCCGCTCTGGTGATTTACTGTTTGTATCCGGTCAGGTGGGTAGCCGGGAAGATGGTAGTCCTGAGCCCGACTTTGCAACGCAGGTAGAACGTGCCTTTGAAAACCTCAAGGCCACTCTTACCGCCGCAGGATGTTCGTTTGAAGATCTTATCGATGTGACAACCTTTCATACCGATCCGGAGAGTCAGTTTTCAACCATTATGCAGGTGAAACAAACCGTTTTTCCGAAGCCGCCATATCCCAACTGGACAGCCGTGGGGGTTAACTGGCTGGCGGGATTTGATTTTGAGATAAAGGTTATCGCCCGGATTCCGGAACATCAGCTTTAAAAACTTCACACACAGATATCACGAGCTCCGATATCTGTGTGTAAACCCGCCACCAGGTCAGCTAAGTCTGGCTTCGGCATTCACTTCATCCAATCGAGTGAATATTTTCTTTTTTTAAGCTCTGCAGTCAGCTCTTGCACATGTTTCAACGTGATATGGTATTCCGCTATAATGCCCCTGAGACTCATACGAATCCATTCCATATCGATATGACACTTTTTACCCCCTTTTCATATGGTCAGGGTGCAATTTGCTCTACACAGGTAAACTATTATCCTTCTGGGCTTCTGGGTATTGACGAAACAGCGCTAAATATTCAATTTTTCCACAGGTGCTCAAACCGCCTATATACAACTGACCTGCCCTCAGCGGCTTAGATTGTTTTATTGTGCCCGGATTCTGTGCTCTGCTGTAATAAGGCCGTCGTATGGGTGTACGTGGTTTTGATCTCTGTTTAATATATGAAACTCAAAAGCAGGAGTTATGATAAAAGTACAACGGTACTTATCCCCTCTCCTCAAACTATTGATGGTTACAGCCAGGATAAAGCGGATACCTTGCCGAGATACAGCGAGCGAAAATAGAGCCATCAGGTGCTGTCATCCCGCATCAGTCAGGACAAATTAGATGCCATTTATTATTGAGATCAAGAGGTTATCTCTGGCACGGAGTGGACGGATTCACTGAGCAGAAAGGCCACTGTGAGCGAAGAGCTGTCATGCTTACCTATGGAACAGGTTCTCAATGGTGGCATCACTTAATAATGAAGGGAAGCAAGCCAACGAATCAGCACAGGAAAGCCCATTATACACGTGTATAATGGGCTTTCCTGTTATGACAAGGCGAACTTAGCTGGAGGTCCGCAGTGAACGAGAAGCGGACATCTTAATTATTTTTTTATGCTACTACCTCAATGTAGCCATGTTATATGGCTACATTGAGACAGAGGTAAGGATTAGTCTTTTCCTGGACCATAATTAAATTTTGTACCTTTGCCAATGGCGTAAAACTGTCCGCCAGCTACGTAATGGACAGTACGTAATTCATCAGGCGCATCATCAAAAATCCAGTGCCCATTTCTGAAAACGCGGTCATCGCTCCATGCTCCGACAATTTCCCCCATGAACAAGTTGTGCTGCTTTTCATTTTCTTCATTGGGTATGACCTTACAGACTAGCCAACCAACGCAACCTTCAACTAAAGGCAGATCAAACTCTTTCTGATAAAACAGTGGAATTTTACTGTTTTTATCGGGTGTGTCAGAATAACTGTTGCCCCCAGCATATAAAACCATTTCCATCTGATTTACTACTGGGATCTGGACAACGTAATATCCGCTTTTTTCTACAAGCCCACGAGTAAATGCCTGTGGACCTATAAAAGCCATCACTTTGTTATTGCCTATTAATCCCACCCAAGCCGCTGCCATGACATTTTCAATGCCATCATTTTTAGCCGATATCATTGTTGTTGGCCCGATCTGCAATAAACGATAGGCTTTGTTTAACTCTACTGGTTGAATTGACATAATTTACTCTTTTGAGTTCTGATAAAAAATTAAGACAGGTTACTTATTTGATTGTTCGATTATATGACTGGAATAGTTGCAAATTAATTGCTATTATCAAAATACATTATTGCAATTTTCACAACAATCATGAACAAACTTGATGCTCTAAAGTTTTTTATCATCGCCTCTGATACCCTGAACTTCCGCGAAGCAGCAACCAAGCTGTCGGTTTCACCATCAGTAGTCACGCGGACAGTCGCTGAGCTGGAGAAACAACTTGGTGAACCTCTTTTCAAACGCAATACTCGTTCGATCTTTCTCACCAGTTTCGGCGAGCTATTTTTACCCCAAGCGAAGCGACTGCTGGAGGATTCTGAAAAACTATTTCAGACGGCGAAAGATGATAATGAAATGAAGGGTATTGTTCGTATCACATTACTTCGATTTCCAAATCATGAACAAATATTGTATGAACTATTGACTGCACTACGTCCCTATCCTGAGTTATTTATCGACTGGCGTTTAGATATGATGAAACTTGATACTATAGAGCATCGTATCGATATAGGTATACGCGTAGGGCGAGAACCTAATCCTAACTTTATCATTAAAAACATCGGGCAAGTTGAACATATTTTAGTCTCATCCCCTGAACTCATTGCACGCCTGGGAGCACCAACTGATTTAGAAGATCTTCGGCAGCGTTATCCATTTAGTGGTTTAATTAACCCTGATACAGGAAAATTATTTGAGTTTATGAGTGACGCAGTGAATACTTTTGTCCCTCGTCATATCGAGTTTTATACAACAGACCCATACGCCGAAATTCAGGCTGCCTTGGCCGGGAAAACAGTTGTACAATCCAGCGATTTTATTTGTAGGGAGTACTTAACAAGCGGCCAACTTGTTCCCCCACTGCCAGAACTGCGACAGGAGAAATGGCAATTTTATTTATATCGGCCTTACCAGCTGATTACTCCAAAAAGGGTGACGGTCGTTTTCTCGCTATTAGAAAAAATATTACGCAAATATTTCGCATCAAAATAACATTCTCCTCAACGTCCGCCTCTGGCACGGAGCGGACAAACTCAGGTCTGCCGTAAGCGAAGAGCGGATTTATCTTTACAAAGGTTACCAGCCAAAACTAAAAGATCACCAAAAGGAAAACACTCATAAACCTTCTAGACAACCTTTTCCCGAGCATTTAGCCTGAATTAAAATTTTTTATCTGTCAGGCTACTTCACTATGAAAAATGATATGAGAACCCTCGACCTTAACCTTCTTAAGGCCCTTGATGCATTACTGGATGAAGGAAGCGTGACCCGGGCTGCGCAGCGCCTCTCCCTGACACAACCTGCCGTCAGTGGCATGCTTATTCGCTTGCGTGATTATTTTGACGATCCCCTTTTTGTTCGCACCAGTCACGGTATGGTTCCCACAATGCGGGCCACCGAACTTTCTATGCCGGTGAAACAAATACTCACCGATATCGCTATCATGCTGAAACCAAAGCAATTTGATCCTATGGCGGCGGAGCTGACTTATACCATCGTAGCAACGGACTATGCACTTAAGGCTGTTGTCGTTCCGTTGATGGCTGAGCTAAAACAACGTGCACCGAATATTAAAATCGCCGTGCGGCCCGTGGACAATGAGCGAATGTATCAGCAGTTGTCTCGGGGTGAAGTTGATCTGGCTTTGATAACACCGCAAACAACCCCCGAAGACCTGCATGGAAGAGCGCTCTATGAAGAAGATTATGTCTGCGTAGCACGACGTCATCATCCTCTGGCAGCGAGTTCGGAAATGACGCTCGAACAATTTTGCAAACAGGAACATATTTTGGTGTCATCAGAAGGTAACTTCACCGGTGTTACAGATGAAGCACTGGCTAAGCTCAGTCTGACACGACGAGTAGGCATGTCAGTTAACAGTTTTCAGGTGATACCTGATATATTGCAAGTGACTGATATGATTGCAGTTGTACCTCACCGCATGGTCTTGACTAACAACGATCTCATCATTCTCCCTTTGCCCCTGAAAGTACCCGGCTTTACCAAGAGCATGGCCTGGCATGAGCGAACCCATCGTGACCCAAGTCATCAGTGGATTCGTGCTTTATGCGCAGAAGTAAGCCAACATCCCGCGCCCTGATATAATTTATCTTATTAAGAATATAAGTAATGACAACTCGCCTTATAGCTCCATTGCACCAATAATCACTGTCATCACGTTACTGCCGTAATGACACACGCAGTACACTCAACTATAGCAATTGGAGAAATTTATGAACGCGATTAACTGGCCTGAAGGCTTTATTCCGGGTTTTACCGATAACTTTGTTTCTAATGAAATGATCATCTCAGGTCTGAACGTCAATGATGTCTGGCCGCTCCTGTGTCAGCCACTGCTATGGCCGGAATACTATAAAAATTCCGCCGATGTGCGCTTTTATGACAACAAAGGTCCAGAATTGGAAAATGGGGTTCGCTTCTACTTCAGCACGTTTGGTTTCCCAGTTGAAGCTCAGGTTGTGGAGTTTGTTCCACCTGCTGAGGGTAAACCTGCTCGCCTGGCATGGCACGGATGGGCCGGTGAAAAAGATACCGCTCAACGACTCGATGTCCATCATGCGTGGCTACTGGAGGATCTTTCCGGTCATAGGGTCCGTATCCTAACGCAGGAAACACAGAACGGAGTCCCGGCAAAAGATCTGGCCAATACCCGCCCGAACCCAATGCTTAATGGTCATCAGGAATGGCTTGACGGCCTGATTCGAGCAGCAAAGAAATAATAAACCGCTTTCCACAGTCATATCACTGAGGCTGCACTTCCCCGCAGCCTCAAGAATATTTGCCCGTTTGCTATGGCACTTGATTACAGGTAAATCATGTAACCCCCGCAAGTGACACCACACAGCCATCTCTGTAATGTCCCCTCCTGGCACTACACAGACATTTCAACTCTCAGTGATGCGGCAGCATTTTGTCCTTTTGCTTAAATTACGCCCCACTACCGACCCGAAGGCCGGTAGCTGTTGATACAACCCATTTCCACGCGTTATTTCAGGTTGTTGCGGAAAAAGTCCGTCAGCTTGTCGAAGGGGATCACGTCCGTGCGGTCATACAGATCGACGTGCCCTGCCCCCGGAACGACATACAGCTCTTTAGGCTGACCGGCGCGTTTAAAGGCGTCCTCGCTGAACTCTTTTGAATGGGCTTGGTCACCGGTAATAAAGAGCATCGGACGCGGCGAAATGGTTTCAATATCATTGAACGGATAGAAGTTCATAAACTTACCGATACTGCTCAGCATCGGTTTTGTCGTCAGTTCCTCTTTCTCGCCCTGCGGGGTATAACCGCCGCGTTCGGTACGGTAGAAATCAAAGAACTCGCGCTGAATTTCCGGCGTGGAAGCGTCCAGCTTATTCACAGTGCCCGGAATGTATGCTTTCTCTCCTCCTTTAAACTCGGCAAACCGCTGCTCAATGGCCGACTGGATAAAGGCCTTACGCTGTTCCAGCGTCTGGGAGTGGTTAAGGCCGTTACGAAACGCGGCGCCCATGTCATACATACTGACGGTGGCGATAGCTTTCATACGCGGGTCAATTTTCGCGGCGCTGATGACAAAACTTCCGCTACCGCAGATGCCCAGCACGCCGATATTTTCTGGATCAATAAACGATTGTGTACTGAGGTAATCCACCGCCGCGCTGAAATCATCCGCGTAGATTTCTGGTGAAATCAGGTGCCCCGGCTTGCCTTCGCTTTCCCCCCAGAACGAGAGATCGATCGCCAGCGTAACAAACCCCTGCTCCGCCAGCTTCTGCGCGTATAGGTTTGCGCTTTGTTCCTTGACCGCGCCCATTGGATGACCAACGACGATCGCCGGGTTTTTGGCGTTCTGATTTAACGTTTTCGGGACAAACAGATTGCCAACCACGTTCATTTGATACTGATTTTTAAAAGTGACTTTCTGCTGCGTCACTTTTTCGCTTTTATAAAAGTTATCAGCGCCTCTGGACATATCCGCCGCCGAGGCGGCAAATGCGCTGATGAACATTCCCAGGGCTAACGCAAATTTATTCATGATAGTTTCCTTGTCAGGACGAGTGTGATGAAAGACCATCGGCAGACGCGTCTGCACGTGAGGTCAGGAAAATCAGTACGGTTGCGATAATCAACATCGCGGCGCTGGCCAGAAAGGTGCTCTGGTAGCCATGATGGTCGAACAGCAGGCCCCCCACGGTGGATCCCAGCGCAATGGACAATTGCACCATCGCCACCATCAGCCCGCCGCCCGCTTCGGCATTTTGGGGGAACGTGCGTGGAACCCATGCCCACCATCCCACGGGCGCGGCGGTTGAAATAAACCCCCACAGCCCGAGCAAGGCCGTCACGATGGCTGCCTGGCTGCCAAACGCGATCAGAGCCAGCGCGACGATCGCCATCAGCACGGGAATCGCCATTAGCGTCGAGTAGAATCCGCGCTTCAATACCCGGCCAATCAGCGTGGTGCCGATGAAACCCGCCATCCCGATAACCAGCAGGATGAGAGTCACCGCTGAGGCGTCTACCTTCGTGACCGTCTCAAGGAAAGGTCTGATATAGGTAAAGAGCGTGAACTGCCCCATAAAGAAGATCCCCACTCCCAGCATGCCCAACATGACCACCCGGCGGCGTAACAGTGCGAAGACGTTGCCGGCCCCCGCAGGCTGGCGGGTAACCGGCATGGAAGGTAGGCTGAGCAGTTGCCAGATAAACGCGACGATGGCAATGGGTAACAGACAGAAGAAGGCTCCCCGCCAGCCGATGACGGAACCCAGCCAGCTGCCCAGAGGCGCGGCCACAACGGTTGCCAGCGCGTTGCCGCTGTTAAAAATGGCCAGGGCCAGCGGAACACGATGCATCGGCACCAGGCGCATCGCTGTCGCCGCCGACATCGACCAGAACCCGCCGACCACGATGCCAATCAGGGCCCGGCCGGTCATATAGGTCAGGTAATTAGGTGCCATCGCAATGACGCCCCCGGAAAGAGCCATGATGCACGTCAGGCCAAGCAACAGCGTTTTTCGGTTAAGCGTGCCTGCCAGTCGGGAAATAAACAGGCTGGTCATCACCGCAAACGCGCCGGAAATGGCAATTCCCTGCCCGGCCATACCTTCGGTGACCTTCAGGGACTGCGCCATCGATGTCAGGAGGCTGACCGGCATAAATTCGGAGGCAATCAGGGCGAAGACGCACAGCGTCATAGCAAACACGCTGCCCCAGTGCGCCTGTTGTTTTTCACTGGCTCCGTTCTGATTTCTGGTTTCAGTTTTCTGATTACGCATTTAGCTTTTCTTTTCTGTTGATAATGCGATGCCCTTCCCCTCCTGAAACGGCGACGTGGGGGATAAGCGCGTGAGTAAAAGAGAACGATGGATATGGAAGGCGCGACGGCTCAATCCACAGCCCTGAGCCCGGCGGAGAGGATCATCAGCAGTGGCGTTTTACGGTGAGCATTTTCCATCTCGTTTAGCGTTGACTTTTTCATCGCATTATTGTTACCAATAGGCAGCAGTGAAACTAGCTAATGAATGCTTAATAGCCTTATAAGTAAAATTTATAAATAGCCCGGAAACCAACATGGCAAGACGCAACCTCAACGATTTACTCTCTTTCGTCACCGTGGCGCGGGAAGGCAGCTTCACGCGCGCCGCCGCGCAGCTTGGCGTGACCCAGCCTGCGCTAAGCCAGGCGATTTCCGGGCTGGAAGAACGAATGCAAATCCGACTATTAACGCGGACCACCCGCAGTGTGTCCCCGACGGCCGCCGGGGAGCGCCTGTTGCAATCGGTGGGCCACCGTATTGACGAGATAGAGGCTGAGCTGGATATGCTGACTGAACTGCGGGACAAGCCTGCAGGCACCGTCCGCATCACCTGCGGGCCGAACGTGCTGAAAACGACCCTGCTGCCCAAGCTTGCGCCGCTGCTCCGCGAATATCCGGATATTCATATTGAGTTCGATGCTAATCACGGATTCCGGGACATCGTGGCGGATCGGTTTGATGCGGGCGTGCGGCTTGGCGATACGATTGATAAAGATATGATAGCGATGCCAATCGGCCCGAAACTACGCATGGCCGCAGCCGCCTCGCCAGATTATTTCGCGCGATACCCGCAGCCGCAAACGCCTCATGAGCTGACGCAGCATCAGTGTATTAATTTGCGCATGGTCCGCTCCGGCGGGATTTATGTCTGGGAATTCGATCGCGAGGGAGGAGAGTTGAACGTCCGGGTTAATGGACAGTTGACGTTTAACACGTCGGATCATGTTGTCGACGCCGCCCTGGCCGGGTTAGGCATAGCCTTTTTACCTGAAGAGGAATTCGGCTCACACATCAGAGAAGGTCGTCTCGTGCGGGTGCTTGAGTCCTGGTGTCATCCTTTTCCGGGCTACTATCTTTATTATCCCAGCCGCAAGCAGCCTTCCCCTGCCTTTTCACTCGTTGTTGATGCGCTGCGCATGAACGGGAAACTTTAGATTTAAGATTTTTCGCAGTATCGGGATGGATTTATCAATATGACCAGAACAGAGAGGCTTCTCGAGTTACTACAGATATTAAGGGCGCAAAGATATCCCATCACGGCATCCACGCTCTCAGAAAGATTAGGAATAAGCGTGCGCTCGCTTTATAGAGATATAAAAACGCTACAGGATCAAGGGGTTCGTATTGAAGGTGGGGCCGGAATGGGTTATATCGTCAAGTCTGATTTTCATTTGCCGCCCTTAAATCTTTCTCATGAAGAAATCAATGCTATTACCCTTGGGCTAAACTGGGTATCTCATAACACAGATAATGATTTCAAAAATACAGCAAGGAATGCGCTTGCCAAAATACACGCCGTCATTCCTGATGAATTAAAAAACCTTATCGAAAGCCAATCCTATTTGATCGGCCCTGCAGAAAGTAATGAGGTATTTTTCAAAGACATTCGTAGCGCTATTAAAAAGCAAAGGAAAATCAAAATAAAATATTGTGACAAGAAAGGCGCTTACTCTTCTCGTGTTATATGGCCCATCGGATTGGCATATATGCAGTCATGTTGGCTTTTGGTCGCATGGTGTGAAATGAGAAATGATTTTCGTCACTTTAGAACTGATAAAATTGCAGAGATGGCACAACTGGACTCTATCTACAGGGAAAGCCGGACGGCTTTATTGAAAAAATGGAGAATAAAAGAAAGGATCGACGAGGCAAAAGAGTACTGACAAAAATTGTCACAGCGATTTTGTATACTCCCCCAGATGCAAGACTCAATTCTACGTCATAGGGGGAATGATGAATTTCCAGAATAAAGTTGCTGTCATCACAGGAAGCACGACAGGGATAGGTGAGGCAGTCGCAGAGCAATTACACCAACATGGGGCTAAGGTCGTTATTGTCTCCCGTTCACCAGAGCAGGCCATCCAAAAAGCGAAACAATTATCTTCACAGGGGCAACAGGCGCTGGGGATCGGATGCGATGTGTCACAACCCGAGCAAGTAGAGAAAATGATCGCTAAAGTTATCAAACATTTTGGCAGACTTGATTATGCTGTAAATAATGCGGGCATCACAGGTGAACATGGTAAAAATATAACAGAGCAGACGGTTAAAAACTGGGATAAAGTTATTGCCACTTCATTGAGCGGCGTTTTTTACTGCCTAAAATACGAAATACCTGCAATGATGAAGTCTGGCGGCTCTATCGTTAATTTATCTGCAGTAAATGGTCTGGTTGGTATTCCCGGATTAGCGCCCTACACCGTGGCTAAACACGGTATCATCGGTTTGACCCAAACCGCAGCATTAGAGTTTGCAACGCAAGGCATTCGAATCAATGCCGTCGCTCCGGGCTATGTCCAAACGCCACGAATGAGTGAATTTCCTGACAATATCGTACGTAGTTTCGCCAATAGCCACCCTATGAAGAGGATGGCAAAAATGCGGGAAATAGCAGACTTCATACTGTTTTTGCTGTCAGAAAACGCAGCGTTCTGTACCGGCGGCGTTTATCCCATCGATGGAGGTTATTTAGCTGAGTGAACTCCCCTCGAGGCTTTTTAAACTGCAAAATGTTGGCGCCCGGAGACCCTTGACCCGCTTTCCGCGGCGCACGATAACTTAGCCCTGCCCGGCAGGTAGCAGCGATTCCACCAGCGCCGTCCACAGCGCCACGCCGGGCGCCAGCAGATCGTCGTTAAAATCGTAGCTGGCATTGTGTAGCGGCCTGGAGGGCGTCTCGCCGTCTGTGCCTATCCAGAAATAGGCGCCGGGACACACTTCCAGCATGCAGGCAAAATCCTCCGACGCCATGGAAGGATTGATCTGCCAGCGCACCGCGGCTTCGCCGAGCTCGGCCTGCGCCACCTCGCGCACCTTCAGCGCCTGTTGCGCATCATTTTTGGTCACCGGATAGCCCGGATACCACGCAATCTGACCGTCAACGTCGGAAACCTGCGGCTGCGTATGCACGTACTGCTCAATCAGGTTTTTTACCCGCTCGCGCACCGTATTGCTCAGGCAGCGAAAAGTCCCGCGCAGCACCACGCGGTCCGGCAGCACGTTGATCGCCTCACCGCCGTTGATCTGGGTAATGCTGACCACCGCGGAATCCTGCGGCGACAGGCGGCGCGACGGAATCGTCTGCAGCGCCATAATCAGCTGGGCGGCGGCGACGATAGGGTCGGCGCCGCTTTCCGGCATCGCCGCATGACAGCTTTTACCGGTGAGCGTTATCTCGAAGGCGTCAAGCGAGGCCATCATTGCCCCGGGATTCACCGCCACATGCCCCAGCGGCAAGCCTGGCCAGTTGTGCAACGCGTAAATGGCGTCCATCGGGAAGCGCTCGAACAACCCCTCTTCCACCATTTTGCGCGCGCCGCCGAGGTTCTCCTCCGCGGGCTGAAAGACAAAATGCACGGTGCCGCCAAAGTTGCGGGTCTGGGCAAGGTGCACGGCAGCAGCCAACAGCATGGCGGTGTGGCCGTCATGACCGCAGGCATGCATCACGCCAGCACGACGCGAACGATATTCCACCGTCCCCTGTTCAGCGATCGGTAGCGCATCCATATCGGCTCGCAGGCCAATCACCGGCCCCGGGCCGTTCTCAAGCGTCGCGACGACCCCGGTACCTGCCAGCCCGACATGTACCTGCAGGCCGAACGAAGCCAGTAGCCCGGCAACCCGACGCGAGGTCTCCTGCTCCTGGTACCCGAGCTCCGGATGAGCATGAAAATCGCGACGCCAGCCGATAGCTTCGGCAATCAGTGAAGACGATACCGCCATGTCCTGTTCCTTCCATTACTGAATGAGTGGTCCCCGTCCTGCTGCTTCCAGGCGGCACCCTTCGTTATATCCTTTCGCCCCCGCGGCTGACAACTTCAGCGATGATGATTTTTGTCTATTCACCAGCGGATCGTTTTATCGATATCAAAAATAGTAGCTGTTTCAGCGGTGACTTCCGTCAGCTGATTAATTATCATGCAGACTGGTCGGCGTCTTGCCGGATTATCCACCTGCAACCTTCCGTTATCGGGAATACAATGTTTAACCCAGACCAGAATCGCCTGGCCCCCACGCTGGCGATGATCATGGCCGCTTCACTTGTGGGATTTATCACCGGCTATACGGTGCCATTAATCAGCCTCGAGCTGGCGCAGCAGCAAGTTGCTCCGCTTTATGTCGGCCTGCTGGCCGCGCTGCCGCCCGCGGGAATGATGCTCTCTTCTTTTCTTTCTCCCGCGCTGTGCCGTCGTTTTGAAATGGGCGCGTTGCTCAGCGTTAGCCTGATTCTGCTGGCGTTGGCGACCATCGCCTCCTGCATGACCACCGACATGACGCTGTTGCTGGTGCCGCGTCTGCTGACCGGACTCGCCTCCGGCGTCATTATCGTATTGGGGGAAAGCTGGATAACCGGCGGCGCGGCGGGCAGTAATCGCGCTACTCTCACCGGCATCTATGCCTCGGCCTTTACCGGCTGCCAGCTCGCCGGCCCGCTGCTTATCTCCGTCGGCCCCGCCTGGCAACACGTAGCGCTGATGGCCATTGTCGCCATTACCGCCGTCTGCCTGCTGATGCTGCGTCATCTGCCGCGCGGCAGTCGCGAAAGCCTTGCCGAGCGCGCCAGCTGGCGTAGCCTGGGGGCTTTCCTGCCGGTGCTGGCCTCTGGGGTATTCTGCTTTGCCTTCTTCGACGCCAGTATTCTCGCGCTACTGCCGCTGTACGGCATTGATAAAGGTTTAAATGAAACGATGGCGGTACTGCTGGTCACCGTCGTTCTCACCGGCGACGCCATGTTCCAGGCGCCGCTGGGATGGGTTGCTGACCGCTTCGGCATCCGTCGCGTGCATCTTATCTGCGCGGTTGTCTTTAGCCTGTCGCTACTGGCGCTGCCGTTTATGCTCGCCTCGCGCGTACAGCTGATGGCTATCTGCCTGCTGCTCGGCGCCGCGGCGGGCGCGCTTTATACCTTGTCGCTGGTGCGGGCGGGTAAAACCTTTAGCGGGCAAAAGTTAATCATGATTAACGCCCTGTTTGGCTTTTTCTGGTCCGCCGGTAGCGTGGCCGGGCCGATTGTCAGCGGCATGCTGATTGGCGTCTCCGGCTACGACGGCTTGATCATCACCCTGTTCGCCAGCGGCGTGCTATTCCTGCTTATCCAGTGCCTTAGCAAGAATGAAAAAACGCTGCTCGCCAATGAGCAGGAAGAAGACATGGAAGAGGCTACCGAGACCGCGCAATAGCGGGCGTTGTTGATAACGGGCAGGCGGGACTCCACCTGCCCGTTTTGCTGATGGCTACAGCACCTTACTGAGGAAAGCGGCGGTGCGTGGATTGGTCGGCGCGCTAAAGATCTGCGCCGGTTTGCCCTCTTCCTGAATCACGCCATGATCGATGAAAATCACCCGGTCAGCCACTTCGCGGGCAAATCCCATTTCGTGGGTCACGATAACCATCGTCATCCCTTCGCTGGCGAGATTTTTCATTACTTCGAGCACATCCCCTACCAGTTCCGGATCCAGCGCTGACGTGGGCTCATCAAACAGCATAATTGACGGCGTCATTGCCAGCGCGCGGGCAATCGCTACCCGCTGCTGCTGACCGCCGGAGAGGCTGGAAGGCCAGGCATCGCGCTTATCGCTGAGGCCCACTTTCGCCAGCAAGGCATCCGCCAGGTCGACCGCCTGCTGGCGCGGCATGTTGCGCAGATTCATCGGCGCCATCAGCAGGTTTTCCAGCACCGTCATATGCGGGAACAGGTTAAAGCGCTGGAACACCATGCCAACGCTTTCGCGCATCTTGTTGAGGTCGGTCGTCCGGTCATGGGCGGCAAAGCCATTGACCACCACTTCGCCTTCGCTCACGGTTTCCAGCGCGTTCATGCAGCGCAGAAAGGTGCTTTTGCCGGAGCCGGAGGGCCCGATAATGCACACCACTTCCTGCGGTTTAATATCGCAGCTGATGCCGCGCAGTACGTGGCTATCGCCAAAGCGCTTATGTAAGTTATTAATGTGAATCACTTTTGCCAAACCTCTTTTCCAGACGGTTAACCAGCTGCGCCAGCAGGAAGGTAATCACCCAATAGACCAGCGAGATAGTCAGGTAGGGTTCCCAGTAGGTGGCGTAAGCGCCGGAGACGGTTCGCGCCGCGTAGGCCAGATCGGCAAGCCCGATCGCCGAGGCCAGCGATGAGTCTTTAACAATAGCGATAGCGTTGTTGCCAAGCGGCGGCAGAATGCGGCGAAACGCCTGCGGCAGGATCACTTTACGCATGGTTTTCCACCACGGCATACCCAGCGCGCGCGAAGCTTCCATCTGCCCTTTATCGATAGACTGGATGCCAGCGCGGAAAATCTCCGACACGTAGGCCCCGGCGTTAAGGGTAATCGCCACGATACAGGAGAGAAACGCGCCGTAGTTAGAACGCAGTTCGCGGGCAAAATCGGCGCTCATTATCCCGCTGGTGACCAGCAGGCCATCGCGCGGGTTAATAAACAGCGGCACCAGCGCAAAGTGTACCACCATGATCTGCACAAACAGCGGCGTACCGCGGAAGGCGCTGACGTAGAAGCGTACCGGAAACTGCACCAGATAACGCAGAATATATTTCCATGGCCCGTGCTCGGCCTTCGCCATCCGCCCCAGTCCAAGCGTTAACCCCCACAGCGTCCCGAGGATCACGCAGATAATGGTACATTTAATCGTCATCAAGGCGCCGTCCATAAACAGCGGGCCGTACTCCTCGATGATCTCCCAACGGAATCCCGTCATAGTCCTTCCCTAAAAAAATACGGCCATCGCCTGAGCGACAGCCGCGGTCACTGAAAAATGGTGTTATTGCGCAGGCAGCGTCGGTACGTTGTCATCGAACCAGGTTTTATAGATTTTGGCGTAGGTGCCGTCGGCAACGATTTTCTGCAAACCGGCGTTGATTTTGCCCAGCAGTTCACTGTTACCTTTAGCGACGGCGATACCGAAATACTGGCGCTCAAATTTAGCGTCAGGCACCAGCTTGAACTGCTTTTCCGGGTGCTGCTTGATGTAGTATTTTACTACCCCGACGTCGCCTACCGCGGCGCTGACGCCATCCTCAAACAGCTCCTGCAGCATCAGCGGCGTATTGTCGAAGCGCTTAATGGAGGTGCTGTTTTTACCCAGTTCCTGCGAAACCACAATATCGCCGGTGCTGGAGTTCACCACCCCAACTTTCTCGTTTTTCAACGCCGCCAGCGAGTTCACTTTTGAACCTTCCGGCACCACAATCGACTGCTCGGCCGGGAAGTACGGCGTAGAGAAATCCACCATCTGTTTGCGTTTATCGGTGATAGTAATACCCGAGATGATAATGTCGCGATCGCCGGTGCCCAGGGTGGCGAAAATGCCCTCCCAGGGGGTGTTGACCAGCTTCACGTCAAAACCTTCGGCCCTGGCGATGGCTTTGATGATATCGATATCAAAGCCTTCCAGCTGTTTTTGACTATTTTCGAATTCAAAGGGACGGTAGGTGCCGCCGGAGCCGACGGTATAGGTTTCCGCAGCCGCCTGTCCGGCTGCCGCCAGCGCGGCCATCATGAAACACGCTTTGAGCAAATTCTTGACCATGAGATATCCTTTTTATGCATTTATTTTGCATAAAAATACACATACTTAGCATGGCATGCAACCGGAAAGCATCCGGATAGTGAATTATCTTTTGTTCAACCGCGTTGACCACCTGATTTGCCGATGGCTCGATGCAATTCATTGATTCGCTTCATTGATTTGACCGTCTTTTGCGGCGCGGTCGAGGCGACGGACAGCACGATCATCTCAAGGCAAATCAGCACGGTGCCGTGCAGCGGCACCCGCCCGTTATCGCCGCCGCGCGGAACATCAATCACCACCTGCGCCAGTTGACTGAAGCGCGAATCCAGCGCCTGGGTGAGTAATATCGTCGGGATCCCCAGCCGCTGCGCCTCGCGCAATGTGGTCATGCCCTCCCGATGCGGTGATTTTTGCCCCATCATAATCAGCACATCGCCGCGCTGCAGGCTAATCAACTGCTCGGCAAGACTGAAGCCGGTACGGTTGAGGGTACAGGCAGGTAAGCCAATACGATTAAACAGACGCGCGGTGTACTCGGCGAGGATCCCCGACGCCCCGATGCCAAATATCGCCACCTGACGCGCATCGCCCAGTAGCGCCACCGCCTGGGCTACCGCCGCGCGATTATCGGCACGCGATAGCACCTCACAGGCGCGTTGATGACCATCCAGCACAAAATCGATGCTGGAATTGACATCACAGGAGAGCGCCCCCACCGTCGAGCGCATCTTTTCCGACGAGGTCGCTGACGGCCCGAACCAGCGCGCCATGGTCTCTTTTAACTCGCGCAGCCCAGCAAAACCCAATGCCTGAATCGCCCTCACCACGGTGGCATCGGAGGTGTGGGTGGCGGTGGCTATCTCCATTGCCGTGCGTTCCAGCACCACTTCACGATTATCATTGATGTAGTTTGCCACCTCGCGTAAACGGGGCGAAAGCTGGTGCGCGCGAGCGCGAAAGCGCTCGCCAAACAGATCGACTCTGCCCTTCTCTTTTTTCACCCCTGCTTTCATTTCGCCCCCGCTGGAATCGGCCGTCCGGCGATGTGCGACTGCACATGAGCCACCATCAGCGTCAATGCGGCGTACGAATTAGAAATAACCTCTTCGCGCGGCAGCAAAATATAGCGGCCGGTTCGGCAGGCGCGCATAAAGTCACACCAGCCGGGCATGACCGCCTCCATGGCCTTTAGCTCATCCTGCGGCTTACCGCCGGTGTCCGAACGCCAGGTGGCGAAGACAAAATCGGCATCCAGCTCCGGTAGCTGTTCAGCGCTGACGTCGATCCGCTGGCCATCGGGGATCTTGTCGATCAAAGGCGGGAAGCGGAACCCGGCGTCGCGCAGAACCCGCCCCAGCGCGTGATACGAGTGGTGTACCGTTACCTTACCGTTATTCGCCTGAATCACCGACACGCGGTACTGCTGAGGATCGACCGTGGCCTTTAGCTGTTTAATTTGTTCCTGATAACGATGTTCAAGCACCGCCAGCCGCGCCTGGCTGCCGGTGAGCTGCGCCAGTTTGCGGTAAATCAGCGGCGCGCTGCCCTGCAGGTGATCGATACTGACCGTCGGCGCGATTTTCGCCAGCTGCTCCACCGAGACATGGCGGCTGGGCTCGGTAATAATCAGATCCGGCTTCGCCGCGGCCACGGCTTCAAGGTCAATATCGGCGGTGCCAATAAAGCGAATATCGCTATTGTCGAAATCGACGCCGGTTAACTGAGCGCTCGAGCGCAGGTAATGGCTGCCGTCAGGGCGCGTGCGGCCATGGCTGGCCACCGGCGGCACCCCAAGCTCGATCAGCGGGATGGTAATATCGAGATCGTGCATCGAAACGATACGCTGCGGATGCAGCGGTACGCTCACCGTACGACCTAAATCGTCGGTGAAGGTTTGCGAATCGACAGCCGCGGCAGCGCCCGCGCACAGCACCAGCAGAGAAACGAACCAACGCATAACAATCCTTTTTGATTTACAGGGCGTCACGGCGACGCCAAAGCAGAGCAATAAAAAATGGGCACCCTACCAGCGCAATGACAATCCCCGCCGGGATCTGCAGCGGCGCAAACGCCAGCCGCCCCAGCGTATCGGTTGCCAGCACCAGCAACGCGCCAATCAGCGCGCTGCCGCAGAGCAGCGCCACCTGACCGCCGCGCAGGACGAAGCGCGCCATATGCGGCGCCATCAGACCGACAAAACCCAGACTGCCAACGCAGGAAACGCTGGCAGAGGTCAGCAGCACGGGGGCGAAGAAACGCAGTAACGTGAGCTGGGGCAAACGCACGCCAAGACCGATGGCGGTACTGTCGCCAAGCAGCGCCACATCCGCCGCGCGGGCAGTGCAGAACAGAATCAGTGCGCCAGGCAGCGCCCAGCAAAACGCCACCGCCAGCAGCGGCCAGGTCGCCGCGTGCAGGCTGCCGGAGAGCCAGATCATCGCCGTCTGTACATCGCGTACGTCGGCGGTGGTCATAAAAATGCCAACCGCTGCCGCCAGCGTCCACGACACGCCAATGCCAATCAAAATAAAGCGCGGACGTGAACAATCGCGCGCCAGCGCCAGCACCAACAGCGCCACCAGCACGCCGCCGAGCATTCCCGCCAGCGGTCGCCACGCCAGCCCTACGGCCGGAAAAAACAGAATTAGCGCCAGCACGACAATGCAGGCGCCCTCTTTGACGCCAATCAGGCCGGGGTCCGCCAGACCGTTACGGGTAATGCTCTGCATCGCCGCCCCGGCCAGCCCAAGCATGGCGCCGCACAGCAGCGCCATCAAAATTCGCGGCAGGCGGATGTCAAACAGGATAAAACGCTGCTGTTCGCCAATCTGCTCCGGCGCCAGCAGCGCACGCGCCCATGTCGAAGATGGCAGCGGGAAGCTGCCTCGGCTGAGGCTGTAGAGCCCGAGAGCCAGCAAAAGCAGCAGGATGAAGGCGGCAATTTTTAATGAAGCCGGGCGCAACAACAGATGCCTTGAAGCAAAACCCAGTGGCCGAAATCCGGCGCGGTGAACGGCGCGTTTCATTTAAAAAACCTCGCGGCGATAAAGATAAATAGCGGTGCGCCCACCAGCGCGGTCATCGCCCCGGTCGCCAGTTCCTGCGGCGCGACGAGGGTACGGGCGGCGATATCCGCCAACACCAGCACCAGCGCCCCGACCGGCGCCGCCAGCGGTAACGCCAGACGAATATCTTGCGTTATCAGACGGCGCACTACGTGCGGCACCACCAGCCCGACGAACCCAATTGGCCCGGCGACCGCCACCGCCGCGCCGCACAGCAGCGCGATAGCGACCAGCCCCAACAGTCGGGTCTGCACCAGATTCACCCCCAGCCCCAGCGCCACTTTATCGCCCAGCGCCAGCACGTTCAGGCGTGGCGCGAGAAGCAGCGCCAGTCCCATGCCAGAAAGCGCCGGCACCAGCGCCGCCTGTAGGCTAGCCCAGTTCAACCCGGACAGATCGCCGGCAAGCCAGGTGCGCATCGCCAGCAGCGTTTGTTCATCAAGAATTAATATCGCCGCCGTCACCGCCGAGGCAAACGCCGAGAGCGCCACGCCGCATAGCGTGATGCGCAGCGGCGTCGCCCCGCCGCGCCCGGCAGCGGCCAGCGCCATCACCCCGCCGAACAGCAGCGCCGCGCCACAGGCGGCGGTTAGCGGGCGTGCCGCCGGAAAATCGCCGAGAGAGAGGCCCAGCGCCGAGGTCGCGACCACCGCCAGCGAGGCGCCGGCGTTAAGCCCAAGAATATGCGGTTCGCCAAGCGGGTTGCGGATCACCGTCTGCAGCAGCACCCCGGCAACGCCGAGCGCCGCGCCGGTCACCAGCGCCGCCGCCAGCCGAACCAGACGTAAATCAACAATAATACGGTGATCGAAGTTCCGCGGATCGTACTCGAGCAGCGCCTGCAGGACCGTTTGCGGCGCGATCCAGCGGGCGCCTAAACCAAGATGAACCAGCGAACCGGCGATAAGCATCAGGGTTAATAGCAGCAATGCCAGCCGCGGACGGGTACGACGCCGCGTGGCGTACAGCACGGAGGCGCTCATCGGGCAACGGCCTGGGGTGCGCGAAACGGCATAAAGAAAGGTTTGCCGGTTTGCGGATTGATTGACATCTGCACATCAACATCAAAGACGTTTTTAATCAGTTCGGGGCTGCAGATTTCCTGTTCTGAAATGGTCCCGACTATCCGCCCCTTTTTGAGAAATACCAGCAGATCGGCGTAGTTCACCGCAAAGTTCAGGTCGTGAAGGACCGTTACCACCGTGCGGCCATGCTGGCGGGTCAGGCTTTGCAGCAGTTCAAGAATATCGACCTGATAGCGCAGGTCGAGCCAGGTGGTTGGCTCATCCAGTAAAATGGTTTTCGTCTGCTGGGCCAGCGCCATCGCTATCCAGCAGCGCTGGCGCTGGCCGCCGGAAAGGCTATCAACCGGCAAATGGGCGAATTCAGCGGTGCCGGTTAATTGCAGCGCCTCTTCCACCGCCTGTTCATCGGCTGCAGACCACTGGCGCATCAGCCCCTGCCACGGGTAGCGCCCGCGCGATACCAGTTCAAACACCGTGAGCCCTTCCGGCGTCAGTGGCGATTGCGGCAGGATCCCCAGCTGGCGGGAGACCGCTTTGGTCGGCATGTCGTGGATGGTCTTTCCGTCCAGACGCACGCAGCCGCCGAGCGGTTTTAGCATCCGGGCGATGGTCGATAATAGCGTTGATTTGCCTGAGCCGTTGGCCCCGGCAAGCACCGTCATTTTACCGCTGGGGATCGTCAGGTTAATGTCATCGACGATAAGCGTCTGGCCATATCCGGCCGACAGGGATTCCAGGACGATCCCCTTTTCTGCAGGGTTTACCCGCTGTGGCATAACTCGCTCCTGCGCCGCAGCGTTCCGGCATCAGCCCTCGACGTTCTGCAGTCAAATCAAAATAAATCTCATTCTCTTTTGATCATGAAGGGGATGAATGTAGTAGTCAATACTGTGCTTCTTGTTGTTATCGTTACGTTCACTACCCCGCGGCGACACAAAATGAATTTTATGAATAGTATTTATAATCAATAAAATAAAAGCATCCCACTACCTACGACAGGCTGCGAAATCGTGCTTTTCTTCTGCGACGATTTTTTATCTTACATAACATTTACTACTACATTTCTTCGTGCTTGAATGATTCTCAATTACATATCTGAAGGCGCGTTCAGACGCTTAACAGATAGGTTTTATTTTCAGGGCAATGATTTTATTGGCTTTATCTGACCGCAAAGGCAGATTCGTTCACGAGAAACAGATAATGACTCAACCCCATGTCGCCTGCTGGACGTTGCAAGGGCGCGCGCTTTTTTCGCTTCTTTTTTTAGCCTCACCGGGATTAATGGCCGCAGAAAATAACGCGGCAAATAATACAAAAGACGCCGAGGACACCATTACCGTGGTAGCTGAGGGCCGCCAGCAGAACGCCACCAGCGGCTATCAGCCACTGAGTTCGTCTACGGCGACATTGACCTCAATGCCGCTGTTGGATATTCCGCAGGTGGTGAATACCGTCAGCGACCGGGTGCTGGAAGATCAGCACGCCACCTCGTTGGATGAAGCGTTGTATAACGTCGCCAACGTGGTGCAGACCAATACCCTCGGCGGTACCCAGGATGCCTTTACCCGCCGCGGCTTTGGCGCCAATCGCGACGGTTCTATCATGACCAACGGCCTGCGCACCGTTCTGCCGCGCAGCTTTAACGCCGCGACCGAACGGGTGGAAGTTCTGAAAGGCCCGGCCTCGACGCTGTACGGTATTCTCGACCCCGGCGGACTGATTAACGTTGTCACCAAACGCCCCGAGCGCCAGTTCTCTGGTTCGGTTTCCGCCACCTCCAGCAGTTTTGGCGGCGGCACGGGTAGCTTCGACGTGACCGGTCCGATAGAAGGGACTCGTCTGGCCTATCGACTGATCGGCGAATATCAAAATGAAGATTACTGGCGTAATTTCGGCAAGAACAAAAGCAGCTTTATCGCCCCTTCCCTGAGCTGGTTTGGCGATAGCGCGACTATTACCGCTTCGTATTCACATCGCGATTACAGCGCTCCTTTTGACCGAGGCACCATTTTCGATCTCAATACTGGCCACGCGGTCAACGTCGACCGTAAAACCCGTTTCGATGAAGCCTTTAATATCACCGATGGTTATTCCGATATTGCCCAATTGAATGCCGAGTATCGACTTAACAGCGCCTGGACCGCGCGCTTTGATTACAGCTACAGCCAGGATCACTACAACGATAATCAGGCCAGGGTGATGGCCTATGATTCTGCGCCCGGCAACCTGACCCGCCGGGTCGACGGTACCCATGGCTCAACGCAAAAAATGCATTCCACCCGCGCCGATCTACAAGGCAATGTGGTCATCGGCGGCTTTTATAATGAAGTGCTGACCGGCGTCGCCTATGAGAATTACGATCTGCTGCGTACCGATATGCTGCGTTGTAAGAACGTGAAAGGCTTTAATATTTATCATCCGGTTTACGGCACTCTCGATACCTGTAATACCGTCTCCGCTGCCGATAGCGATCAGCGTATCAAACAGGAGAGCTACGCAACCTATCTGCAGGACGCCCTGTATCTGACCGACAACTGGATTGCCGTGGCCGGCGTACGCTACCAGTATTACACCCAGTATGCCGGGAAAGGCCGACCGTTTAACGTCAATACCGATAGCCGCGATGAGAAATGGACGCCGAAGGCAGGCCTGGTCTACAAGGTAACGCCAAACGTGTCGCTGTTTGCTAACGTCGCCCAGTCGTTTATGCCGCAGTCGTCGATTGCCAGCTACATCGGCGAACTGCCGCCGGAAGAGTCCACCTCTTACGAAGTCGGCGCCAAATTCGACCTGTTAGAGGGTATTACCGCCAATATCGCATTATTTGATATTCATAAACGTAACGTGCTGTATACCGAAAGTATCGGCGACGAGACGGTGGCGAAGACCGCGGGTAAGGTTCGCTCGCGCGGCGTGGAGGTGGATCTGGCGGGCTCGCTCACCGATAACCTCAGCATCATCGCCAGCTACGGCTATACCGATGCTAAAGTGCTGGAAGATCCTGATTATGCCGGTAAACCGCTACCGAACGTGCCAAAACATACCGGTTCGCTGTTCCTGACCTATGACATTCATAACGTCTATAACAGCAACACCCTGACCGTTGGCGGCGGCGGCCACGCGGTCAGCAAACGGTCCGGCACCAACGGCGCGGATTATTATCTGCAGGGCTATGCGGTGGCCGACGTCTTCGCGGCTTACAAAATGAAGCTGCAGTATCCGGTAACGCTACAGGTGAATGTGAAGAACCTGTTCGATAAGACCTATTACACCTCGTCAATCGGCACCAATAATCTCGGCAACCAGATTGGCGACCCGCGTGAAGTACAGTTTACGGTGAAAATGGATTTTTAAACCTTGCCCTGCCCCGGATAGCGGCGCGCTGCGCCTTATCCGGGCTACTTCTCCCCAACCCCTGCTGCGGGGAAATACCGGACAACGCACCTGGCTTACCAATCCTCTTCCTGGCCGAGGATACGCAAAATATCCTGCCGATGCTGCAATAACAGCGGATTGTCGCGATGGCGGGGAAACGCCAGCGGCAGCGTAAACTCAGCGATAATGCGCCCCGGCCGCGGCGACATCACCAGCACTCTCTCGCATAGCAGCAGCGCTTCTTCGATATCATGAGTGACCAGCAGGCTGGTATAACCCTGCTGCTGCCATAGCGCAATCAGTTCGCGCTGCATGCTGATGCGGGTGAGCGAATCCAGCTTACCCAGCGGCTCATCAAGCAGCAGTAAACGCGGTTCATTGAGCAACGCGCGCGCCAGCGCCGCACGCTGCGCCATCCCGCCGGAAAGCTGCCGCGGCCACGCCTCGCTGAACGCCTGCAGCCCGATGCGTGAAATCAACGCATCGGCCTTCGGCTCCAGCCCCTTTTTCCCCTGCGCCTGCGGCCCCAGCAGCACGTTCTGCCGCACCGTCAGCCACGGATAAAGCGTCGGATCCTGGAAAACGAGGATCCGTTCCGGCCCCGGTCCGCCCATCGCCGCATCGTCAATCTCAATATGCCCGCTTTGCTGCGGCTCCAGCCCCGCCAGCAGGCGCAGCAGCGTCGATTTACCGCATCCTGAAGGGCCAAGCAGCGCAACGCTCTCGCCTGGCCGCAGCTGCAGGCTGATATTTTCCAGCACCGGCACCGTCTGTTTGCCCAACGTAAACGCATGATGAAGATGACCTACCGCCACCGCCGCACCGGTCGAAATTGTCTGGGCACTTACCATTGCATTCCTCCGCGCTGCCAGCTCAGCAGCCGATCGCGAATCATAAATAGCCCGCTAATCAGGCCGGAACATAGCAACGCCATCACGAATAGCGCCGCGTACATATTCGGATAGGCCGCCCAGCCCTGCGCCCACTGTAGATAAAAACCGATCCCGGATTTGACGCCGACCATTTCGGCGACAATCAGCACCGAAAACGACGCGCCAAGCCCCATAAACAAGCCGACAAACACGTTCGGCAGGGCGGCGGGGATCGCCACGCGCAGGATCAGAAATCGCTGGCTGGCTCCCAGCGTTCGCGCCACGTCATACCACGCTTTATCGATACCGATGACCCCGGACCAGGTCAATACCGTGACCGGGAACCAGGTGCTGAGCGCAATCAAAAATACGCTGGCGCCGAAGCTTGAAGGAAAGATAAACAGGCATAGCGGCAGCAGCGCGGTGGAAGGCACCGGCCCCAGCAGGCGTAAAATCGGATGCACCCAATAACCAATACGCTGAGACCAGCCAATCGCCAGCCCGCTGATAAACCCGCAGCTGGTGCCAAGCAGCACTCCGAGCCCGAGCAGCCCCAGCGAATGCAACAGGCTATCAAGCAGCCGCGGCCAGTCATCGTGCAGCACTTCAACCAGCGCCTGCGGCGGAGCGAAAAACGGCACCGGCAACAACGCCGTTTTGGCCGTTAGCCCTTCCCATAGCGCGAAGAGCACCGGCAGCAGCGCCAGCCATTTCCCGGCACGCTGCAAACGCGCCCCCCGCTGCCGCCAGTAACGGTAACTCAGTGTCAGTAACAGCAGGCCGCCGCCGAGAGTGAACTGCGCCAGCGCCCACTCCTCGCTAAACGGCCAGCGCCGACCGGCATCGGGCCAGGCCTGCGTGAACAGGCCGCCCAGTAGCCATAGCGCGGCGGCAAGCCCGCCCTCCGTCCAGAGCAGAGCGCCGGGCCCCGGTCGGGCGAGCGCGCGATCAGGCGAAAACGTTGACATAAATACTCTCCGCAAACTGATGAGGATCGGTTCCCGGTTTGATGACCTGTACCCGCTGCAGATCCACGGCATACTGCGTCAGCTCTTTAACAAAAGCCTCGCCCACCGCATGATGGCCGTGCCCCTGGCCGTGAAGAATGCCGCTCACCTCCGCTTCGTTAGTGTTTAGCGCATGGGCGAGAAAAGATTGCGCCACGCTTTCCGGATGCGCGGCGGCATAACTGTGCGCTTCCAGAATCGCCTGGGTAAGCGCGGCCGCCGCCGGTTTATGATCGCGCGCAAGGGAGCCGCTGACGCCCAGCACGCAGCAGCTAAGGTTGGCGTAATCGCCGGTCATATTGCTGGCGATTAGCTGATATTTGCCGGTTTCCAGCAGGCGATAGCTGAAGGGTTCGCTGCCGCTGATGGCGGCGATTTCGCGTTTATCCAGCGCCACGCTGAGCAGGTCGGCCGGATAGACTTTCCACTGCACATCGCTAATCGGGTCGATACCGTGGCGTTTCAGCAAGATGGCGAAGAAGTTTTTATCCGGCCCGGCCATATCGGTGACGCCAATGGTTTGCCCTTTCAGACTCTCCAGCGCGCTAAAAGGCGAGTTTTTGGCCGTCAGCAGATTCAGGCAGCCGCCGTGCGTCCCGGCGGTGAGCTTGACATCAAAGCCCTGCTCCAGCGCCTTCAGCCAGCGTAGCGCCATGCCGACCCCGGCGTCGGCCTTGCCGGTGGCAATCGCTTCCAGCAGTACATCCGTCGAATTACCGAAGTTAACAAACTCAACGTCGAGATTATATTTACTAAAAATCTTCTGCTGCTCCGCGACGGCGACCGGCGCCAGGCACACCGCGCTTTTGCTGATCGCCAGCTTGATTTTGTAAGGCTGCGCCAGACGCAGCGCCGGATGTTCATCGCCGCTCGCCATCTCCGCCATATCGTGAGCCCATAGCGGCGCAGACGCCCCGGCCAGCGCCAGACCGCCGGTAAACTGTAAGAAACGACGACGGGTAAAACGTGTGGTCATCATGGCGCCGCCTCCGCATGAACCGGCGCGACGGGCACGCTGAAGCCGTTATCAAATGTCGGCGTTACATTGAGCTTTGCGCGAATGAGGCCGTTAGCAAGATAAAAGTCCGCCGTCGACTGCTGCTGGGCGACCGTCGGCGCGTCCAGCCGCTGCCACTGCGACTGGCGGTTGGCAAACTGCGCGCGGGCGATCTCCGCCGGGAAGCGAATGATCTCCCCCAGCGTTTTGCCATAGCTATCGAGATTGGCATAAGCCCAACGCTCGGCGCCGGCCAGTCGGGTGAGATAATCCTGAAGCGCCGCGCGCTTTTGCGGATCCTTCAGCGCATTATCGGTGGCGGCCAGGAAGGTATTACCCGGCAGCAGCCCTTTGCCGCTCACCAGAATCTGCCCTTCGGCGGTTTTCACCAACTGCGTGGTATAGGGCTCCCAGGTCGCCCAGGCATCTACCGAACCGTTAAGCAGCGCGACTTTCGCATCCACCGGGCCAAGGAATACCCACTGCACATCCTTCGGCGAAATCCCCGCCTGCTCCAGCGCTTTCAGCGCCACAAAATGGCCAATCGATCCTTTACCGGTGGCAATGCGTTTACCTTTTAGATCCGACGCGCTTTTTAACGCGCTGCCGGGCGGCACCAGCACGGCGGTCCCCGCCGGGTTGCTCTTATCGACGGCAATCGCTTTTACCGGCGCGCCGTTCGCCAGCGCGAACAGCAGCGGCGCATCGCCGATAATCCCCACGTCAACCGCGCCGGCGTTGAGCGCTTCAGCCAGCGGCGCGGCGGCAGGAAACTCGGCCCATTTAATATCGTAAGCGAGGTTTTGCAAGGCGTTAGCAGCTTCCAGTTGCGACCGCATGCCGCCTTTTTGATCGGCAATTCGCAGGGTGATTCTTTCCTGAGCCGCAACATAGCCGCTCAGCGTCAATAGCATTAGCGCCCCGGCTATGCGGGTAAAATGAGGTATGCGCATCTGAATTATCCTTGTTGTTGAAAAGCGTGTTTACCCGCCGCCTGCCACGCGCTGTCGTTCTGCGGCGTATGTACCCGCCCGCACAGGACGTTGCGATAGTGGCGTTCCAGAGGATTTTGCCGGCTTAAACCATGATTACCGGTGAGTTCAAGCGCCAGGTTGACCGCCTGAATGGCGTTATCGGTGACAGTGACTTTCGCCAGATTGGCCTCAATAGCGGAAAAGCCCAGCTCCGAGGCATTTTCCAGCAGCGCGCGGTTAACCAGCAGCAGCCCCTCTATCTGCCCCACTTTTTCCTGTACCCGCGGCAGACTGGAAAGCGGTTGTCCAAGATTGACGGGGACCCGCGCACCCAGCCACGCGACAAGCCAGTCGCGCGCCGCGCGGGCCACGCTATCGTAAATCGCCGCCAGCAACGCCGTATGACGGTTGGCAAACAGACGAAACTGTTCGGCGTCCGCCGCGGGCGGCTCGTCGGCGGGCCAAACGTCTACCGCGTGCCCGGCGGATACCTGCACGTTTTTCAGCACCACCTCGTGACTGCCGGTGGCCCGCATGCCGAGGTGATCCCAGCTTTTCACTACGCTGATGCCCTCGCTGTCGGCAGGAACCAGCCAGCTACCGACCAGCGGCGGATTGTCGTCGCTACGCGCCCACAGCGCCAGCCAGCTCAACCCTTCGATCCCGGTGGTATAAATTTTGTGGCCGTTAATCAGCCAGCCCCGGCTGTTCCGGCTGGCTATCGTTTGCGGCAGACCGCCGCGCGCCGGAGAGCCCAGATCCGGCTCGACGCGCAGGCTATTCATCAACCCGCCGTTTGTGAGCGCATCATCAAACACGCGCTGGCGTAGCGGCTCAGCCCAATGGACATTTTCCGCCAGCCGCAGATGATGCAGGTACTGCATGCAGACAATCAGCGCGGTCGCCGGTTCGCCCCAGGCGATGGCGGCAATGGCCTGTTGCAGCTTGGCTAAACTGGCGCCTGGTCCGCCGTACTGCTGCGGTACGGCAAGGCTTAAAAACCCGCGTCGGCGCAGAACGTCAATATTGCGATGGGGAAAATCGCCGCTGGCATCAAGGCTGGCCGCCTCCTCCGTCATCAGATGGCGGATCTCCGCGAGCTGCCGCACCCAGTCATCGCTGGGGTGAGGCCTCATGATGCGCGCTCCGCCACGGCGCGCAGCGCGGCTTTTTCGCGGGTGATCGGCAGCAGCGCTTTGCCATACTCCTGCGCATCGTTCAGCGGGTCGAATCCGCGGATCAGGAAGTTACGTACGCCGAGGTCGTAGTAGTCGAGCAGCGCATCGGCCACCTGTTCCGGCGTGCCGACCAGCGCGGTGGAATTGTGGCCGCCGCCCACCAGCTGCGCGATGCCGGTCCACAGGCGTTTATCCACCACCTTACCCTGCGCCGCCGTGGCCCGCAGACGCTGCGCGCCAACGCTATCGGGCTTGGCTTTAAAGCCCCCCTCACTCTGCGCCGCCCGCTCGGTGGCGACATGCAGAATATGTTCGGCCTTCTCCCAGGCTTCCGCTTCGCTATCGGCGATAATCGGCCGGAACGACACGCTGAAATCGATCTCGCGCTGATGTTTTGCCGCTTCCGCCCGTACCCGCTGGATAGTTTCCGCCGTTTGCGCCAGCGACTCCCCCCATAGCGCGAAGACGTTAGCGTGTTTACCGGCCACCGTAATCGCCGCTTCCGACGAACCGCCGAAATAGAGGGGAATATGCGGTTTCTGCAGCGGGCGAATAGCTGACCAGGCCTGTTGCGCCTGATAAAAATCATTGTCGATGTCCACCGGCTGTTCGGCGGTCCAGACCTGGCGGATGGTATCGAGGAAGGCGTCGGTGCGCGCATAGCGCTGGTCGTGGTCGAGATAATCGCCGTCACGGCGCTGCTCGGCGTCATTGCCGCCGCTGATGATATGTACCGCCAGCCGGCCGCCAAGCAGATGTTCAAGGGTGGCGAATTTACGCGCGGCGAGAGTTGGCGAGACAAAACCGGGACGGTGCGCCAGCAGGAAAGCTATCTTTTGCGTCGACAACCCCGCCAGCGCGGTCACCAAAAAGCCGTCGGGTTGATCGGACCAGTGCCCCACCAGCAGGCGGTCAAAACCCGCGGCTTCATGTGTTTGCGCGAAGCGCACAATATAATCACGGTCAAAAATCGGCCCTACCGGGGCGATGGTTTCCGACGACAGGCGGTGGCCGATCATGCCGAGAAACTGAATGCTCATACAGAACTCCTGGTAGTAAGGTAATGAATGGGCCGCGGCGGCGGCGCGTTTTCATTACCCTATACACAGGCTCTTAATGAGCAAAATGCATTTTTATCATAACTTAATATGCAAGATAAGCATTTATAAAAATAACATATATGTATCAGTCAGATGCATTAAGTTGCTGGACCACTTTACCGGCGAAAAAAGTCAGCGGCTGGCTGAGGTTAGCCAGATTCTGCGCCTGTACCAGCCACAGATGCACTTGCGGCTGAAAATCCGCGAGCGCAAGCGTGGACACTTCATCGCGCCACGGGCTGGCGGCCAGCGCGGCGCGAGGCACCAGGCCAAGCCCCAGCCCCTGCGCCACCAGGCTGATTTGCAACTGGGCGCCGGCGGTCTCGACGTTCAGCGCCAGCCGCAGCCCCTGCGAGTGCAGTTCGCGGATTAGCCCGGCCCGCAGGCCGCAGCCGTCGGGATTGAGTATCCAGCCTCGCTGCGCACAGTCGCGCAGCGCTCCGGCGTGCAGTCGCCAGCTTTTCGCCGCGATGACCACGATATCCAGCGGACACAGCAGTCTCCCGCTGTAGCCGTCAGCAAAGCGCTGCTGTTGTGGTCCCATCGCCAGCACGCCATCCAGTTCGACGCTCTCCAGCCGTTTTTGCAGCAGCCCGCTCCAGCCGCAGGTCACCTGCGGCTCAAGGGCCGGGAACTGCTGGCGTAGCGCGCTCAGCGCCGGCTGGAGGGCGATTTCCGCCACGCTCTGCGGCACGCCGAGACGCAGAACGCCCTGCGGCTCCGCCTCCGGATCGAGCAGCCCGTACAGCTTTTTGGTTTCCCGCTTGATGCTCAGGCACTGCTCATACACCCGATGTCCGGCGGCGGTGAGCGTCAGGGGCCGGGTCTGGCGCTCCAGCAGCGTCACATTGAGGGTTTGCTCCAGACGCTGAAGCCGACGGGTAATCGCCGATTGGGTAATGCCAAGGTATTCCGCCGCCTGATTCAGAGAGGAAAACTGCACGGTAGCCAGCAGAGCATCAATGTCATCGATACGCATACAATCCTTAATGTGATTTTTGCATATTAATATATGCGGAAATTGCATTTTAATTATATTAACGCCTTTGCTAGCGTAATGACCAGTCCCGACCACAGGAAATCACCATGACCGCACCGCGAGTGGAAAAATTACGCCAGTTCATTCAAGACCTTGATGCCCTGCATCGCCAGTTTACCGATGAGGCCACCCTGCTCGACGCCGTCGCCGTGCGCCTGGCTTCGCTGGTGCAAAAAGATGACTGGTTGCCGGAAGAGTACACCCTGCCGCATCCCCACCACTATCAGCAGTATTTGCTGCATGTCGATTCCGGCCAACGCTTTTCGATTGTCAGCTTCGTCTGGGGACCGGGGCAATCGACGCCTATCCACGACCATCGGGTATGGGGGGCCATCGGTATGTTGCGCGGCGCGGAGGAAAATCAGCGCTATCGACTCGACGAGCGCGGTTTACCGATCGCCAATGGTCCTGCTGAACGGCTTTCTGCCGGCAAAGTAGAAAAAGTCTCTTCCCGCGATGGCGATATTCATCGGGTGAGTAACGCGCTCGCGGACCACGTCTCAATCAGTATTCACGTCTATGGCGCTAACATCGGCGGCGTCAGGCGTGCGGTTTATAGCGCGGATGGGATCGCCAAACCTTTCGTCTCCGGTTACTCCAACCGTCACTTGCCCAATATCTGGGATCTCTCAAAGGATAATTCATATGCCTGATTACAATTACCGCCAGCCAGCCGAGGTCCGCCAGGCGCTGATCGATGGCGCGGAAGTGGCGCTCATCGATGTTCGCGAAGAGGCCGCATTTGCCACTAACCATCCGCTGTTTGCCGCTAATTTGCCGCTCAGCAAGCTGGAGCTGGAGATTTTTCGCCGCGTACCGCGCCTGACGACGCCAATTACCCTCTACGACAATGGCGAAGGTCTCGCGGAGCAGGCCGTTAAGCGGCTGCAACGCTGGGGCTATCAGGATGTTGCGCTACTGGCAGGCGGCCTGACGGGCTGGCAGCGTAGCGGCGGCGAGCTCTTTCAGGACGTTAACTCACCGAGCAAAGCGTTCGGCGAGCTGGTAGAGAGCGAGCGCCAGACACCCTCGTTGAGCGCCGAGGAAGTGAAGGCGCTGATCGAGGGTCCACAGCCGGTCGTGGTGGTCGATGCGCGTCGTTTTGATGAATATCAAACGATGAATATTCCCGGCAGCATCAGCGTGCCCGGCGGCGAGCTGGCGTTACGCATCGAAGGCCTGCTGCCATCGCAGCAAACGCCGGTTATCGTTAATTGCGCCGGCCGTACCCGCAGCATTATCGGCAGCCAATCGCTACGTAATGCCGGTTTAGCCAATCCGGTTTACGCGCTGCGCAACGGCACCATCGGCTGGACCTTAGCCGGACTGGAGCTCGAGCACGGCCAGCAGCGGCGCTACGACGCCGATTTCCGCGCCTCAGCGCAACGCGTGGCTGCAGTGACGCAGTTGGCCGAGCGCGCTGGCGTGGCCTTCATTGATGCCCCTACTTTAGCCCGCTGGCAACAGCAGCCGAGCCGCACCACCTATCTGTTTGATGTTCGCAGCCCCGAGGAGTATGCCGCAGGCCATCTGCCGCACAGCGTGAATGCCCCCGGCGGCCAGCTGGTGCAGGAAACCGATCATTATGCCAGCGTACGCGGAGCGCGGATTGTGCTGGTCGCCGATGATGAGATACGCGCGCCGATCGCGGCGTCCTGGCTGGCGCAGATGGGCTGGGAAGTGGCGGTATTACGCGATGTCCGCGTGGAGCAATTGAGCGAACGCGGCGTTCCGCCCGCCAACGTACCGCCGGCACCGCGGGCTGAGGAGATAACCCCAGCGCAGTTAGCGGAACAATTGCGCGAACCCGGCACCGTGGTACTGGATTTCACCACCAGCGCGAACTATGTCGCGCGGCATATCCCCGGCGCCTGGTGGCTGGTGCGTTCACAGCTGCGTCAGGCGCTGGAAGTCATCCCTCCCGCCGAACGTTACGTTGTCACATGCGGCAGTAGTCTGCTGGCCCGCTACGCCGCGCCTGAAGTCGCGGCATTGACCGGTAAGGCGGTACAGCTGTTAAGCGGCGGGACGCTGGCGTGGATTAATGCCGGGCTGGCGCTGGAACAGGGCGAAACGCATCTAGCGACAGCACGCAGCGATCGCTACCGACGGCCATATGAAGGAACCGATAACACCGCAGAGACGATGCAGGCTTATCTCGACTGGGAGTTTGGCCTGGTGGAACAGCTGGCGCGCGATGGCACCCACGGCTTTAAGGTGTTGTAGGTTAAAAACCCGGTGGCGACATCGCCACCGGGAATAACTTACCTTTATTGTGAATTAAATTTCCGGGGTGGTTTTAAAACCAACCAGCATCAGGATCGGCTGCTTCTGCGCCGATGCGGCGTCAAACTGATAGTGGTTACCCTGACGATCGCCGCCGATGTACCAGGAGATCTCGGTTTTCCCTTCCGCCAGCGCTTTACGTACCGCTTTATCGATATCCACCATCCGATACTCACGTGATGAATTGAGATACAGTTGAGCATCTGAATTGTAGCTGCAGGTCGGGCGATGCTTCCAGGTCACGCTCGCCGCGCTCCAGTCATTACTGGCCGGGTAGAAGAAGATCTGGTCCGCGCCGTTGGTTTCAACCTTACCGCCGTACAGACGCAGGCGATATTTAAACAGCGACGCATCCTGATCTTTAGGCAGCGCCGGGATTTTAAACTTCACCAGGGTGAGGGTTTCCGGGTTGCTGGTGCGGCCGCCGTTCTTCCAGTTATCGGAAATTTGCAGCGCTTCGGGCGCGCCGAAGTTAACATTCGGCTGCGCGCTCTCAACCACCGCGTTTTCTTCCGCCAGCGAGAAGCTATAAGGCACGTTGGTACCGCAATCCATGCCTTCATTCATACAGTGTTCGGTCATGAAGTGCGCCCCTTCTACCGTCCAGCCGTTCATGAAATCAGCATGGGCGGTATAGATGCTGCCCCACTTCTCTTCACGTTTATCACCATTCATAACCGGGTCCATCGACAGCTCAATTTTCGCCGTGTCCAGAGACGTAATCTGCGGCAGTACGTAGGCGATATTCATATTGACCGTCGGGATTTTTACCGGATAGTCGGCCGGGCAGGCGCCGTTGACATCATAAGCGGCATTGCTGTGGTCATGGCTCGGCTTGAGGTTAACGCCGTCCCAGCAGTTGGGGAACTGAATACCGATATTAAACTGCACCGCATCTCCCGCTTTACGCAGGCCGCAAACCTCACCGGCTTTGTTGCTATAGCCTTTACCGTTGGCGCACAGGAAGGTTATCCGCGAGCTCGGCGCGGAGCCGTGGTGATCGCCAGCCAGCAGCTCCAGCCCCGACGGGAAAGGATGCAGCGGATACCGTTCGACTTTGGTCGCCTGATAATAGGTTTTCTGATAAGCCGGAGTGACAATTTGTCCATCCGGCAACTTCATCGACGGCGCCCAGTAAGCAGAACTGTCGGCCTTGTTATCACAGGTGGTTTCCGGCTGCGCGCGCAGAGTCTGATAGGTTGAGACCGCGTCGGTGTGGATATTGCCGAAGAAATCATGCCACATCGCCTGGTTTGGCATACCGAACATCATAATCGCGTCGTCGCCAAGGGTGTGGCTGTAGCCGCATACCGCCTGGGCTTGCGGTCCTGCATGGGCGGAAAAAGCGCTGGCGGCCAGCAGCGGGGTCAGGGCCAGTACAACTGAGTTAGCTTTCATTTTACGATCCTCCTTGTTTGAAGGACCGTAGAGATAGCAAGCGTGCGCCGATGTTACACATCAGCAAACATCATTTTATCTCATTCGCGCATAATCCATGAATACTGGAAGGTTTTGGCCGCCGGAAAATGGGTGCGCCGACGGTAGGAGCCGAGCGCCTGCGGCGTGCAGTAGGTACAGCTCCCCAGCCATTCGGTATTTTCCGCCGCCACCCCGGCCTGTTGCAGCACCCGTTGCGCCAGCGCGCGGAGATCGAACCACAGATTATCGCTACCGCTAGCCCGCGCTTGCCCCGCTTCTGGCGGAGCGAGGCGCTGATGAAAGAGCTCGTCGCTGTAGCGTCGTATCAATTCGCCCGCCGGCATGGTCAACAGCGTTTGATAAAACTCGGCCGAAACCTCATAGCAGCAGGCGTGAATATGCGGCCCGCAGACCACCACTATTTCTTCTGGCGCCACCTGATGCTGGTGAAACAGCGCCAGGCTGTTTTCAATAATGCCGCTCGCCGCTCCGCGCCAGCCGGCATGCACGCTGCAAACATAGCGCCCATCCCGCGAGGCCATCAATAACGGTAAACAGTCGGCGGTAACGACGCCGACCTTTTGCCCACGCAGGGCCGTAAACACCGCATCGGCGTGCGGCCGCTCTGCCTGCGGCCCCTGATAGTGATGAACCACATTGCCGTGCACCAACTTCACCGGCGCCATTTCGCTGTACGGAAAGGCGGCGGTTTCGTGCACATCAAGAAAAGCGTAGCGAATACCGGGGATATCACTTAATAAGCGGGATGGATAAGACATAACGGCGCGTAAATAAATTGGTGGTGGATTTACCGTAGGCCAAAGCCCATCGATACGCAAGATGTGGATGCTTTGTTCCCGGCGGGACCTCAAGCTCGCTGCCGGCCATAACAAGGTGGGAACGCAGTAATTATTTGCACCCGGCACCGCTATATAATTTAATATACATCGATTATTCTTATCCAACCGGGTCAATCCATGTCACCACACCGTTTACTTTTGGCGCTGACGTTGTGCTGCGCCAGCCTGTTCACCAGCCAGGCTTTTGCCGAGCGCACCGTCACCGACCAGCTGGGCCGCCAGGTTACGCTGCCGGATCACATCACCCGCGCGGTTGTCCTGCAGCACCAGACGCTTAATCTCCTGGTCCAGTTGAATGCCGCCGACGATATCGTTGGCGTGTTAAGCAGCTGGAAAAAACAGCTCGGGCCGCAGTTTTTCCGCTTTATGCCCACTATTGAAAAGCTGCCGACGCCGGGCGATTTAACTCAGGTCAATATCGAAAGCCTGCTGGCACTGCATCCGCAGGTGGTGTTCGTCGCTAACTACGCGCCGCAGGCGATGATCCAGCAGATCCAAAACGCCGGGGTTCCGGTCGTCGCGATATCCCTGCGTCAGGACGCGGCGGGTGAGAAAAACAAAATGAACCCGACAATGGCCAATGAAGAACAGGCCTATAACGACGGCCTTAAACAGGGGATCCGCCTGATTGGCGAAGTGGTCGAACGCCAAAGCCAGGCCGAAGCGCTGATTGATTACACCTTCGCGGCGCGGGCAGAAGCTAACGCCCCGGTCGCCGCTATCCCTGACAGCCAGCGGGTGCGCGTGTACATGGCCAACCCGGACCTCAACACCTACGGTTCCGGCAAATATACCGGGCTGATGATGAAGCATGCCGGAGCGCTAAACGTCGCCGCCGCCACGGTCAAGGGCGCACGCCAGGTCTCGCTGGAACAGATTCTGCAATGGAACCCTGAGGTTATCTTCGTCCAGGACCGCTATCCGCAGGTGGTCAAACAGATTGAAAACGACCCGCAATGGCAAGCGATAGACGCGGTGAAAAACCACCGCGTATGGCTGATGCCGGAATACGCCAAGGCCTGGGGCTATCCGATGCCGGAGGCGTTGGCGATAGGCGAGCTGTGGATGGCGAAAAAGCTCTATCCTTCCCGCTACCGGAATGTCGATGTCGATGCCAAAGCGCAGGATTACTATCAACGCTTCTACCGCGTGAAATGGACGCCGAATGCGCAGTAACCTTCACTGGGCGCTGCTGCACGGCGGGCTGGCGGCGGCGACGCTATTTATCGCTATCGCCTCACTATGCCTGGGGCAGTACCACCTCAGCCTGAATGAGGTCCTTCATGAGCTTACCCATGGCGCGCCCGGCAGCGGCGTCGCCGGGCAGATCGTCTGGTCAGTCAGACTTCCCAGGGTAGCGATGGCGCTGCTGGCCGGCGGCTCGCTGGGGCTATGCGGTGCGACGTTACAGGGCGTATTCCATAACCCGCTGGTCGACCCGCATATCATCGGGGTAACCTCCGGCTCCGCCTTCGGCGGCACGCTTGCTATCCTGCTGGGCTTCGACATCGTATCGATGATGGGTTGCACCTTCTTCTTCGGCCTCGCCGCGCTGGCGCTGGTTTATCTCATCGCCACGCTGCAGGGGCGTGAAAACACGCTGGCGCTGATCCTTTCCGGCATTATTCTCAGCGGTTTCTTTGCCGCGCTGGTCAGCCTGATGCAGTACCTTGCCGATACGGAAGAAACCCTGCCGAATATCGTTTTCTGGCTGCTCGGCAGCTTTGCCACCGCCAACTGGCATAAAGTGCTGTCCATGGCGCTGCCGGTCGCCGTCGCCGCCGTTATCCTGCTAAAGCTGCGCTGGCGTATCAACCTGCTGGCGCTGGAGGATAAAGATGCGCGCGGTCTTGGCGTTTCGGTGGTCAAGTTGCGCCGCGGAGTGTTGGTCTGCTGCGCGGTGCTGGTCGCCGCCCAGGTCGCGGTCAGCGGCAGCATCGCCTGGGTCGGGCTGGTTATTCCGCATCTGGCGCGACTGCTTGTCGGCGCCGATCACCGCCGCCTGCTGCCAACGGCATTCTGGCTAGGCGGCGCGTTTATGGTGGTGGTGGACGACCTGGCGCGCACGTTAACCCAGGCGGAGATTCCGATTGGCATTATTACCGCCCTGCTCGGCGCGCCGCTGTTTACCCTTTTACTGATTCAGTCCCAACGCCGCGGTGTGGCCCAATGAACATTTCATTATCACTGAACGCCCTGCGCTACGGCCATCGTCAGCCGCTCTTCGCCCCGCTGTCCATGCAGTGCCGTCACGGGGAAATCTGGGCGATACTGGGCGCCAACGGTCGCGGCAAAAGTACGCTACTGGATACCCTGACCGGCGTCCTGCCGCCGCTCGGCGGGCAGTTTAACGTAGAAGGCGGCATCGCCATCGTGCCGCAATCGTTCCGCCCGGCGTTTGGCTGGCGGGTACGCGATGTGGTGCTGATGGGCCGCGCGCGACTCGTCGATCTGTTCGCGCAGCCGGGGCCGGAAGATGAGCGGGAGGTTCAACAGGCGCTGGCGCTGCTGGGGATCGCCGCATTGGCCAATCAGGTGTTTCGCGCTCTGTCCGGCGGCCAGCAGCAGTTGGTGCTCATTGCCCGCGCGCTGGTCGGCGCCAGTCAAAATATTCTGTTAGACGAACCCTGTTCGGCGCTGGATCTGGCTAATCAACAGGTTGTATTACAGCTGATTAGCAATCTTGCTCATCGGCAGAGGCGCACCGTGGTATTCACCACCCATGACCCGACTCATGCTCTGCAGATAGCCAGCCACACCCTGCTGCTGTTGCCCGGCGGCGAATGGCTGGCGGGAGAGTCGTTCGCGGTACTCAGCGAAGCGAACCTGCAGCGTGCCTACGGCCTGCCGGTTCACAAAATCGACCATCCCGGTAGCGCAGTGCCGTTACTGGCGCCGCAGTTTACGATCCATCGCTAACGGTCAAAAATCCTGCCGCGCGCAGAAACATCTGCCCTTCTTCTGCGGTTATATAGCGCCGTAGCTGCCGCGCGGCAGCGCTCTCCTCAATTTGCGCCAGCTGATACTCGCAGCGAATGTTCCACGGCTCGGGAATCAGTAGCGTGCGAAACTGCGCGCTCTCCGTCATCTGAACCGCATAGTGGGCGTAGCCGATAAACAGGTCGGCAAAGTCTTCGCCAATTAGCCATGCCCCTGCGGTAGCGCCCGACGGTACAGTGAGCGACGCCCGACCGCCGACCAGCTGCTGCGCCCGGGCCATCAACGTCCGTCCGAGGCCCGGATAGCTGGCCTCAAGACGGGCAAAAAGCTGCCAGGTGTAATCGCCGGAAGGATCGCAGCCCGGCGTCGAGGTCGCCAGCCGCAGCCGAGAATCGTGCAGTAACGCCAGCCAGTCAGCGCGATCGGTATCAGGCGTGCGGCGCACGGTCAGCATCAGTCGGTTAGCGGCAAACGAACAGCAGTTTATCGCAAGCCCGGCCTGCAGCAGCGCCTGAGGGTGTTCGGTATTCGCACTGGCGAACAGCGAGCAGCGTTCGCCGCCTTCAATGCGTTCGCGCAGCAGACCAGCCGGGCCGAACTGCGCCTCGACCAGAATGCCGCTAAGCTGCTGAAATCGCGCCAGCAGCGGGAGGAAAGCGCTTTTCAGGCTTCCCGCCGCCAACAGCGTCAATGAAGTGGTCATCACAACAATCGCTATAAAGATGAGAATATAGCGCTAGGGTAACGCCTTTTTTGCTGATTCAGTAGCGAATTTCCGCCCGTTCGCGCAGCTGTTCCGGCGTCGCCACCGGCAGTTGGAAGAACTCGAGATAGGCCGGGATCATCTCGAACAGCATATCGGTACCGCGCTGAATCGGGCACCCCAGCGCCTGCGCCGCCCGCAGTAGCGGAGTATATTCAACGCTCATCACCACCTCGCCGACCCAGGTACGCGGCGACAGGCGCGAAACATCCAGCGGTAGCGGATCATCCGCTTTCATGCCCAGCGGCGTGGCGTTGACCACCAGATCCTGCGCGGCGGGATCGCGCTGCATCAGAACGATCTCCAGACGTGGATAGTGCTGATGCAGCCGCTGCGCCAGCGCCTCGGCGGCGGCTACACAGGTGTCGAACAGCGTCAAGGTACTGACCCCGGCGCCCGCCAGCGATGCGGCAATCGCCGAGCCGACGCCGCCGCAGCCGAACACCTGCGCCCTCGCCCCTTGTGGTTGAAAGCCTTTGCGCGTAATCCCCAGCACAAAGCCTGCGCCATCGAACATATCGCCGCGCAGGCTGCCGTCGGCTTCGCGGCGGATGGCATTGCAGGCGCCGGCGATTGCCGCCGTCGGGCTCAGCTGGTCGACCAACCCGCAGGTCGCCATTTTATGCGGCATGGTGACCAGCGCGCCGACGATGTTGGTCATGGAAAACAGCGCTGGCACCAGCGCCGCGTAATCCTCCGGCCTCACCCCCATCGGCACCACTTTGACGTCCGCCCCGCAATGGGCCAGCCATGGGTTATAAATCATCGGCGCTTTAAAACTGGCGGTCGGATAACCAAGATGCGCTATCAGCCGCGTATGACCACTAATGATCATGCCCTACTCCTGTCGTTACTGCGAAAGTTCGATGCGTTTGACATCGCCAAGAATAAACAGATACGCCACCACGCCAAGCAGCGCCGCGCCGCCGATATAGACCAGCGCGTAGAAAAAACTACCGGAAGCGGCAACGATAAAACCGATAATCAGCGGCGTGAGGATCCCCGCCAGATTGGTGCAAAAATTAAAGATGCCGGCGGTTATCCCGCCCATCCCCTGCGGCGCGATATCGGAGATTAGCGTCCAGCCAAGGCCAACCATACCCTGACCGAAAAAGGCAAAAGACATCATCAGGATCACCGCCAGGTCGCTCGGCAGCCAGTTGGCGGAAATAATGCTGCTGGCCATCATCAGCCCGACGACGATAGGCAGCTTACGCGCCAGATTGGCCGAACCGGTGGCTTTCAACAGCTTGTCGGAGAGCCAGCCGCCAAACAGCACGCCACCCGCTGCGGCGAGAAACGGCAAGATGGCGAAGAAGCCTACTTTCAACCACGCCATGTGGCGCTCGGTCGCCAGATACGTTGGAAACCAGGTCAGGAAAAAGACCAGCACGGTGTTACCGGCAAACTGACCGACGCTGGCGCCAATCACCTGTCGTTTTGCCACCAGCTGGCGCACCAGCGGCCAGCTAAAAGCGTTTTGCTGCTGCTGCGCGCTAGCCAGTCCGCCGCCGCGAAGAATATGTTCGCGTTCACTGTCGCTCAGGCGGCTATCCTGATGGGGTTCACGGTAGCAACGCCACCAGACCAGCGCGAACAGGATGCCAACAACCCCGACGCTAATAAACAGCGCGCGCCAGCCGAAGCTGCCCATAATCCAGAACAGCAGCGGCGAGAAACAGGCCAGCCCGAGATATTCGCCGACGGTGTAGACCGCCGTGGCCTTCGCGCGCTCCTGCTGCGGAAACCAGGTACTCACTACCCTGCTGTTAACCGGAAAACAGGGCGCTTCACTGACGCCAAGCCCAAAACGACACAGCAACAGCGTTTTCAAGCCAATTGCCATACCGTGAAATAAAGTGAACAGCGACCACAGCGCCAGGGAGAGAAAATAGGTCACCTTATTGCCGAAGCGATCGAGGAAAATACCGCCGGGAATTTGCGCCAGCGCATAGGTCCAGGCAAAGGCCGAAAAGACAATTCCCATAATGGCGGCATCAATGCCGAGCTCGGCGGTCAGTCTCGGCGCTGCGATACCGAGCACCGTGCGGTCGAGATAGTTAATCATCGTGCCGACGGCCAGCAGCGCCAGGATCCCGATACGCCGCCGGGAGCGAGGCGCGGTAGTCGCAGTATCCGCCGCCGTCGCCTGGTTATGGCTATAAGAATTCATAGTCGTTTCCTGTCTTGAGTACAGATGAATGTTGTTATTGTGTTTGTGATGTTGTGTTGTGAACCATTTGCTACGTTTAACTGTACTGCATGGCCGAAAGGCGGACGGCGGCATTTACCGCGCCGTACTGGGCGTAACCGTCACGCCGTTCGGTCAATTCGAAGAAGAAGCGCCCCGCCACGAATGGACGGGTATAAAGATGCAGGAATTCGCCGCCGCGGGCGTCACGGTCGTAGAGAATTTGCAGGCGCTGCAATGTCTCTACCTGCGGCTCTTCGCCAAAGCGCGCCAGCAGATCCTCATAGTAATTCGCCGGGATAGGCAGCGCGTTCAGCGCAGCCTGCGGCAGACTTTCGAGCGTTACGGGTAAATCGCGACAGGCAAAAGCGGCGTGCTGCAGCCCGGCCCCCTGATAACAGGCGACCGAACGCGCAATCTGCGTGGCTCGGCTTTGCGATATATTCAGCGCCAGACGAATATCGCCCTGCGGGCTATGAACCGCCAGGCTGCGCACCAGTCCATACGGGTCAGGCAACGTCTGTTCATGTTCGAGACTGAAGCCGAAAACCGTACGGAAAAAGATAATCCAGTTGTCGCGGCTCTCGGCCTCCATGCCTAACGCGAGATGGTCAATACCGCGGTAGTCGTCGCGCGGCGCCGCTGCCTGTAAATGAAAATCGCGGGCGTAGATATCGTCACCGGCTTCGACCAGGTAGATCAGGCTGCCATCCGGAGCGCAAACCGCCGGGATCGAACTCTCATTTGGCCCCGCATCCCCCTGCCAGGTGGCATAACCGTAGGCGCGGGCGCGTTCCACAACCGGCGCGCTGCGGCTTACCCGTAGCGCCATCGCGCACAATGAGACACCGTGGCGCTGATGAAAATGGTCGGCCCAGCTGTGCGGCTGCGCATTAACAATCACCCGCGCCTCGCCATTGCGCCAGAGCGCAACCTGCTTGGAACGATGCTTGCCCTGAAGCTTAAAGCCCAACTGCGTCAGGCGCTGGCCTAGCGCGGTAGACTCCGCCGGACTAGCGGCGAACTCAATAAACTCCAGACCGTCATAGTGCGGTAGTGCAGGTGGCGAAAATAACGCCGCGTCGCTATCCGCAAGCTGCCGACGGGTCTGCTCTTCGAGCCACAGCAATGAACGGTAGCCATCTTTTGCCGTGGTGCCGTTGGGTGAGGCGCGAAAGCCGTCATTGAAAATCTCCAGCGACCAGGGTCCGCGATAGCCGCAGCGCGTCAGTTCACAGGCGAATTCCACCAGCGGCAGTTGCCCCTGGCCCGGGAAGCAGCGGAAATGACGGCTCCATTCAAGGACATCCATCTTCATCAACGGCGCGTCAGCCAACTGCAGGAAGGTGATTTTCTCAACCGGCACCGCGGCAAGGCCTTGTAGATCATCCCCGAGCGACAGAATATGGAAGCTATCAAGCACAATGCCCATCGCCGGGCTGTTCACCCGCTGCACCCGTTCCCATGCCTGACGCCAGCGGTTGACGTGGGTTCCCCACGCCAGCGCCTCGTAGCCGATGATAATCCCCTCCTGCTCGGCGAGCTCAGCCAGCGCGCGCAGGTCGGCGACCTGCAGTTCGATATCGGCAGAACAGTCCGGCTGAACGTTGCTACAGAGCAGCATGGTGTTGCAGCCTAATTCATGCATCAGGGCGAATTTCCGCTTCGCCCGCTGCAGGTTAGCGGCAAACTGCGCGCGGCTGGCGCCCTCGAAATCACGAAAGGGTTGAAAAAGCGTGATTTTTAGCCCTAATTCAGCGGCAAGGTTGCGAATATCGCGCGGCGTGCCCGTATAATAGAGCAGATCGTTTTCAAAGATTTCAACGCCCTGATAACCGGCCGCGGCGATAGCGTGCAGCTTTTCAGGTAAAGTACCGGATATCGAAACGGTAGCGATGGAACGCAACATAAGAGTCCTCGGGTCATCATTCGACATGAGCACTGACTATGTATCATTTGGTTCACAGGCGCCAGATTTGGTTGCTGAATTGTGATCATTATGTGTATTTTTTGTCTCCACAGAAAAAGGAGTCGTTATGTCCCTCGTTGCTCATGATGAAGCACAATCCCTGAAAGAGCGCATCTTCGCCGCCGCCATTACCGTGTTCGCCGAATATGGCCTTCCCGGCGCGCGTATGGAGCAGATCGCCATCGAGGCGCAAACCACCAAGCGTATGGTGGTTTACTACTTCAAGAGCAAAGAGCAGCTGTACCAGGCGGTACTGCAACATGTGTATGCGCAGATCCGTGAAACGGAACAACAGCTGGGGCTGGAGCATCTGCCGCCGGTAGAGGCGCTGGCGCAACTGGTGAAATGGAGCGTGCGCTATCACGCCACGCATGCCGACTATATGCGGGTTATCTGCATGGAAAACATGCAGCGCGGGAAGTGGCTCAAGGGCTCAGAGGAGCTGAAGCCGCTGAACCGTACCGCGTTGTCGATAATCGAGGATATTTTACAACGCGGCCAGCAACAGGGGATTTTCCAGGCCGGTCTGCAGGCGCGCGACGTGCACCGGCTGATTAGCAGCTTCAGCTTCTATCAGGTATCGAATTTTTATACCTTCAGTAGCCTGTACCTCGACGATCCGCTGCCTGAAATCGACGACGAAGCAATGGTTTCACACCACTGCGAGATTGCGGTGAAAGCGGTGATTCGGTTCGTTATCTCTTAAGCATTACTTATGTCGGGGCGCGGCGATTAGTGCCCCGATAACGCATGAATCACCCTTTCCATCGCCTCGCGGGTTAGCGCGGAACGTTCAATTTTGCTATTTGCCAGCGCGGTGCGTACAACACCGGCAATAACAATATGTTTTGGCTGCTGGCCAAGATCGCGCATTTCCAATACCACCTTACCCACTACGCGGCACATTTCCTGATAGAGCTCGTCGTCTTTCGCTTTATTTCCCATTATTAAGACTCTTAAATTATCATTATCAATCAATTCATTATTGATACGATTTTATAATAAAGCAAACTGCGCTATTTTTTTCGTTCAATGAGGCGTTTTACTGCCTTTAATCGGTTAGTAAATATGATAAAACGCCGTTTAATCTGATCCGCTGCGGCAAAAGTGTGTTGCAGGTTCGCGAGCAAATCGTGTGAATTTTGTTACATTAATCACACTAAAAATGAAACGCCGTTTTTATTTTCCTTTTTGGTTTCGGCAGCGTATAATGCGCCTCGATTCTTTCTTGAATGGTTTCAGCGCATTGGACTGCACAAAAAAACGTACAAAACATTGCCACTTTTCATGGGCTGAACCGCCAGCACACATTCTTCTGCACGCTCTTTTGTTGTCACCTATCCTTAGAGCGTGGCATTGCAACTTTCGTAACACAGGTTTGACTCCGCGGCAGTGCGCCCCCGGAGCGAGATTTCCATATCCTTCACAACTTAAAGACTAAGACTGTCATGAAAAAGACCAAAATTGTTTGCACCATCGGTCCGAAAACCGAATCCGAAGAGATGTTGACCAAAATGCTGGACGCGGGCATGAACGTCATGCGTCTGAACTTCTCTCACGGCGACTATGCGGAACACGGTCAGCGCATCCAGAACCTGCGCAATGTGATGAACAAAACCGGTAAGAAAGCCGCAATCCTGCTGGATACCAAAGGGCCGGAAATCCGCACCATTAAGCTGGAAGGCGGCAACGACGTCTCCCTGAAAGCGGGCCAGACCTTTACCTTTACCACTGACAAGTCCGTGGTCGGCAACAATGAAATCGTTGCGGTGACCTACGAAGGCTTCACCACCGACCTGAGCGTCGGCAACACCGTGCTGGTCGACGATGGTCTGATCGGCATGGAAGTGACCGCTATCGAAGGTAACAAAGTTATCTGTAAAGTGCTGAACAACGGCGACCTCGGCGAGAACAAAGGCGTTAACCTGCCGGGCGTTTCCATCGCTCTGCCGGCGCTGGCTGACAAAGACAAGCAGGACCTGATCTTCGGTTGTGAGCAAGGCGTTGATTTCGTTGCGGCTTCCTTTATCCGTAAACGTTCTGACGTCGTTGAAATCCGCGAGCACCTGAAGGCGCACGGCGGCGAAAACATCCAGATCATCTCCAAAATCGAAAACCAGGAAGGTCTGAACAACTTCGACGAAATCCTCGAAGCTTCTGACGGCATCATGGTTGCTCGCGGCGATATGGGCGTTGAAATCCCGGTTGAAGAAGTTATCTTCGCGCAGAAGATGATCATCGAAAAATGTATCCGCGCGCGCAAAGTCGTTATCACCGCGACCCAGATGCTGGATTCCATGATCAAAAACCCGCGCCCGACCCGCGCTGAAGCAGGCGACGTCGCTAACGCCATCCTCGACGGCACCGATGCCGTTATGCTGTCCGGCGAATCCGCGAAAGGTAAATACCCGCTGGAAGCCGTTACCATTATGGCGACCATCTGCGAGCGTACCGACCGCGTGATGACCAGCCGTCTGGATTACAACAACGACAACCGTAAACTGCGCATTACCGAAGCGGTTTGCCGCGGCGCCGTTGAAACCGCTGAGAAACTGGAAGCGCCGCTGATCGTCGTCGCCACCCAGGGCGGTAAATCTGCGCGCGCAGTGCGTAAATACTTCCCGGACGCCACTATCCTTGCGTTGACCACCAACGAAACCACCGCTCGTCAGTTAGTTCTCAGCAAAGGCGTGGTACCGCAGCTGGTGAAAGAGATCGCCTCTACTGATGATTTCTACCACCTGGGTAAAGAGCTGGCGCTGCAGAGCGGCCTGGCGCGTAAAGGCGACGTGGTTGTGATGGTTTCCGGCGCGCTGGTTCCAAGCGGCACCACTAACACAGCCTCCGTGCACGTGCTGTAATAATTTACAGGTTATTTTATCTTTTTTTAAAGCGTCCCTCTGGGGCGCTTTTTTTTATTCATTCCCTAGCTGTTCTTAATAAAAATGCAAATCGGATTTTACTATTTAATAAGAGATTATCTAAGATGAATCCGATGGAAGCCTTCTGTTTTCACAGCGCTTTTTAAACCAGATCGACGAATTCGATGCTTCTTTGAGCGAACGATCAAAAATAAGTGCATTCGGATAAAAAAAATATTCTCATCCCAAAAAAGTTTGTGTAATACTTGTAACGCTACATGGAGATTAACTCAATCTAGAGGGTATTAATAATGAATCGTACTAAACTGGTACTGGGCGCGGTAATCCTGGGTTCTACTCTGCTGGCTGGTTGCTCCAGCAATGCTAAAATCGATCAGCTGTCTTCTGACGTTCAGACTCTGAACGCTAAAGTTGACCAGCTGAGCAACGACGTGAACGCAATGCGTTCTGACGTTCAGGCTGCTAAAGACGACGCAGCTCGCGCTAACCAGCGTCTGGACAACCAGGCTCACTCTTACCGTAAGTAAGAGTTCTGGTAATAAAAATGGCGCACATTGTGCGCCATTTTTTTTGCCTGTCGTTTTACCCTACTGCGTCAGCTTAGCGTCGTTGTGCTGGCTATTCTGCGCCGACAGCTCCGTCGTCGCGCTGCCTGCCCCTTCCGAAACCACCACCGGATATCCCGCTCTTCGCGACAGCGCTTTTTTCAGCTGCAGATCATCCACCGCTTTATCGTCAGAAAAGGCCTGAAACGCGGCAGGAAGCGAGTAAGAGATTGTCCGGGTATTTTCCCCTTCGGTTTGCGAAAGCGGCCTGTGGACCTCTACGTAGCGTTTACCATCGGGTTCTACCGCGAACTTCACCGGCTGATTGATAATCCGCACCGGCGTCCCGGCGCGCACCTGGCTGAACAGCGCCTTAATGTCATCGGCATTCATCCGCATACAGCCGGAGCTCACCCGTAGCCCGACGCTATCAGGGGCGTTGGTACCGTGGATCAGATATTCGCCGTTACCGTAGGCCAACCGCAGGGCGTAACGGCCTAATGGATTATTAGGCCCGGCGGGGATCACCGGCGGCAGCTTAATGCCCTTCTCCAGCGAGCGCGCGCGAATACCGGCAGTTGGCGTCCAGGTCGGGTTAGGGATTTTCTGCCCGACGCGGGTAGTCATCTCCGGCGTTTCCAGCCCCAACTGGCCAATGCCGAGGGGATAGACCTGCACCTGATTTTGCCCCGGCGGGAAATAGTACAGCCGCAGCTCGGCCAGGTTGACGACAATGCCTTCACGCGGCACATCCGGCAGCAGCATCTGCGATGGGATTAAGACCCGGGTGCCCGGCTTCGGCTGCACCGGCGCAATCGTATCGTTGGCTTCAAGAATCAGCATCGCCGCCGTGTCGAAGTGGCGGGCGATAGCCTGCAGGTTGCGATCCCCTTCCTGTACCGTCCAGTATTGGTTTTGGCCAATCAAACGGCTGTTGGCAGGGGGAAGTGGATAATCGACAGCCCAGGCGCCGTGCTGCGCGCTCAGAGCTGCGAGAAGGGTCATCGTGATGAGAGAGGCGCGTTTCATACTGAGATTCCTTCTTTCGCTGATAAAACGCCAGGATCTGCGCGGCGACGAAAGCACTCGCCTTCGTCGCACGTAACAGAATGAAATCTACCTGTTTATTCTAGCTAAGATTTGCAGCTTTCGCGCGAATTGCGCGGATCATCGCTTCAAGGCCCTGCGAGCGGGAGGGGGTAAGATGCTGGGTCAGCGCCATTTTTTCAAACCACGGACGCACATCGAATTCGCTAATATCCTGCGCGGTCATGCGGTCGTAAAGGATGAAGACCACCGCAATCAGCCCTTTGACGATGGCCGCATCGCTATCGCCGCGAAGGGTAATCACGCCGGATGGCTCCTGCTCCATCACGATCCACACCTGGCTTTGGCAGCCCTGAATAATGTTCTGCGCGATGTGTTCTTCCGCGCTGAGCGGCGCCAGGCGCTGGCCGAGTTCAATGATGTAGAGATACTTCTCTTCCCAGTTGGCGCAGCGGGTAAAGTTGCGCAGCAATTTGTCTTTGTCTGGTAATGCCGCCATAGTCGCGTCCTTTAACCAAGTAATTTGTGGATCCGCTGTAGCCCGGCCACCAGCCGATCCACCTCTTCCATCGTATTGTACATCGCCAGCGATGCCCGGCACATCGCCGGAACCTGGTAGAACGCCATCAGCGGCATCGCGCAGTGGTGGCCGGTGCGCACCGCGATCCCGTAGTTATCGAGAAAACTGCCGACATCGTAGGCATGATGTTTCCCGAGGTTAAAAGCGATGACGCCCAACCGATGTTGCGGGCCGTACAGCGTCAAATCCGGCACCTTTTTCAGCTCCTCGAGAGCATAGCGCATCAGCGTCTGCTCATATTCGCCAATCTGCTCAAGTCCGATCTGGCTGACATAGTCCAGCGCCGCGCCGAGGCCAATAATTCCGCCGGTATTCGGCGTACCGGCTTCAAAGCGCCACGGCGCTTTCGCCCAGGTGGTACCCTCTTTCAGGCTGACGGTGGCGATCATCGACCCGCCGCCTTCCCACGGCGGCATCTCCTGCAGCAACGCTTCTTTGGCGTACAACACGCCGATACCGGTCGGCCCGTACAGCTTATGCGCCGAGAAGACGTAAAAATCACAATCCAGCGCCTGCACATCCACCGGGTGATGCATCACCGCCTGCGCGCCATCCACCAGCACCTTCGCGCCATGCTGATGCGCCAGCGGGATCAGCGCCGATAGCGGGTTTTCCGTCCCCAGTACGTTCGACACCTGGGTTATCGCCAGCAGCCGGGTACGGTTGTCAAACAGGCCGGGGATAACGTCGAGCTGTAGGGTGCCATCCTGGTTGAGGGGGATCACTCTTAGCTCGGCGCCGACGCGGGCGCAGAGCATCTGCCACGGCACGATATTGGCGTGGTGTTCCATCTCGCTGACGATAATATTATCGCCAGCCCCGACGTTAGCCCCGCCCCAGCTATTGGCCACCAGATTGATGCCTTCGGTGGTACCGCGCACGAACACCAGCTCTTCCGGCGAACGGGCATTAAGGAAAGCGGCCGCCTGCTGGCGTACCTGCTCCATCCGCGCCGTCGCTTCGGCGCTCAGGGTATGGATACCACGATGGACGGCAGCGTAACCGTGGCGATAAAACTCGGCTTCGGCGTTAATCACCGCTTCCGGTTTCTGCGCGCTGGCGGCGCTATCGAGATAAACCAATGGTTGGCCGTTAACCTCGCGGCTCAACACCGGGAAATCGGCGCGCAGGCGTTCCACTGAAAATGTCATGCATCTCCTCCCGGCAGGCGCTTGCCTATACGCGCCAACACCTGTTGTTTCAGCGCATCATCGCTAATAGCTTCAGTGAGCTCGGCGGCGAAGGCGTAAAGGATCATCTGCTGCGCCGCCTGTTGATCGATACCACGCGAGCGCAAATAAAACAGCTGTTCGTCATCAATGCGCCCGACGGTAGCGCCGTGGCTGCATTTGACGTCGTCGGCGTAAATTTCCAGCTGTGGTTTGGTGTCGACTTCCGCCAGCCTTCCCAACAACAGATTGTTATTGGTCATCTGACCATCGGTTTTCAGCGCGTGTTTCGCGACGTTAATCAGGCCATTAAACACCGCCCGCCCCTTATCGCTGACGATGGTTTTGTGTAGTTGACGGCTGTTGCAGTAGCCAACGCGGTGATCGAGCCAGGTGCGGCTGTCGCAGACCTCGTTTTTCACCGGCATCGCCAGCGAGTTAATACGCAGATTGCTGTTTTCACCAGCCAGACGGGTGCTGGTATGGTGTCGTAACACCGCGCCGCCCAGCAGGAAGCTGCTGCTGAAAGCCGAAGCATCGCGGCCAAGCAGCAGATCGTTATGGGCGAAGTGGTAGCTTTGCCCATTTTCAAATGCCAGCTTGATATGCTGCAGATGGGCATTGTCGGCGACAGACATGGTCAGGCGTCCGCCGGTGAAATGCCGCTGCTCATCAAGGCTAGTATAGTGTTCGATGATGGTCGCCTGCGCCCCGCTCTCCAGCGCCAGATGATGACGATAGTGGGCGGTATTAAGCTCGTCGCCGGCCAGACCGCTGGTGATATGCATCAGCAGCAGCGGCTTTTCCGGGCGCTGGTTACGCTTCACGCTGATGCGAGTCACCGTCTGCGCCAGGCTTTCGGTGAGATGCAGAAACACTTCCGGCTGTACCGCTTCCGGCAGATGCTGGCGCTGGTTATCAACACTGACGTCAAAACCGCTAGCGGCGAGATCGTCACTTAGCGCCGGGCTGAAGCGGCCATCGACAAACACCATCCGCCAGGCGTCGAGATTGAGCGCCAGCGCGTCGCGCTGCGCCACGCCGAGCGTCGCCGGACTTGCAACAAAAGTGCCGCTTAGCAGCGTATCCAGCGGGGTGTATTTCCAGTTTTCATGTTTGCGCGTCGGCAGTCCCAGGCGCAACAGCTGCTGCAGATGCTGATTGGCCTGCGGCGTGCGCGCCTCGCCCTGTGCTTCAAACAGATGATGCCACTGCTGCAACGCGTTACTGCTGTTCGCTAAGCCAGCCATAGCCCTGCTCCTCCAGTTGTTTGACCAGAGTAAAATCGCCTGACTTGACGATCCGCCCCTGATACAGCACGTGGACGTAATCCGGTTTGATGTAATCGAGGATACGCTGATAGTGGGTGACGATAATAAAGGCGCGTTTGCCGTCGCGCAGCGAGTTAACCCCCTCCGAGACAATCTTCAGGGCATCTATATCCAGCCCGGAATCCGATTCATCCAGGATACACAACTCAGGCTCAAGCACCGCCATTTGCAGAATATCGTTGCGTTTTTTCTCGCCGCCGGAGAAACCGACGTTCACCGAACGAGTTAGCAGATCTTCCGGCATCTTCAGCAGTTTGATCTTCTCTTCCATTAAATCCTGGAAATCGAAACGATCCAGCGCCTCCAGGCCGCGATAGCCGCGCACCGCATTGAGCGCGGTTTGCAGGAAAAATTGATTACTGACGCCGGGAATTTCCACCGGGTACTGAAAAGCCATAAAAATGCCTTCCCCGGCGCGATCCTCCGGGGCGAGTTCGAGCAGGTTTTTGCCCTTAAACTCGACGCTGCCGCCGGTGACTTCGTAATCTTCCCGTCCGGCGAGCGTCGCCGAGAGCGTACTTTTCCCTGAGCCGTTAGGGCCCATGATCGCGTGCACTTCGCCGGGGCGCACCTCAAGGTTCAGCCCGCGCAGGATCTCTTTGTCTTCTACGGCGACTTGCAAATCTTTAATACTTAACATCTTTTTTCCTTAATTATCAGCCGACGCTATGTTCAAGGCTAATAGCCAGCAATTTTTGCGCTTCGACGGCGAACTCCAGCGGCAATTCTGAGAACACGTCTTTACAGAATCCATTGACGATCATCGAGATCGCATCATCTTCGCTAATACCGCGCTGCAGACAGTAGAACAGCTGATCTTCGCCAATACGCGAGGTGGTGGCTTCGTGTTCCAGCTGGGCGCTGTTATTGCGGCATTCGACATAGGGGAAGGTATGCGCCCCGCAGTCCGGGCCGATCAGCATCGAATCGCACTGGGTGAAGTTACGGGCGTTAGTGGCGGTCGGCATAATTTTGACCAGCCCGCGATAGCTGTTCTGGCTGTGTCCGGCGGAGATCCCTTTTGAGATAATGGTCGAGCGGGTGTTCTTGCCGATATGAATCATTTTGGTCCCGGTATCCGCCTGCTGATGGCCGCTGGTCAGCGCCACCGAGAAGAATTCGCCGATCGAGTTATCGCCGCGCAGAATGCAGCTCGGGTATTTCCAGGTAATGGCCGAACCGGTTTCCGACTGGGTCCACGACATCTTGCTGTTTTCGCCTTCGCACAGCGCGCGCTTGGTGACGAAGTTAAGGATGCCGCCGGTATTGTTATCGCCGGGGAACCAATTCTGCACGGTGGAGTACTTCACTTCCGCATCTTTATGGATGATGACTTCCACCACCGCCGCGTGCAGCTGATAGCTGTCGCGTACCGGCGCCGAGCAGCCTTCGATATAGCTCACATAGCTACCTTCGTCGGCGACCAGAATCGTACGTTCAAACTGGCCGGTTTTCTCGGCGTTAATACGGAAATAGGTCGACAGTTCCATCGGGCAGCGCACGCCTTTCGGCACGTAGATAAAGGTGCCATCAGAGGCGACCGCGGCGTTCAGCGCGGCGAAAAAGTTGTCGTTGCACGGCACTACGGTACCAAGGTACTTTTTCACCAGTTCCGGATGATCGTGAATCGCTTCGCCAAAGGAGCAGAAGATGATCCCCTGCTCCGCCAGCTTCTCGCGGTAGGTGGTCGCCACAGATACCGAGTCGAAAATGGCGTCCACCGCCACTTCTTTGCCTTCACGCACCGGTACGCCAAGCAGGTTAAAGGCTTCCTCGACTTCATTCGTCAGGAAGGTATTCGTCCCGGTTTGCTGTACCGCGCCGGGTTCCGAGGCGCAGGTATCATCGCAGTTACCGCAGGATGGCGCCGAGTAGTAGCTGTAATCCTGATAATTGAGCTTATCGTAATGCGCTTTCAGCCAGTGCGGCTCTTCCATCTCCTGCCACGCCTTAAAAGCGTTGAGACGAAATTCGAGCATCCAATCAGGTTCATTACGACGCGCGGAAATCGCGCGAACCACCTCTTCGTTAATGCCTTTGGCTAGCTCATCGGTTTGTAGCTGAGTAAAGAAGCCTTCTTTATAGTTGAGCGGGCCGCCGGTCCAGCTTTTGACATCGTCAGTTGCTTCAGTATTTCGAGACATAGTTACTCCGCCTGCACCCCGAAGCTTTCGCCGCAGCCGCATTCGTGCTGCGCTTTCGGGTTATGAAACTTGAATATTTCATTTAAGCCTTCGCGAACATAATCCAGTTCGGTGCCATCAATAAACGGCATCGCCTGCAGCGGCGCAAACAGCTTCGCGCCGTCGCGCTCAAACAGCAGGTCGTCGTCCGCCGGTTCGGCAATCATCTCCAGCACGTAGCCAAAACCGGCGCAGCCGCTGGTTTTGATTCCCAGACGTAGCCCCTGCTTGTCCGGCTGTTTATGCATCAGTTCGCGGATATGGGCCGCCGCCGCGGGGGTCATCGTCAGCCCCTGCCAGTTAAAATCGTCGGGATTAAAGGTGCTTGTCTGTAATTCCATCGCTCTACCTCATCGATTGCCGCTATCGGGCCCTACCCTCATGTTAGTGATAATGATTATCACTTCAACCCTGCGGGAACAGGGGTATTCGGCCATTTCGCCCCTTTTTACGCTTTTCTATAAGCATAGACCCTGGTCGAGAGGTTATCAGGCCGCATTTTTTGCAATTAATAGATTGATAAATAATAAGTTATTAGGATAAGCGCGTAGATAAAGCGGCAATGAAGAAAGATGCATCGAAAATACCTATTTATTGAATAGGCAAAAGGCCCGTCTATGTGGTAGCCACAGGCAGCTTCCTTGCCAGCGCCAGGATTGAGAACGCTTGTGCCTTCAGGATGTCATCAAAGGGAAATAATAGTAATTAGCTATAGAAAATAGCGTTTCTGCCGCTGGAATTCGGAATTTAATGCCACCTCTATTATGAACCATCATTCGGTTATACTTTTTGTTATCCGACGCGTATTTTTTACTAGGATTTTTCCTGGTAGAGAGGTAGATTCTTCGCCATAACAATAAAATCGCCGATCTTCATTCCTGAGGATATCTCAAATGGAAAATTTATTTTTCGTTATTATTGTGATAATTCTTTTGTTACTTGCTATTGCTGTTTTCATCTCCTATATCAAGGATCGAAAAAAACAAAAAAACACATTCAAAAAGAAATATTAATAACTCAAATATTATTCCCTACTTCTATCAAAAGACTTTCTATTATAATTTTCAATCATGCCCCGTCACAGGGGCGTACAGACACAACAAGAAACGCCCCCCGCGCTGACGCTCTTCGCCATGCCTTTAATGACTTTCCATAGAATATTTATTGCACCACGGTAAGTGACTCGCTGGCGAAGAAAACCATGATATAAACCTCATTGTAAAAAACCGCTACAAGCAATGCACAAAGCAGACTATCGATTATCATTTTTGTGGTAAATAAACCAGAAACATTAACACAAAATAATAAGTGTCGCTTAAGACCAGAAATATTCATGGCCAATTCCTCATGAACTTTCGCCGGGCATATTACTGGTTCAAGAATACTTCCGATTCAGTTTTTTTTCGTCCTAAAGAGAGCCCGGCATAACTAGACGCTATGTCTGGCCAAACATGCCACATACTTTTTCCCCGATTGACGTACGATTTCTTGGGCATTAACCAGAATTTCCCGCCCTTCAAACGCGCCGTAGATTTGACTAAACTTCACCCCGTCGAGACGTCGGAGGATATCACTCACCGTGGCAGCCGGCAGCGGCAGCATATTGGGATAACTCCACATGAAAGAAACGGCGTTAGCTCCCGGCGCAACCTGGACTATATCGCCGGATAATAGCAGGCCGTCGCCCTGCGCCCAGTGCAGGACGCAGCCACCAGCAAAATGCCCACCAAGGCGAATCAGACTGGCATCGGCTATCAGTTGCAGACTATCTCCCTCCCAGAAGGTAATCCACGGGCTGTCGCGCATGACCCACTGGCGGTCATCCCCATGCAGATAGATTGGCGCCTTGAACTCCGCCGCCCAATCCTGCATACAACTGTAGTAATGCGGATGTGAGATAGCGATGGCTTTCAGCCCACCCAGCGCGGAAACCAGCGTTTTTGTCGCCTCATCGAGGTTGGCGATGCAGTCCCACAGAATATTGCCCTGCGGCGTACGCAGCAGAAATGCACGCTGGTTAATGGCAAAACTGGGGATGGTGCGAATGCTAAAAAGCCCACTGTTATGCTGCTGCCACTTATTGTTATGCGATGCGTTAAGCTTATTTAACGTAATCCACTGCTGCCCGCCCACAGGAACAAATTGACGCTCGTCTTCGCAGATCGGGCAATGTTGTTGTGTAGGGACTTCGCTAAATTCATAGGAGGTACCGCAAGCTTTGCACAGCGTAATTGTCATATCTCCCTCTCTGTTCCATGATGCAATAACAAGGTGCCGCCACTTATTTTAACTATATGTCAGATGGCGCGTGATGCAACGACCTACCGAGTTTGGTAGCGTTCTGCGTTTTTTATCGTTTGGCTTAACGGGCATAATCAACCGGCGGCAATAGATGAATGATGGACGGGGAAGGCATGCGCAAATTTTCAGCATTAATATTAATGGGGTTACTTACCGGCTGCTCGGTTAACGCGCCGCAAAGCGCGCAATACAATGCCGAATACTCCCAGCGCCAGGATATACGCACGCAGAACGTATATCGATTTAAGATCAAACCGCTTCAATCCAGCGGCGGAAAGTATTGGGGCGCGGATAATTTAACGCAGGTTTTTTACGTCAGTGATAAAAATGCCGCAACCGTTGAATTACGCTTCAACTACCCTACCGCAACGCTACAGGCCTCATCGTTAGACGGACAAGGGAAAGTAGTAAGCACTCAAACGTTCATCCTGTTAGCCGAATCCGCGGCGCCGCCATCGGGTTCGGACAAGAAGTACTTATACCTGACAAAAAGTGGCGAGTTACTGAGCAAATGGAAAAACTGTACGCCGGATATGAGCGTGGCTTGTAGTTGGGGAGGTCATCAAATATTTATCACCCGCAGCGCCGATCTGGCAGTGCAGTATGCAACCGGTGGTGCAGGTTTAGCTTTTCTGCTGATTCCATTTTACACATCCGAAGCCCGACTACAGATTTTCCCCAAAGCGCCAATCGACGCTGCTGGCAATTAATAGCAAGCCTTCTTTGCAGAACGATTCAATTTTGTGATGAAGTGAGTTAATTCTTAAAAGCAGGGTTGGTTAAGTCTGCGTTTACTCATGTACAATTGACGTCGTTGATGAATACTTGCCGGAGCAACGCTGGGCTATTATTTACGGGAGCTTGTGTCTTACAGGATGATTGATATCAGTATTATGTCGATGTGCATGGTAGTGCTGCTGGTGATGAGCGTGTTACTGGAGTAACCATTCCCCCCTTCCCCTACCGTTTTTGTTAGCTTATTTTACCGCTGAATTGGGCATAAAATTTCCCAGCCGCTTCTCCAGCCGGGAAGCGGTCGGGCTGCGCCTTAACATCCGGCAAAACGGTGTTTACGCCCTTTGTAAGGAAGCATCCGAAAAATTTGCCAAAATGGGTTCGCCCGCGGGTATCCAGCGGGCTTTTTTTGTTTGCTTGCGGCTATCATGAGCACAAAAAAAACCGCCGTGATTCACGGCGGTTTGCTGTCTCAGAGTGAATAGGCGCTCGGCGTATTAGCTCTTCACTTTACGGTAGATAAACAGCACCACAAGTGCGCCAATTACCGCCACGACAAAGCTACCGAAGTTAAAACCGTCAACTTTGCCAAAGCCGAATAACGTACTGATCCAGCCACCGACTACCGCACCGATAATACCGAGGATCACGGTGACAATAAATCCACCGCCGTCTTTGCCCGGCATAATCCACTTAGCCAAAATACCAGCGATCAAACCAAAAATGATCCAGGAAATGATACCCATGGTTAACTCCGTCCTCTTTGTTACCGTGAATGTAATTCGTAATTAAAATAGTAGCATAATTACAACGAATGATTTAACAAATATATATTTATTAAATGATTGCTTGCCGTGCCGTTAGCCATGGTCTACAGATTATTCAGTGCTCGTTAACGCCGAAGGAGTGAGAAATGGGATATTACGTACTGAAAAAGTCTGAAAAGAGTGTCTCGCAGCCGTGGTATTTTCTGCTGAAGGCTGACAACCATGAGACCATCGCCACCAGCGAGATGTACTCGTCGAAAGATGCGGCTAAAAAGGGTATCGCCTCGGTGCAGAAAAACGGCGCCAGCGAGGTCATCAAGGACGAAACGCAATAACAAGAAGGGGATGCAAGCGCATCCCCTTAAAATAATGTGGCGACCGTTACACCACGGCGGTGGTCAGTCGTGAGGAGCAGCACAGTCGCCCCTGCTCATCGGTGATATCGATTTGCCACACCTGATGGCGAGACCCAACATGCAACGCGGTACAAACCCCTCGCACCCGCCCGCTGCGCACCGAACGAATATGGTTGGCATTGACTTCCAGGCCGACCACTTTTTGTTCTCCTTCGGTACACAGATAGCCCGCGACCGAGCCAAGGGTTTCAGCCAGAACCACCGATGCGCCGCCGTGTAGCAGACCAAAAGGCTGATGTGTACGGTGATCCACCGGCATCGTCGCTTCAATCGCGTTATCGCTGATGGACACAAAGTGAATATCCAACAGGCCAACCATGTTTCCCTCGCCCATCGCGTTAAGCTGCGGCAGCGAAGCCTGACGTTTCCAAATCATCCCATAATCTCCAGCAGAGCCTGCAGCGGGTGACGTACCCCGCTACCTTCGATACGCTTCACCTGGCTTCGGCAGGAATAGCCGGTGGCCAGACAGCGACCGCGCGGTAAACGCGCCATCGCCTGCTGCCAGGAAAGCGCGTAAATCGCCAGCGAGTTGGCGTGGTTTTTCACTTCGTGGCCGTAGGTGCCAGCCATGCCGCAGCAACCCGTACTGATGTACTCCATTTTCGCCCCGCAACGGGCAAAGATCTCTGCCCACTGTTTGGGCGCGGCCGGTAGCGCCGTCACTTCGGTGCAATGGCCAAACAGGTACCAGGGTTCGCCGCTGTTGTCCCGCCCGGCTGAAGGCGCTATCGCCTCGGTCAGCCATTCATGCACCAGCATCACGCGAAAATCGCCGCGTTTCTCGCCCAGCGTCTGGTTATATTCATCGCGATAGCAAAGCACCAGCGCCGGGTCGACGCCAACCATCGGTATATCCAGCTGCGCTACGCGGTTGAGGAAATCAGCGGTTTTCTGCGCCGTGCGCGCGAAGCGCGTCAGGAACCCCTTGATATGCTGCGCTTTACCGTTCGGTGAGAACGGCAACAGTACCGGCTGATAGCCGACTTTTTCAATCAGGCGGACAAAGTCAGCCACCACCTGCGCTTCGTAGTAGCTGGTAAACGGATCCTGCACCACCAGCACTCTCTTCGCACGCTGTTCGACGCTCATTGCTTCCAGATCCTCAAGCGTGGTATTGGCGGAGCGATGGCCTGCCAGCTGCTGCTTGAGCGACGGTACGGAGAGCAGCGGCAGATCGACCATGCCGATGTGTTTTTCCGACAGCTTGCGCATCCACGGCTGATTGATAAAGAAGTTGAATGTTTTCGGCGCCTGGGCCATCAGCGGCGCGTACGATTCGACCGTCGCCACCAGATGATCGCGTACCGGGCGCAGGTAGCGGCTGTGATACAGCTGCAGGAAGCGGGAGCGGAATTCCGGCACGTCGATCTTAATCGGGCACTGGGTTGAACAGGCCTTACAGGCCAGGCAGCCGGACATCGCCTCTTTCACTTCATGCGAGAAATCATATTCGCCTTTACGCGCATGCCAGCTATTGCGGGTACGCTCGATCAGGGCGCGCAGGCTCACACCTTTTTCCGGAAGTTCTTGCTCCAGTTTGTTCGGGTCTATCCCGCGGTCGGCCAGCAGACGTAACCATTCACGCACCAGCGTCGCGCGGCCTTTCGGCGAATGAATGCGCTGATTACTGACCTTCATTGACGGACACATCGGGCTTTTTACATCGAAGTTAAAGCACAGACCGTTACCGTTACACTCCATCGCGCCACGCCAGGCGCTACGCACGGCAATGGGAATTTGACGATCGTAGGTGCCGCGCTTCACCGCATCGACTTTCATCATCGGCGCATCGACGCCTTCCGGTGGGCAAATTTTCCCCGGATTCAATCGGTTGTCCGGATCAAATGCCGCTTTCACTTTACGCAGTTCGCTATATAACTCCTCGCCAAAAAAGGCTGGACTGTACTCGGCGCGGAACCCTTTACCATGTTCGCCCCACAGCAGGCCGCCATATTTGGCCGTCAGCGCCACCACCTCATCGGAGATCTGCTTCATCAGCACCTCCTGCTGCGGGTCGCACATATCCAACGCCGGACGAACGTGCAGCACCCCGGCGTCGACGTGTCCAAACATGCCGTAGCTCAGGCCATGCCCGTCGAGTAAAGCACGAAACTCGGTGATGTAATCCGCCAGATGCTCCGGCGGCACGCAGGTATCTTCAGCAAAAGGAATCGGTTTAGCGGCGCCTTTGGCGTTGCCCAGCAGCCCAACCGCCTTTTTACGCATGGCATAGATGCGCTCAACGCCATCCAGTTCATGACAGACCTGCCAGCCAATGACTCCCGCGGCGCCCTGCGACATGAGTTCATCAAGACGCTGACACAGGGTGGTTACCTGGCCGTCGATTAATTCAGCATCATCCCCGGCAAACTCAACGATATTGAGACCCAGCATCTCTTTATCCGGCACATCGGCGATCAGTTCGCTTACCGAGTGCCAGACGATATCTTCGCGGGCCAGATTAAGCACCTTCGAGTCGACGGTCTCCACCGACAGCGCCTTCGCTTCAACCATAAAGGGCGCGTTACGCAGCGCCGAATCAAAGGAGTCATACTTGACGTTGACCAAGCGGCGCACTTTCGGCAGACGCGTAATATCGAGCCGCGCTTCGGTGATAAATGCCAGCGTGCCTTCGGAGCCGGTCAGAATGCGCGTCAGGTCGAACTCGCTCATCTCATCATTAAAGACATGACGCAGATCGTAGCCGGTCAGGAAGCGGTTCAATTTCGGGAATTTATCGATGATCAGCTGACGCTGCGCTTTACAGCGCTGATAGACGGTACGATAGATGCGGCCAATCGCTGACTGCTCTCGCCCCAGCGTTTCCGCCAGCGCGGCGGGAATAGGCAAGGTATCAAGGATATCGCCGCCCATCAGTACCGATCGCACCCCAAGCACATGATCGGAGGTTTTACCGTAAACCAATGAACCCTGTCCGGAAGCATCGGTATTGATCATTCCGCCGAGCGTCGCGCGGTTACTGGTCGACAGTTCCGGCGCGAAGAAGTAGCCGTAGGGCTTAAGAAACTGGTTGAGCTGGTCTTTGATTACCCCGGCTTCGACCCGCACCCACCCCTCTTCAGGATTGATTTCGATAATACGGTTCATATAGCGCGACATATCGACGATGATCCCCGCATTCAGCGCTTGACCATTGGTGCCGGTACCGCCGCCGCGTGGGGTAAAAATCAGCGATTGAAAGCGCGGTTCCGCCGCCAGCCGCGCCAGTAAAGCGACGTCCGCGGTGGAACGGGGAAACAGAATGGCGTCCGGCAACAGCTGATAGACGCTGTTATCGGTCGCCATGGTGAGCCGGTCGGCATAGCTGGTGGCGGTATCGCCGGTGAATCCTTGTTGCTCCAGTACCTGCAAAAAATTCAGCACCAGTTGAACGACGCCCGGCGCTTGAGAAATCTGTGGGATCATGACGCTTGACCCTGCCTGAATATGTTGTGTTTAGATGATGTAATAATGCGCAAATTAAACGTTTGCGTGGCGCACTCAACTTTTTATCACATTTTTTTCATATCCGCCCACGAGATTTACGGGCAAAATCAGGCGCGCGAAATTATTGATATTATTATCTGTACATGGAATTACGCTGCGTCAGCATTGAGACGCGACTGGAAAGGTAAATTTTCTCTATGATTAACCAACATCAGCCCCGGGACATACCGCAAATTCTGCTGTCGGTGCTGTTTTTGTCCCTGATAATTATTTCCTGCCTGTGGGTTGTGCAACCATTTATTCTCTCTTTTGCCTGGGCCGGCACCGTGGTCATCGCCACCTGGCCGGTGCTGCTGCGTCTGCAAAAGCTGCTGTTTGGCAAGCGCTCGCTGGCGGTGCTGGTGATGACGCTGCTGCTGTTTTTACTGTTCGTTATTCCTATCGCCTTACTGGTGAATAGCCTGGTCGATAATAGCGCCCCGCTGATCAAAATCGTCAGCACCGGCCAGGTAACGCTGCCGGATTTCGCCTGGCTGAACTCGATTCCGCTGATCGGCGATAAACTCTATTCCGCCTGGCATAGCCTGCTGGAGATGGGCGGCGCGGCGATTATGGCTAAGGTTCGCCCTTATATCGGCGCCACCACCACCTGGTTTGTCGGCCAGGCGGCGCACATTGGTAAACTGCTGGTTTACTGCGGACTGATGCTGTTGTTCAGCGCTCTGCTTTACTGGCGCGGCGAACGCGTCGCTTATGGTTTCCGCTACTTCGCTACCCGTCTGGCCTCAAAGCGTGGCGATGCTGCGGTGGTCCTTGCCGGACAGGCGGTTCGCGCCGTGGCGCTGGGCGTGGTTGTCACCGCGCTGGCGCAGGCGGTGCTCGGCGGTATCGGGCTGGCGATAAGCGGCGTGCCTTACGCCGCGCTGTTGACCGTGGTGATGATTTTCACCTGTCTGGTACAGCTGGGGCCGCTTATCGTGCTGGTCCCTTCAATTATCTGGCTGTACTGGACCGGCGATACGACCTGGGGCACGGTGCTGCTGGTGTGGAGCTGCGTGGTGGGTACGATGGATAACGTGATTCGCCCGGTGCTGATTCGCATGGGCGCCGACCTGCCGATGATTCTGATCCTCTCCGGCGTTATCGGCGGCCTGATCGCCTTCGGCATGATTGGCCTGTTTATCGGCCCGGTGTTGCTGGCCGTCTCCTGGCGTCTTTACGACGCCTGGGTGCAAGAAGTACCGCCGCCGCCGCTGGACCCCGATCTGGTTCTGGCGGAGCTCGCCGAGCTTAATGCCAGCCATAACAAAAGCGAAAAGTAACAGAAAGGCGGGGAAACCCGCCTTAAACTTAAGCTAAATTTATCAATCCCTCGCCACTTCCGGCATATTCATGTTCCAGCTCGATATTTACCTCTCATATTCTTCACACTGATTTAACTATTGAGAAGAATCCGATCGACGCCAACAGCCCTGATGCCTACTATTAGCCCACGGTTATAGATCAAGATATTGATTTATAAGCATGGAAATCCCCTGAGTGAAACAACGAATTGCTGTGTGTAGTCTTTGCCCATCTCCCACGATGGGCTTTTTTTTACGTCAAAATCAAATAGCGAAACGTTGCTGAAGGCAAAAAAAATCCCCGGCATCTCTGCCAGGGATTGTGCTAGCCGCGTTGAACTTATTTATTCAGTTCAGCCAGACCTAACCAGGTTTGCACCACGGTATCCGGGTTCAGGGACAGGCTATCGATCCCCTCTTCCATCAGCCAGGCGGCAAAGTCTTCGTGGTCGGACGGACCCTGGCCGCAGATGCCCACGTATTTGCCCTGTTTTTTCGCCGCGCGGATGGCCATCGACAGCAGCGCTTTCACCGCGTCGTTGCGTTCATCAAACAGCTCAGACACGACGCCGGAGTCGCGGTCAAGGCCCAGCGCCAGCTGCGTCATATCGTTCGAACCGATCGAGAAGCCATCGAAGTACTCGAGGAACTGCTCCGCCAGAAGCGCGTTCGACGGGATTTCACACATCATGATGATCTTCAGCCCGTTTTCGCCGCGCTTGAGCCCCTGACGCTCCAGCTCTTCGACCACCGCTTTCGCCTGCGCGACGGTACGTACGAACGGCACCATCACTTCCACGTTGGTCAGCCCCATGTCGTTACGCACGCGTTTCATCGCTTCACACTCCAGCGCGAAGCAATCGCGGAAGCTTTCTGAAACGTAGCGTCCGGCGCCGCGGAAGCCAAGCATCGGGTTCTCTTCTTCCGGCTCGTAACGCTCGCCGCCCACCAGGTTGGCGTATTCGTTAGATTTAAAGTCGGACAAACGCACGATCACCCGTTTCGGGTAGAAGGCGGCGCCAAGGGTAGCGATCCCTTCGGTCAGGCGGCCAACGTAGAACTCTCTCGGTGAGTCGTAGCCTTTCATCAACTCGCGGATTTCGTTCTGCAGGCCCGGTTCCTGGTCGTCAAACTCCAGCAGCGCGCGCGGGTGAACGCCAATCATGCGGTTAATGATAAATTCCAGACGCGCCAGCCCCACGCCTTCATTCGGCAGGCAGGCGAAGTCAAAGGCGCGATCCGGGTTGCCGACGTTCATCATCACCTTCAGCGGCAGGTTTGGCATCTCGCCGACGCTGGAGCTCTTCACGCTGAAGTCCAGTAACTCTGCGTAGACGTAGCCAGTGTCGCCTTCGGCACAGGAAACGGTGACATTCTGGTTTTCCTGGATACGGTCGGTCGCATCGCCGCAGCCGACCACCGCCGGGATCCCCAGCTCACGGGCGATAATCGCCGCGTGACAGGTACGTCCGCCGCGGTTGGTGACGATCGCCGAGGCTTTCTTCATGATCGGTTCCCAATCCGGGTCGGTCATGTCGGTGACCAGCACGTCGCCGGGCTCAATGCGGTTCATCTCACTGATATCGTGAATAACCTTAACCGGGCCGGCGCCGATGCGGTGGCCGATGGCTCGCCCTTCGGCGATGATCTGCCCCTGGGCATGCAAGGTATAACGCTCCATCACCTGACCGCGTGAACGGACTGTTTCCGGGCGCGCCTGGACGATAAACAACTTACCGGTGTGGCCATCTTTCGCCCACTCGATATCCATCGGACGGCCGTAATGCTTCTCGATCTGCACCGCCTGCTTCGCCAGCTCTTCCACTTCCTCGTTGGTTAACGAGAAAACATCGCGCTGCGCCTGGGGCACATCTTCAATCCGCACCTGCTTGCCGTGTTCCTGAGTCGGCGCGTACACCATGCGGATTTTTTTCGACCCCATGGTACGGCGCACGATAGCCGGGCGGTTAGCCGCCAGGGTCGGTTTGTGAACGTAAAATTCGTCCGGGTTCACCGCGCCCTGCACCACCATCTCGCCAAGCCCCCACGCCGAGGTGATAAACACCACCTGGTCGAAACCGGACTCGGTATCGATGGAGAACATCACGCCGGAGGAGGCCAGGTCGGAGCGCACCATCCTCTGCACCCCGGCGGATAGCGCCACGCCGCGGTGATCATAACCCTGATGCACGCGATAGGAGATCGCGCGATCGTTAAACAGTGAAGCAAATACGTGCTTCACGGCAACGAGCACGGCGTCAAAGCCCTGCACGTTGAGGAATGTCTCTTGTTGGCCGGCGAAGGAGGCATCCGGCATATCTTCCGCCGTCGCCGAAGAACGCACGGCAAACGAGGCCTCGGCGTCATCGGCGGACAGCAGGTCATAAGCTTCGCGAATCGCGTTTTCCAGTTCGCTCTGGAAGGGGGTGTCGATGATCCACTGACGGATCTGCGCGCCCGCTTTCGCTAATGCGGAAACGTCGTCAATGTCGGTTTCATCCAGCAGTGCATAAATGCGCTGGTTAACGCCGCTTTGGTCCAGGAACTGATCGAAAGCATCAGCGGTGGTGGCGAACCCGTTTGGCACGGAGACACCCATACCGGACAGGTTAGTAATCATTTCACCAAGGGAGGCATTTTTGCCCCCAACTCTGTCTACATCATTCATGCCGAGTTGGTTATACCAAAGCACCAGCGGTGACGAGCCATTGTTGGACATCGAGACAATCCTTTTGTGATTTAATACAAATTATAGAAAACACACGATCGACTACGGTATTCATCCTGACATATTTATGCCGCTGAAAAAAACGGTGAATCGTTCAAGCAAATTAATTTTCTGTTTTTAGGATTGTTTTCCGGAATTCCCTAACTATATGATTAAAATGGATTCTATTGATATTTGATACAAATAGTGTGCAAAAACAGAAACTGAACCTGCCATTTCATTAAAAACAAAAATAGCGTTTCATTTTTTTAAGTGAGACAAAGGTTAAAGCTCTGTGCTTAAATTTACTCTGCTTTTAGATAATTATACCGGATGGTCAAAATGGACAGTGCTGTAGATCGCCACGTATTTTATATTTCTGACGGTACCGCTATTACGGCGGAAGTTTTAGGCCATGCGGTAATGTCGCAATTCCCGGTGGCCATCAGTAGCGTGACATTGCCGTTCGTCGAAAATGTCAGTCGCGCCCGGGCGGTAAAAGAGCAAATCGATGCCATTTTTCAACAAACCGGCATCCGTCCGCTGGTCTTCTATTCCATCGTTATCCCCGAAATTCGCGACATAATTTTGCAAAGCGAGGGTTTTTGTCAGGATATCGTGCAGGCGCTGGTAGCCCCGCTGCAGCAAGAATTACATCTGGATCCCACGCCGGTGGCTCACCGCACCCACGGCCTGAATCCCGGTAACCTGATTAAATATGATGCGCGTATCGCCGCCATCGATTACACGCTCGCCCATGACGACGGCATTTCGCTGCGTAATCTCGATCAGGCGCAGGTGATCCTGCTCGGCGTTTCGCGCTGCGGTAAAACACCGACCAGCCTGTACCTGGCCATGCAGTATGGTATTCGCGCAGCTAACTACCCTTTTATCGCCGACGATATGGACAATCTGGTTCTCCCGGCCTCGTTAAAGCCGCTGCAGCACAAGATGTTCGGCCTGACGATTAACCCGGAGCGCCTGGCGGCAATCCGCGAAGAGCGCCGGGAAAACAGCCGCTACGCCTCATTGCGCCAATGCCGCATGGAAGTAACTGAAGTCGAAGCGCTATATCGCAAAAACAAGATCCCCTGCCTTAACAGTACCAACTATTCGGTAGAGGAAATTGCCACCAAAATCATGGATATCATGGGGCTGAATCGCAGAATGTACTAATACACTAGTACATTATTGAAAATTTGTTTATGCTATCGCTCGTGGCCTATACAGGATCATGCCCTGCTCTTGCAATAAGCAGGGATTGGTTTATCGTGATGCGCATCACTTCCCGGCATTTTCGCCGCGGAAGAAACAGATTTTTGAGACCCCAATGAATAAAACAGACGAATTGCGTACCGCGCGCATTGAAAGCCTGGTAACGCCCGCGGAACTGGCGCAGCGCCATCCCGTGTCGGCCGAGGTTGCCGCCCACGTCTCCGCTTCCCGCCGGCGGATTGAAAAGATCCTCAACGGCGAAGACCGCCGCCTGCTGGTGATTATCGGCCCCTGCTCCATTCACGACCCCGAAGCGGCGCTGGAATATGCGCGCCGCCTGCAGGGCATGCGCGAACGTTACCAGCCGCAGCTGGAAATTGTCATGCGCACCTATTTCGAAAAACCGCGCACCGTCGTGGGCTGGAAAGGACTCATTTCCGACCCTGACCTCAACGGCAGCTACCGGGTCAACCACGGCATTGAACTGGCGCGTCGTCTGCTGCTGCAGGTCAACGAGCTGGGTATCCCCACCGCCACCGAATTTCTGGATATGGTGACCGGGCAGTTTATTGCCGATCTGATTAGCTGGGGCGCCATCGGCGCGCGCACCACCGAAAGCCAAATTCACCGCGAGATGGCCTCGGCGCTCTCCTGCCCGGTTGGTTTTAAAAACGGTACCGATGGCAACACCCGCATCGCGGTCGACGCGATACGCGCCTCGCGCGCCAGCCATATGTTCCTGTCGCCGGATAAACAGGGCCAGATGACCATCTACCAGACCAGCGGTAACCCGTACGGCCATATCATTATGCGCGGCGGTAAACGGCCGAATTATCATGCAGCGGATATCGCCGCCGCCGGTGAAGCGCTACGGGAATTCGATCTCCCTGAGCAACTGGTCGTCGACTTCAGCCACGGCAATTGTCAGAAGCAGCATCGCCGTCAGTTGGAAGTGTGCGCCAATATCTGCCAGCAGATCCGCGATGGATCCACCGCCATTGCCGGGATCATGGCGGAGAGCTTCCTCGCCGAAGGAACGCAAAAAGTGATCCCAGGTCAGCCGCTGACCTGGGGCCAGTCGATTACCGACCCGTGCCTGAGCTGGGAAGATAGCGAAAAAATGCTCGCTGAACTAGCTGCAGCCACCGCTACACGGTTGTAATCCCTTCCCCCGCCGCGCTCGCGGCGGGTTTTCACCGCTCGCCGTTCATCCTCTGCGCAATAGCTACCTGAAATGGTAAGCCACGACAAAAAAGGCTTGCCGTGAAAATTAACATTACTGATAATGATTATCATTGTTTCTTTTATTTTTATTTTGGTGCTATGACGCGTATGGATAACACTGCCACAGCAGAGAAAACAAAAGACAATGCTCCCTATCCTATTGCCAGCGATCGCCAAATCAGCAGCCGGACGCTGTTAGGCCCGGAAGGACGCGTGGTGATCGAACATGACGGCCAGCGCTATCTGCTGCGCCAGACCCACGCCGGTAAGCTAATTTTGACCAAATAAAACCCCGCGCGATGGCGAGGCTTTACGGTTAGCTGGAGCAGCTCACTTCCAGATGTTTTCCCCAATCAGGCGGGCGGCTGGCGTAATCATCAGTACGATCGGCGAACGGCTGCGCGAGGGCTTCATGCAGACGTTCCAGCTCGCGCATATCGCCAGCTTCGGCCTGTTCTATCGCCCGCTGCGCCAGCCAGTTACGTAGCACCACCGCCGGGTTGACGCCCTGCATCCGCTGCTGGCGTTCGCTATCGTCGATCTGTTCATCGCGCAGCCGCGCCCGGTAGTCGGCAAACCAGCTATCAAACGCCGCGCGGTCGATAAATTCATCGCGCAGCGGCGATGCCGCGCTGTGCTGCTCGCTTTGGCTCAGCATCCGGAAGGTACGGGTGTAGTCACTCCCTTCACGCTCCATCAGGCTGAACAGTCCATCAAGCAGTGTGTTATCGCCGGTTTGCTGAGTATAGAAGCCGAGTTTGTCGCGCATGCGGCGGCCGTAGGCGGTCAATAAGGCATGCTGATAGTCATCCAGCACCGCGTTCAGCGAGTCGGCGCTGATAAACGGCGAGAGCGACTGGGCCAGACGCTGCAGGTTCCACAACCCTACCGCCGGTTGGTTATCAAAGCTGTAGCGCCCCTGGTAATCAGAGTGGTTACAGATAAACCCGGGCTGGAAATCATCGAGGAAACCATACGGACCATAATCCATGGTCAGGCCAAGAATCGACATATTATCGGTATTCATCACCCCGTGGGCAAAGCCAACGGTCTGCCAACTGGCTATCATCTCCGCGGTGCGCGTGACAACGTCACGGAACCAGAGAATATACTTATCCGCCTCCTGCTGCAGCTGCGGCCAGTGGTGGTCAATCACATAATCTGCCAGCTGCTGCACTTTTTCCGCTTCGCGACGATAATAAAAATGTTCGAAATGGCCAAAGCGTACGTGGCTTTCGGCGATGCGCATCAGCATCGTGCCGCGTTCTTCGCGTTCGCGGTAAACCGGCGTGTCGCTGGTCACCATCGCCAGCGCGCGGGTAGTGGGAATGCCCAGCGCATGCATTGCTTCACTGGCAAGGCTTTCGCGGATAGTCGAGCGCAATACCGCCCGGCCATCGCCCATTCTCGAATAGGGCGTCAAACCCGCGCCTTTAAGATGCCAGTCAAAACGTTGACCATTCGGCAACTGCTGCTCGCCAAGCAAAATGCCGCGTCCATCGCCAAGCTGGCCGGCCCAGGCGCCGAACTGATGGCCGCTATAGACCTGCGCCAGCGGCGACATTCCCGGCAGCAACGCTTCGCCGCCCCAGACGCCCGCCCCATGTTGCGGTTTAAATAACGTCTCCGGGACGCCCAGCGTTTGCGCTAAAGCGGTGTTGCGCCAGATGAGACGCGCGTTATCCAGCGGCGTGGGCGCCAGCGATGTGTAAAAACCCGGCAGCCGATCGCGCCAGTGAGTAGTAAAAGACAGGGTCATGGTTCCTCCTGCCGCCAGTGTAGTGCCTTAAACAGGGGATTAACACGGGCGAACTGCAGGGTTATGGCAATTAAAAAAGGGAGCCATCGCTCCCTTTTTTCGCCGAATGCGGGTTAAATGCGCCTCGCCTGCCAGAATTTCTTGTTCCAGTAGACGTTGTCCAGCGACGAGCGGGTAACGCCCTGGCTGGTGGAGGCGTGAATAAATTGATTGTCGGTATCATAGATACCGACGTGCAGGCCGCTTTCGCCGGAGCCGGTTTTGAAGAACACCAGATCGCCGGGCAACAGATCGCTTTTATCAATGCGGGTGCCGATTTCCGCCTGCTCACGAGTTTCCCGCGGCAGCTGCATGGCGAATTTATCGCGGAACGTGCGTACCACAAAGCCAGAGCAGTCGACGCCGCGCGGCGTCATGCCGCCATAGCGGTACGGCGCCCCACGCCAGTTACGCAATTGCTCATTGAGATTCGCTACCACGGTAATGGAATCAGCCAGCCGTGGATTCGGCGGCGGCGCCCGGTGGCTGCTACAGCCTGCCAGCACCATCGCCGCAATAAAAATGAACCACACACGCATCTCAGACGATTCCTCTGTTCCCTGTCCTGTTATTGAAATAATTTAGCCTGTTTAGCGGCTTACAGGCAAGATCCTTAACCGCTACTGTGACGCCACGAGCATGAGATGACCCGCGACTTCCACCCGCTGAAACGCGATATGATAAGCGGCGGTCAAATTCTCTTCACTTAACACCTCATACGTTTCTCCGCAGGCAATCATCCGCCCCTCACAAATGAGCCACGCCCTCTGCGCATGACGCAGCGTATGGTTGAGATCGTGGCTGCTCATCACGATAGCGATCCCCAGCGCGCTCAGCGACGCCAGCACGCTATCCAGCGCCGCCTGCTGCGCGACATCGAGGCTGTTCATCGGTTCATCTAACAATAACAGCTGCCCGGCGGGATTCGCGCGGCGGTGAATCTGCAGGATCACCGCCGCCAGACGCACCCGCTGCCACTCGCCGCCGGAGATCTGGTTAACCTGACGCCCCAGCTTATCGCTTAACCCCAGTTGCCCGGCTATCTCGTTGAGCACCCCCTGAGGGGCGCTGTCTTGCATATGTAACGACAGATAGTGCCACACCGGCATCGCAAAGGGCGGAAGTTGTTGCTGACTCAGATAGGCGCGATGGCGGGCAAGCTCCGCCGCGGGCCACTGATCCAGCGCCCGCTGGTTAAGCGTAATCAGACCAGGGCCGGCGGTCAGCCCGGCCATCCGCGCCAGCAGGGTACTTTTGCCCGCGCCGTTCGGCCCCACCAGATGGACTATCTCTCCGGGCCGAACGTCAGCGGTAAACGGCGACAGCCGCCCCGCTTCCGCTACATCCTGTAGCTGCATCAAAAACGGCATTATTGCGCTAGCGCTCCTTTTACCGCAGCCAGCAGCTGCGGGTCGTCCGGCGTCATATCCGGCGAGAAACGCTGAATCACCTGACCATCGCGGCCCACGAGGAATTTTTCAAAGTTCCACAGGATATCGTCAACGTACAGCGGCGCGCGGCCTTTACTGGCCATCCGCTCATAGAAACCGCTCCCTTCTGGCGCGACGGCCTTCGGCGCGGCGGCAATCAATTTTTGATACAGCGGCGCGCGATGTTCGCCGTTGACGTCAATTTTACTGAACAGCGGGAAGGTGACGCCGTAGGTCACGCTACAGAACGTTTTAATCTCTTCTTCGCTGCCCGGCTCCTGGCCGAGAAACTGATTACAAGGGAAGCCAAGGACGCTGAATCCCTGCGGGGCAAACTCTTCTTGCAGCGCTTCCAGTTGCTCATACTGCGGCGTGAGGCCGCATTTTGAGGCCACGTTGACGATCAGCAGCACCTTTCCGGCGTACGCCGCCAGGGTGGTTTTTTCGCCATCGATGGTCGTCACTTCGGTATTAAGAATGTCGTGTTGCATAGCCTTCCCTCAGTCAATAATGCAGGTTAAGGAGATCCCTATCTACTGTAGCGGATTCAACGCGCTTGATTCTACTTTGATTCGCGGGCAAATGTCGCTTGATGTGACAGCGCTGCGCTTGCCGACGACAACATGAATTCCTCTCAATATCCGCAGCGGACAAATCAGTGTACAGTGTGAAAAGTATGTAATAGTGTTTCGTTACTTGTTAATTTATGAGAGTTTTTAGAGATGAAGAAGTTATTAAGCTCGGTGTTAATCGCCACATCGGTGGCGCTGTTATCCGCCTGCTCTCCGGACGATAACAATAAGGTTAAAGTCGCGATCAATACCGGCCCGGATGAAGCTATCTGGAAAGTCGTGGAGCAGGTAGCAAAAGACAAATATAACCTTGACGTTGAGGTTATCTCTTTCAATGATTACGTGTTGCCGAATGAAGCGTTAAATAATAAAGATGTCGATGCTAACGCCTTCCAGACGCTGCCCTATCTCGAGGCGCAGTCGAAAGAGCGCGGCTATAAATTCGCTATCGTCGGTAAAACGTTCGTCTTCCCGATTGCCGCCTATTCGCGCAAAATCAAAAATATCAGCGAACTGCCTGACGGCGCGACCGTCTCTATCTCTAACGAAACCACCACCCTCGGCCGCAGCCTGCTGCTGTTACAGGCACAAGGATTAATCAAGCTGAAAGATGGCGTCGGCTATCTGCCCACCACGCTGGATATCATCGATAATCCGAAACATCTGAAGATTGTTGAAGTCGATACTCCGCAGCTGACCCGTACGCTCGACGATCCGAACGTTACGCTTGCCATCATCAACACTAATTTCTCGGCGCAGGTCGGTTTATCCGCCGCCCGCGATGGCCTGTTTATGGAAGGCCCGGATTCACCTTATGTGAATGCGATCGTGTCGCGCGAGGATAATAAAGACAGCAAGAAAATTCAGGAGCTGAAAGAGGCCTTCCAGACCAGGGAAGTCGCCGATAAAGCGCAGGAAGTCTATAAAGGCGATGCCATCAAAGGCTGGTAATCGTCACCCGACGCCGTCCACTATGACGGCGTCTCCCTACCCCCGTCGCCCCGAACGCAGCAGCAACCAGATGAACACCGGCGCCCCCAGCGTCGCCGTCACCACGCCGATCGGTAATTCCGCCGCCGATAACGCCAGACGGGCGATGATATCGGCGCCGAGCAGCGCGCTGGCGCCAGCTAACAGGCAGGCGGGAAGCAGCACCCGATGATCGCTCAGGCCGCACAGGCGCAAAATATGCGGGATCACCAGACCAATAAAGCCAATCGCCCCCGCCAGCGCCACGCTGACGCCGACCAGCCAGCCGGTGGCCACCACCAGTAGTTTTCGCCATAACCACAGCGGCAGGCCGAGCTGACGCGCCGAGACTTCGCCCAACGCCAGTAGGTTCAGCGGCTGCGACTGCCAGCATACCCACAGCAGCACCGGTATTAGCGCCAGCATCAGCCACAGCTGCTGCCAGTCGACGCCGCCAAAACCCCCCATCATCCAGTACATCAGCTGGCGCAGGTCAAAAGAGGTTGAGAAATAGACCGCCCAGGTCATCAACGCGCTACAAATAATGCCGAGCGCCACGCCCGCCAGCAGCAGACGGCTGGTGGACAGGTGGCGCCGGGCGAAACGGAGCAGAATAAAGGTAATCAGCAGCGCGCCGGCAATGGCGCACAGCCCCAGCGCCCACATGGGTAACACGCCGTGGCCTAACAGCACGGCGGCAATCAGCCCAACGCCCGCACCGTTAGAAACGCCCAGCAGACCCGGTTCCGCCAACGGGTTTTCAAACAGCGCCTGCATGATCGCCCCGGAAAGCGCCAGCGCCGCCCCCACTAACAGCACCGCCAGCGTGCGCGGCAGGCGGATTTGCCAGATAAACAGCTCGCCTTTGGCGCTAAACCACTCCTGCGGCGGGATCCACTGGTCACCGGCGCACAGGCTAATAGTCAATGTGACGAGCAGAATCAGCGTTAAGGCGGTTAGCCAACGACGGTTATGGCGCTGTTGAATATCGACGAAGGTCTGCATAAGTCCCGGAGGCAAGTGAGCGAGGTGATTGATTTTACGGTGGCGATGGCGGGGAGAAAAGGAAAAACGCAGAGCAATCTTCACGCAGACGTCAGTGCTCGCCAGGACGCCTGCGTGAAAACGGAAGTTACACCAGTATCTGGAACAGTAGCGCGAAGAGAATGATATTCGCCACCACAATCGCCCAGCCGTTATACAGCATGTATTTCAGATGGGTAGACTGCGCCAGCCCCATCTGACCGAACATATCCGAAGAGGGGAATGGGCCAAACCAGTCGACCTGCGAAGAGGCCAGCAGCACCGCAGTGGTTCCCTGCGGCGGTACGCCGGCGGCCATCAGCATCGGGCCGAAAATTTTGTGGGTGAAGGTCATCTGCGCCACCGCCGCCCCCGGTACGTGACCAATAATATTGAAAGCGAAGATGCAAAAGCACAGCCAGGCAGGCGAAATGCCTTCCAGCAGCGGCTGGGTATAGTCGAGCAGCCCCTGATAGGCATGAAGGCCATCCATCAGCTCCAGGATCGGGTTATACAGCCAGTAGAGAATAAACATCCACACCAGACGGCCACAACCGTGGTACAGCGCCTGCAGGATCTGCGTCGGGCGCAGGCCGCCCACCAGCCCGGTAATCAGGGCCACCAGCAGCATCACGATAATCGCAAAGCTGAATCCGGCTTTGATCACCACGCCAATGACCGCCATTACAATAATCGTTGCCGCGAAAGCCAGCGCGCTAAGCTTACGCCGACGCAGCTGCGCGGCGCTCAGTGCTTCTGTTGGCTTCTCCGTGAGATCGACTTCATAGCGCAGTTTACCTTCGGTCATCTTCTGGATCCGCCCCGCCATCACCCAGCCGGCCAATAACGTGACTGCGCTCATCGGCAGGCCAACGTACAGCAGATAATCAGGATAGCTCAATCCGCCGAGGCTCAGGATGGTGACGGTACTGGGCGTAAACGGCCCGGTAAACAACCCCACCGAACCGGCGGTCATCATCAGCGCAGCCACCGTCGGCGGCGTTAAGCGTACCGCAGCCGCCACCGGGATGATCACCGCGACGATAATCGCGTTACCACCGGCCATTGTGCCCAGCGAGCCGCAGATTAAAATCGAAGATACAACGATGCCGAACTTCACCCGCGTCTGGCTGGAAAGGCCGATGCGGTGAACCACAAATTTCACTAACTCAACCGCGGCGCCGGTACGGGTGGCGACTTCACCCACGCCGGCGCCGAGCATAATAATTAACCCGACGGTGGCAATAAACGAACCGGTGGATTTCGCCAGCATGGTGCCCATTTCCGGCAACCCGGTCGAGGTCATAATCATGGCGATGATAATCGAAGAAATCACCGCCAACACAATATCGACGCCGACCAGCGACAGCACCGCTAACGCCACTAATGGCGTAAAGCCCAACAGGCCGAGTTCACTGCTCGGGCGGCCATGGCACCACCACGCGGTTAACACAAAAAGCACCAATAACAGGCCAATAACAACGTTTTTTCTCGTGATATTTCGTCTGGCGAGGGTATTGCCAGCGAGCGTTGAGTCACTCATATAACTCCTTAAAGCCATTAAAACCGACCGCAATTGCAGGTTGGCGTATTCGGGCCTGCTCAGAAAATATCCCCCCTCGTTATCATTATTGGCTTCATGGCCTGAGGGTTTGCAGGGTACAAAGGGAATGGTTCTGAGAACGTAAAAGACCGCCTGAAGACGGTACCAGCAGCGCAATATGTAACCGAAGCGCTGATTGGCGATTAAATTTATGTTAATTTAGTGTTAGTGGAAAATGACTTTTTATCGGCAAGCTATAACCCTGAGTTAACTGTTCATGAAACTGCGCCATCTGGAAATCTTCTACGCCGTGATGACTTGCGGCTCTCTCTCACGCGCGGCGGAATCGCTGAATATCTCCCAGCCGGCCGCCAGTAAAGCGTTAAAAAACGCCGAGCTTAAGCTCGGCTTTAAGCTGTTTCAGCGGGTACGAGGCAAGCTGCTGCCGAGTAGCGAAGCGCTCACACTTTTTGAAAAGGCGCAGAGCATTTATCAGGATCTCGATAACCTGCGCCTGCTGGCCGATAATCTGGCCCGCGACCCGCGCGCCAAGATCGCCTTAGGCTGTTTACCAAGCCTCGGATTAAGCCTGGTGCCGGAGCTGGTGACCGATTTTTATCAGCAAAACAGTAATCTGGTGATGACCTTAACCACCGAGCATACTGAGACGTTGGTCAAGAAATTGGATCTACGCGAAATAGATTTAGCGCTGACGCTGCAGCCGGTCCAGCAGGGGGAGATCATCACCACCCTGATTGCCGAAGTGCCGCTGGTCTATATCGACCGCGACTACCGGCAAGGCGCGGTGGACATCAAGGAGATCGATCAGCAGCGCTGGATCTCGCCGGGGCCGCATTCGCTCTCTGCCGCCATCGCCACTCGCCGTGACTTTTCCACCACCCGGCTTAACGTGCAGACCTATTACATGGCCACCGAGTTCGTGAAGCGCGGCATCGGCTGCAGCATTACCGATATTTTCTCGGCGCGGCATAATCTGTCGCCGGAAATGATTCACCCCATTACGCCGCCGATGAAAATTAACCTTTGCCTGCTGCGTCGCGCCGATGTTTCGCTCAGCCCAATCACGCAGAAATTTGTCGATTTTCTGTGTCGACAGCTGCGTCAACAGCTCAAAGAAATTAACCTGCAGTTATACCCTGACCATAAAAAGTCAATTGCGCCGCAAGGGTAAATGCTTTGACATAACCGCAAGATATTTATCAGCGGTGGATATATCAGGTTATGAAAAAACGCATTGTGATTATCGGCGGCGGCGTGGTGGGACTGGCCACCGCCTGGGTATTAATTAAGAGCGGACACCAGGTTCAACTGCTGGAGCGCAACGCCGAGCCGGGCAGCGCCACCAGCTTTGCCAACGGCGGGCAGCTAAGCTACCGCTACGTCGCGCCGCTTGCCGACCGCGGCGTCCCCCTGCAGGGAATTAAATGGATGGGCAAAGCCGATTCGCCGCTGAATATGCGCCTGCAAATGTCTTTCCAGCAGTGGCGCTGGCTGTTGCAGTTTCTGCGTGCCTGCAATAGCCAAAGCAACAAAATTAACGGCGATCATATTTTGCGCTTATCCCTGCTCAGTCGTCAGGTCATGCAGTCGTGGCTTGATGAAGATAATCTTGCCGATTTTCACTGGCGGCGTAGCGGCAAACTTATTATCCATCGCCGGGAATATGACTTTCATAAAGCGGCGAAAGGAATGAATCCGCAGTACCAGCATGCGCTAAGCGCCGAGGCCTGCCTGCAGCTGGAACCGGCGCTGAAACACATCAGCCATTCGCTACAGGGCGGGATTTATTCACCGGGAGATGAAACGGCAGACTGCCATAAATTCTGTCTCGCCCTGCTCGACAAACTCAATGCCAGCAGCAACTTCAGCCTGCTCACCCACTGCGAGGTGCTCAAGCTCAATAAACGCGACGGGCGCATCAGTTCGCTTGAGACCAGCCGCGGTACGATAACCGGCGATGATTATGTCGTCGCCGCCGGCAACGGTAGCGGCCCGCTGCTGGGTCATCTGGGCGTGCGCGTGCCGCTGTGCGCGCTGAAGGGATACAGCCTGACCCTTCCCTACCCTAAAGAGGCCGGGATCGCGCCGGATATCAGCGTGACCGACTACGGACACAAAATCGTTTACGCCCGCCTGGGAGAACAGTTGCGCATCGCGGCGATGGTGGATATCGGCTACGACGGGGATGAACTACGTGATAGCCGCGTTCATGCGCTGAAGAAAATCGTCGCTAGCAGCTTTCCCGATCTGCAGGGGCTGGATGAGGCCGAAGCCTGGACCGGTATGCGTCCGTCGACGCCCGCGGGCCCACCGATGCTGGGGCGCGCCGGATACCAGAATCTGTGGATGAATCTCGGCCAAGGTAGCCTTGGATTTACGCTCGCGGCCGGCAGCGCCGTGGTGCTGGGAGCGCTCCTCGATGGCGAAGCGCCGGCAATTTCTTTAGATGGTCTGACATGGAAACAATCCGCATGACAATTATACGTAATAATCCGCAACCCCGACTTTCCGCCAGCGTCGAATATGGCAATCTGGTGTTCCTCTCCGGCCAAACGCCGAAAAGCAGCACTGATGATATTGCGCTGCAAACCCGCGAAGTACTGGAGAAGATCGACGCCCTGCTGGCCGCGGCCGATAGCGACAAGCAGCACATCCTTTCCGCACAAATCTGGCTTAAAGATATCTCACGCGATTTTGCGGCGTTTAATGAGGTCTGGGTGAAGTGGATGCCGGAAGGCCATAGCCCGGCGCGGGCAGCCGTTCAGGCCGAGATGGCGCGGCCAGATATTCTGGTGGAGATCATGGTCACCGCCCTAAAAGCGTAAGATAAATTAGGTAAGAAAAAAGGCCGCATAGCGGCCTTTTTAATTAGTCAGTCCAGATTATTTCTCTCTGGGTGAAGCGTTTTCGACACGGCTTTTTAACTTCTGTCCGGGTCTGAAGGTCACCACACGCCGGGCTGTAATGGGAATATCTTCCCCCGTTTTCGGGTTACGTCCCGGGCGTTGGTTCTTATCACGCAAATCGAAGTTGCCAAACCCGGAGAGTTTTACCTGTTCTCCGTTTTCCAGAGCACGACGGATCTCTTCGAAAAACAACTCTACCAGTTCTTTGGCATCCCGCTTGCTAAGCCCAAGCTTATCAAACAGATATTCTGACATTTCAGCTTTTGTAAGCGCCATAGGTTCAATCCCTCAATGATGCCTGGAATCGCTCTCTTAATGCCTCTACACATTTGGCAACGGTAGCGGCAATCTCCTCTTCTTCGAGTGTACGGCTGGTATCCTGAAGGATCAGGCTAATCGCAAGGCTCTTAAAGCCTTCCGCCACACCCTTACCACGGTACACGTCAAATAAGTTTACGCCAACTACCTGATTTACGCCAACTTTCTTACATTCGGCCAAAACATCGGCTGCAGGGACGTTTTCCGCGACCAGTACCGCGATATCGCGACGGTTCGCCGGGAAGCGGGAAATTTCGCGCGCCTGAGGCACCACGCGGTCTGCAAGCTTGTTCCACTCAATTTCAAACACCAGAGTGCGGCCGTTGAGATCCAGTTTACGTTCCAGTTCCGGATGAACAACCCCAATGAAACCAATGCGTTCACCTTTCAGATAAATCGCCGCGGATTGTCCCGGATGCAGTGCGGTAGCCGCTTCTGCGCGGAATTCGATATCGGCTAATTTACCGGTCAGGTCAAGAACAGATTCCAGATCGCCTTTCAAATCATAGAAATCGACGGTTTCTTTTGCCAGGTTCCAGTGCTCTTCGTAGCGGTTACCGCTAATCACCCCGGCCAGCATCACATCCTGACGAATGCCCAGCGGCGCCTGCGTATCCGGCACGAAGCGCAGACCGCTCTCAAAGATGCGTACGCGGCTCTGTTGGCGGTTCTGGTTGTAGACGACGGTGCCCAACAGACCGGTCCACAGCGACAGGCGCATCGCCGACATTTCACTGGAGATCGGGCTTGGCAGAATCAGCGCTTCTTCACCGGCATGGATTAGCTGCTGTACTTTCGGGTCAACAAAGCTGTAGGTAATGACTTCCTGATAACCTTTGTCGTTAAGCAGCGTTTTCACGCGCTTCAGCGACAGGTCCGCTTCACGGTGAGTACCCATGATCAGACCCGCCTGTACCGGCTCGTCAGGAATGTTGTTGTAGCCGTAGACACGGGCCACTTCTTCAACCAGGTCTTCTTCGATCTCCATATCGAAACGCCAGCTTGGCGCAACGGCCTGCCACTCGTCCTGACCAACGGTCACTTCGCAGCCCAGGCGCTGCAGAATATCGCTCACCTGCGCGTCATCAATATGATGGCCAATCAGGCGATCCAGCTTGCTGCGGCGCAGGGTGATGGTGGCGCGTTTTGGCAGCGTCTCTTCGTTGGTCACATCGATAATCGGACCGGCTTCACCGCCGCACAGGTCGATCAGCAGACGGGTTGCACGCTCCAGCGCTTTATACTGCAGGGCCGGGTCGACGCCGCGCTCGTAGCGGTGGGATGCATCGGTGTGCAGGCCATGACGGCGCGCGCGACCGGTGATAGACAGCGGGCTGAAGAACGCGCATTCCAGCAGCACGTTCTGGGTTTCGTCGTTAACGCCGGAATGTTCGCCGCCGAAGATACCGCCCATCGCCAGCGCTTTATTATGGTCAGCAATGACCAGCGTATCGCTGTCGAGCTTAGCTTCAGAGCCGTCCAGCAGCACCAGCGTTTCGCCCTCTTTCGCCATCCGCACCACGATACCGCCGTCAATGCGGTCGCGGTCAAAGGCGTGCATCGGCTGGCCCAGCTCAAGCAGCACGTAGTTGGTCACATCAACCACCGCATCGATGGAGCGGATACCGCAGCGACGCAGTTTCTCTTTCATCCACAGCGGGGTTGGCGCTTTGACGTTGATGCCTTTCACCACGCGGCCCAGATAGCGCGGGCACGCCTGCGGCGCGTCAACCTGAATCGGCAGCACGTCATCGATGGTGGCGGCAACCGGAGTGATTTCCGGCGCGTTCAACGGCGCTTTGTTCAGCACAGCGACATCGCGCGCCACGCCGATGATACCCAGGCAGTCGGCGCGGTTTGGCGTAACGCTGATTTCAATGGTGTTATCGTCAAGCTTGAGGTATTCGCGAATATCGGTACCGATCGGCGCATCGACCGGCAGTTCGATGATACCGCTATGGTCGTCGGAAATACCCAGCTCGGAGAAAGAGCACAGCATCCCTTCCGACGGTTCGCCGCGCAGTTTCGCCGCTTTAATTTTAAAATCGCCCGGCAGTACGGCGCCAATGGTCGCGACGGCCACCTTCAGCCCCTGACGGCAGTTTGGCGCGCCGCAGACGATATCCAGCAGACGCTCGCCGCCGACATTGACTTTAGTAACGCGCAGTTTGTCAGCATTCGGATGCTGGCCGCACTCGACCACTTCACCGACGACCACGCCGTTGAAGCTACCGGCAACCGGCTCAATGCCGTCAACTTCCAGGCCCGCCATGGTAATCTGATCGGACAGCGCTTCGCTGTCGATCGCCGGGTTAACCCATTCGCGTAACCACAGTTCACTGAATTTCATTGTTCTGTCCTGCCCTTATTTAAACTGTTTGAGGAAACGCAGATCGTTTTCGAAGAATGCGCGCAAATCGGTCACGCCATAACGCAGCATGGTCAGACGCTCCATGCCCATGCCGAAGGCGAAGCCGGAGTAAACTTCCGGATCGATGCCGACGTTACGCAGAACGTTCGGGTGCACCATGCCGCAGCCCAGTACTTCCAGCCATTTACCGTTTTTACCCATAACGTCAACTTCTGCAGACGGTTCGGTGAACGGGAAGTAGGACGGACGGAATCGTACCTGCAGATCTTCTTCGAAGAAGTTATTCAGGAAATCGTGCAGGGTACCCTTCAGATTGGTGAAGCTGATGTTCTTATCGACAATCAGACCTTCCATCTGATGGAACATCGGGGTGTGGGTCTGATCGTAATCGTTACGATAGACGCGGCCCGGCGCGATAATACGAATTGGCGGCTGCTGGTTTTCCATGGTGCGGATCTGTACGCCAGAAGTCTGAGTACGCAGCAGACGGGTCGCATCGAACCAGAAGGTATCGTGGTCAGCGCGCGCCGGATGGTGACCCGGAATGTTCAGCGCATCGAAGTTATGATAATCATCTTCGATTTCCGGGCCAGTCGCCACGGTGAAGCCGAGTTCGCCGAAGAAGTTTTCGATACGGTCGATAGTGCGGGTAACCGGATGCAAACCACCATTTTCGATGCGGCGACCCGGCAGCGAAACGTCGATGGTCTCTGCGGCCAGACGGGCATTGAGCGCGGCGCCTTCCAGCTCAGCCTTACGCGCGTTCAGCGCCTGCTGCACCTGCTCTTTCGCTTCGTTAATGACCGCACCCGCTGCCGGACGCTCTTCCGGCGGCAACTCACGCAGGGTGGTCATTTGCAGGGTCAGATGCCCTTTTTTACCCAGATATTCAACGCGGACGTTGTCCAGCGCGGCAACATCTGATGCCTCGTTAATGGCTGCCTTGGCACTGGCAACCAGCTCTGCGAGATGTGACATGGTTTTCCTCATTATGTCGGTGCAGACACCGGTTTTAGTGAAATAAATATCCCGAATCTATATACGAAAAAAGCCTCCACAGGGGAGGCTTTCTGGCGCTGTTTTCCGTTTCTTCTTTCACGCGCTAGCCTCCTGAGTTCAGGTGCTAAAGTAAAAAAAGAAGCGGAAAATAGCAGCATTCATGCTTGCATTACCTTGTCTGGTAAGAAATGTCAGACCTGTATTGAAAAGCCTGCACGGATAAAAGTCAATGTATTGATAGTGTTGAAACGAAAAGAGGGAGACAAGCTCCCTCTTTCAACTGGCTTATGCCAGAGCTGCTTTCGCTTTTTCGACCAGAGCGGTGAACGCTAATTTGTCGAATACGGCGATGTCAGCCAGGATCTTACGGTCGATTTCAACAGAGGCTTTTTTCAGGCCGTTGATGAATTTGCTGTAAGAAATACCGTTCTGACGTGCTGCTGCGTTGATACGCGCAATCCACAGTTGGCGGAACTGACGCTTTTTCTGACGACGGTCACGATAAGCGTACTGACCAGCTTTGATAACAGCCTGGAAGGCAACGCGGTATACGCGAGAACGCGCACCGTAGTAACCTTTAGCTTGTTTCAAAATTTTCTTGTGACGTGCACGGGCAACTACACCACGTTTTACGCGAGCCATATGTGCTCTCCTGTATCTATTCTAATTAAAAAGTTAAAAGGGTTAACGACTTATGCGTACGGCAGGCACGCGATTACCAGGCCCAGATCGCCTTTGGAAACCATGGCTTTCGGACGCAGGTGACGTTTACGCTTGGTAGCTTTTTTGGTCAGAATGTGACGCAGGTTAGCGTGCTTGTGCTTAAAACCACCTTTACCGGTTTTTTTGAAGCGCTTTGCAGCACCGCGTACGGTCTTAATTTTTGGCATTTTAATAACTTCCACTTCGCATTGTTAATAAACGAAACAAAGGCGAACAAACCAGTGAGCCGAAGCCCACCGGAATGTTACTTGATGGCCTTACTGTTTCTTCTTCGGAGCGAGCACCATGATCATCTGGCGGCCTTCGATCTTCGTTGGGAAGGATTCGACTACTGCCAGTTCAACCAGATCGTCTTTCACGCGATTAAGCACTTCCATACCGATCTGCTGGTGGGCCATCTCACGACCGCGGAAACGCAGCGTGATCTTGGCCTTATCGCCATCTTCGAGAAAGCGAATCAGGCTGCGGAGTTTTACCTGATAGTCACCTTCATCAGTACCAGGGCGGAATTTAATTTCCTTAACCTGGATAACTTTCTGCTTCTTCTTCTGTTCCTTAGAAGACTTACTCTTTTCATAAAGGAACTTGCCGTAGTCCATGATACGACAAACTGGCGGTTCGGCGTTAGGGCTGATTTCAACTAAATCTACTCCAGCCTCTTCAGCCTTTTCGATAGCTTCTCTCAGACTCACAATACCCAGCTGCTCACCTTCCAGACCAGTTAAGCGAACTTCCTGGGCGCGAATCTCGCCATTAATACGATTCGGACGTGCCGTTTGAACTCGTTTTCCGCCTTTAATACCTTATTCCTCCAGTTGTTGAAGACTGCGGCTGCGAATCTCTTGTTGCAGCTTCTCGATCACTTCATTTACGTCCATGCTGCCGAGGTCTTTACCGCGACGGGTACGCACGGCCACTTTGCCGGCTTCGACTTCTTTGTCGCCACAGACCAACATATACGGGACACGACGTAAAGTGTGCTCGCGGATTTTAAAGCCAATCTTCTCATTTCTCAAGTCCGCTTTTACGCGAATGCCCGCATTTTGTAGTTTACGCGTCAATTCGTTAACGTATTCAGACTGAGAATCAGTAATATTCATGACCACTACCTGCACTGGCGCAAGCCAGGTTGGGAAGAAGCCAGCGAACTCTTCGGTCAGGATGCCGATGAAGCGCTCCAGCGAGCCGAGAATCGCGCGGTGAATCATTACCGGTACCTGACGCTCGTTGTTTTCGCCAACATAAGAGGCGCTTAAACGCTGCGGCAGGGAGAAGTCCAGCTGTACAGTACCGCACTGCCATGCACGATCGAGGCAGTCATACAGGGTAAATTCAATTTTCGGGCCGTAGAACGCCCCTTCGCCCAGTTGATATTCAAATGGGATGTTGTTTTCTTCCAGCGCCACCGCCAGATCCGCTTCCGCGCGATCCCAAGTCTCATCGCTACCGATACGTTTTTCCGGGCGAGTAGACAGCTTGACGACGATTTTCTCGAAGCCAAAGGTGCTGTACATATCATAAACCATACGAATACAGGCGTTCACTTCATCGCGAACCTGATCTTCAGTACAGAAGATATGCGCATCATCCTGAGTAAAGCCGCGAACGCGCATCAGACCATGCAGCGCACCCGACGGCTCATTACGGTGGCAGCTACCGAATTCAGCCATACGCAGCGGCAGATCGCGGTAAGATTTCAACCCCTGGTTGAAGATCTGCACGTGACCCGGGCAGTTCATCGGCTTAATGCAGTATTCACGGTTCTCAGAAGAGGTGGTGAACATCGCATCTTTGTAGTTGTCCCAGTGGCCGGTTTTTTCCCACAGCACACGGTCCATCATGAACGGGCCTTTGACTTCCTGATACTGATACTCTTTCAGCTTCGAGCGAACGAAAGTTTCCAGTTCACGGAAGATGGTCCAGCCGTCATTGTGCCAGAACACCATACCCGGCGCTTCTTCCTGCATATGATACAGGTCTAGCTGTTTCCCGATTTTACGGTGGTCACGCTTAGCGGCTTCTTCCAGACGCTGCAGGTAGGCGTTCAGCGCTTTTTTATCTGCCCACGCGGTACCGTAGATACGCTGCAACATTTTATTGTTGCTGTCGCCACGCCAGTACGCGCCAGCGGTTTTCATCAGTTTGAAGTGATGGCAGAAACGCATATTCGGTACGTGCGGGCCACGGCACATATCGATATATTCTTCGTGATGATACAAGCCTGGCTTGTCATCATGGCCGATGTTTTCGTCAAGAATGGAAACTTTATAGGTTTCGCCGCGCTTCACGAAGGTTTCACGCGCTTCGTGCCAGCTGACTTTCTTCTTGATGACATCGTAGTTTTTCTCGGCGAGCTCGTGCATACGTTTTTCGAGCGCGTCGATGTCTTCCTGAGTCAGGGTGTGGTCCAGATCGACATCATAGTAAAAACCGTTGTCGACAACCGGGCCAATGGCCATTTTAGTGTTCGGCCACAGCTGCTTGATCGCATGACCTAACAGGTGCGCGCAGGAGTGACGAATGATCTCCAGACCGTCTTCATCTTTTGCGGTGATAATAGAAAGCGTGGAATCATTTTCGATCGGGTCGCAGGCATCAACCAGCTCACCGTTAACACGTCCGGCGATGGTGGCTTTCGCCAGGCCTGGACCGATATCCAGAGCAACATCCATCGGGCTAACTGCGTGGTCGAAATGGCGTTGGCTGCCATCAGGAAGCGTAATTACAGGCATTTTATGTCCTTATTTGCAGTGGTGCCCCACACGAAAGAGCACATACAAAACAATATAATCATAATTATCAACGAGTTGTGGCTCAGCTCCCGCTTCACTCTGCGAAAATATGAGTACGCCCGTCTATCTATTGAACCGCCCTCACCTGCAGCCGCTCGTTGATAACACCGGGTGTTAGTGTACACATCATTAGTGCGCGATTAAAGTCGCAATAACTAAATGGTTATTCTTCTTTTAAATAGCAAGGGGTGCTGACAATTAATCGCGGCAATTCCCGCTCATACCACGCGGTTAATTAATCGATAAATTACCTGCATACATAAATAAATCCCCCCACCGCTAAAAAACGAATGAAAAAATCATCCGTTATAGTGAGTATTCATACCCGGCAGGATACAACAGGAATCAGGCCGGCTGCCCGGCCTGAAAAATTACATTTTATAACCGAGCGACAAGGTGGTGCGGCGGTCGGTATGCTCAGGCGCCGAGGCCGGCGGCTGCGAGTTCCACGTCAGGTTATAGGCGACGCGTAGCGCAAAGTGGGCGTTGATGGCCACGTTTAATGCACTTTCCGAATTCAGCGTCGTGTCTTCAGCCCCGAATACCGAAACACCTTGCGTAAATTTAGCGTTGTCGGTCATCTGCCACGCCCAGGTTCCGGACGCGTAACCCAGCGGCTGAGTTTCGTTATCGCCATCGGTATATTCGTCATAACGCACGCCCGGACCAAATTCAAAACGCAGGCTGTGAACCGGGCCGTTGAGGATCTGGCGACCATAACCGGCGGTCAGGACGTCGCGCTGTTGATAACCGTTGTAGCGGTCGGTCAGCCAGCTGGCCTGACCAAATACGTAGTTCATATCGGTCAGGTTATAACGACTACGACCGCCAACGGCATATTTTTCCGAAGAGCGTTGATCGTTAGAGGACGTGTTGCTCGCGTTGCCCCACAGTGACCAGGCCGTGGTATCGCCGTACCAGGTCAGCGTTGAGTCAGCGGTCATTGAGGAGCTTTTCGTGTTGCCGGACTGAGCGAGATAACCCGCATTCACAGCACCTTCGAAAGGTTTCTTAGCAGTGGAAGGGTCATCCATGACGGTAAAAACGGAATCATCGGCCAGTGCGTTTACAGACGCAAAAAGCCCCCCCGCCAGCAATGCCGCTGCGGGTACTGTCTTCAAAAGCTTCATTATAACTCTCTAAAATACATATCTTCAGGACAGTACAAATGATGAATGGACCAGAGATCCCTTCATTGAATTTAGAGTCCGTACAACATTTAAGGAGACCCGACAGGTCCCGGAAACTTTCGCGAGGCGCGCTGAATGCGAGTCTTAAGAAAGGCGCTTGATTATAAAAAAGCACGAATAACTTAGCAATCAGTTGCTATTTCGTTTTTTGAATAAGACGGTTCCCAAAACAATCTTTATTTCATAAAGATAAAAACATAGACATCTTTGTAAATCCGCGGCCCGCCCCGCTTCCCCTCACTCCATTTCGGTGCCATGCTTAAAAAAGCAGCTTTATTCGTATTAAGGAGGAACAGGATGACCAAAATTTATACGCTCACGCTAGCCCCATCACTCGACAGCGCAACGCTGACGCCGCAAATTTACCCCGAAGGCAAATTACGCTGTAGCGCTCCGGTTTTCGAACCCGGCGGTGGCGGTATCAACGTCGCCCGGGCGATTACTTTTCTGGGCGGTAAAGCGACGGCGATTTTTCCGGTTGGGGGCGCCACCGGCGAGCATCTTTCAGCCCTGATGGCTGACGAGCAGGTCCCGGTCGAAACAGTAGAAACCCGCGACTGGACGCGGCAAAACTTACATGTGCATGTCGATGCCAGCGGCGAACAATATCGCTTTGTCATGCCCGGCGCGGCGCTAACCGAAGATGAATTCCGCCGCCTGGAAGAGAAAGTGCTGGCGATTGAGTCCGGTTCTCTGCTGGTTATCAGCGGCAGTCTGCCGCCCGGTATCAGCGTCGGGCATCTGACTCAACTGGTAAAAAATGCCCAGCAACACGGGCTGCGTTGCATCATCGACAGCTCTGGCGATGCGCTGGCCGCCGCGCTGGACGTTGGCAATATCGAACTGGTCAAACCTAACCAGAAAGAACTCAGCGCGCTGGTACAGCGCGACCTCAGCCAGCCGGACGATGTGCGCAATGCCGCGCTGGAGCTCATCCGCTCCGGAAAAGTACGCCGGGTAGTGGTTTCGCTGGGCCCGCAGGGGGCGCTGGGGGTTGATTCCAACGGTAGCGTACAGGTGGTGCCGCCGCCGATGAAAAGCCAAAGCACCGTCGGCGCCGGCGACAGTATGGTCGGCGCGATGACTTTGCGTCTCGCCGAGCACGCCTCGCTGGAAGATATGGTCCGCTTTGGCGTCGCCGCCGGCAGCGCCGCCACGATTAACCACGGCACCCGTCTCTGTTCCTTAGCCAATACGCAGAAAATCTACGATTACCTGTGTGGCCGCTAGTCTCGCCCCCCTTCGCTCCGGTGAAGGGGGTCAATTCGCCATCATGGTCTATGCTAGAAATTCCATGCATAACAACAGAGTGAAAAATGAGCAACGATATTACCGCGCACGTGATCACCGTTAAATTTCAGGAACAGGCGCTGACCGAGATAAATGAGCTCAGCAATCATTTCATCCGCGCAGGTTTTGTCCTGACGCTCAACGATGATGATGGCAAAACTCATGAATTAGGCACCAACACATTTGGCCTGCTGAGCGCGCAGAGCGCCGACGACGTCCGGGCTTTAAGCGCAGGTCTTGCGGAAACGGCCTTAGGCAGACCGGCAGAGATCGCCATCACCACATTTAGCGAATGGTTAAAAGCTCAATAAGTGCGATCGCCACCGCTGAAGGCGCCAGTTGTGCGTTAGCTCGTACTTTACGGCCAGGTTATACGCTAACCTTATGATATGGTGGAAAACATGGGGAGAGACAGCATGTGGCAAGCTATTAGCAATTTGTTAAGCGAGCAGCACACTGACGGCGCTGAAATCGAACTGCGCAACGAGCTACCCGGCGGAGAAATCCATGCCGCCTGGCATTTACGTTTTGGCGGGAAAGATTATTTCGTCAAATGCGATGAACGCGAGCTGCTCCCCATTTTTACCGCGGAAGCCGATCAGCTGGAGCTGCTCTCGCGCTGTAAAACCGTTAGCGTTCCGCAGGTCTTCGCCGTCGGCAGCGATCGGGATTACAGCTTTCTGGTGATGGAATATATACCGCCGCGCCCGCTGGATGCACATAACGCGTTTCTTCTCGGTCAGCAAATTGCCCATTTACATCAGTGGAGCGATCAGCCGCAGTTTGGCCTTGATTTTGACAACGATCTGTCGACGACCCCGCAGCCGAATGCCTGGCAGCGCCGCTGGTCAACGTTTTTCGCTGAACAACGCATTGGCTGGCAGCTGGAGCTAGCGGCGGAAAAAGGGCTGCACTTCGGCGATATCGACAGCATTGTCGACACCGTACAGCGGCGGCTCAGCAACCATCAGCCGCAGCCTTCTTTATTACATGGCGACTTGTGGTCAGGGAACTGCGCGCTGGGGCCCAATGGCCCGTATATTTTCGATCCGGCGTGTTATTGGGGCGATCGCGAATGCGATTTGGCTATGCTGCCACTTCATCCGGAACAGCCGCCGCAGATTTATGACGGTTACCAGTCGGTCTCGCCGCTGCCTGCTGGCTTCCTTGAACGACAACCGATTTACCAGCTATATACCTTACTTAATCGGGCGATTCTGTTCGGCGGCCAACACCTGGTTACCGCGCAAAAAGCGCTCGATGAAGCCCTGCAAGAAGCGTAAAAAAAGGCCCTCAAAGGGGCCTTTTTCATCAGCAGGATTAATCCATTTTCACGCCATTTAAGCGGAATTGGATGTTCATCGTCAGGCCAGTACCCGGTCTGCCAGGCTCGTAGCGCCATTTACGCATCGCTGTTTTGACATCACGCTCAAACATATTGGCCGGCTTGGCGGAGACTATCTGGATGTTCTCCACGCGACCATCGGCAGTAACATCAAATTTCACGCTCACGTCACCTTCAATACGTAGCGCCTGCGCACGTTGCGGGTAAGAAGGGTCGCCGCGTTTCAACGCTTTAGGACCGCTCGGCGCGGTGGTCATCGGTTTTGCCGTTGCCGCCGTACTCGGGGCGGTACGCGCAGGCGCCGTATTGTTATTCTCAAACGGCGAGACCGGACGCGGCTCAGCGGGTTTCACCTCACGTTTCGGCTCGACCTTTTTCTCTGGCTTAGGCTTTGGTTTCGGCTTAGGTTTGGGCTTCGGCTCCGGTTTGTGGATTACCACTGGCGCCTCTTTTGGCGGCTCAGGCACCACTTCAGGTTCCGGCTCCGGCTCCGGTTCAACAACGGGTTCAACGACCGGCTGCGCCGCCTGTGGAGGCTCTAAATCCGCCGGCGCTACCATCGTTATTTCGATTGGCTGTGAAGGCGAAGGCTTTTCAATAACCTGATGTACCGAGGTATAAAGCAACCCCGCCACAACGGCACCGTGGATAGCCACGGACAGCAGCGTTGGCCACGGAAAGCGGCGAGGTAAATCAAGGGTCATTGCGCTCATAGTCGTTTCTGTTGAAAAATGATGCCCTGATTTTAAATGCAAATAGCAATCATATTCAATAAGACGTGTTATCCTGCATCAAATTTTGCCTCGTTTTGTGGAAAAAAACCGGCGTGCCGTGGCATGCTAAAGGCGTGCGCATCTTACATTGCTGCTCATAACGCTTTCACGTCACGTGATTTGCCTATTTTTTGATTAAGGAGCCTTGCCGTGCTTTACGTCATCTACGCAGAAGATATCGCCGATTCTCTGGAAAAACGCCAGGCGGTGCGCCCTGCCCATCTGGCGCGCCTACAACTATTACATGATGAAGGCCGTTTACTGACCGCAGGCCCGATGCCCGCGGTAGATAGCAATGAACCTGGCGCGGCAGGATTTAGCGGCTCAACGGTTATCGCAGAATTTGAATCGCTGGAAGCGGCGCAGTCCTGGGCCAACGATGACCCCTATATCGCCGCAGGCGTCTATCAGCACGTCTCGGTGAAACCTTACAAAAAAGTATTTTAATCACCCACTTAAAACACAGAGGCACCGCAAGCGGTGCCTTTCGTTTTAACTCTCAGAATTCAGAGAAGGTGAACAGCAAAGCATGACGCTGCCGTTTGACCAGGCACTTCCTGATTGAAAGAATCCGCATGTTGCGGCGAGATTGGGCTTCCAGCCAGCGCGATTTACGGCGACTTACTTGTCTAAGCATGCGCCAGCGCCCTACTTCCGTTCTACTACGCTTCATTGCTACTACTCTACGAGTGAAAAACAGCCCTCATTATAAACCGATGAATCTGTCTGACCATCGCTTTCGCTGCGTTTTTATTTGCCAGATGGATGATGATGCGTAAACTCATGGCATCGGGCTATTCAAAAGGATTTTTCATCTATGACAACCTTTTACACGGTCGTAAACTGGCTAGTCATTCTTGGTTACTGGCTACTGATTGCCGGCGTTACATTACGCATTTTAATGAAACGTCGCGCAGTGCCTTCCGCCATGGCATGGTTACTGATCATTTACATCCTGCCGCTGGTGGGAATTATCGCTTACCTCTCCTTCGGCGAACTGCATCTTGGTAAGCGTCGAGCCGAGCGCGCTCGCGCCATGTGGCCCTCCACCGCCAAATGGCTAACGGACCTGAAAAGCTGCAAACATATTTTTGCTGAAGAAAATAGCCCGGTTGCCGAATCACTGTTCAAACTGTGCGAACGTCGCCAGGGAATCGCTGGCGTAAAAGGTAACCAGCTACAGCTGCTGACCGAATCTGATGATGTCATGCAGGCGCTGATTCGAGACATCCAGCTGGCGCGGCATAACATCGAAATGGTGTTCTACATCTGGCAGCCCGGCGGGATGGCCGATCAGGTGGCGGAATCGCTGATGGCCGCCGCGCGCCGCGGCGTGCATTGCCGGCTGATGCTCGATTCGGCCGGTAGCGTCGCCTTTTTCCGCAGCCCGTGGGCGGCAATGATGCGTAACGCCGGTATCGAGGTGGTCGAAGCGCTGAAAGTGAATCTGATGCGTGTATTTTTACGCCGTATGGATCTGCGTCAGCACCGTAAAATGGTGATGATTGACAACTATATTGCCTACACCGGTAGCATGAATATGGTTGACCCGCGCTACTTCAAACAGGATTCCGGCGTCGGCCAATGGGTCGATCTGATGGCGCGAATGGAAGGTCCGGTGGCGACGGCGATGGGTATCGTCTACTCCTGCGACTGGGAAATTGAGACCGGCAAGCGAATTTTGCCGCCGCCGCCGGACGTCAACATCATGCCGTTTGAGGAAGCCAATGGACATACCATCCATACCATTGCTTCTGGTCCCGGCTTCCCGGAAGATTTGATTCATCAGGCGTTGTTAACCGCAGCCTATGCGGTGAAAGAACATCTGATCATGACCACCCCCTACTTCGTCCCCAGCGATGACCTGCTGCACGCCATCTGTACCGCCGCCCAACGCGGTGTCGAGGTGAGTATTATCATGCCGCGTAAAAACGACTCCCTGCTGGTAGGCTGGGCCAGTCGCGCCTTCTTCACTGAACTGCTTGCCGCTGGCGTGAAAATTTACCAATTCGAAGGCGGTCTGCTACATACCAAAAGCGTGCTGGTGGATGGCGAATTGAGCCTGGTCGGTACCGTTAATCTCGATATGCGCAGCCTGTGGCTTAATTTCGAGATCACGCTGGCGATCGACGACGTGGGCTTCGGCGGAGACCTGGCGGCGGTACAGGACGATTACATCTCCCGATCGCGCCTGCTGGATGCAAAACTGTGGGCCAAACGTCCGCTATGGCAGCGGATCGCAGAGCGACTGTTTTACTTCTTCAGCCCGTTGCTGTAAAACGTGCCCATCAGATGCTTAACGGGTAGCAATCATGGATATGGATTTAAACAATCGCCTGACCGAAGACGAAACGCTCGAACAGGCCTACGATATCTTTCTTGAGCTGGCGGCAGATAACCTCGACCCGGCGGATATCATTCTTTTCAATCTGCAGTTTGAAGAGCGCGGCGGCGCCGAGCTGTTTGACCCGGCGGAAGACTGGCAGGAGCATGTCGATTACGACCTCAATCCAGATTTCTTCGCCGAAGTTGTCATTGGCCTGGCCGATACCGATGGCGGCGAGATCAACGATATCTTCGCTCGCGTTCTGCTGTGCCGCGAAAAAGATCACAAGCTGTGCCACATTCTGTGGCGTGAATAAGCATTAAGCTAATGCGCCTGTAAAAAAGCCTGCCGACGGTAACATCGGCAGGCTTTTTGTTTTATACGTTATTGCGGTAATTCTGTTCCGCAGGCGTGGCAGAAACGAGCATTTTTATCATGCTCGGCGTTGTTACAGTTTGGGCAAACGCGGCGAGCGCGTCGATTTTGCAGCGCCGTAGTCATATGGGTCGTTATCAGCCCGGTTGGGATGGCGATGATAGAATAACCGATGAGAATTAACACCGAGGCGAGTATCCGCCCTAATGGAGTATGCGGCGTAATGTCGCCGTATCCCACGGTAGTAATGGTGACGATTGCCCAATAGACCGAAGCATTTAAGGTGGTAAACCCGTATTGCGGCCCTTCAATTAAATACATCAGCGAGCCGAAAATCACCATCACAATAGCAATAAACGAGTAGAACAGAATGAGCTGATGACGGGCGCTGACGATAGCCCGCCAAAAAATATTCAGCGACGGCATAAAGCGCAGCAGTTTAAGAATACGCAGCGCGCGGATAACCCGCATGGCCCGCCAGGCAAAAACATACTCGAGGCTCATTTCCGGCCATAACCACATCACATACAACGGCAAAACGGTCGCCAGATCGATAAATCCCCAGAAGCTGAAGATATAGCGCAGCGGATTCGGCCAGCTTATAACGCGTAAAATATATTCCGCGGTGAAGACCGCGGTGACCCCCAACTCCAGCCAGACAAAAATATGCCATTCATCTAGCGACAGGTGATACTGCGAACCGAGCCCGGACTCAACAAAAATAATGACCACGCTCAACAGGGCGAATAAACCGCAAAGCCCTTCAAAACGGCGGCCGGAGCGACGAGTTTGATCGAAAAGTAAATGGTAAAGCCGCAAACGGGCGGCGGAAAGCGAAACTGCCACGTTAACCTCACAATAAAAAAGGGCTGACATCAGTCAGCCCAAGTGATTATAACGGGTCTACCTTCAGGCAGGAAACCGCATGGCGGAAACTGCCTTCCAGCACCGGACGCGTTTTGGCGCATTCGGGCCCGGCCAATGGACATCGGGTGCGGAACACGCAACCCGAAGGCGGATTAATCGGCGAAGGCAACTCCCCTTCCAGCAGTTGGATGGTTTTATTCTTCTCAAGATCAGGATCCGGCACCGGTACGGCCGACATCAGCGCTTTGGTATAAGGATGCAGCGGATTATGGTACACCTCATCATAGGTACCTAACTCCACCGCATGACCCAAATACATGACCAGCACGCGGTCGGAAATATGTTTTACTACCGCCAGGTCATGGGCAATAAAAATCAACGACAGCCCCATCTCCCGCTGCAGTTGTTGTAGTAAGTTCACCACCTGCGCCTGGATGGAAACATCCAGCGCCGATACCGGCTCATCGCAAATAATCAACTTAGGCTCAAGGATCAGCGCGCGAGCGATACCAATGCGCTGACACTGGCCGCCGGAGAATTCGTGCGGATAGCGGTTAATCAGGTTCGGCAGCAGTCCGACCTTCATCATCATCGCCTTCACGCGATCGCGCACTTCCTGACGCGGCATCTTCGGGTGATAGGTCCGCAGCGGTTCAGCGATGATTTCGCCAATGGTCATACGCGGATTCAGCGATGCTAAAGGATCCTGGAAGATCATCTGGATATCGCTGCGCACGTCGCGCCACTCTTCCGGCTTCATGCCTAACAGATCTTTTCCAAGCCAGGCCACTTTACCGTCGGTAGCTTTCACCAGGCCGATGATGGCGCGGGCGAAGGTCGATTTACCGCAGCCGGATTCACCAACCACCCCGAGCGTTTCGCCTTCATACAGGCGCAGAGTAACGCCATCCACCGCTTTGAGCGTTTTTGACGGCTGCCAGAACCATTGCTTACCATCTTTAATATCAAAATGTACTTTCAGGTCAGCAATTTCGAGCAACACTTTTCTTTGTTCGATCACGGCGTTCATAGCAGATCCCCTACCGGTTTAAAGCAGGCGCGCAGGCGACCTGGCGCAAACGACTCCAGAGGCGGAGCGCTATTACAGATTTCCATAGCATGCGGACAGCGCGGCTGGAACGGACATCCTTTCGGCAGACGCAGCAGGTTCGGCGGGTTGCCGGGAATCGTCAGCAAGGAATCGCCTTCGCCATCGAGACGCGGTACCGCATTGAGCAAACCGATCGAGTACGGGTGCGACGGTTGGTAGAACACATCGCGCGCCTGACCGTATTCCATGGTACGCCCGGCATACATCACCAGTACCTTATCGCAGATCCCCGCCACCACGCCGAGGTCGTGGGTAATCATAATAATCGCGGTGTTAAACTCGCGCTTCAGCTCGTTAAGCAGGGTCATGATCTGTGCCTGCACGGTGACGTCCAACGCGGTGGTCGGTTCATCGGCAATCAGCAGTTTTGGCCGACATAACAGCGCCATGGCGATCATCACGCGCTGGCGCATCCCGCCGGAGAACTCGTGCGGGAACATCTTCATGCGCTTACGCGCTTCCGGCATCTTCACCGCATCGAGCATCCGTACCGACTCTTCAAAAGCCGCGGCTTTGCTCAGCCCTTTATGCAGCATCAGCACTTCCATCAGCTGCTCGCCGACCCGCATATAAGGGTTCAACGACGTCATCGGATCCTGGAAAATCATCGAAATCTGTTCGGCACGAAGCTTATTCAGATCGCGCTCCGGCAAATTGAGGATTTCACGACCGTTAAAAGTGGCGGAACCACCGATATGGCCATTCGCCGCCAGCAGCCCCATTAAAGCGAATGCCGTTTGCGATTTACCGGAACCTGACTCACCGACGATACCTAAGGTTTCACCAGCCCGCAGGTTAAAATTCAGATCGTTAACCGCGGTGACATCGCCATCCGGCGTTTTAAACGTCACCCGAAGATCCTTCACATCCAGCAGCAGACCGCTTTGCTGCGCGGCCTGCGGCGCTTTAGTCATTTCAATTGTGCTCATGACGGCGCTCCTTAGCGGTCTTTCGGGTCGAGGGCATCACGCAGGCCATCGCCGATAAAGTTGAAACAGAACAGCGTTACCACCAGGAACCCGGCAGGGAACAATAACAGCCACGGCGAGACTTCCATTGAGTTGGCGCCATCACTGAGTAACGCGCCCCAACTGCTCAGCGGCTCCTGGGTACCAAGGCCGAGGAAGCTCAGGAAGGATTCGAACAGAATCATGCTGGGTACCAGCAGTGAAGCGTAAACCACCACCACGCCCAGGACGTTCGGCACGATATGACGAATAACGATATTCGCGGTGGAGACCCCGCCGACCTGCGCGGCTTCGATGAACTCTTTACGTTTCAGACTCAGGGTCTGACCGCGTACGATACGCGCCATATCCAGCCAAGATACCATCCCGATCGCCACAAAGATCAGCAGGATGTTCTGACCAAAGAAGGTAACCAGCAGGATCACGAAGAACATGAACGGGAAGGAGTTGAGGATTTCCAGCAAACGCATCATCACCGAGTCCACTTTGCCGCCGAGATAACCGGAAAGTGAACCATAGAGGGTGCCGAGGATCACCGCCACCAGCGCTGCGGCCACGCCAACCATCAGCGAAATACGTCCGCCAATCGCTACGCGCACCAGCAGGTCGCGACCGGATGAATCGGTACCAAAATAGTGACCAGACTCCATATCCGGAGCGTTGGACATCATCCCCCAGTCGGTATCGAAATAGGAGAACTGCGACAACATTGGAGCGATAGTCACAAACAGCGCAATAATCACCAGCACAATCAGGCTGGCTACCGCCGCGCGGTTATGCATAAAGCGGCGACGCGCATCCTGCCACAGGCTACGGCCCTCAACCTCCAGCTTCTCACTGAAGTGCTCCAGCGCCTCGCTGTTTTTCTTACTTAACATCATGGCGAACTCCGGCTTCAGTAGCGAATTTTCGGATCGATAACGGCGTACAGCACGTCGACGATCGCGTTAAACAGAATGGTCAGTGCGCCGACCAGAATCGTCAGGCTGAGCACCAGCGAGTAGTCGCGGTTAAGCGCGCCGTTGACGAATAACTGGCCAATACCCGGCAGGCCGTAAATCGTTTCGATAACCATTGAACCGGTGATAATGCCGACGAACGCCGGACCCATATAGGAAAGCACCGGCAGCAGCGCAGGCTTCAGCGCGTGGCGGAAGATAATTCTGCGCATCGGCAGACCTTTCGCCCTTGCGGTGCGAATGAAGTTAGAGTGCAAAACTTCAATCATCGAACCGCGGGTGATACGGGCGATACTGGCAATATAGGCCAGCGATAACGCCACCATCGGCAGGATCATAAATTTCAGCGCCCCGCCGTTCCAGCCGCCGCCAGGCAACCAGTGCAGCGTGATGGCGAAAATCATCACCAGCAGCGGCGCCACCACGAAACTCGGTATGACGACGCCGGTCATTGCCACCCCCATCACCGCGTAGTCCCATTTGGTATTCTGTTTTAACGCGGCAATAACCCCGGCGCTGACGCCAAGAATCACGGCTAACAAGAAGGCAGCAAGGCCCAGTTTGGCGGAAACCGGGAAGCTTGATGCGACCAGATCGTTGACCGAATAATCTTTATATTTGAAGGAAGGACCGAAATCACCGTGCGCCAGTTGCTTCAGATAATTGAAGTACTGGGTCATGATGGGGTCGTTTAAATGATATTTCGCTTCAATATTCGCCATGACTTCCGGCGGCAGCGTGCGTTCACCGGTAAAAGGACTGCCCGGCGCGAGGCGCATCATGAAGAAAGAGATAGTAATAAGAATGAATAGCGTCGGAATCGCTTCCAGACAGCGACGTAATATGAATTTTAACATTGCCCGTACCTTCTGGCCTGTGCCTATCGAGTGCGATGAATTCAGACACGGTGGGGCAAGCTCAGCCTGCCCCACGTCTTGCCATTAATGTTTGATAATATAAAGGTTCTTCACGTAAATATTATCCAACGGGTCTTTACCGGTATAACCGCCAACCCACGGTTTAACCAGGCGCGCGTTCACATAGTAGTAAACAGGCACAATCGCGGAATCTTTATCCAGCTGTTGTTCCGACTGCGCGTACAGCTCGGCGCGTTTCGCTTCATCGGTGACCTGCAGGGTATCGCCGATGATCTTATCGAATGCCGGGCTCTTATAATGCGCCGTGTTGTTAGAGCTGTCGCTGAGCATGGTGTTCAGGAACGATGTCGGCTCGTTGTAATCAGCGCACCAGCCGGCGCGAGCGACGTCAAAGGTGCCCTGATGACGGCTATCGAGGAAGGTTTTCCACTCCTGATTTTCCAGCTTAACGTTAGCGCCAAGGTTTTTCTTCCAGATGGACGCCACGGCGATAGCCAGTTTTTTATGTAAATCGGAAGTGTTGTAGAGCAGATTAAAGGTCAGCGGTTTATCAGCGGTATAACCGGCTTCCGCCAGCAATTTTTTCGCTTCTTCATTACGCTTGTCCTGAGACCATTTGAACCACTCCGGCTCAACGAGTTTCATGCCGTCGGTGTATGGCGGGGTATAACTGTAAGCCGGCAGATCGCCCTGGTTTTTCACTTTATTGACGATAATATCGCGATCCAGCGCCAGCTTAAGCGCGGTACGGACGCGTACGTCGGTAAATGGCGCTTTCTGGTTATTGATTTCGTAATAATAAGTACACAGATAAGGATCGACGTGAACTTCTTTCGGGATCTCTTTTTTCAGCTTCTGGAACAGTTCAATCGGCATGTTGTTATAGGTCATGTCGATCTCGCCGCTGCGATAGCGGTTCACATCGGTAACTTCAGAAGAAATTGGCAGGTAAGTTACCTGGTTAATAACGGTTTTGGCGTTGTCCCAGTAATTCGTATTACGCTCGAGCACAATACGCTCGTTGACCACCCAGTCTTTTAATTTATAAGCGCCGTTGGTGACAATATTCGCCGGCTGAGTCCATTTCTCACCATATTTTTCAATGGCGGCTTTGGGTACTGGAGAAACGGATGGATGGACGAGGAGTTTATAGAAATAAGGAACCGGTTCGCTCAGCGTGACTTCAAACGTTTTGTCGTCAATCGCTTTGACGCCAAGGTCTGTTGCAGGTTTTTTGCCAGCGATAATCTCATCGACGTTGGCGACATGGCCGTACTGGAGATAGCTGGCGTAAGGAGATGCCGTTTTCGGATCGGCCAGACGCTGCCAGCTATAAACGAAATCTTGCGCGGTAACCGGTGAACCGTCGGACCATTTGGCATCCTTGCGGATATGGAAGGTCCAGACTTTAAAATCCTTGTTATCCCACGATTCGGCAACGCCCGGCACAGGATGGCCGTTAAGATCGCCAATCACTAACCCTTCAAACAGATCGCGGTTAACGTTGGACTCCGGGACGCCTTCAATTTTATGCGGATCCAGAGATTGCACCTCTGCCCCGTTATTACGCACCAGCGTTTGTTTATCCGCCAGTTGCACCCCAGCAGGAACATCTGCTGCCATAGCAACATTTGCGGTGATTAGCGCAGATAAAATTCCCGCCGCTACCAGACTTTTTTTAGTGATGATGGTCATGTGTTGTTACTCCACTCATTATAATTACTGGTTATTTAACCAGCCTGTTATTTTTCCCTTAAAGGGATTCTGTACAGTGCAGGAGTCTTTGCCGCTGTCAGATTCTACTGCTTGCTATCACCGACTTATTTATTACGACCGCTCAAACGGCAGCCTTGACGTCGATTCTTTATCCCCCTGTCCAGAGGGGAATTCCGGCACAATGAGTTATGTAATAATAATTCTCATTTGTGCACATTATTTAGTTAGCGATCAGGCCGGAAAGTACCAAAACGGTTTCATGTCCGCCAATGCAATTTGCAAATATGTTACCGGATTCTCTTTTATTGTTTTTTTAGCCGCACTTAACGTAAGACTTATCATGTTAAAAAAGCAAAAATATTGCTTTTAATCAGCAAGATAGGAACACCCTGTCATTTTGCGTTCCCGCTCTGCGCGCAAAGTTGCTTTTTTGCACAATAATTTAACAATTGTCTAATTTTTAGCACATTAATCTGCTGTCTCGCAGAAATTACTAATATCATTTCAATGATCCGACAGCAAGCGCCAGAGAATGATGTGACGAAAATAACAGTGATGAGGGGAGAAAGACAGTACGGCGAGATAGAATAAAAACGACTAACCATATGATAAATATAAAATTAAATCATAATTGGTAAAAGTTATAGTTTGTCTTTTATATCAGCTGCAGAAATAAGTTTTGCTAATAATCTTTCAAACGCGAGGCCCCACGCCCCGCGCCTGCCAAGTAAGTTACCCTGTCAATCCAGGAAACAGCGCTTTAATCCCGGTGACGATAAACTCAATCCCTAAAGCCATCAGCAACAGACCCATGATACGAGTAATGACGTTAATCCCGGTCTGCCCTAACAATCTGACCAACCACGGCGCCATGCGGAAAATTCCCCAACAACAGGCGGCAAACAGCGCAATGGCGATTGAAAAACCGATCAGGTGGGCAATGGAGTGATAGCGAGTCCCCCAAACGATCGTGGAGCTTATCGCCCCCGGCCCCGCCATTAAAGGTAACGCTAACGGTACGACCCCGATACTTTCCCGAATAGCCGTCTCCGACTTCTCCTGTTTGTTTTGTTTATCTTCACCGAGTTTGCCGCTAATCATCGACATGGCGATAGTCACCACCAGGATCCCACCCGCAATACGGAAAGAATCAATAGAGATGCCGAAAATTTGCAAGATGCCATCGCCAAGGAAGAGCGAGGTAAGGAGAATGATAGCCACCGACAGATTAGCCGTCAGATTCGTCTTATTCCGCACCAGCGCCGTCTGGTAGCTGGTCATGCTAATGAAAACCGGGATGATGCCGACCGGGTTGACCAGCGCGAAAAGGCCGATAAAAAATTTAAAATAAACAGCGAAATCAAACAACGGTAGGGTCACAGTGAACTCCGCAGCACCATTAAAAAAGGCTGTTGACAGTGTCAGTACAAATTAATTTGGCAGAAGATACCCTTTTCATAGCCACAATTCATCTCAAATATGCAGCCGCGGCTGTTTGCTTTTATTTGTTATATATTTGTTTAGCGGATGGGCTTTATTCATTAAATATGCATACATTATCACTCCCCATCATCTAACTGGTCAATTATTGCCCTGCTGAAAGGTATCAGCATCGCCAAATATTGATCTAAATCACGTAATTCATACTCAGAAGTGAGTAATCTTGGCTACATCAAGAGAGTGAAAGGCCGAAGTACCTGAGTGCGTAGTGAGACAAAGCTTTTTTAGTAAATCAGTGTGTTCAAAGCGTTAGAAATCTTTACGTTAACATTTACATGCAAGCTGTTAACAGCCTGTCTATAATGTCGAATCGAGCTACTGTTTTACTAAAAAAGTTTAACATTATCAGGAGAGCATTATGGCTGTTACTAATGTCGCTGAACTTAACGCACTTGTAGAGCGCGTAAAAAAAGCCCAGCGTGAATATGCCAGTTTCACTCAAGAACAAGTTGATAAGATCTTCCGTGCCGCCGCTCTGGCCGCTGCAGATGCTCGAATCCCTCTCGCAAAAATGGCCGTTGCCGAATCCGGCATGGGTATTATTGAAGATAAAGTGATCAAAAACCACTTCGCCTCCGAATATATCTACAACGCCTATAAAGATGAAAAAACCTGTGGCGTCCTGTCTGAAGACGACACTTTCGGTACCATCACCATTGCTGAACCAATCGGTATTATTTGCGGTATCGTTCCGACTACCAACCCGACCTCAACGGCTATCTTCAAATCGCTGATCAGCCTGAAGACGCGTAACGCCATTATCTTCTCCCCGCACCCGCGTGCTAAAGACGCTACCAACAAAGCGGCTGACATCGTATTGCAGGCGGCGATTGCTGCCGGTGCGCCGAAAGATCTGATTGGTTGGATCGACCAACCTTCAGTAGAACTGTCTAATGCGCTGATGCACCACCCTGACATCAACCTGATCCTCGCCACCGGTGGCCCAGGTATGGTTAAAGCTGCTTACAGTTCTGGTAAACCAGCTATCGGCGTTGGTGCAGGTAACACGCCGGTTGTTATCGATGAAACTGCCGATATTAAACGCGCAGTAGCGTCCGTACTGATGTCAAAAACCTTCGATAACGGCGTTATCTGTGCTTCTGAACAGTCTGTTGTTGTTGTCGACTCGGTCTACGATGCCGTTCGCGAACGTTTTGCCAGCCACGGCGGCTACCTGCTGCAGGGCAAAGAATTGAAAGCCGTTCAGGACATCATCCTGAAAAATGGCGCGCTGAATGCGGCGATCGTTGGTCAACCGGCGGCAAAAATCGCTGAACTGGCAGGCTTCACCGTGCCGACCACCACTAAGATTCTGATCGGCGAAGTTACCGACGTTGACGAAAGCGAACCGTTCGCTCACGAAAAACTGTCCCCGACGCTGGCAATGTACCGGGCGAAAGATTTCGAAGACGCGGTCGATAAAGCAGAAAAACTGGTCGCCATGGGCGGTATCGGTCACACCTCTTGCCTGTACACCGACCAGGACAACCAGCCGGCTCGCGTGGCCTACTTCGGCCAGATGATGAAAACCGCGCGTATCCTGATCAACACCCCGGCTTCTCAGGGTGGTATCGGCGACCTGTATAACTTCAAACTCGCACCTTCCCTGACTCTGGGTTGTGGTTCCTGGGGTGGTAACTCCATCTCTGAAAACGTTGGTCCGAAACACCTGATCAACAAGAAAACCGTTGCTAAGCGAGCTGAAAACATGTTGTGGCATAAACTTCCGAAATCTATCTACTTCCGTCGTGGCTCTCTGCCAATCGCACTGGATGAAGTGATTACTGATGGTCACAAACGCGCGCTGATTGTGACTGACCGCTTCCTGTTCAACAACGGTTATGCAGACCAGATCACTTCCGTACTGAAAGCGGCTGGCGTAGAAACCGAAGTGTTCTTTGAAGTTGAAGCTGACCCAACTCTGACCATCGTGCGTAAAGGCGCGGATCTGGCCAACTCCTTCAAACCAGACGTAATCATTGCGCTGGGCGGCGGTTCCCCGATGGATGCAGCCAAAATCATGTGGGTTATGTATGAGCATCCGGAAACCCACTTCGAAGAACTGGCGCTGCGCTTTATGGATATCCGTAAACGTATCTACAAGTTCCCGAAAATGGGCGTTAAAGCGAAGATGGTTGCCATCACCACGACTTCCGGTACCGGCTCTGAAGTGACTCCGTTCGCCGTGGTAACCGACGATGCAACTGGACAGAAATATCCGCTGGCCGATTACGCGCTGACTCCGGATATGGCGATTGTCGATGCCAACCTGGTCATGGATATGCCGAAGTCCCTGTGCGCCTTCGGTGGTCTGGACGCCGTGACTCATGCCCTGGAAGCTTACGTCTCCGTACTGGCTTCCGAGTTCTCCGATGGTCAGGCTCTGCAGGCGCTGAAACTGCTGAAAGAGTATCTGCCGGCCTCTTACCACGAAGGTTCTAAGAACCCGGTAGCCCGCGAACGTGTGCACAGTGCCGCCACTATCGCCGGTATCGCGTTTGCTAACGCCTTCCTGGGCGTGTGCCACTCTATGGCGCACAAACTGGGCTCACAGTTCCACATTCCTCACGGTCTGGCGAACGCCCTGCTGATCTGCAACGTTATCCGCTATAACGCGAATGACAACCCGACCAAGCAGACCGCATTCAGTCAGTATGACCGTCCGCAGGCACGCCGTCGTTACGCCGAGATCGCGGACCACCTGGGTCTGAGCGCTCCGGGCGACCGCACTGCTGCGAAAATCGAGAAACTGCTGGCATGGCTGGAAAGCCTCAAAGCGGAGCTGGGTATTCCGAAATCTATCCGTGAAGCCGGTGTTCAGGAAGCTGATTTCCTGGCTCACGTTGATAAGCTGTCTGAAGACGCCTTCGATGACCAGTGCACCGGCGCTAACCCGCGCTACCCGCTGATCGCCGAGCTGAAACAGATTCTGCTGGACACCTACTACGGTCGTGACTTTGTCGAAGGCGAAGCAGCGGCTGTGAAAAAAGAAGCGGCTCCAGTCAAAGCTGAGAAAAAAGCGAAAAAATCCGCTTAATTCACGGCATTGATATGAACGAAGCCCCATCTATTGATGGGGCTTTTTTTATATTCGTACTTTATTCGTGTTCACATACAGAAGTATAAGAAGCAATACACTGGGTAATATCTGAATACAGGAACCGATTCCATAAAAGACAACAGGCGCCATACAGGCGCCTGAAGATAATGAAATTAAAGAATTATTCGCAGTGGCGCAGCTTACTTTGCACCTGGGTTAACGAACCGATATTCAACGCCTCTTTATAATGCTTACGGCATACGGAAACGTAGCGCTCATTACCGCCAATCACCACCTGCTCGCCCTCATTGTACGGTCGCCCCTCCTGGTCAAGACGCAAAACCATGCTTGCCTTTCGCCCACAGAAGCAAATAGTTTTTAATTCAACCAGCTTATCCGACCATGCCAACAAATACTGGCTACCGCTAAATAACTCACCGCGAAAGTCCGTACGCAAGCCGTAGCACAATACAGGGATATCGAGCTCATCCACCACTTCTGAGAGCTCGTGGACCTGTTCACGGGTCAGGAACTGGCTTTCGTCCACCAGCACGCAATGAATAGGCTGGCGGGCATGCTCTGACGCTATATCGGCATATAACGACGTCTGAGGATTATACAGCCGCGCCGGAGAAGAAAGCCCGATTCGCGAGCTCACTTTGCCAGAACCAAAGCGGTCGTCAATTTCAGCGGTATAAACGACGGTACGCATCCCTCGTTCCTGGTAATTGTACGAAGACTGCAACAGTGCGGTAGACTTACCGGCATTCATTGCAGAATAGTAAAAATAAAGTTGTGCCATCGGCTGCGTAACCCCAATCAATGTGTTTTACTGCGCAATTGTATCATATATTACCGAGCCGACCGTGCTTTCACAGGGGGTATTGCCGACTTAACGATAATGCTTTACAAAAAATGAAACGGACGGTGAATGAATAGCTTCAGGCAAGACCGTTACTGCGCCAGCAGATACAAATCATTGTCGTTTTGTGCTTAAACCGCCATTCTCCGGACAACTATAATGGGTTTTGGCCGCCAATTTATATTAAGCATCACCGTAACTAATGCGCTAAAACTGAAGAGTGATATTTATCCACGTAAAGTATAAATTTACTCTCGAAACGCAGGAAAACCATCCTGACTCATGGTTTTAGCGCCTGCGCGTATGCTTAAGCTATAAGCGAGAAGATGTGAAGTCGCGCGAAAATTTAACTTAAATTATTTAATCAACCAGACAAATAACAAGTAATTTTGAATTCCTTACATTCTCCCCTATTGCACATCTGATTTTATCGCTCTATTATTACTTCAACAAACCACCCCACAATATAAGTTTGAGATTACTACAATGAGCGAAGCACTTAAAATTTTGAACAACATCCGTACTCTTCGTGCGCAGGCAAGAGAATGCACCCTTGAAACGCTTGAAGAGATGCTGGAAAAATTAGAAGTTGTCGTTAACGAACGTCGCGAAGAAGAAAGCGCCGCTGCTGCAGAAATTGAAGAGCGCACTCGTAAACTGCAACAGTACCGCGAAATGCTGATCGCTGACGGTATTGATCCGAATGAACTGCTGAGCACCATGGCGGCAGTTAAAGCTGGCACCAAAACTAAACGTGCTGCACGTCCGGCTAAATACAGCTACGTTGATGAAAACGGCGAAACTAAAACCTGGACTGGCCAGGGTCGTACTCCGGCAGTCATCAAGAAAGCAATGGACGAGCAAGGTAAAACACTGGACGATTTCCTGCTCTAATTAGCTTTATGCTTGATATAAAAATCCCGCTTCGGCGGGATTTTTTTTATCGCTACACGCTTAAAGTAACAGGCATAAAAAAACCGGATCATCATCAGACGATCCGGTTGTTCTGCTGGCGAATATTACTTCGCGACAGCCTGCTCAAGCCAGGCTTTAAAGTCTTCGCCCAGAGTTTTATGGCGAACGCCATATTCTACGAAGGCCTGCATATAACCGAGCTTATTACCGCAGTCGTGGCTTTTGCCTTTCATGTGGTAGGCTTCAACGGTTTCTTTCTCGATCAGCATATCAATAGCATCAGTCAGCTGAATTTCATCGCCAGCTCCCGGAGGGGTTTTCGCCAGCAGCGGCCAAATATCGGCGCTCAACACATAACGACCGACTACCGCCAGATTAGACGGCGCGACGTCTGCCTTCGGTTTCTCAACAACGCCAACCATCGGCACGCTTTCGCCAGGCTGCAGGCTTTCGCCCTTGCAGTCAACAACGCCATAGGCCGTAACGTCATCAACCGGCTCAACCATGATCTGGCTGGCGCCCGTCTCGTCAAAGCGAGCAATCATTTCCGCCAGGTTATCGCGGGTCAGATCGGATTCATATTCGTCCAGAATCACGTCCGGCAGAATAACCGCAACCGGTTCGTCGCCGACAACCGGATGCGCGCACAGCACCGCGTGGCCCAGACCTTTAGCCAGCCCCTGACGTACCTGCATGATGGTGACGTGCGGCGGACAAATAGACTGAACTTCTTCCAGAAGCTGACGTTTTACACGTTTTTCCAGCATCGCTTCGAGTTCGAAGCTGGTATCGAAATGGTTTTCAATAGAGTTTTTCGAAGAGTGTGTCACCAGAACAATTTCAGTAATCCCAGCGGCGATACATTCGTTAACAACATATTGGATTAATGGTTTATCTACCAGTGGCAGCATTTCTTTCGGAATAGCCTTGGTGGCGGGTAGCATCCTGGTGCCTAATCCCGCTACCGGGATAACAGCTTTTCTTACTTTAGAATTAAGGGCAGCCATTGAAATCTCCTGGACTGTTCGTTTTTTGAACTTAATCGTCAATAAATAACGCATCGAGTATATCAGTCTGATCAGATAAACCTGGTCTGAAAAGGTTTGGATACCCTCGAATTAGGACTTTTACGCATAAAACGCAGTGATAGTACCACCGGAAATGTAGGCCCGGTAATCCCACCTACTAAAAATAGATAGAATTGTTCAATCTGCAGACAACATCAGGCGTAAACGTCCCCCTGCTCCCCAAATTTGACACTGCCATGATGTGCAGCGCTGGCTAATTTGGTTGAGGTATGCGTTGCCCAACGTTCCTAACGGAACGCCGTTACTAATTTGAATTTTATGCTCTCCGGTATTCAGCGTGCCGTTAAGGCCAGCAGAAACCAGAATCAAATTTTTTAATCCGCTGTGATAATAACCAACCAACAATGGGAATTGGCCTGGTAAATTGGCCTGGCGGAGTAATTGGTTAACTTGTTTTAACAATGCGCCCATTTCCGGCAGTCGCTGCCCCTGATGAGCAAGCTGTTCTTGCAACAAACCATTAAACAAAGCGCGTAATAATAATGCGGCCAGAACGCCATTATCACCGGCACGGGTAACATCCAGGCAATAAAACGCCAGATCGTTTTCTGATAACGGCGCAATATCCAGCACCAGCCCCGGTTTATCCGCAGAGATAAGCTGACGGTAATGAATGCGACAATGAGATATCTCCTGCTGTACTGGCGGCTGAAGCTCCTGCAATAACCTTGACGCGGCCAGAGGATCGCTAACTAACGCATCCCAGTCTTCAAATAATCGCTCTTCCTCTTCTACTCGAGAACTAAACATTGTCGGGTAGAGACATGCATACACCGTTTCACGCAGGCGATTAAAATCTTTTACCGGCTTCAGTAAGACATCCTGCACGCCAAGACGCAGCGCTTTGGCAATGTCCGCCATGTTTTCGGTCGCGGAAATCATCAAAATAGGAAGTTGTTCACCCTGGTTGCGAACCTGTTCAACCAGCTCCAGGCCGTTCATTCTCGGCATCGAGATATCACAAATCATCAGATCCGGTTTCGAAATCGCGATTTGCTGCAGCGCCTCAATGCCGTCTTCCGCCTGGCGGATGGTCGCCCCCAGTGAAGTGAGCCAGCTATCCAGAAGAGAGCGGAAAACGGGTTCGTCTTCAACTATCAGAATCTGTTTTCCCGCCAATGGCTGCGTCATGTTCTCTCCCCTGGCTGACGATAATTAAATAGTGGCACGCTATTCACGCTATCGCCTGTCAGAATTTACTTAAGTGTTGGACAAGTGCGCTACGCGGAAGTGCGCACCAAGGGTAATAATTCATCCATTTTTTTCTCAACGGCCAGCTGTCCTGCGGCCATCGCTTCGCCAGCACGATGAAAATCGAGAGTGGAGATTTGCGGACAAAACGGCTGTAGCAGGATATCTGGCGGATCGCCTGCCATACGATTACGTTTCAGGCGGTTTTCCAGCACCTGAATCGAGGTGGACATAATCTCCATCGCCGTGGGGGTTATTGTCGCACGACGAGAGCTCATTCTCCCCAACCGGGATCGCAGGCGGGAATGCCAACTTAGCTCTTCTATCGGCTCCGGACGCGGCGATTCGATTGATAATAGGTCCTGCTGCATAAGATGGGCGTCATGCTGGAGGTCAACGGCAATCACAATATCCGCCCCCAAGGCTCGCGTTAGCGAGACCGGCACCGGATTGACCACCGCACCATCTACCAGCCAGTAGCCGTTATGCATCACCGGCGACATCAGGCCCGGCATACTACAAGAAGCGCGGACCGCCATGTGCAGGTCACCTTCCGTAAACCATAATTCACGCCCGGTACTCAGGTTAGTCGCCACGGCGGCAAAACGACGTTCGCACTCTTCGATTTGCGCAACAGGCATAATTTGCCGGTATTGATTGAACACCCGCTCGCCGCGTAACAAACCGCCGCGCCGCCAGGAGAGATCCATCAAGCGCAGCACATCCCAGTTGCTAAAGGAGCTAACCCACTTTTCCAACGCAGGGAGACGATTGCAGGCGTAAGCCGCACCGACTAAGGCACCAATAGAACATCCCGCCACTACATCGACATCAATTCCCGCCCGATGCAGCGCTTTTATCACGCCGATATGCGACCAACCGCGCGCGGCGCCAGCCCCTAGCGCTAAACCAATCTTCAACTTTCTCATTAGTACTGATACATATCCTTCCACTCCGAGCATGACATCAGCGCCATCGCTCAGTTAACATAATGCAGGTTGGCGCTCAGGCGCCGTCATTCTTTTCCATGGAGGCGATTTTGTCGCAATTATGCCCCTGTGGCAGCGCTCTCGAGTATAGCTCATGTTGCCAGCGATATCTGGACGGCGGTCAGCTAGCGCCGAGCCCGTCACAGCTGATGTGTTCCCGCTATAGCGCATTCGTGATGAAAGATGTCGATTATTTAATCAAAACCTGGCATCCGACCTGTGAAGCGTCACGTTTTCGCACCGATATTGAAAAAGGCTTTGCCAATACGCAATGGCTCGGCTTAACCGTTTTCGCCACCGATAACGGACGTAATCCCGACGAAGGCTTCGTCAGTTTTATCGCACGTTTTACTGAAGATAACCGCCCCGGCGCGATTATTGAATGTTCCAGATTCTTAAAAGAAAACGGACAGTGGTACTATATTGACGGCACCCGGCCATTAATTGGTCGTAATGACCCCTGCCCTTGCGGTTCAGGTAAAAAATTTAAAAAATGCTGCGGCCAGTAAGGCCCGGCATCAGCAATTGCAAACACAACAGGATTTCCCCCGCGATGCATTCATTACAACGTAAAGTACTACGCACCATTTGCCCTGATCAGAAAGGCCTCATCGCGCGTATCACGAATATCTGCTACAAGCACGAGTTAAACATCGTGCAGAACAATGAGTTTGTCGACCACCGTACCGGTCGCTTCTTCATGCGTACCGAGCTCGAAGGTATTTTTAACGACGCCACACTGCTGGCCGACCTCGATAGCGCGCTGCCGGAAGGTTCAATTCGCGAACTCAACCCGGCCGGCCGTCGCCGGGTGGTGATTCTGGTCACCAAAGAAGCGCACTGTCTCGGCGATCTACTGATGAAAGCCAACTACGGTGGGCTGGATGTCGACATCGCCGCGGTAATCGGCAACCATGAAACGCTGCGCACGCTGGTGGAACGTTTCGGTATTCCTTTTGAGCTGGTGAGCCATGAAGGACTGAGCCGTGAAGAGCACGACCAGCGAATGGGCGATGCGATAGCCGCCCACGATCCGGACTACGTGGTACTGGCAAAGTACATGCGCGTACTTACTCCGGCGTTTGTCGCTCGTTTCCCGAACAAAATCATTAATATTCACCACTCGTTCCTGCCGGCGTTTATCGGTGCGCGTCCTTATCATCAGGCCTATGAGCGCGGAGTGAAGATCATCGGCGCCACCGCCCACTACGTGAATGATAATCTGGATGAAGGCCCAATCATCATGCAGGACGTGATTCACGTCGATCATACCTATACCGCCGAAGATATGATGCGCGCGGGGCGCGACGTTGAAAAAAACGTCTTAAGCCGAGCGCTTTATCAAGTGCTGGCGCAGCGCGTCTTTGTTTACGGTAACCGGACGATTATTCTTTAATCGACAGCGAAATGAATTGGTTAGCTTTACGGCGTTACGCGTAAAAATCAGGCAACCAGTTTAATTTTGTCAAAGGAATGCTTTACAGGGGCGCGTCATTTGGTATGATGCGCCCCACTTCCCGAGAAGGGAGCAGGCCAGTACAAAGCATTACCCCGTGGTGGGGTTCCCGAGCGGCCAAAGGGAGCAGACTGTAAATCTGCCGTCATCGACTTCGAAGGTTCGAATCCTTCCCCCACCACCATTATTCACTACAGTGATATGGTTTCCCCGACAAGCGTAAACGATGTTTGCACTTAGCGGGAAGGGTAAGAACCTTCGACTAAGGTTCGACTCGAGCGCCAGCGAGAGAACGTTGCCATAGGCAACGGCCCAAAGGGCGAGGAGCGATAGCGACAAGTTATCCTTTCCCCACCACCATTCATTTTGCTGAATAGCCTACAATTTGATTTTACCCCTGGTGGGGTTCCCGAGCGGCCAAAGGGAGCAGACTGTAAATCTGCCGTCATCGACTTCGAAGGTTCGAATCCTTCCCCCACCACCATCTCCTCATGTCATGCCCAGCTTAATCTACTTGCGATATTCTATATTCTGCCCTACGGGGAAGGATGAGAAGCTTCGACTAAGGTTCGACTCGAGCATCAGCGAGAGCACGTTGCCGCAGGCAACGGCCCGAAGGGCGAGGCGCTTTAGCGCCGAGTAATCCTTCCCCCACCACCATCTCCCTTCAGCCACCGGTTCTGCTATCTCCTCGCTCGCGCTTCGCTTAGCGAGGCTACAGGTGGTGCCGTCTGGTAGCCCGGACAGGTGCGCAGCACCGCCTCCGGGAAAACTCACAGCGGGGGCAAGCGCCTTTTTACCGGCGAGCTTTTCACCACCGACGTATTGCATTGCGCATATTCTGCCAGACCATCCAATATCGTATCCAGCTGCGCAATATCACGCACCACGAGACGCATAACAAAACAATCCTCTCCGGTGACCTTGTCGCTTTCAATACACTCCGGTATAGCCTGAATATATTTATCCACTTTTTGCAGCAATCCCGGTAGCGGCCTCACCCGTACTAATGCCTGCAGGCTATATCCCAATGCCGCCAGATTAACCCGTGCGCTATAACCCTGAATCACTCCTTTTTCCTCAAGGCGTTTTACCCGCTCGGCGGTACTCGGGGAGGTCAATCCCACCTGCGCACTCAATACCTTAAGCGAAACTCTGGCATCTTGCGTCAGGCAGGCCAGAATCGCCCGGTCTATTTCATCAATAATGTATTCCATTTATTTCACCTAATTAATAAAGGTATTTATCTGTTTTTACCTTAATTCAGATATATCAAGCTGTCAGGCTTTTCACGACAATAATGGAAAACTTCTGGAGGTGAAATATGCAGCTTTCTCGTGGAGTCTGGCAAATGAGTCTGGCGATGATAATTTCCGGCTCGATTGGCGCGTTCGTGCTGCTCTCAGGGTTGCCGGTAATCGACGTGGTTTTCTGGCGTTGTCTTATCGGCGCAGTCACATTATTGCTGTTTATTTTGTTAAGCCGACAGCCCTTCAGCCGCCTGACGCGTCTCACCCTGGCGCTGGCAATCCTTGGCGGCGTCGCGCTGGTCATTAACTGGCTGCTGCTTTTTGCCGCCTACTCACGCGTTTCTATTGGGATGGCCACCGTGGTCTACAATACCCAGCCTTTTATGCTGGTATTACTGAGCATGATGCTGGGTGAAAAGGTAAGCGCGGTAAAATGGGCATGGTTACTCCTGGCCTTTACCGGCGTGGTGATTCTACTGTCGAGCGAGCTGACTCCCGCCCACAGCGATAATCTCGTCACCGGTATTATCCTGGCATTAGGCGCGGCATTTTTTTATGCCCTGACCGCTATTATTGCCCGCAAACTGCAGCCGCTCCCGGCGCAGCATATCGCTTTTATTCAGGTTATCGTCGGCACGGTAATGCTTTTGCCGCTGGTTCATGCTCCTGAGTTTAACAGCCAATTCCCCTGGCGCTATCTGCTGATCCTCGGCGTTGTCCATACCGGGATTATGTACCAGCTTTTATATAGTGCGATTCAAAAGCTACCGACGCCGGTCACCGGTTCGCTGTCGTTTATCTATCCGCTGGTGGCTATTCTGGTGGACTATCTGGTTTTCCATCATGCGTTGGCGCCGCTGCAGTTGGCAGGAGGGGTGCTGATTTTGCTTGCCGCTGCGGGCAACAACCTTGGTTGGGGCGAAAAAAAACCCCGCCATGGCGGGGTGAGTCAGCCGTCGCGGATGAACTAGCGACGTGCGCGTACAATCTGGTATTTGCGCGTCAGGTATTCGACCGGCGCGCTCCAGATATGAACCAGACGTGAGAACGGGAACAACAGGAACAGCGTCATCCCCAGCACCAGGTGCACGCGGAAGACAAACGCCACGCCATCAAGATGCTGCGAAGCGCCGCCGTGGAAGGTCACCACCGACTGCGCCCAGCCGACCAGTTTCATCATTTCGCTACCGTCCATATGCTGGGCGGAGAATGGAATGGTCAGCAGTCCCAGCGCGCATTGCACCATCAGTAACGAGAGGATCAGAATATCCGCTGTCGTGGTGGTAGCGCGAACGCGTGGGCTCAGCAGACGGCGCTTAAGCAGCAGTAAACCGCCCACCAACGTCATCACGCCGCACGCGCCGCCGGCGAACATCGCCATTTTCTGCTTCACGTCGATCGGCAGGAAGGATTCATACATCCAGTGCGGAGTCAGCATGCCGAGGAAATGGCCGGCGAAAATACCCAGGATCCCGATATGGAACAGGTTTGACGCCAGGTTCATCCCTTTACGATCCAGCATCTGACTGGAGGCGGCGCGCCAGGTGTACTGACCGTAGTCGTAGCGCAGCCAGCTGCCAATAAGGAACACCGAACCCGCAATGTACGGATAAATGTCAAAGAAGAACATATTCAGGAAGTGCATTAGTGCTGTCCTCCGTTAGAGATATTCAAATATTGCGGGGCCACGGCTCCGGCAAAACGACGCTGGTGAGCGGAAATCTCCGACTCGCCGCAGCCCTGGTCGGCAAAGAATTTGACCTGCTCTTCTTCCCAGACGGCATCCAGCGCCTGCGGCGTATCGTCGCGGGCCTCGTCGGCGATCTTCTCCGCCACTTTCTGGCTATCGACCTGAGTATTGGCCAGCTTCAACAGCAGCTCGAACAGCACCGCATAGCGGCTTTCGCGCTGTTGCAGACGCGCGCTGAGCAGGCCGAGGATCGGCGCAACGTCCCGCAGGCCGCCAAGCGCTTCCTCTTCCGGCAACTGCGCCAGATACTCCAGATACAGCGGTAGGTGATCCGGCAGCTCATGGCTATCAAGCAGTAGACCATGGCGCTCGTACTGCGCCATCAGGTCGACCATCGCCTGCCCGCGATCGCGGGATTCGCCGTGAACATGTTCAAATAGCAGCAGCGAGGTGGCGCGGCCGCGGTCGAACAGCTCGCTGTACGCCGACTGGGCGTCCAGCGGATCCTGAGCCACCAAATCGCGCAGGAAAACGCCCAGCGCATGGGCATCTTCTTTGGCGAGTTTTTCCGATGACGCGAGAGCCTCGAACATCTCCTGCTGATGCTGCCACAAGGCAGCGTCAGGGTATTCGAGCAGACGCGACATAATCACGAGTTCAATCATGAGTGCGGCTCCGTTTTGCTGGTAACGTCAATGGCGTCGATGCGACGGCTGTTGAACAGGTTGAATTCGCTGTCAGAACCGTGACAACCATCGCCGAAGGTAAAGCCGCAACCGCTCTTCTCCGGGAAGGCATCGCGGGCCTGTTCGCGATGGCTGCTCGGTACCACGAAACGATCTTCGTAGTTGGCGATGGCCAGATAGCGATACATTTCCTGCGCCTGCGCTTCGCTCAGCCCCACCTCTTCCAGCGCGCGGGTATCGACGACGCCGTCGACGGTTTCCGCTCGTTTGAAGTGGCGCATCGCCAGCATACGTTTCAGCGCCAGCAGTACCGGCTGGGTATCGCCCGCGGTTAGCAGATTCGCCAGATACTGGACCGGAATTCGCAGGCTTTCTACGTCAGGCAGGATCCCGTTACTACCCAGTTCACCCGCATCGGCGGCGGACTGAATCGGCGACAGAGGCGGCACGTACCAGACCATTGGCAGGGTACGATATTCCGGGTGCAGCGGCAGCGCCAGCTTCCAGTCCATCGCCATTTTGTATACCGGAGACTGCTGCGCGGCTTCAATTACGCCCTGCGGTACGCCATCTTTTAGCGCCTGCTCAATCACTTTTGGATCGTTTGGATCGAGGAAGACGTCCAGCTGGCGCTGATACAGATCTTTCTCGTTCTCGGTGCTGGCGGCGTTTTCAATTGCGTCCGCGTCATACAGCAGTACGCCAAGGTAGCGGATACGGCCCACACAGGTTTCGGAACACACCGTCGGCATCCCGGATTCAATACGCGGGTAGCAGAAGATGCATTTCTCGGATTTCCCGCTCTTCCAGTTGAAGTAGATCTTCTTGTACGGGCAGCCGGTGATACACATCCGCCAGCCGCGGCACTTATCCTGGTCGATCAGGACGATACCGTCCTCTTCACGCTTATAGATGGCGCCGCTCGGGCAGGTCGCGACGCACGCCGGGTTCAGGCAGTGCTCGCACAAGCGCGGCAGATACATCATGAAGGTGTTTTCGAACTGGCCGTACATCGCCTTCTGCATGTTTTCGAAGTTCTGGTCTTTGGCGCGTTTTTCAAACTCGCCGCCGAGGATCTCTTCCCAGTTCGGGCCGCTGGTAATTTTGTCCATCCGCTGGCCGGTAATCAGCGAGCGCGGACGGGCGATCGGCTGATGTTTACTTTCCGGCGCGTTATGCAGATTCTGGTAGTCATAATCAAACGGCTCGTAGTAATCATCGATCCCCGGCAGATGCGGGTTGGCGAAGATTTTACCCAGCAGCATCGCGCGGTTGCCCATGCGCGGCTGCAGCTTACCGTTGATTTTGCGGATCCAGCCGCCTTTCCATTTTTCCTGGTTTTCCCAGTCGTTGGGGAAACCGACGCCTGGCTTACTTTCTACGTTGTTGAACCAGGCGTACTCCATCCCTTCACGACTGGTCCAGACATTTTTGCAGGTTACGGAGCAGGTGTGGCAGCCGATGCATTTATCGAGATTCAGCACCATGCCGACTTGTGAACGAATTTTCATTTTACGCTCTCCTGTACCTGGTCATTACCTTCGCCGTCTAACCAGTTAATGTTCTTCATCTTACGTACCACAACAAACTCATCGCGGTTGGAACCGACGGTGCCATAGTAGTTAAAGCCGTATGCCAGGTGGCCGTAGCCGCCGATCATATGGGTCGGTTTTGGCGTAATACGGGTGACCGAGTTGTGGATCCCGCCGCGCTGACCGGTAACTTCAGAGCCTGGCAGGTTCACGATACGTTCCTGCGCGTGATACATCATGGTCATTCCGGCCGGTACGCGCTGGCTCACTACCGCACGCGCCGTCAGGGCTCCGTTGGCGTTAAATACTTCGATCCAGTCGTTATCTTCGATACCGAGATCTTTCGCATCCGCTTCGCTCATCCAGACGATCGGCCCGCCGCGCGACAGGGTCAGCATCAGCAGGTTATCGCTGTAAGTGGAGTGAATCCCCCACTTCTGGTGCGGCGTCAGGAAGTTAAGGGCCTTCTCTGGATTGCCGTTGGACTTCTCGCCCATCACCGCTTTCACCGAACGGGTGTCGATCGGCGGACGATAGACCAGCAGGCTTTCGCCAAAGTCGCGCATCCACTGGTGATCCTGATACAGCGACTGACGGCCGGACAGCGTACGCCAAGGGATGAGCTCGTGAACGTTGGTATAGCCAGCGTTATAGGAGACATGTTCGTCTTCCAGGCCAGACCAGGTCGGGCTGGAGATGATCTTACGCGGCTGCGCCTGAATATCGCGGAAGCGGATCTTCTCGTCTTCTTTATTCAGCGCCAGGTGCGCATGCTCGCGGCCGGTAAATTCGCTCAGCGCTTTCCACGCCTTCACGGCCACCTGACCGTTGGTTTCCGGCGCCAGAGTGAGGATCATTTCAGCGGCGTCGATAGCGGTCTCCAGCTTCGGCTGGCCTTTCGCCGGGCCTTCCGCCTTGGTGTAGTTGAGCTTACGCAGCAGATCCATCTCGCTCTGGGTATTCCAGGCGATCCCTTTACCGCCGTTGCCGATGGTTTCCAGCAGCGGGCCGATAGAGGTGAAGCGCTCGTAGGTCGCCGGATAATCGCGCTCGACCGGAATAATATGCGGCGCGGTTTTCCCTGGAATCAGGTCACATTCGCCTTTTTTCCAGTCTTTAACGTCAAACGGCTGCGCCATTTCCGCGGCGGAATCGTGCTGAATCGGCAGCGTCACTACGTCAGTTTCTTTTCCGAGGTGACCCACGCACACTTCAGAGAATTTCTTAGCGATACCTTTATAGATATCCCAGTCGCTCTTCGATTCCCAGGCCGGGTCAACGGCGGCCGACAGCGGGTGAATAAACGGATGCATATCCGAAGTATTCATGTCGTCTTTTTCGTACCAGGTTGCGGTCGGCAGTACGATGTCGGAATAGAGACAGGTGCTCGACAGACGGAAGTCGAGCGTGACGACCAGATCCAGTTTGCCGTCGAGGCCGTTATCCCGCCACTCGACTTCTTCCGGCTTCACGCCGCCCTGCTTGCCAAGGTCTTTGCCCTGAATGCCATTCTCGGTACCCAGCAGGTACTTGAGCATGTATTCATGACCTTTACCGGAGGAACCCAGCAGGTTGGAACGCCAGATAAACAGGTTACGCGGATGGTTTTTACCGTTCTCCGGCTGTTCGGCCGCAAAGCGAATAGCCCCCTCTTTCAGCGATTTCACGGTGTAATCGACCGGCGTCATGCCGGCTTTCTTCGCTTCGTCAGCAATACGCAGCGGGTTCACGCCCAGCTGTGGCGCCGACGGCAGCCAGCCCATACGCTCAGCGCGCACGTTGAAGTCGATCAGATGTCCGCTGTAGCGGGATTTATCCGCCATCGGCGACAGCAGTTCCTGCGCGGTGACCGTTTCATAGCGCCACTGGCTGGAGTGGTTATAGAAGTACGATGTACTGTTCATGTGGCGTGCCGGACGCTGCCAGTCAAGGGCGAACGCCAGCGGCTGCCAGCCAGTCTGCGGACGCAGTTTTTCCTGACCAACGTAGTGCGCCCAACCGCCGCCGCTCTGGCCAACGCAGCCGCAGAAGATCAGCATGTTGATCAGTCCGCGGTAGTTCATGTCCAGATGGAACCAGTGGTTCAGGCCCGCGCCGACGATAATCATCGAACGGCCGTGGGTCTTATCGGCGTTATCGGCAAATTCGCGGGCGGTACGGATGATGTGCGCGCGGGATACGCCGGTAATTTTTTCAGCCCAGGCCGGAGTGTACGCTTTGACGTTATCGTAGCTGGTCGCGCAGTTTTCATCGTTCAGCCCACGTTCCAGGCCATAGTTAGCCATGGTCAGGTCATAAACGGTGGTCACCAGCGCGGTGGAGCCGTCGGCCATCTGCAGGCGTTTCACCGGCAGTTTGTGCAACAGAATGTTTTCGAGGTCGACTTTGTTGAAATGCTCGGAACCTTCACCGCCAAAGTATGGGAAGCCGACGTTGGCGATATCGTCGTGGCTGCCAAGCAGGCTCAGACGCAGTTCAATCTCTTCGCCGGTTTTACCATCGCGCTGCTCGAGGTTCCACTTGCCTTTGTCGCCCCAGCGGAAGCCCAGAGAACCGTTAGGTACGGTCATTTCGCCCTTCTCGTCAAAGGCGACGGTTTTCCATTCCGGATTCTGCTCCTGGCCCAGGGAGTCAACCAGGTCGGCAGCGCGCAACATACGGCCAGCGGCATAGTAGCCATCGCGCTCTTCGAGCATAACCAGCATCGGCATGTCGGTGTAGCGACGTACGTAATCGGTGAAGTACTGGCTCGGTTTATCGAGGTGGAACTCACGCAGCATGACGTGGCCCATCGCCAGCGCCATCGCGGCATCGGTACCCTGCTTCGGCGCCAGCCACAGATCGCAGAGCTTGGCGATTTCGGCATAGTCCGGAGTAATTGCCACGGTTTTGGTCCCTTTATAGCGAACTTCGGTAAAGAAGTGCGCGTCCGGGGTACGGGTCTGCGGGACGTTGGAGCCCCAGGCGATGATATAGCTGGAGTTATACCAGTCGGCAGATTCCGGCACGTCGGTCTGTTCGCCCCAGGTCATCGGCGAGGCCGGCGGCAGGTCACAGTACCAGTCGTAGAAGCTCAGGCAGGTACCGCCAATCAGCGACAGGTAACGGGCGCCGGACGCGTAGGAAACCATCGACATCGCCGGGATTGGCGAGAAGCCTGCCACGCGGTCTGGACCATAAGTTTTGACGGTGTAAACGTTTGAGGCGGCAATCAGTTCGTTCACTTCTTTCCATGAAGAACGAACAAAACCGCCGCGGCCGCGGGCCTGTTTAAAGCTTTTCGCTTTATCGGCATCTTCAATAATTGAAGCCCATGCCTCAACCGGATCGCTATGCTGAACTTTCGCTTCACGCCACATTTTCATCAGACGTTTACGCATCAGCGGATATTTCAGGCGGTTAGCGCTGTACAGATACCAGGAGTAGCTGGCGCCGCGCGGACAGCCGCGTGGCTCATGGTTCGGCAGATCGGGGCGGGTGCGCGGGTAATCGGTCTGCTGGGTTTCCCAGGTGACCAGACCATTTTTGACATAAATTTTCCAGCTGCATGAGCCGGTGCAGTTCACACCGTGAGTGGAACGCACGATTTTGTCATGCTGCCAACGCTGGCGGTATCCATCCTCCCAATCCCGGTTGGTTTTAAGAAGCTGGCCGTGCCCATCGGCAAAGGTTTCACCCTTCTGTTTGAAGTAGCGAAACCGGTCCAGAAATTTACTCATCGGGTTTCTCCTGATATGGAGCCTGACGGCTCTCTGATAAATCGACATTGCTGGATTTGCAGCGAAAATAGCGCCATGCCGAAGGAGGAGAATTGATGACGATCAATGCGAAATACCTTATAAATCCGCCCTCAAACCACAATTACCACCAAAGTAGTAACAATATTCATTGATTATCACTTTGTTTTATAAGGATTATTTTAAATATGACAGAATGTTAACCGGGATTTATGCCACGCTTAGGTATTAAGTGGTAGATGGCTTACCAGCGTTATCTCCCTGAATTTAACCACCTTGCGCAGATCAAAAGTATGCTGTAACTAATAGCCACTCATAAAAAAGGCGCACCCTGTGGCGCGCCCTGTCACTTACCGTTAAGAAAAGACTTATTTCTGTTTACGGCCGTATACCGCCCAGGTGATCACCACGCAGGCAATATAGAACACGAGGAAGACTTTCATTGCCCCGGCCGGCGATCCGGTCAGATCCAGCGAAATACCGAACGCTTTCGGAATAAAGAAACCACCGATCGCGCCAATCGCTGAAATAAAGCCCAGCGCCGCGGCGGTATCCGTCGCCGCTTCACGCATCGCCTGCGCTTCACTGCCGCCCTGCGCTTTGACGCGATCCATCGTAAGCTTACGGAAGATAACGGAAATCATCTGGAAGGTGGAGGCGCTGCCCAATCCCGCGGTCAGGAACAGCACCATAAATACCGCGAAGAAGGCAATGAAGTTGCCGCCCTGACCATTGGTCGGCAGAGTCAGGAACAGTAACGCGCAGAAAATAGCCATCACCACGAAGTTGACCAGCGTCACGCGGGTCCCGCCGAGTCGGTCGGAAATCGCGCCGCCCATTGAGCGCGCCAGCGCGCCAATAAACGGACCGAAGAAGGCATAGTGCAGGATCTGCACGTCCGGGAACTGGGTTTTTGACAGCATCGCAAACCCGGCGGAGAAACCGATGAAAGAGCCGAAGGTCGCGAGATACAGCAGCGCCATGATCCACAGATGCAGGCGTTTAAGTACCGGTAACTGTTCGCTCAGCGACGCTTTTGAGGCCGACAGGTCGTTCATAAAGAACCACGCGGCCAGGGTAAAGATAATCAGGAAAGGCACCCAGATCCACGCGGCGTTTTCCAGATACAGCATCGAGCCATCCGGCTGCTCGCTACCGCTACCGCCGAACACGGCAAAGATAGAGAGCGAGACCACCAGCGGCGCAACCAGCTGCATTACGCTAACGCCCATGTTACCCAGACCGCCGTTAACCCCTAGCGCCCCGCCCTGTTTCTCTTTCGGGAAGAAGAAGCTGATGTTCGCCATGCTGGATGCAAAGTTAGCGCCGGCAAAGCCGCACAGCAGAGAGATAATCACGAACACGCTAAACGGCGTGGAGGTATCCTGTACCGCGAAGCCCAGCCATACGCACGGAATAATCATGATACCGGTACTGAACGCCGTCCAGCGGCGGCCGCCGAACAGCGGAACCATAAAGGCATAAGGTACGCGTAATAATGCGCCGGAAAGCGCCGGGAGGGCGGTCAGCATAAACAGCTGATCGGTAGTAAACTGAAAGCCAACTTTATTAAGGTTCACGGCGACGGCGCTGAACAACATCCAGACGCAGAACGCCAGTAAAAGGCAGGGAACGGAGATCCACAAATTACGGCTCGCCACACGATGGCCGCGCTGTTGCCAAAACTCAGGATCTTCAGGACGCCAGTCGGTGATGACTGAGCTGTTAGCCTTCTCCGGGATTGAAGAGTGACTCATAGATACCTCTGATTATTCATATTTCCTGATGCTACCTTAGGGGTTGCTCAAGGCTGTAAGTTGATATAAATCAAAGGAAAAGCGCGGGCCATTTTGTACAAAAATAAATCATGCTCCGAAGTGAGTAGATAATTGTGAGAGAAAAAGTGTGGTTTTTCACGCGACTGCCGGGTTTCTGGTTATCCCTCCCACCACGGCGCCTACCACCGACAATTAAGGAGTAATACCTTAGGGGTATGGGTATACTCCAGGGGATAGCCGAGAATAAGCGCCACTCCCGGAGAGATGACCCATCAGGAGCCACCCATTCCATGTTAAAACGTCTTTTTACGCCGCTGACGTTGGTTAATCAGCTTGCGTTAATCGTACTGCTCGCCACCATCATCGGCGTGGCCGGCATGGCGATATCCGCCCGCCTGGTGCATGGGGTGCAGGGCAGCGCCCACGCCATTAACAAGGCCGGCTCGCTGCGTATGCAGAGCTATCGCCTGCTGGCGGCTATTCCGCTGACGGACAACGATCAAAAGTTGTTTAACGATATGACTGCAACCGTATTTAGCCCGGAGTTGCAATACTCCGCGCGTCGTGACGGCCAGGAAGTACAGCTGAAAGCGCTGCAGCAATATTGGCAGTTGTCGCTGGGACCGGGCATGAAACAGGCGGTCAGGCAAAGCGACGTGGCGCAAGATGTCGCCGATTTTGTCGACCGTATTGACCGGTTGGTTACCGCTTTCGACCACACGACAGAACAGCGTATCGAGCGCGTGGTCTGGATCCATCGCATTCTCGCCATCGGCATGGCGGTGCTGCTGATCTTTACCATCATCTGGCTGCGTGCGCGTCTGCTACGGCCATGGAAACAGTTACTGGGTATGGCGCGGGCGGTCAGCCAGCGCGATTTTACCCAGCGCGCGCACATTAGCGGGCGTAACGAAATGGCGACGCTCGGTATGGCGTTGAATAATATGTCGGAAGAGCTGGCGGAAAGCTACGCCGTGCTTGAACGGCGAGTACAGGAAAAGACCGCCGGCCTCGAGCAGAAAAACGAGATTCTGGCCTTTTTATGGCAGGCCAACCGTCGGCTACACTCCAGCGCCCCGCTGTGCGAGCGCATTTCACCGGTGTTGAATGGCCTGCAGGGGCTGACGCTGCTGCGTGATATTGAAGTGCGGGTATATGATCTCGAGGATGAAGACAATCATCAGGAATTTGCCTGCCACTCCGATATCGAATGCGATGATAAAGGCTGTTATCTGTGTCCGCGCGATCTTCCCCCGCTGCCGGATGGCGGTACGACGCTGAAATGGCGGCTATCGGACGCGCATAACCAGTATGGCATCCTGCTGGCCACGCTGCCGGTTGGCCGCCATCTGAGCCACGATCAACAGCAACTGGTGGATACGCTGGTGGAACAGCTGACCAGCACGCTCGCGCTGGACCGCCATCAGGAGAAGCAGCAGCAGCTTATTGTGATGGAAGAGCGCGCCACCATTGCCCGCGAGCTGCATGACTCAATCGCCCAGTCGCTTTCGTGCATGAAGATGCAGGTCAGCTGTCTGCAGATGCAGGGCGACAGCCTGCCGGATGAAAGCCGCCTGCTGCTGGGGCAAATACGCAACGAACTGAATACTTCGTGGGCGCAGTTGAGGGAGTTATTAACCACCTTCCGTCTGCAGCTTACCGAAGCAGGACTGCGTCCGGCGCTGGAGGCCAGCTGTCAGGAGTACAGCGCCCATTTTGGTTTCACGGTGCAACTCGATTACCAGTTGCCGCCGCGATTTGTCCCGTCGCATCAGGCGATTCACCTGTTGCAGATCGCCCGCGAGGCGTTAAGCAATGCGTTGAAGCACGCCAACGCGACGGAAGTCACCGTGACCGTGTCACAACGCGATAATCAGGTACGTTTAGTCGTTGCCGATAACGGCCGCGGCGTACCGGAAAACGCGGAGCGAAGTAACCATTACGGTTTAATTATTATGCGGGATCGCGCGCAAAGCTTGCGCGGCGACTGTCAGGTCCGCCGCCGGGAGACCGGCGGTACCGAAGTCGTGGTGACATTTATCCCGGAAAAAGCGTTCTCAATCCAATAAGGAGACCCCTATGAGTCAACAGGAACGGGCAACCATCCTTCTCATTGATGATCATCCCATGCTGCGCACTGGCGTCAAGCAACTGATTAGCATGGCGCCGGACATTCAGGTTATCGGCGAAGCCAGCAATGGCGAACAAGGTATTGAACTGGCGGAATCGCTGGATCCGGATCTTATTCTGCTGGACCTTAATATGCCGGGGATGAACGGCCTCGAAACCCTTGACAAGCTGCGGGAAAAATCGCTCTCCGGCCGCGTGGTCGTATTCAGCGTCTCCAATCATGAAGAGGACGTGGTGACCGCCCTGAAACGCGGCGCCGACGGCTACCTGCTGAAAGATATGGAACCGGAAGATTTGCTGAAAGCGCTGCAGCAGGCCGCGGCGGGCGAAATGGTATTAAGCGAAGCGTTAACCCCGGTACTGGCCGCCAGCCTGCGCGCTAATCGCGCCACGTCCGACCGCGACATCAGCCAGCTGACCCCGCGCGAGCGCGATATCCTGAAGCTGATTGCCCAGGGCCTGCCGAACAAAATGATCGCCCGCCGCCTGGATATCACCGAAAGCACGGTTAAAGTGCATGTGAAGCATATGCTGAAGAAAATGAAGCTGAAATCACGCGTTGAAGCCGCCGTCTGGGTTCACCAGGAACGGATCTTCTAAGGCGATTCCGTCCAGGAAACGTCGGGAGCCGTAAACGTCACCAGCGGCTCGGTCAGCGCCAGTGCGATCTCATTGGACGAGACGCGCTGACCCGATTTGTCTTCAACCACCACCGACAGACGCCAGCGATTCACCGCGCCCGGCTCGCTGTTCCATACCGGCATAATGATGCTCCAGCCATCCGCACTGTTGGCATTAACCGGCGGCGTCAGGCTTAGCGCCTGAGTATCCCCCTGCCAGTGCAGCGATTTAATACCGTGCAGGCTATTAATTTGCAGCTTCAGCTGTACCGTTTCGCCGGAGTGCAGATCCCACGGCGGCGTCGCCAGATAGACCGTCAGATTCTTACGCTGGCGATACTCCACTACCGGCAGATTATCGCGTTCCGGGCTATCGTATCGGCTGCCGCGTAGCGAGTTGCTGATAGCCACTTCATCCGCCGCCAGTTGCTGTTTCAGCGGTACCCCAAAACGATAATTCAGCTTCAGGCCGACATTATTCTGGCTGACGCCATTTTCACCCTGTTTGTGTTTTGCGGTGACCGTCACCAACGGTACCGGGGTGTAATTCAGTCCCACCGAAACCGCTACCGGATTGTGGTATCCGGTACCGGAATGAAACAGATCGACGCTATCGCCGAAGTACTGTTCAACGCTGACGCTGGTATTAATGTGCTGATAAAACGGCAATCGCGCCTGGGCAGTCACGTCATAGCCAACGGCCATCCGCTGCTCCTGGGTCTGATTTTCCCGCAACTGCCAATCGCCGAGTGGGTGGTAATAGTTGGCCGATAAGCGCAAGTACTCGCCCCAGGCTTCCGCGCCGATGCTGCCGCGCGCCAGGCTCTCGCTGAGCACTTTGTCGTAAAACGAGTTATAACCCAACAGCCAGCTACCGACACGCCAGCGCTGACCGAGCCCAATATTGCCCACCAGATCGTTCTCGCGCCGGGTAACCGAATATTGATTCCAGGTGAGGTAACGCTCATTGTCCTGCAGCGGCACAAACCAGCTACCCTTGCTGCCGGTGAAGTTACCCTCTTTATCCACCAACAGGTCGATATTGGCATTACCCCACGGCGACAGCCAGTTTTCCAGCTGATGGCTGAACTCATTGCCGATTTTGCTGATGGCGAACATCCGCGCCTGCTCGCCGGTGGTCAGTCCGTTATCGCTCATGCTGGCTTCGCCGAATTTTTTTGCCATCTCGGCGAAATGTTTGGCATCGTCGTCAACCTGCGGCGCTATTCCTAAATCGGGCAGCGTAGTTTGCGGCGGCATACTGTTATCGTTGGCAATCAGCGCCCAAGCGGGAGTGCCTGTCAGCAGCAGGAGAAGCGTCAGTGATGGGGCTAAGCGGTACGGCAAAGGCATCAAACGGATTAACGTAAGCTCACGGGGAATAACAACATCACGTTAGTTTATCGTTTTTTGCCCTTCCCCGCAGCCCTGTGGGCCATTCCAGGAATAAACTGAAACCGGTTGGCGTTTGTTTTCCCCTATCATCAAACCAGCGTTCGGGTTTGATTTGCCGCCAGCAGCGCTTTGAGTTCCGGAATACAGGAACCACAGTTGGTGCCGCACTTGAGCTTCGCGCCAAGCGCCTCTACGCTGACGCAACCGCCGGCAATAGCCTCGCCGATCTGCCGCTCACCGATACTAAAGCAACTGCAAATAGTCTGCCCACGCGGCATGCTGTCGCCGCCCTTACGGCCGCTGAGCAGCGCATGGCGTAGCCCGGCGGTCTGCGGCGGCGTCCGGAACGCCGTATACAGCCATTCAGCATCGATTTGCGGCGGCTTAATATCGCTCCAGCAGCCGAGCATCAATTGTCCGTCGTGCCAGGCCAGTAGGTTCCACAGCCCACCGCCCTCGGCAATTTGCAACTGCCATCCCTGCTTGCGACACCACTCGGTCAGCCAGCTTTGCGGGCCGGTGTCCGCGGCTAGCGACAAATGGCTGAGCTCTACCGCCGCCCGCCGCCGCCAGTGCAGCGAGGAAGGCAACGGCAAGGGCTCGCGAGATAATAGCTCCCCTTGCCACGCCGGCCGCCACGGCGCTATCGCTACCGCCGACTGCTTGCTCTCCGGCTGCCCCGAATGCGGATCGGTGACCGCCGCCAGTAAGTTATTGACCCGCCCCTGGCGGGCAAACTGATTATTCCAGTGCATCGGCACAAAGAGTGAACCGCCGCGCTGCCCTTCGCTGACTATCACCTTCGCAATCATCACGCCGTGGCGCGACCAGACGCGAGCCAGTTCTCCCTCTCGTAATTCAAAACGACGAGCGTCGGCAGGTGCCACCTCGACGACCGGTTCGGCAATATGCTGCATCAACCGCGGTATGTCGCCGGTGCGGGTCATGGTATGCCACTGATCGCGAATACGTCCGCTATTGAGGATCAATGGATAAAATGCCTCGGTCTGCGCCCGGGTCGGCTGCGGCGACACCGGCACCATCCGCAACCTGCCGTCGACGTGCCAGCCCTCCGTTAACCGCCAGGGCGCGGCGCTGCGGCTCACCGGCCAGCGCACCGGCGCCAGGGCATCCCACGACTCCCGGCTGAGGTCCGCCAGCCCCCCGATATCAAACGCCCGCTGACCGTCATTTTCAAATCCTGAGAGCGCCGCGTGTTCACAAAACACCTCATGCGGATGTTGCCATGAAAAAGCCCGGGCATAACCTAATTCGGCGGCGAGACGGGAAATAATCCACCAGTCGGCTTTCGCCTCCCCCGGCGGCGGCAAAAAAGCCCGTTGACGCGAAATTCGTCGTTCCGAGTTGGTCACGGTACCGTTTTTTTCGCCCCATGCCAGCGCCGGAAAGCGGATATGGGCAAAGCGACCCGTATCAGTATTGGCGGCGACATCGGAGACCATCACCAGCGGACACCTGGACAGCGCCTGACTCACCGCGTGGCTATCGGGCAGTGAGACCACCGGATTGGTCCCCATAATCCACACCGCTTTGACCTCACCGCGTCCAATCGCGGCGAATAGTTCGACGGCGGTTAGTCCCGGCGTCTGCGCCAGTCGCTCGCTGCCCCAAAAACGCGCTAATCGCTGCAGGTCCTGCGGCTCAAAATTCATATGCGCCGCCAGCATCGTCGCCAGTCCCCCCACTTCACGCCCGCCCATGGCGTTTGGTTGACCGGTCAGCGAAAACGGCCCGCAGCCGCGGCGGGCAAATTTCCCGCTGGCAAGATGGACATTGATAATCGCGTTGCACTTATCGCTGCCGCTGGCGGACTGATTAATTCCCATGGTGTACAGCGTGATGGCGCGCGGTGCAGCGATAAAATCACGATAAAAGCGGGCCACCTGCTCCGGCGCCAGGCCGCAGAATGCGGCCGCTTTTTCCACGCTCCATTCCGCGGCGATAGTCAGCGCCTGCCGCTGGTCGCGAAAACCCGCCGCCATTTCACCGCTGGCGGCAATGGCATTAAGCAGGCCGACAAATAGCCCGCCATCGCTACCGGGCGCCAAGGCCAGATGATCGTCGGCAATATCGCAGGTCGCGGTGCGTCGCGGATCCACCACCACGATCCGCAACCGCGGATTATCGCGTTTCGCCTGCGCCAACCGCTGATAGAGAACCGGATGCGCCCAGGCGGCGTTGGAGCCCACCAGCACCACCAGATCGCTTTGCTCGACATCTTCATAGCTGCACGGCACGACGTCCGCGCCGAGCGCCCGTTTATAGCCGGTGACCGCCGATGACATACATAACCGCGAATTCGTATCAATATTGGCGGCGCCGATAAAGCCCTTCATCAACTTGTTGGCGGCGTAATAATCCTCAGTTAACAGCTGACCGGAAGCGTAAAACGCGACCGCCTGCGGGCCGTAGCGCTCAATAATGTCGCGCAGACGTGAACCCGCCTCCGCCAGCGCCTGCGGCCAGCCGACCGCCCGGCCATCGACTTCAGGGTGTAATAACCGCCCGGTAAGCGAGGTCGTTTCCCCAAGCGCAGCCCCTTTTACGCACAAGCGACCAAAGTTAGCGGGGTGGTTTTCATCGCCGCGAACCGTGACGGTTCCGCCTGGTTCAACGCGGGCGATAACTCCGCAACCGACGCCGCAGTATGGACAGGTGGTTCGGGTTTCGCTCATCAGCTAGCCTCCGCGCGCAGCAGTAATACCTGGTTGCCGACCCACACTTTGCCCTGTTCGATCTTCACCGGCCACGCGCGCACCGACGGCTCGCCGCTGTCGTACAAGCGACCGTCTCGCAAGCGAATCCGCTGTTTATAGAGTGGCGAAATGACGATCGGCTCGCCGCCCGCGTCGCCTAAAATGCCGCGCGATAACACGTTGGCCTCGCTGCCGGGTTCCTGGTTATCCAGCGCATAAACTTGCTCGCCGAAGCGGAACAGCGCAATCTGCCGTTCGCCGAGGCGCGCGCCGATCCCCGCCTGCGGCGGAATCGCGTCCAGGTCGCAGATCGCCTGCCACGGCCGCGACGGCAGGGCCGGTTGCCCAAGCCCTTGAGGCGCCACCAGCTGCGGCTGACCGCGCAGGATTTGCCGCTGCACCGCCTCATCGGCCTCATCGCTGTTAACGTAGGAACGGAATAGCGCCAGCCTCTGTGGGTCGTTCAGGGTGGTCTGCCATTCACACTGGTAGCTATCCACCACCCGCGCCATCTCCTGCTCCAGCTCATCGCCGATACCGAGACTATCGTGCAAGATCACCTCGCGTAGATACGCCACGCCGCCTTCAAGGTTATCCATCCAGCTACTGGTGCGCTGCAGGCGGTCGGCGGTGCGAATATAAAACATCAACAACCGATCGACAGTACGAATTAGGGTGGCGTCATCAAGGTCACTCGCAAAGAGGTCCGCATGGCGCGGTTTCATCCCGCCGTTGCCGCAGACGTAAAGATTCCAGCCCTTTTCAGTCGCAATAACCCCGATGTCTTTACCTTGCGCTTCGGCACATTCGCGGGTACAGCCCGAGACCGCCATTTTGATTTTGTGCGGCGCGCGCAGCCCCTTGTAACGATGTTCAAGCCTTACCGCCAGCCCCGTTGAATCCTGAACCCCATAGCGGCACCAGGTCGAGCCGACGCAGGATTTTACCGTGCGTAATGATTTGCCGTAGGCGTGTCCGGTTTCAAATCCCGCCGCCGCCAGTTCACGCCAGATGTCCGGCAGTTGCTCCAACCGCGCGCCAAACAGGTCGATACGCTGCCCTCCTGTCACTTTACTGTACAGTTGGTAACGTTTGGCGATATGGCCGATAGCGATAAGCCCATCCGGTGTCACTTCGCCTGCGGCCATCCGCGGCACCACCGAGTAAGTGCCGTCTTTCTGAATATTGGCGAAGTAGCGATCGTTGGTGTCCTGCAGCGGCAGATGCGCCGGTTTCAGCAGATACTCATTCCAGCAGGAGGCCAGTACCGACGCCACCAACGGTTTACACACTTCACAGCCGTGGCCCTGCCCGTAACGGCTAATGAGCTGATCGAAGGTATGGATGTGGTTAACTCGTACCAGATGATAGATCTCCTGCCGCGACCACGGAAAATGCTCGCAGATATCTTTTTTAACCTCGACGCCCTGCCCGGCAAGCTGGTGTTCCATCACCTGTTTGACCAGCGCGCTACAGCCGCCGCAGCCGGTCGCTGCTTTAGTACAGCTTTTGATTGCCGCCATATCGCCCGCTCCGGCGCTGACCGCCTGGCAAATGTCTCCCTTACTGACGTTATGGCAAGAGCAAATCTGCGCGCTATCCGGCAGCGCCGACACCCCCAGCGCTTTCGTCGTGGCCCCATCCATGGCCGGGAGGATCAGACTTTCCGGACGAGACGGTAGCGCCATGCCGTTCAGCATCATCTGCAACAGCGTCGCGTAGTCACCGGCATCGCCCACCAATACGCCGCCCAGCAGCATTTTGCCATCAGCGCTGACAACGATCTTTTTGTAGATCTGCCGCGGACCATCGGTCCATTGATAGCTCTGGCAACCAGCTGTACGTCCGTGAGCATCGCCAAACGACGCCACATCCACGCCGAGCAGTTTGAGTTTGGTGCTCATATCGGCGCCGCTAAAACGGGCCGCTTCGCCAGTCAACTGCGCCGCTGCGGTGCGCGCCATGTGGTAGCCCGGCGCCACCAGGCCATAAATTTTGTTGTTCCACAGCGCGCATTCGCCAATCGCCAATATATCTGCGTCCGAGGTCCGGCAGTGGTCATCGATACCGATACCGCCGCGTTCGCCGATTGCCAGGCCTGCGCCGCGCGCCAGCGCATCCTGCGGGCGGATCCCGGCGGAAAAGACCACCATATCGGTCTGCAGCGTGCCGCCATCGGCAAAGTTAAGCTGCAGCCCGTCGGCGGTGCGCACTATCGAGGTCGTCGCTTTGCTGGTATGCACGCCAACCTCCAGATCGAGAATTTTCTCCCGCAGCATCGCCGCGCCGCCGTTATCCAACTGCACCGCCATCAGGTTGGCGGCGAACTCCACCACATGGGTCTTAAGCCCCAACTGTTTTAACGCGTTGGCGGCTTCCAGCCCCAACAGCCCGCCTCCGATGACCACCCCGCTCTGCGCAGTGGCGGCGCGGTCGGCAATGCGGTCAAGATCGTCAAGCGTACGATAGACGAAGCAGCCTTCTTCATCGTTACCGGGGATTGGCGGCACAAAGGGATAGGAGCCGGTCGCCAGCACCAGCTTATCCCAATGGGTTTCATGGCCGTGGGCATCGCGCACGATTCGCGCCGGACGATCGATTTCCGCGATCGTCTCTCCTAGCCGCAGCTCAATCCCGTACTGGCTAAAAAAGTCTCCCTCTACCAGCGATAGCGACTCTGCGCTGCGCCCGGCGAAATATTCCGAGAGATGAACCCGGTCATAGGCGGCATAGCGCTCTTCGCCAAAAACCACGATACGGTACTGCTGGTGCAGGTTCCGGCTCACGCATTGCTCAAGAAAATGGTGGCCGACCATGCCGTGTCCGACCAGCACTAATACAGGTTTAGTCATCGTCATTTTTCCTGCAGCTCGCGGCTGCGTTATAGAAGGGTCAAAAAGCCACTCCGCCGAAGGAGACTTATCGCTGCCGAGCAGCGCGGTAAGCGGCGCCGCATGCTGACAGTCGCCCAGCAGCAGCACGCCGTGCAGCCGGCCATCGCGGACCAACAGGCGACGGTAGTGGCGATCGATGGGGTCCCAACTGCTGTAGATCTGGTCCTGCTCGCCGGCCCGCTGTTCGCCGGCGCTAAAAAACTCGATACCGGAGACCTTCAGCCGGGTGCCGCCGTCCTGCCAGCTGAATTCTTCGCCGGGAGCCCCGCACAGGCGTTCAACTAACACATCGGCCTGGCGCAAGCAGGGAGCCACCAGCCCCCAGGTTTGGCCGTCAATCTCACAACACTCGCCGATAGCGCTGATCCCCGGCAGCGAGGTCGCCATCCGGCGGTCGACGATAATCCCCCGCTGGCAGGCTACGCCGCTGCGCGCCGCCAGACGGATATCCGGCCGTACACCGGTGGCTAACACCACCCGGCTGGCGGCAAAAGCGCGCCCGTCCTCCAGCCGCACATGCTGCTCGTCAATAGCGGCAATTCGGCTCTCCAGCTCGCAGTGGATGCCGCGTGCCTCAAGCTGTTGTTTTAACTGTTCCGCGGCAAAAGCATCGGTAAGCGGCTCCATCAAACCGCTACCGCGATGGAGTAGCGTCACTTCCCCACCGTGACGGCGCAGCGCCGCCGCGACCTCCACGCCCAGTACGCCACCGCCGATTACCACCGCCGGGCCGGGGATTGCCAGGATGCCTTCGACATCCGCCTGGGTGCGAAAGGCGAATACCTGCGGGCGCTCAATGCCCGGCAGCGACGGGATAAATGGCTGCGATCCGGTGGCGAACACCAGTTCATCCCATCCCAGCCAGTCGCCGCCGACGCGCAGCCTCCGCCCCGCGACATCCACTTCGCTGACCGCTTCGCCAAGCCGCACGCGGACACCATGCTGTGCGTACCACTCCGTCGGCAGCAGTTGGATTTGCGCCGCCTTTTTTTCCCCGCCGAGTACCGGCGAGAGCTGAATGCGGTTGTAGGCCGGCTGTGGTTCATCGCCGATTAGCGTGATGATGAAACGCCCCTGCGCGCGCGCCGCCAGCTTCTCAGCCAGCCGGGTTGCCGCCATACCGTTGCCGATAATCACCAGTCGCCGCATCATTCCGCCTTACGCCGCTTTCGGCTGCTTTTCGTAGAGGAAATGGAGGATCTGCTGACGCAGGTGGTGGTAGCGGTTATCTTCCGCCAGTTGGACCCGGCTACGCGGACGCGGCAGATTAACGTCAAGGATCTCGCCGATCGTCGCGGCCGGGCCATTGGTCATCATTAACACCCTGTCGGAAAGCAGCACCGCTTCATCGACGTCGTGGGTGATCACGACAATGGTGGTGTTCAGTTCCTGCTGGATGTGCATTACCGCGTCCTGCAGATGGGCTCGGGTGAGCGCGTCCAGCGCGCCAAAAGGCTCATCAAGCAGTAACACTTTTGGCTTCATCGCCAGCGCGCGCGCGATGCCAACGCGTTGCTTCATACCGCCGGAGATCTCTCCCGGCCGTTTGTGCAGCGCGTGCCCCATCTGTACTCGCTGTAAATTGTGTTCGATCCACTCCCGGCGCTCTGCCTTGCTCATGGTGCGGCGAAACACCTGATCCACCGCCAGCGCCACGTTGTCAAAACAGCTCAGCCATGGCAGCAGCGAATGGTTCTGAAACACCACAGCCCGTTCAGGCCCCGGCCCGGAAATTTCACGGTTATCGCATAACAGTCCGCCCTCAGTAGGCTGGGTAATCCCGGCGATCAGGTTCAATAGCGTGGATTTTCCGCATCCGGAGTGGCCAATCAGGCTAATGGTTTCCCCTTCGTGAATATCAAAAGAGACGTTTTGCAGCGCCAGGAACTCGCCGCTGGCGGTGTTAAAGCGTTGACTGACGGCCTGTACCTGAATTAATGGTTTCATAGCGACTCCTTATTTTTCCTGCCAGCTGAAGCGGCGGGCGAGCAATATGAGCCCCTGTTCTAGCAGCAGGCCGACAACGCCGATAATGACGATGGCGATGATGATGTTTTCCACATTGAGGTTGTTCCATTCATTCCAGATCCAAAACCCGATACCCAACCCGCCGGTCAGCATCTCGGCGGCGACGATCACCAGCCAGGCAATGCCTATCGATAGCCGCACGCCGGTTAATACCGCAGGCAGCACTGCCGGAAAGAGGATTTTGCGCATCACCGTCCATTCCGACAGCTGCAGCACGCGAGCCACATTGAGATAGTCCTGCGGGATACGCCTGACGCCTTCCGCGGTGTTAATGACCATCGGCCAGATAGAGCAGATAAAAATGGTCCAGCTGGAAGCCGGTTCCGCCTTCTGGAACAGCAGCAGGCCAATCGGTAACCACGCCAGCGGACTCACCGGGCGCAGCAGCGCGATGAGCGGATTAAACATTCGCGCAAAGAACAGCGAGCGGCCGATAAGAAAGCCCAGCGGAATACCGGCCAGCGCCGCCAAACCAAAGCCCACCGCAACCCGTTGCAGCGAAGCCAGCACGTTCCAGCCGATGCCCATATCGTTCGGTCCGTCGCGGTAGAACGGGTCGGAAAACAGCGTCAGCGCCGAATCCAGGGTGCTCAGCGGCGTCGGGAAGCCTTTCGTACCAATCGCCGCCAGCTGCCAGCCGAGCAGCAGCAGACCCAGGCCCAGCAGCGGTGGCAGCAGACGCTGCAGCGCGGCATTAAGCCAGCGCCTGGCGAAGGGTGTAGCTTTGCGCACCTGCAGCGGCGGCAGGACAATGATTTCGCCCGGCGCGGTTGACGTCTGCGCGCGCGGCTGCGTGTTAATGGCTGGTTTCATCTCATGTCCCCTTATGTTGAATGGCGAAACTGGTGGCGTACCCTTCCGGGTCGATGCCGTTCCACACTTTGCCGTCCAGCAGCGTGCTGCTGCGTAGCGTTTGCGTTGGCGCAGTGATACCGCCCACGGCCTGCGCCGCCTCTTTCCACAGGTCGATGCGGTTGATACGCTGCGCTACCGCCTGATAATCAGGCGCGCTTTTCAGCAGGCCCCAGCGGCGGAATTGGGTTAAGAACCACATGCCGTCTGAAAGCCACGGATAACTGGCTTCGCCCTGCTGGAAGAAGCGCATGGGGTGATCGTCGCGCCAGCGTTTGCCGATGCCGTTGTCGTATTCGCCAAGCATTCGACCGCTAAGGTACTGTTCTTTCGTGTTGAGCCACGCGCGTCTGGCGAGGATCCGCGCGGTTTCGCGGGTGTTGTCGGCAGACGCTTCAATCCAGCGCTGTGCCTCCAGCAGCGCCGCCACCAGCGCCCTTGCGGTATTTGGGTAGCGCGCCACCCAATCGCTGCGCGCGCCGAGAATTTTTTCTGGATGATCTGGCCAGATTTGCTGGCTGGTTGCCGCCGTAAAACCAATGCGATCGTTGATCGCACGCGCGTTCCACGGTTCGCCAACGCAGAAGCCAACCATATTGCCGATGCGCATGTTCATCACCATTTGCGGCGGCGGCACGACCACCATGCGCACATCGGCGAAGGGGTCGATACCGGCGTTCGCCAGCCAGTAATAGAGCCACATCGCATGGGTGCCGGTAGGAAAGGTGTGGGCGAAGGTGTAGCTGCCCGGCGCTTTTTGGTCGATCAGCCGCTTGAGCCCATGACCATCGCTCACGCCTTGCGCCTGCAGGTCACTTGAAAGGGTGATTGCCTGACCGTTGCGGTTCAGGGTCATCAGGTTGGCCATCTGCTGCGGTTTGCCGGCAATACCAAGCTCAAGGCCATACAGCATGCCGTAGAGGATATGCGCCGCATCGAGTTCGCCGGCGACCAGCTTATCGCGCACCGCCGCCCAGCTGGCCTCCTTACTTGGCTGCAGGCTAATGCCATACTTTTTATCGAATCCTTTCAATGCCGCAATCGCCAGCGGCGCGCAGTCGGTTAGCGGGATGAATCCGACCCGCACGGTGGCCAACTCCGGCTTATCGGAACCCGCCGCCCACGCCGCCTGCATCACGCCGGGCAGCAGCATAGCGCCGCCCAGCGCCGCCCCGGCCTGCAAAAAGCGCCGTCGTGAAATGAAAACTTTATCGCCCATAGCCGCTCCAGAACGCGCAAAAAAAAGCGCCCGGCAGTGCTTTCGCACCGCAGGACGCCTTTATCCAGAGACCTTCAGACCGCCGTTGGTCCGTTGTCTCAAATTGTTGATTCACTCAAGTTCAGTAATGCAAAGCGGATGCCAATTTGTGTTATTGCCCGCCAGACGTTGTTTTACCGCTCTCCGCGTCAACTATTGCACCATCGTCAGGCAATGCCTGCCCGCTGATTGTGCATTCAATTTGACGATGAGTCCGGCAGCAGAGCTTTCACCGTCAGCAGCGCGCGGGCGATTTCGACCATCCGCTGGTTCTTATCCATCGCCATTTTACGCAACGCCTGCCAGGCCTGTTCTTCCTGCATTCCCTGATGGCTCATCAGCAGCGCTTTCGCTTTATCTATAATCTTGCGCTCCTCAAACGCGGCTTGCAGCGAGGCCAGTTGTCCGGAGAGTTGCTCAAGTTCCCACGCCTGCTGGCGGACCAGCGGCAGCAGCTGCTTATCCAGGCGCAAAGTCAGGCTATCGCCGCACTCTTCTTCAGGCCATTGCAGCGGCGGCATATCGTCTTCTCCACGTTCGAGCAGTTGCCGGGTCGCGCTGAGCAGGTCGGCAATCAACGCCTCCTCCAGACTGCGCATCTGCTCAAGCCGTTCAGTTTGCAGGCTAAACCAGCGCTGCGCCGCGGCCCCTTCGTCCGCCGAGGGCTGGCGGGTACAGGCGATGCGCCGCAGTTGCTCAATCTCGCGCCCGGCTTCGCAACCCTGCAGCAGCTCAAGCGCCCGCGGCAGACCGGAGAGCGCCTGAAAGCTGTCAAAACAGGGCTGCTGACCGTCAATGCGGTCAACCAACTGCTGACGGAGCTCGCCGTTAAATTGGCCGCGCGCGAAGCCCAACGCTCCCAGCGCGCGCTCCTGGCCCGCCAGCTCTTTACCCTGCATAAAGCTGTACAGGGCGACCATGCGCCCGGCGATCTGCGGATCGTCTATGGTGTCATTCAACTGCGGCACAATATTCAATAAATGGCGAATAATACGGCTAAAGCGCTGAGTGGCCTCCTGAGCGTCCACCGCGCGGCCTTGCACCGCCGCTCGCAGCGCCGGAAGCTGCGCCAGATACCATACCGCGCTGGCTATACGCCAACACAGCGCGCTGCTGGCGGATTCCCGCGCCGGTTGCAGCGCGGCATAAAAAGCGCTTAAGCGCGCGTCCACCAGCGCCCCGCCAGCCCGACGCTCGGCGTCATACAAGCGGCCCTCGGAAGAGAGCCACATATTGGAGGCGCCGCGCTCGCACTGCAGCATATGGACCAACCCACTTATTTCACTCGCCAGCGTCCCTTGCTGCGTTAGCTGGCGGAGCTGCTGTTTTTGTAGCTGGCGCGCATAATGAAACCAGCAGATTGCTTCAGGCGTCATGCCGGTCGTATTATTCATACCCCCTCCCGAATTACGTCTTTAGATAAAGCTAAGCAATAACCATGCCTGATAAAAGGAGTCTTTATGCAACGTATTGTGATTGTCGCCAACGGAGCCGCTTACGGCAGTGAATCCTTGTTTAATAGCCTGCGCCTGGCTATCGCCCTGCGTGAGCAGGAGTCAGACCTCGATCTGAAGCTGTTTTTAATGTCCGATGCGGTGACCGCCGGGCTACGCGGGCAGAAACCGGCGGAAGGCTATAACATCCAGCAGATGCTGGAGATCCTCACCGCGCAGAATGTGCCGGTAAAACTCTGCAAGACCTGTACGGACGGACGCGGGATCACCCATTTGCCATTAGTAGATGGCGTGGAAGTGGGAACGCTGGTCGAGCTGGCGCAGTGGACGCTGGCGGCGGATAAAGTGCTGACCTTCTGAATTAACCGCCATTAACAGGATTAAATGTCAGGCTGGTGGGCATTGCTGATGCAAAAGTACGCCAGCTGAACGCTTTCAGGAAGATTGTCATTTTTGTTTAATCGTTATCCATTTTGTTGATCGAAATCATCATCCACACGCTCCCCCTTTGGTGTTATGCAACGAGCAAAGTGTGAACGATATCACGCGCGGGTTGATGAATTCAGAGACAGAAACGGGGTATGAAAATGGCAATGGTAAAAGCAAGTTTAACGTTATTCGGCGGTGATACGCTGGTGGTGCGCTGTTCAGAGCGCTGTCATATTCACTTAATGAGCGCCAAGGCCGCCGGCGACAGCCACGCCGATATTTTTAGCGTGCAGGACAGGGACAGCGCTTATCTCACCGTGCCCTACAGCGGTACCTGGAACGTGCTGATCGACAGCCATAGCCAGTCGCTGGAGCACTCCATTAGCTACGTTCCCGCCTGAACCTCAACGCCCGGCTGACCGGGCGTTTTTATGCAAGCCCGGGTTGGCTCGCCTCGCCGACCAGATGCCGCACCTGGATAATCAGATCGTCAAGACTGGCGTCACGCATGCCGAGCTTGCGTAATTCCTGATCTAACGAAAAGAGATACTGGGCATTGGTGCCGAGCGGCCCGCTGGCGCGGGCAATTAGCGGCGCGATGGTTTGCGCGCTGGTATCGGATTCATACAGCGGATGGCGCGGATCCATGATAAACACCAGCGCATTCACCGTACGCCCGTCATCAAGCTCAAGACGGCACCAGGTGGGCAAATAGCAGCCGGTGATCATTTCTCGCTTCCACAATAGCGTCAGCTCTTGCTCCAGCGTCTCATCCGGCAGACGATAGGCTACTCCGGTGGTGCGCCCGCCTTCCTTCAGCGCCAGCATCCTGCCCGGCTGATGTGCGCTACCGCGACCGGCGGTCAGGCGCAGACAAAACGCGCGATGCCAACCTGGCAGCGTACCGGTGCAGGATTCGCTGTATTCCAGCGCCGGGTTCCACATCAGCGAACCATAGCCGAAAATCCACACCGAACCGTTGTCCGGACGACAGGCCAGGGTCGCCGCCAGCGAGGCTGCCCGTTGCTCTGCCGACCACAGCAGCGATTCCTCAATCGCGCCAAACGCCGTCTTACAATCCGCATTCATTAAGAAATCACGAGTTAACACTTTCTACTACCTCCGCCACTGCCTGCTTCCCGGCGATAATCTGTGCCATCCGTGAATATTGCTGAATTATTATCCAGCTTTATTACTCAATAAGCAATTAACGGAGCGTTGACAAGGGGTCTGAAAAAAAATTAGATCGCAAAAGTGATTACTTTTTCTTATGCCATTTGTCGTCATCGCCCTTTTGATAATCATTTTTAACCGCCGCCCAGGCGACTTTATGCGCCGTCTCCTCACGGCTGGCATCATCGCGACGGTCGGCTTTGTCTTTATATTGATCCCAGGCGCTATTGAAAGCTTCTTTATAAATTTCCTGCGCGTGTTCCGGCAGGACGTGCTGAACGCTATCGGGAAGCTCTTGTTTACTGCGGTAAGGCATAATGACCTCCAGAATCAGGATAAAAACTAAGTCTGGAACACAATTCCCGGGTTGGCAAATCACAGGAATATTGAGAAATGAATTTTAGTAATTATCTGAAAAATATGTACAAAACATACGTAACAGCCCTTTTTGACAGACCAACGCATTTCTTATGCAAGAGTGGTAAATTTAAGTAAAAATACAAATTAAACCTATCAATGTCTGTTATTTTATTAACTTACGTTATCTATAATTATAACACCTGCATAAATGGAGATGGTTCATGACACATGCACATGAGGCGGTTAAGACCCGCCACAAGGAGACCTCCCTCGTTTTTCCGGTTTTAGCACTGGTGGTGCTGTTTCTCTGGGGAAGCAGTCAATCACTACCAGTGGTCGTTGCGATTAATATTCTGGCGCTGGTCGGGATTCTGAGTAGCGCATTTAGCGTGGTTCGCCACGCCGACGTCCTTGCTCACCGCCTCGGCGAGCCCTATGGTTCATTAATTTTGAGCCTGTCAGTGGTCATTCTTGAAGTGAGCCTGATTTCCGCATTAATGGCGACCGGCGACGCCGCGCCAACGCTAATGCGCGATACGTTATATTCAATCATTATGATCGTCACCGGCGGTCTGGTCGGTTTCTCATTACTGCTGGGCGGGCGTAAATTCGCCACGCAGTATATGAATTTGTTTGGTATCAAGCAGTACCTGATCGCCCTCTTCCCGCTGGCGATTATCGTGCTGGTATTCCCGATGGCGTTGCCGGGCGCCAACTTCAGCACCGGCCAGGCGCTGCTGGTGGCGCTGATTTCCGCCGCCATGTACGGCGTATTTCTGCTCATTCAGACCAAAACACACCAGAGCCTGTTTGTCTACGAGCATGAAGATGACAGCGACGATGACGACCCGCATCACGGTAAGCCATCGGCGCACAGCAGCGGCTGGCACACGGCCTGGTTACTGGTACACCTGGTTGCGGTTATCGCCGTTACCAAAATGAACGCAAATCCGCTGGAAACGCTGTTGACCAGTATGAACGCGCCTGTCGCCTTTACCGGCTTCCTGGTGGCGCTGCTGATCCTCTCACCGGAAGGACTCGGCGCCTTGAAAGCGGTACTGAATAACCAGGTGCAGCGCGCGATGAACCTCTTCTTTGGTTCGGTACTGGCGACGATTTCCCTGACGGTGCCTGTCGTTACACTTATCGCCTTCCTTACCGGCAATGAACTCCGCTTCGGCCTTGGCGCGCCGGAAATGGTGGTGATGGTAGCGTCGCTGGTGCTGTGCCATATTTCGTTCTCAACCGGGCGCACCAATGTCCTTAACGGCGCGGCGCATCTGGCGCTGTTCGCCGCCTACCTGATGACGATATTTGCCTGACCGGGTAATCAGCAATAATGCCAAAAAAAAGCCTGTCGGTGACGAAACCGGCAGGCTTTTTTACTGCTCAACGAAACTTAGTTGCTGGTATCCAGCTCGTCGAAGCTTTTCACCAGATCGTCGATTGCTTTCATTTGCTTCAGGAACGGTTCCAGTTTAGCCAGCGGCAGCGCGGACGGGCCGTCACATTTCGCGTGGTCCGGATCCGGGTGCGCTTCAATGAACAGACCGGCGATACCCACCGCCATCCCGGCGCGGGCCAGTTCCGTCACCTGAGCGCGGCGGCCGCCTGAGGCAGCGCCAAACGGGTCGCGGCACTGCAGGGCGTGGGTTACGTCAAAGATAACCGGCGAGTTGTTGGACGCTTTCTTCATTACGCCGAAGCCGAGCATATCTACGACCAGGTTGTCGTAGCCGAAGTTGGCGCCGCGATCGCAGAGGATCACTTTGTCGTTACCGCCTTCAATGAACTTATCGACGATGTTGCCCATCTGGCCCGGGCTGACGAATTGCGGTTTCTTGACGTTGATAACAGCGCCGGTTTTGGCCATCGCTTCCACCAGATCAGTCTGACGCGCGAGGAACGCCGGCAGCTGGATCACATCAACCACGTCGGCCACCGGCTGCGCCTGGCTGGCTTCGTGGACGTCAGTGATGATTTTCACGCCGAAAGTCTGCTTCAGCTCCTGGAAAATCTTCATCCCTTCTTCCAGACCCGGCCCACGATAGGAGTGGATGGAAGAACGGTTGGCTTTATCAAAAGAGGCTTTGAACACATACGGAATGCCCAGCTTTTGCGTGACGGTCACATAATGTTCGCAGATACGCATCGCAAGATCGCGGGACTCCAGCACGTTCATTCCGCCAAACAGCACGAACGGCAGGTCGTTTGCTACGTTGATATCACCAATGCTAACCACTTTTTGTTTCATAAGATCGCCTTATCAGGGTGTAACCGGAATGGTTCCAGACTAATGCAATGTAATTTGTTTATGTGAAATCGTGTTGATCTGCGCGCGGATCATCTCGCTAATCGGATCCTCCGGACACTGCTCAACGAAATAATTGAGATCCAGCAGCGCTACGTGATCGCACTCCAGTTGGGCGTAGATGAGCCCGCGGTCGCGAATTTCATACGGGTCTTCTGGATTAAACTGCAGCAGCGCTTCGCTGGCGCGTAGGGCCAGCTCCATCTGCCGCTCTTCCATCAGCGCCGATTTCAGCGTATCGAGCAGTTTGCGGATCACTTCGGCGTTGTCGGCCTCATCGAGATCTTCATTAAACAGCTCAGCCACCGGGCTAATATTCCCCTTCAGCCACACTTCCAGGGTGTGTTCATCGAGCGTCTCGCCGTTGAATGGGTTAATTAGCCACATCTCTTCGCTGGTGTCCGGGTCAGCGCGCAGCAGCATCTGCGTCGGGAAGATAACCGGCACCACCGGCAGATCCAGACGCTGAGCAATCCACAACAGAATCGCTCCCAGCGACACGGCGCTCCCCTGGCGATTCACCAGCACTTTATCCAGCCATAGCGCATCGGACAGGCGGTAGATGCCCTGCGATGCGCCGAAGCCCCACTCGTGATAGAACAATTCCAGCAGCCGGTCGAGCTGACGCTCCTGATCCCAGGAGGTGGCAATCTCTTCCTGCGCCAGTGTTAACAACCGCTGCAGCTCATCCTGCACAAAGTGCGTCGGAAAGTCGTCGCGGATCAATTCAGAAATGAGGACCATGCCTTCGCATAATGGCGCTTTGTTAAATTCGAAATCAGCTAATGACCTCATGCCTTACCCCAGTAACGGTATTCTTGTGATGGCGAGTTGAACGATAAAGAACAACACCACCAGCGCCAGCAGAAAGGCGATGAACCGGGTCTGCTGGCGGCGCGGGCGACGTCGGCCCAGCGCGATAAATCCTAATGCGATGTAAATGATAACGCCAAACAGCTTTTCAGTCAGCCATGCGCCATCTTCGGTAAACGGCAGATAGTGCGTTATCGCCATTAATCCCGCGCCGCTGAGGAACAGCAGCGTATCGCTACAATGCGGCGCAATACGCACCCAGCGCTGATTCAGCATCGCGCTGCCGCTGTAGATCCACCAGTAACGCAGCACGAAAAGCCCGACGGATGTCACCACGCAGGCAATATGTAAATAGAGTACTGCAGTAAATAAATTCATTCGCCGGTTTGCTCCTTGTGCGGCCAACGCCCGAGTGTCAGACGTTCGTTATCGCCATAATCGCGGCAGGTCTCGACATCGCTGTATCCTGCTTCAATAAATAATGCGCGTACCGCCTCACCCTGCTTCCAGCCATGTTCCAGTAGCATAAAACCTCCAGGCAACAAATACTGTCGTCCCTCACGGATAATATGCGCCAAATCGGCCAGCCCCTGATCGGCGGCGACCAATGCCGTTCTCGGTTCAAAGCGAACATCGCCCTCAGCAAGATGCGGATCGGTTTCATCGATATAAGGGGGGTTACTGACAATCATCGCGAACCGCTGCCCTTTGAGCGCGCTAAACCAGTCGCTCTGCAGGATGGTCACGTTGTTGAGAGCGAGATGGGCGGCATTGCGCGCGGCGAGCGCCGCGGCGTCAGGCATAAAATCAACGGCAGTGACCTGACAGTCCGCCCGCTCGCTGGCCAGCGCCAGAGCGATAGCGCCGGTGCCGGTGCCAAGATCCAGGATGCGGCAGGCCGTCTGCGGCAGGCGTACCAGCGCCTGCTCGACCAGGCATTCGGTGTCGGGGCGCGGGATCAACGTCGCCGGCGAGACAAACAGCGGCAGCGACCAGAACTCACGCTGCCCCACCAGATGAGCCACCGGCTCGCCGTTGGCACGGCGCGCCAGCAATGCTTCCAGTTCCGCCAACTGTTCCGCCGTCAATAGGGTTTCGTCAAAAGCGAGGATCCAGGTTCGCGCTTTGCCGGTGACGTGCCCCAGTAAGATCTCGGCGTCGCGACGCGGGCTGTCGCTCGCGCCGAGCCGGGCTATCGCCTGAGTGAGCCACTGTCGAAAGGTCATCATTCCTGCTCGGAAAGTGCCGCCAGCTGGTCAGCCTGGAATTCCTGCACAATCGGTTCGATCAGCATATCCAGTTTGCCTTCCATGGTTTCATCCAGACGGTAAAGGGTCAGGTTGATACGGTGGTCGGTCACACGCCCCTGCGGGAAGTTGTAGGTCCGGTTGCGATCGCTGCGATCGCCGCTGCCCAGCAGGTTACGGCGGGTAGACGCTTCCGCCTGCTGACGCTTGGCGACTTCGGCGGCGCGAATACGCGCGCCCAGCACCGACAGCGCCTTGGCTTTGTTTTTATGCTGTGAACGCTCGTCCTGACACTCCACGACAATACCGGTCGGCAAGTGGGTAATACGGATAGCGGAGTCGGTGGTGTTGACGTGCTGGCCGCCCGCGCCTGAGGAGCGGAAGGTATCGATGCGCAGGTCAGCCGGGTTGATATCCGGCATTTCGGCTTCCGGCAGCTCCGGCATCACCGCCACGGTACAGGCGGAGGTGTGGATACGCCCCTGGGATTCGGTCGCCGGAACGCGCTGAACGCGATGGCCGCCGGATTCAAATTTCAGCCGCCCATAGACGCCATCGCCGCTGATTTTGGCAATCACCTCTTTAAATCCGCCATGCTCGCCTTCGTTGGCGCTCATGATTTCTACCCGCCAGCGGCGGGCTTCAGCGTAGCGGGTATACATGCGGAACAAATCGCCGGCGAACAGCGCCGCTTCATCGCCGCCGGTACCGGCGCGAACTTCGACAAAAGCGTTACGTTCATCGTCAGGATCTTTCGGCAATAGCAGAACTTGCAGCTGCTGCTCCAGCGCTTCGCTTTTTTCTTTGGCATCGCGCAGCTCTTCCTGCGCCATTTCGCGCATTTCCGGATCGTCGAGCATCATCTGCGCGGTTTCGATATCGTCCTGCACCTGGCGCCAGTCGGTATAGCAGCGGGCGACATCGCCAAGCTGCGCATATTCGCGCGACAGCGCGCGGAAACGGTCCTGGTCGGCAATGGTGGCGGCGTCGCCAAGCAGCGCCTGAACTTCTTCATGGCGTTCGTACAGAGCTTCCAGTTTAGCAACAATAGAAGGCTTCATAGGCGTGAATTCACCCTGTCTTTAAATAGAGAAATGTGCGCTATTCCAGCCCGAGGCTGTTGCGCAGAATATGCAGGCGTTCATCATCCCCGTCACGGGCAGCCTGCTGAAGAGATTTGGTTGGAGCGTGGATCAGGCGATTGGTCAGCTTACGGGCCAGATCTTGCATGATTTCCTGCGCATCGCCGCCCTGCTCCAGCGCGGCAAGCGCTTTCGCCGTCAGCTCCTCGCGAACCTGCTCGGATTGGGAACGATATTCGCGGATAGTCTCGCTGGCGCTTTGGGCGCGCAGCCAGGCCATAAATTCGCTGGTTTCCTGCTCGACGATCGATTCCGCCTGCACCGCCGCGGCCTTACGCTGCGCCAGATTGTGCTGAATGATATTTTGCAGGTCATCAACGCTGTACAGATAGGCGTTGGCCAGCTTGCCGACTTCCGGCTCGACGTCGCGGGGCACCGCGATATCCACCAGCAGCATCGGCTGATTGCGGCGCGCCTTCAGCGCGCGCTCGACCATCCCTTTGCCGATAATCGGCAGCGGGCTGGCGGTAGAACTGATAATAATATCGGCGTCTTTTAAGCGCTCGTCGATATCGCTGAGGGCGATAACTTCCGCGCCGACTTCATCCGCCAGCGCCTGGGCGCGTTCACGGGTGCGGTTGGCAATCACCATTTTGCGAACGTTATGTTCGCGAAGATGGCGGGCGACCAGTTCGATAGTTTCCCCCGCGCCAACCAGTAACACCGTGACGCTGGAGAGCGATTCAAAAATTTGTCGCGCCAGCGTACAGGCGGCGAAGGCAACGGAAACGGCGCTGGCGCCGATATCGGTTTCGGTACGCACGCGCTTAGCCACCGAGAACGATTTCTGGAACATGCGCTCCAGTTCGCTGACGTTCAGATGACCGCGGCTGGAATCAGCAAATGCTTTTTTCACCTGTCCGAGGATTTGCGGCTCGCCAAGCACCAGTGAATCCAGGCCACTGGCGACGCGCATCAGATGGCTGACGGCGTCGTTATCCTGATGCCAATAAAGACTTTTACGTAGGTCTTCTTCATTCAGGCCGTGGAAGTCGCATAGCCAGCGAATCAGCGCTTCCTGCAGGTTGTCCTGCTCTTCAACGCTGAGATACAGCTCCGTGCGATTACAGGTTGATAGCACCACCCCGCCCTGCACCATCGGCTGAGCCAGCAAGCTCTCCAGCGCCTTGTCGAGCGTATCCGGCGAAAACGTTACGCGTTCTCGCAGCGCTACCGGAGCTGTTTTGTGGTTGATGCCAAGAGCTAAAAGGGTCATGGTGAGGGAATAGTACCAGCGTTGCTAAGGTTAGTCTGAGCGCATCATACAGGATGCGCGTACTCAATAAAAGAGACGCCCCCCTTTTGGAGTAATAGTCAGGGCTTAAAAGCCACTAACGGTAATTTTTTGATTTCAGACAACTTGAACGTAGACGCTATCGGCCAGCGACGCTAGCATTAAGGGTTATTATTGCAACCCGCTACACAAATCGGTGTGCGAACTATCAGTCGCCGCATTTCACTGTAGACATCAAGGATTTGTCATCATTATGAATCGACTGTTCCGCCTGCTGCCGTTGGCAAGCCTCGTTCTGACCGCCTGTGCAATCAATACTCCGCCGCAAGGGCCAGGTAAAAGCCCGGACTCCCCGCAGTGGCGCCAGCACCAGCAGGATGTCCGCAACCTTAACCAGTTCCAGACCCGCGGGGCGTTCGCCTATCTGTCCGATGAGCAGAAAGTGTATGCCCGTTTCTTCTGGCAACAAACCGGCCAGGACCGCTACCGCCTGCTGCTGACCAACCCGCTTGGCAGCACCGAACTGTCATTAACCGCGCAGCCGGGCGGCGTCCAGTTGATTGACAACAAAGGCCAGACCTATAACGCTACCGATGCCGAAGAGATGATTGGCCGCCTGACCGGCATGCCGATCCCGCTTAACAGCCTGCGCCAGTGGATTATCGGCCTGCCGGGCGACGCCACCGACTATGCGCTGGATGACCAGTACCGCCTGCGCGAACTCAACTACACGCAGAACGGCAAAACCTGGCACGTGACCTACAGCGGCTACACCAGCGACACCAAACCCACCCTGCCGTCTAATATGGAACTCAACAACGGCAGCCAGCGCATCAAGCTGAAAATGGATAACTGGATTGTGAAATGATGAGTCGCTGGCCCGCCCCCGCAAAATTGAATCTGTTTTTGTATATCACCGGCCAGCGCGCCGATGGTTATCACACGCTGCAGACGTTGTTTCAGTTTCTCGACTATGGCGACACGCTGACCATTGAACCGCGCCGCGACGGGAAACTGCGGTTGTTAACGCCGGTCGCCGGCGTGCCGGATGAAGAAAACCTGATTATTCGCGCCGCCAGGCTGCTGATGGCAGCTGCGGAGTCTCACGGTCAACTTCCCGCTGGCAGCGGCGCGGATATCAGCATCGACAAACGCCTGCCGATGGGCGGCGGCTTAGGCGGCGGCTCTTCTAACGCCGCGACGGTGCTGGTAGCCCTCAATCATCTGTGGGGCTGCGGGCTTAGCGAAGACCAACTGGCGACGCTTGGGCTACAGCTCGGCGCCGATGTCCCGGTTTTCGTTCGCGGTCACGCGGCGTTTGCCGAAGGGGTTGGCGAAATCCTCACCCCGGTGAATCCGCCGGAAAAATGGTATCTGGTCGCCCACCCGGGCGTGAGTATCCCGACGCCGATCATTTTTCGCGATCCGGAGTTACCACGAAATACCCCGAGCAGGTCAATTAATACCTTACTAAACTGTGAATTCGGCAACGATTGCGAGGTTATCGCAAGAAAACGTTTTCGTGAGGTTGATGCAACGCTTTCCTGGCTGTTAGAATACGCGCCGTCGCGCCTGACTGGCACAGGAGCCTGTGTCTTTGCTGAATTTGACACCGAATCCGCCGCTCGTCAGGTGCTGGAAAAAGCCCCGGAATGGCTGCAAGGCTTTGTTGCGCGAGGAATTAATGTCTCGCCGCTGAAGCAAGCCCTACTGAAGTAATTCTGCATTTTGCATGAATAACGGCAAGTTTGCCGGGCAAACAGAGTATCGGTGACAACGTCACCCTGTTCCAGACGTTGCATCGTGCTCTTTAATACACCGCCTGGATGAGATGGTGCCGGCCCGCACAGTTTAATGGCCCGTTTCATCCACCACTGGACGCATGCCTGAGGTTCTTCTCGTGCCTGATATGAAGCTTTTTGCTGGTAACGCCACCCCGGAACTAGCACAACGTATTGCCAACCGCCTGTACACTTCTCTTGGCGACGCCGCTGTAGGTCGTTTTAGCGACGGCGAAGTCAGCGTACAAATCAACGAAAACGTACGCGGTGGTGATATTTTCATCATCCAGTCCACTTGTGCTCCCACCAATGACAACCTGATGGAATTGGTTGTTATGGTTGATGCCCTGCGTCGCGCTTCTGCAGGCCGTATCACCGCTGTTATCCCTTACTTCGGCTATGCCCGCCAGGACCGTCGCGTACGTTCCGCTCGTGTGCCAATCACCGCTAAAGTCGTCGCTGACTTCCTGTCCAGTGTCGGCGTTGACCGCGTACTGACCGTTGACCTGCACGCTGAACAGATTCAGGGCTTCTTTGATGTTCCTGTTGATAACGTATTCGGTAGCCCAATTCTGCTCGAAGATATGCTGCAGCTGAATCTGGACAACCCGATCGTGGTTTCTCCGGACATCGGCGGCGTGGTTCGCGCTCGCGCTATCGCGAAGCTGCTGAACGATACCGACATGGCGATCATCGATAAACGCCGCCCGCGCGCTAACGTCTCTCAGGTGATGCATATCATTGGCGACGTCGCTGGCCGTGACTGCGTGATGGTTGATGACATGATCGATACCGGCGGCACCCTGTGTAAAGCAGCGGAAGCGCTGAAAGAGCGCGGTGCGAAACGTGTCTTCGCCTACGCGACTCACCCGATCTTCTCCGGCAATGCTATCCAGAACATTAAAAACTCTGTGATTGATGAATTCGTCGTCTGCGATACCATTCCGCTGACGCCGGAAATCAAAGCGCTGGACAAAGTCCGTACCCTGACCCTGTCTGGTATGCTGGCCGAAGCGATTCGTCGTATCAGCAACGAAGAATCCATTTCTGCTATGTTCGAGCACTAATCGAGCCCAGCCGAAAAACCCGCTGCGGCGGGTTTTTTTGTCTCTGGTTCATATTTGTATGACTAATGCCTCCTTCACCTGCCATTCAGTTGACAGATGATGCGCTCATGGATGAAACATTATTGTGAATAGATTATTTTCCTCACATGTGATGCCTTTCCGCGCCCTCATCGACGCTTGCTGGAAAGAAAAATATACCGCATCGCGCTTTACCCGCGATCTGATTGCCGGGATAACCGTCGGGATTATCGCAATCCCACTGGCGATGGCGTTAGCAATTGGCAGCGGCGTCGCGCCGCAATATGGGCTATACACCTCGGCGGTGGCGGGAATAGTCATTGCCCTGACCGGCGGTTCACGCTTTAGCGTTTCCGGCCCAACCGCGGCCTTCGTGGTGATCCTATATCCAGTGTCACAGCAGTTTGGCCTGGCCGGCCTGCTGGTGGCGACGCTAATGTCGGGTATCTTCTTAATCCTTTTCGGCCTCGCCCGCTTTGGCCGCCTGATAGAATATATCCCGCTTTCAGTCACCCTTGGCTTTACCTCCGGTATCGGCATCACTATCGGTACCATGCAAATTAAAGATTTCCTTGGTCTGCAGATGGCGCACGTCCCGGAGCACTATCTGCAGAAAGTCGGCGCGCTGGTGATGGCGCTGCCGACAATTAACGTTGGCGATGCCGCCATCGGTATCGTAACGCTGGGTATCCTGATTTTCTGGCCGCGCCTGGGGATCCGCCTGCCGGGGCATCTGCCGGCGCTGCTGGCCGGCTGTGCGGTGATGGGCATCGTTAATTTACTCGGCGGGCATGTAGCGACCATCGGCTCGCAGTTCCACTATGTACTCGCCGACGGCAGCCAGGGCAACGGTATCCCGCAGCTGCTGCCGCAACTGGTGCTGCCGTGGGATATGCCGGGCTCGGAGTTTACCCTGAGCTGGTCGTCGCTGCGCGCGCTGCTGCCTGCCGCCTTCTCTATGGCGATGCTTGGCGCCATTGAATCACTGCTCTGCGCAGTGGTGCTCGACGGTATGACCGGCACCAAACACAAAGCTAACAGCGAGCTGGTAGGCCAGGGCCTTGGCAATATCGTCGCGCCATTCTTTGGCGGGATAACCGCCACCGCGGCGATTGCCCGCTCCGCGGCTAACGTGCGCGCCGGCGCGACCTCGCCAATTTCCGCGGTGATCCATGCCCTGCTGGTGATCCTTGCGCTGTTAATCCTCGCCCCGCTGCTCTCATGGCTGCCGCTGTCGGCGATGGCCGCCCTGCTGCTGATGGTAGCGTGGAACATGAGCGAAGCGCATAAGGTGATTAACCTGCTACGCCACGGGCCCAAAGACGACATCGTCGTGCTGTTAATGTGCATGTCGTTGACCGTACTGTTCGATATGGTCATCGCCATTAGCGTCGGCATCGTGCTGGCTTCGCTGCTGTTTATGCGCCGCATCGCGCGCATGACGCGCCTTGCGCCGGTGAACGTTGAAGTACCGGATGATGTTCTGGTGCTGCGAGTTATCGGCCCGCTGTTTTTCGCCGCGGCGGAAGGACTATTTACCGATTTGGAAAGCCGGATTGAAGGCAAACGCGTAGTGGTGCTGAAGTGGGATGCGGTACCGGTGCTGGATGCCGGTGGTCTTGACGCGTTCCTGCGCTTCGTGAAACGCCTGCCGGAAGGCTGCGAGCTGCGGGTATCGAATCTCGAATTCCAGCCGCTGCGTACCCTGGCGCGCGCAGGTGTCCAGCCGATTCCAGGTCGACTAAGCTTCTATCCGGACCGCAATGCGGCGCTGGCGGATATAGAATTAGGGCAATAAATGAGAGGCTCGCCGGAAGGGCTATCCGGCGAGCTGAATTCCGTTAGCTGTGACGGTGCGGATCGCGACGGCAGCGTTTATCGTAATGGCGAACCCACCAATAGCGGTCGGTGACTCTTTCATGACCGCCTGCGCGAGCGCCCGCCAGCCACAAAACGGCGCCGACGAAGATACTCAACACCGCGCCATGAGCAAAAAATTGCGGCAGGTTAAGCTGTGGAAGCTGGTTTAAAATAGAGTAACCAACGCCGACCACCATCACAACCAACCCTAAACCCATCAGTATGTTACCGAGTAACGAAGCGTTTCTGCGTTTCATATGTCACCTCCGGACCTTGGGCTGCATGGGAATATCCCCAAAATTTATAGGTTAAGTATAGACAATGGGGATAAGCCTGATTGCGTGAGTGATCACATTCGGGAACATCTGATCAACAAAAGTTTACAAATAAGCCACTGAACAACATCAAATTCTAATGGTTCAAAGAAGAAATTATCAACAATGATACCGTTTCGTCGGCAGAATTTTGTCAAGCGCCGACGCAGGCAGTACACTACGCGGCAAAGAACGACCCATGCAGGAATAAAAAGTGACGATAAAACTGATTGTCGGCCTGGCTAACCCCGGCGCGGAATACGCGGCAACGCGCCATAACGCTGGCGCCTGGTACGTAGATTTACTGGCGGAGCGCCACCGCGCGCCGCTGCGCGAAGAGAGCAAATTCTTCGGCTATACCTCGCGCCTCAACCTGGCGGGGGAAGACGTGCGCCTGCTGGTGCCGACCACCTTTATGAATCTTAGCGGTAAAGCGGTGGCCGCGATGGCTACCTTTTACCGTATTAATCCGGATGAAATTCTGGTCGCTCACGACGAGCTCGATTTACCACCCGGCGTCGCTAAATTTAAACTCGGCGGCGGACACGGCGGCCATAATGGCCTGAAGGACATTATCAGTAAGCTGGGCAATAACCCGAACTTTCACCGCTTACGCGTCGGAATCGGTCATCCGGGCGACAAAAACAAAGTTGTCGGTTTTGTGCTGGGTAAACCGCCGGTCAGCGAACAGAAGCTAATTGACGAAGCGGTTGATGAAGCGGCGCGCTGTACCGAGGTGTGGCTGAAAGACGGTTTAACCAAAGCGACTAACCGTTTACACGCCTTTAAAGCGCAATAAACGGTCGACGTGCGGAATTTTTGCCGCACACCGTGTATAATAGGCAAAGCTATTTACTTTTCTACAGTCTGTTATTCATAACTGACTGATTATCCAAAGATTAAGGTGATTTAAATCATGGGATTCAAATGCGGTATCGTCGGTTTGCCCAACGTCGGCAAATCCACCCTGTTCAATGCGCTCACCAAAGCAGGTATTGAAGCGGCCAACTTCCCGTTCTGTACCATTGAGCCGAACACCGGTGTCGTACCGATGCCCGATCCGCGTCTGGACAAACTGGCTGAGATCGTCAAGCCGCAGCGTATCCTGCCGACGACCATGGAATTCGTAGATATCGCCGGTCTGGTTAAAGGCGCGTCCAAAGGCGAAGGTCTGGGCAACCAGTTCCTGACCAATATCCGTGAAACCGAAGCCATCGGCCACGTAGTGCGTTGCTTTGAAAACGACAACATTATCCACGTCGCGGGTAAAGTCGATCCGGCGGAAGATATTGACGTTATCAACACCGAGCTGGCGCTGTCTGACCTCGATACCTGCGAACGCGCTATCCACCGCGTGTCCAAGAAAGCCAAAGGCGGCGATAAAGACGCTAAGGTTGAGCTGGCCGCGCTGGAAAAATGCCTGCCGCAGCTGGAAAAAGCGGGCATGCTGCGCGCGCTGGATCTGAGCAAAGAAGAGAAAGACGCCATCCGCTATCTGAGCTTCCTGACCCTGAAGCCAACCATGTATATCGCTAACGTTAACGAAGACGGTTTTGAAAATAACCCGTATCTCGACCAGGTTCGCGCTATCGCTGAGCAAGAAGGTTCCGTAGTAGTTCCGGTTTGCGCTGCCGTTGAATCCGACATTGCCGAACTGGACGACGAAGAGCGCGACGAGTTTATGGCCGAGCTGGGCCTGGAAGAGCCGGGCCTGAACCGCGTGATCCGCGCAGGCTACGCTCTGCTGAACCTGCAGACCTACTTCACCGCCGGCGTGAAAGAAGTTCGCGCATGGACCATTCCGGTTGGCGCGACCGCGCCGCAGGCTGCCGGTAAAATCCACACCGACTTCGAAAAAGGCTTTATCCGCGCCCAGACCATCGCCTATGAAGACTTCATTGCTTACAAAGGTGAACAAGGCGCGAAAGAAGCCGGTAAAATGCGTGCGGAAGGCAAAGACTACATCGTTAAAGATGGCGACGTGATGAACTTCTTGTTCAACGTCTAATCCCTGCCGATAAAATCCGCGCCCCGGCGCGGATTTTTCATTTTAAAGCCTCGCGAGTTTTATCACTCGCGAGGCTTTAAATTATCTGAACGGCGCATCTAAAGGAATTTCTGCGTCAGGCTCATGGGTAATTCGGTTACGCAGATCGCGACGAATCATCTCAATTGCCCAGAACCAAAAAATATGGCCAAGCAGTTCGGAAATATATTCATCAGCCGGAATATTGAATAACGACGGCGTAAGTCCTAATAGCGGGAAAGATATCCAGTGAACCGCAATGGTGGCGACAATGCCGGCCCACACGCCCTGCCATAATTTAACTTTTGGGAATATCTCCGCCACCACGCAATAGCCAATCGCAAACACCAACGAGAAGATGATATGCGTGACCATCACCGGGTTGATGATATGCTCAGAAAAGGTGTAAACGGTATGCGTTGGGTCAATACCAAGATAGTCGCGTAGAAAGAGATAAGGAGGGTTGAATTCATCACGCCCGCCGGAAAATGTTCGCGGCGGCAGAGGCACTTCCGCCCCCCACTTAACGAATGCCGACATAATTCCGGCAATAACCCCAACCAATAAGGCGACGCCATAACGACGCCGACCAGGTGCAGTCTGTACAAAAAAATCCTTAATTGCCATAAATCCCTCGCCATGAATAATATTGTTACAGCATTGCAATATTCTTTAAGTCTGCGCGGGTATGGCTTGATCAAGATCACACTTTTTGTTCAAAAGATAAACAAAGCTAATACTTTTATATCATCGCGGAGCATCAATTAATGCCCCGCGAGGCATTCTTTTAATCACGCCATCCCATTGCTGGCGCAACGTGCTTCAGAATAGACTCAATCACATGAACGTTATAATCCACGCCCAGCTGATTCGGTACGGTCAGCAATAGGGTATCGGCTTCCGCGATCGCTTCATCCTGTTTCAGTTGCTCGACGAGCTTATCGGGTTCAGCGGCATAGCTGCGGCCGAAAATGGCGCGGGTTTTCTCATCAAGAAAACCAATACTGTCGCTATTATCCCGGCTGGAGCCGAAATACATCCGGTCGCGATCGTCCATCAGGGCAAAGATACTTCGACTGACCGATACCCGCGGCGTACGCGTGTGCCCCGCTTCCGTCCAGGCCTGACGATAGGCGCGGATCTGTTTCGCCTGTTGGATATGGAATGGTTCGCCCGTCTCATCATCTTTCAGCGTCGAGCTTTGCAAGTTCATGCCGAGCTTCGCCGCCCACATCGCCGTAGCATTAGAGCCCGCGCCCCACCAGATACGTTCGCGTAATCCTGCGGAGTACGGCTCAAGACGTAGCAATCCCGGCGGGTTGGGAAACATGGGTTGCGGATTGGGTTTCGCGAAACCTTCGCCGCGCAGCACGTCCAACAGCACCTCAGTATGGCGCCGCGCCATGTCAGCGTCGGACTCGCCATCCTGTGGTTGAAAACCAAAATGACGCCAGCCATCAATCACCTGTTCCGGTGAACCGCGGCTGATGCCAAGCTGCAAACGCCCTCCCGAGATCAAATCCGCAGCGCCAGCATCCTCCGCCATATATAGCGGGTTTTCATAGCGCATATCGATAACGCCGGTGCCAATCTCAATCTTTTTAGTTTTCGCGCCGATAGCGGCCAGCAGCGGGAACGGTGAACTGAGCTGACGGGCAAAATGGTGAACCCGAAAATAGGCGCCATCCGCACCTAACTCTTCGGCGGCAACGGCCAGATCGATGGATTGTAAGAGCGTGTCGGCAGCAGAACGGGTCGCCGACTGCGGCGATGGCGTCCAGTGGCCAAATGACAAAAATCCGATCTTTTTCATGAGGATAGCCCCTGATTTGGCAAAACATTCAGCAGACGCGGAGATACTATTCCGCGTCTGCTTGTGGTTCCCCTACTCTACCCCTTAGCCAAAATGTATAAATGGCGTTTATTTAACAGAATAGTTCAAATAAATTGACCAAATATAACGATCGCTATTTCTGCATTAGCGCAAATACGCCCCAGCCAAAATATTCCCGGGTATAGGTGACATGGCGAAGCGGCGCGGCATTGAGCTGCGCACGGACCTCAAGCGCAAATTCATCCTCGGAGTGGGCCTGCAGCCAACGGCGCATGGTCAGCCATTTAGCGGCTTCATAACGGTCCCACCCCTCGCGGTCAGCCAGCACCATTTCAACGATGTCATAGCCCAGTTCGCCAAAAGAGGCGACCAGCGCCGGAAGCGGCAACAAATCAGCCACCGCAGAAACACCGCAGGCACGCGCTTCTTCTTCTGTCGCGGGGACCTTACGCCACCAGGGCTCCCCGATAAGTAGCATACCGCCAGGCTTAAGGCTGCGGGCTAACTGCGCCACGGTTCCGGCGACGCCGCCGGCGATCCACGTCGCGCCAATACAGGCCGCCACATCGTATTGCCGTTCGGCGACGTAACCTGCCGCATCGCTATGGATAAAAGTGACGCGATCGCTGACGCCAAGCGCTGCGGCGCGTTGTTTAGCCTGTGCGGTAAACAATGGGCTCATATCAATGCCCAGACCACCGATAGCATGATCCCGCGCCCAGGTGCAGAGCATTTCACCAGAACCGCTGCCAAGGTCGAGGATTTGCGCCCCCGCCTGCAGGCGAAGTACGCGGCCAAGCGTGGCATATTTTTCCGCCGTGAAGGGGTTATGGATACGATGTTCACTTTCGCTGATGGTAAAGATACGTGGGATATCGATAGTTGTGGTCATATCACTCTCCTTAGCGGTTATCCGGCTGGGCGCGAACGTTATTCAGCCCGCTGGTGTTGATGCGGTACGGCTGGCCGTTAACGGATTTAATCAGTTTTTTAGTGCGGAGTTTTTTGAAGACGGCGAGCGTACAGTCGCTGAGCAGTAGGCCTTCGCGGCTATAGCACTCTACGGCGATGACGCGGCCTGAGGTGTCGCGAATGTGCGCAATACGTCCGCCTTTCGCGAGAACGTGTAAGGTACGCTGTTCCTGACGGGATAAATTCATACTGGAAAACCTGTTTAATCATCATGTGCAAAACGTGCAAACACGCAGCGGTGCCCGCATTCGATTTCAGCGCATTGATAACCAGCCCGGCCTGAAAGGTCGGCAAACTGATTATCAGATGATTACATTCTCCAGCATCAAAGCCTCGGTAGAGTTGAAAGGTATTTACCAGCCGGATGATAACATCCAGTGACAGAAAGGATATTTATAAACGGGAAAATTGTGATCGATATCTGAAATTGCGCCCCCGCCCCATGACGATAGGCGCACAATAAATAGCATCAGCCTACTGGCCCTGATTACCACATCAAATCATCAGGTACTTTAAAGTCAGCATACGGATCGTCTTCGTCCTCGGCTTCCTGGCTCAGGGCGCTGTTCAACACAATACTTTCGGCGTCGCGCTGGGCGATTTTATCCGCCACGCTGGCGGGAATAATCGCGTATTCATATTTACCGTTATTATCAACAGCAAGGCGGGCAATCGCCAGACGGCCGCTAATGAGCTGCGCCTGGGTGGTTTTATCCACATCAATGTTTTTGATGAGATTATTATCCGTAAAGTTAAAAGCGATATGGCCTTTCGCAATCGTGATTCGGTTCATTTCAATCAGCTGCTTAACCTGCGCTTTATACTCTTTTGCTAAAGCCGCTTGCTTTTGCTGTTCGCTGAGCTGCTTATCGCGCTCAAGCTGGGCTTTTTTGTTTTCTTCTACGGCCTCGCGGGCTTCACGCGCCTGAACACGTGACTTTTTCGCCGTTCTCTGAACTTTAGCCATCTTTTTACTGGTGACCAGACCCGCTTTCAGCATCTGTTCTTGTAAGGTAAGTTTTGTCATCGTCGTTTCTACAATCGTTGGAATTCTGCTTCGGATACGGTAAATCAGGGTCAGACTTTAAGGAGCTTCACCGTGGCGTCGATGTCGATTTCATCTTCAGAGAAGATGAGCGTCGTGCCCTGAAAGGTAGTGATCGCCAGCTTTTTCAGCGTGCGCATTTCGCCCGGCTTCACGCTCGCTTTCGGCTTGATGCTGTTCATCAGCAGTCCCACGGAGAGCACCGCATTTTCCTTGTCGATACGCGTATCGGCCGGCACTTCCTCACTGTAGACCAGGTAAGACTTAATTGAGGTCAGCTTCAGGCGCTCACCGGCAATATACAGATGTTTGCTTTCCGGGATGACTTTCACCGCGTAAGCCGATAAACCTTTATTATTGGTCGTGGGTTCAAACGTGACCGCCGCGTCTTTCTTAATCAGATCCGGATTGGCGACCTTAATCACGTGAAAATAGCGGTTATCGCCATTTTCATCTTTGATAAATCCGAAACCTTTATCTTTAAACCACGTTGTGATCGTACCGTTCATCGCCATTACCGCCTGATTAATCGTTTATCTACTCAATTTTGCTGCGCGCAGTTTAAAGCACAATGCCAGCGTAGACCATGCCTTTGCTCTAAGTGTTGCCCGATATCGACAATTGATCCTGGCTTTTGCCGAAAATTTGATTCATTAATGAGTACGGTTCAATCAGGAGAATGCATGATGTCTAATCTTGCCTCAGTCGCGTTGCTAGGTCCTGGCGCTATCGGCACGACCATTGCCGCCGTACTGCATGAAGCGGGCCGCAAACCGGTGCTCTGCGGGCGCACCGCGCATCAGCGGTTGATCTTACGCCGGGATGACGGCGAAACGATCATTCCTGGGCCGGTATTGACCGATCCGCATGCGCTGGAACGCCCTGTTGAACTGCTATTTGTGGCGGTGAAAACCACCCAGGTAGCGGATTGCGCGGGCTGGCTTAACGCGCTGTGCGATGAAAACACGGTGGTCTGCGCGCTACAGAACGGCGTTGAACAGGAAAGCCTGCTTGACCCCTATGTTAACGGCGCAAAGGTGTTGCCCTCGGTCGTCTGGTTTCCGGCACAACGAGAGGCGGATGCGTCGGTATGGTTACGCGCCAAACCGCGCCTGACGCTACCCGATACGCCGCAAGCGAAGAAAATAGTCGAGGTTCTCGACGGAACCCGTTGCGCGGTTGAGTTGACGGCAGATTTCACATCGGTCGCGTGGCGGAAACTATTGCAAAATGCCGTCGCTGGCCTGATGGTGCTGGCGAATCGCCGCGCCGGGATGTTTTCGCGCCAGGACATCACCGGGCTGGCGCTGGCCTATTTGCACGAATGTCTGGCGGTGGCGCGCGCCGCAGGGGCGAAACTCGCCGATAGCGTGCCGCAGGAAATTGTTGATGGGTTTCATCAGGCGCCGGCGGATTTAAGCACCTCGATACTTGCCGACCGTCAGGCTAATCGTCCGCTGGAATGGGACATCCGCAACGGCGTCATCCAGCGCTATGGCCGAACGCAAGGCGTTGCCACCCCCATCAGCGATGTCGTCGTGCCGCTGCTGGCGGCCGCAAGCGAGGGACCTGGCTAAGATTGCTTCAAAAAAATTACCGTATTTGTTATAGTGTTACTCACTGATTATTTACCTCTGCGGTGCCAAAAAGAACAAGATTCACCGCAACCCAGGATAAGAAAATGTTAGATTACCGCTTCCCGACAGCTTTGCAGATGGTTCTCAGCGTAGCGATGGCGGAGCAATTGGGTGAACGTTCGACGAGTGCGATTCTGGCCTACGGCCTGGAAGCCAACCCGAGCTTTATCCGTAAACTCATGGTTCCGCTCACCCGCGACGGCATCATCGTCTCCACGCTTGGCCGCAACGGCTCTATTCATCTTGGCCGCCCTGCCGACCAAATCACGCTGCGTGATATCTATCTTTCCGTTATTGAAGATAAAAAACTGTGGGCGTCCCGCCCTGAGGTCCCGGCTCGCTGCGTGGTCAGCGCCAACGCCTGCTGGTACTTTAAGTCCGTAGCCGATGAAGCCGAGCAGGCGTCGCTCGCGGTGTTAGCTCGCCACACCGTGGCAAGCGCCCTGGAAGAGGTCAAAAAAGCCGATACCAGCGGCTGCGATCCGTTGCCTGAGCTGACTGCCCGCTATAAAGAAGCGCATTAACTTTTCTTGTTGCGAAAAAAAACCGCCTTAAACGAAAAGGCGGTTTTTTGTTATTAGCAGCGACCTACGCGGGCAAGACGTCCCTTGCCTGTTTGCCACGCGTCACCAGTTTTCGCAGCGTCACGTAAAACACCGGCGTCAGGAACAAACCAAACAGCGTCACGCCGAGCATACCGGAGAATACCGTGATCCCGGTGACGCCGCGCACTTCCGCCCCCGCGCCGTGGCCAAGAATCAGCGGGATCGTCCCGGCAATAAAGGCAATCGAGGTCATGATAATCGGGCGTAAACGCAGGCGACAGGCTTCCAGCGCCGCTTCCATGATCCCTTTACCCTGAATTTCCAGTTCGCGGGCAAACTCGACAATCAGAATCGCGTTTTTACACGCCAGCCCCATCAGCACCACCAGCCCCACCTGCACAAATACGTTATTGTCGCCACCGGTCAGCCAGACGCCAAACAGCGCGGAGAGCATGGTCATCGGGACGATAAGGATCACCGCCAGCGGTAGCGTCCAGCTTTCATACAGCGCCGCCAGCACCAGGAACGCCAGCAGAACCGCGACCGGGAAGACGATCAGCGCCGTATTGCCCTGCGTAGCCTGCTGGAAGCTGAGATCCGTCCACTCAATATTCATGCCGTTCGGCAGTATCTGCTTAGACATGTCTGCCAGCTGCGTCATCGCCTGCGTGGACGAGAGCACGCGGGGATCGGCATCGCCAATCAAATCCGCCGCCGGATAGCCATTGTAGCGAATCACCGGATCCGGCCCGTAGGTGGTATTAATATTCACCATACTGCCAATCGGCACCATTTCGCCCTGATTATTGCGGGTGCGTAAATTAGCAATATCTTCCACGCTGTCGCGGAACGGCCCATCGGCCTGCGCCATTACGCGCCAGGTACGCCCAAACTGGTTAAAGTCATTCACATACGATGACCCCAGATAGGTTTGCAGCGTACCGAAAAGGTCGGTCAACGACACGCCCTGCGCTTTCGCTTTATCACGATCGACCTGCACATCCAACTGCGGCACGTTCGCCTGGTAGGTAGAGATCGGGAAATGCATTCCCGGCGTCTGCATAATTGAACCCGACATCGCGTTCACCGCGTTTTGCAACGCGCCATAACCCAGACCGGCGCGATCCTGAATATACAACGAATAGCCGGAACCCTGACCCAGTCCTAAAATCGGCGGCGGCAGAATCGAGAAACCAAAGCCCTGCTGAATTTGCGCGATTTTGGCGTTAATCTCGGCGTTAATTTCCGCAGCGGTGTGTTTACGCTGGTCGAACGGTTTCAGACCAAAAAAGACCGTACCGGTATTCGGCGTATTGGTGAACTGCAGCGCATTAAGACCGGGAAAAGCGACCGCATAATCCACGCCTTCGGTATTCATCCCGATTTCGCTCATTTTACGAATCACGGCGTCGGTACGCGCAAGCGAAGAACCTTCCGGCATTTTCACGCCGCCAATTAAATACAGTTTATCCTGCGTCGGAATAAACCCGCCGGGTACGACTTTAAACATCACGCCAGCGGCGCAGAGCAGCAGGACGTAGACCACAAACACCGCGCCGCGTCGGCCGAGCGTTTTGCCCACCAGCCCCTGATAGCCATTTGAGCTACGATGGAAAAAACGGTTAAACGGACGGAAAATCCAGCCGAACAAGCGATCGATAAGCCGGGTCGGGAAGTCTTTCGCCGCGCCGTGCGGTTTTAACAGCAGCGCCGCCAGCGCCGGCGAGAGCGTCAGCGAGTTGATGGCGGAGATCACCGTCGATATCGCAATCGTCACCGCAAACTGCTTGTAAAACTGCCCCGTCACTCCGGAGAGGAATGCCATCGGCACAAATACCGCGCACAACACCAGCGCGATAGCGATAATCGGCCCGGAGACTTCGCGCATCGCCTGGTGCGCCGCCGCTAGCGGAGCCAGCCCCTCTTCGATGTTTCGTTCGACGTTTTCCACCACCACGATGGCATCATCCACGACGATACCGATCGCCAGTACCAGCCCGAACAGACTGAGGGTATTCAGCGAAAAGCCCAGCAGATAAAGAATGCTGAAGGTGCCCACCACCGATACCGGCACCGCGATCAGCGGAATAATCGACGCACGCCACGTCTGCAGGAACAAAATCACCACCAGCACCACCAACACCACCGCTTCCAATAGCGTTTGCACCACGGCGCGAATGGAATCGCGCACAAACACGGTCGGATCGTAAGGCGCCGCCCATTTCATATCTTCCGGGAAACGGGTGGAGAGTTCGTTCATTTTCGCGCGTACGGCGTTAGACAAATCGATAGCATTCGCCCCCGGCGACTGGAAAATACCAATCCCCACCGCATCTTTATTGTTAAGCTGGGAACGTAACGCATAACTACCCGAGCCCATTTCGATACGCGCCACGTCGCGCAGGCGCACCAGCGAACCGTCTTGCGCCGTTTTCAGAATAATATTGCCAAACTCGTCTTCCGTATGCAGACGCCCCTGAGCGTTAATAGAGATCAAAAAATCGCTCTCTTTCGGCAGCGGCTCGGCGCCCAGCTGACCGGCGGAAACCTGCACGTTTTGCTCCTGCATCGCCGTCACCACATCCGATGCGGTTAACCCGCGCGCCGCAACCTTATTGGGATCCAGCCAGATGCGCATCGCATATTCGCCCGAGCCAAATATCTGGATCTGGCCGACGCCGGGCAGACGCGCGAGTTCATCTTTGACTTTCAACGTGGCGTAGTTACGCATATACAGGGAATCGTACTTACCGCCGGGCGAAAACAGATGCACCACCAGCGTCAGCGTTGGCGATTGCTTCTGGGTGGTGATACCTAAACGCCGCACATCTTCCGGCAGACGCGCCTCGGCCTGTGATACCCGGTTTTGCACCTGAACCTGCGCCTGATCGGGGTCGGTTCCCGGACGGAAAGTGACGGTAGTTACCAGTACGCCGTCAGAGCCTGCGACGGATTTCATGTACATCATATTTTCGACGCCGTTGATGGCTTCTTCCAATGGCGTCGCCACGGTCTCCGCAATCACTTTCGGGTTGGCGCCGGGATATTCCGCCCGCACCTGCACGCTGGGCGGTACGACGTCAGGATATTCGCTGACCGGCAATAGCGGAATGGCGATCAAGCCGGTAATAAAAATCAAAATCGACAGCACGGCGGCAAAAATCGGTCTGTCGATAAAAAAGCGGGAAAAGTCCATAGATCGGATTCTCAGAAAAGGGATCAGTTAAGTGCGGCGCTGGTGGTCATGGCGACGGTCTTCGCGTTAACCGGCATTCCCGGCATAAACACTTTTTGTAAGCCATCGACGATAACTTTGTCGCCTGGGTTCAGCCCCTGTTTGACGATACGTAAACCGGCAGCCAGCCGCCCTGGCGTAATATCACGACGCTGAGCTTTTCCTTCTTTATCAACGATATAGACATATTTACGGTCCTGATCGGTCAGTACCGCTTTGTCGTCGATAAGCGTGGCTTTGAATTCAGCGCTGCCCGGCAAGCGGACGCGGGCAAAGAGCCCTGGCGTGAACAGACGCTGCGAGTTGTCCAGCAGCGCGCGCATGCGGATCGTACCGGTGCTCGGCGTTAACTGATTATCCAGAAAATCCACTTTACCCTGATGAGGGTAGCCCTCTTCGCCCACAAGGCCGATCTCAACCGGTAATGCCTGGTGACTGCTGGAGGCCCCTTGCCCGCTACGGGCAAGATTTTGGTAGTGAAGATAGGTCGACTCATCCACGTCAAAGTAGACATAAACCGTTTTTTGCGACACCAGCGTGGTGAGCACGCTGGCGGTATCGCCAGCGGTGACCAGATTACCGCTGGTGATCAACGCGCGGCTGGCGCGGCCGTCGATGGGCGCGGTCACTTTGGTGAAATCCAGATTAAGCTGTGCGGCATCAACCGCCGCCTGGGCGGCGCGAATATCCGCTTGCGCCTGAACGGCGGCGGAGCGGCGCTGCTCCCACTCTTCACGGGAAACCAGATTGGTATTGATTAATTTATCGGTGCGGTTTGCTTCACTTCGCGCCAGGTTAGCTTGTGTTTTGGCTCTTGCCAGATTCGCCTGCGCCTGTTCCAGCGCGGCACGATAGGTTCGATCGTCAATGGTGAATAACACCTCCCCCTTCTTCACCTCCTGACCGTCGGTGTAATTCACTTTATCAATATAGCCAGAGACGCGTGGTCGTAGCTGCACGCTTTCCACCGCTTCAATCCGACCATTAAAACTATCCCACTGGCTAATAGATTTCACCACCACGTCAGCGGCGCTGACGGCGGGAGCTTGCGGCGCGGCGTTTTGCGCGACGCCTTCATCGCAGCCGACGAGCAGCGCCGAGAGTAGCACCATACCTACTGCTGTCAGATGACGTTTTCCCCAGGTTTTTTGCAGGCTCATTATTTTTATTCCGGTAATTATCGCCGCCGGACAAGACGCTGCGGGAGACGCCGCGCCACTTCCTTTGTCCGGGCAGGCTTGAGGCCATTTGTGTCGTTCATCGCCACAAAACTGTAACAGTTGCGAATACACTATCGCGGCGATTGTAGGAAGGCGCTTAACTAAGTGCAAGAATAATTGTTGCACTTTATGTGCTATTCTTAGGTCGAAAAAAAGGCCTATTCCCGACACGGCATTAAATGCAACAATAAAACTTGCAATTAATCCCCAAACGGGCCACCTTTAAATGCAATTGTAAAAGGTACTTTTATTTTCTGCATGGGGGCAACAAAATGAACACTGCTGCGGTTATTCACGACCTACTGGATTGGATCGACAACAATCTCGAGAGCCGTCTGGATATTGAGACCGTTGCCAGGCGAGCGGGCTATTCGAAATGGCACCTGCAGCGGATCTTCAAGGAGCACACCGGTTAACCTCTCGCTGAGTATATTCGCATGCATAAGCTGCAAAGGTCGGTCGAACGCTTAGCCAACAGCGACGAGCCCATTTTAAACGTGGCAATCGCACTGGGTTTCGACTCCCAGCAATCCTTTAACCGCAGCTTCAAACGCCAGTATGGTCAGGCGCCCGGCGCCTGGCGACGAAGCGTCTCCGGCTCCCAAACGCCACCACTGCGCTTACCGTCGTGATAATCGGCCCCAGGAAATCGGTGAGCGAACGGTAGAAGCACCTATGTTTAGCAGCTATCAGGGCGTTGGACCTACCGTTATGATTGGTCCATACCAAACAAACAAGGACGCGTTACCATGCTGAACAAATCACCGGTGGTGTTGTTATTGTTCCCTTTACTGCTGGCAGGCTGTCATCATCCTCAGCCCACGTCGCACGCGGCGGCGAGCGCCACCGAAGTCGACGATCTGTTCGCCAGCTCCCCTTCGGCGAAGCCATCGAGTCGGGCTACCTACGCGTATCAGATAATGAGCGCCGTCAAGGCCAAAATGCCTGATTCCGCGGAATATTCCGGGCAAAGCTGTCGGGTTCGTTTGTCGCTGCAGCGTGATGGCGCCGTGAGTTCCATCAGTGCGGAAAAAGGTGATGAACAACTGTGTCATGCGGTGATATCAGCATTTAAGCAAGCTGACATTCCTGCCGCGCCGGATGATGACGCTTATCAGACGTTTAAAAATACCAGTATTGATTTTAAAGCATAAGACCAGCGCTTTATTACCAGCAATACGGCATTCAACCGGCCGTCATCCGTAGTATATTAGAAGCAGTCTCGGTTATCAGGTAATTGCAATGTCTTACTCCATCGGCGAATTTTCCCGTCTTTGCGGCATTAACGCAACCACGCTGCGGGCCTGGCAACGCCGGTACGGCCTGCTTAAACCCGAGCGCACCGATGGAGGCCACCGCCTCTATAACGATAACGATGTCCAGCTGGCGCTGAAAATTCTCGACTGGGTAAAAAAAGGGGTTCCCGTAAGCCAGGTCAAACCGCTGTTGACCCGCCCTGACGGCGGCCCAGGCAATAACTGGCTTGTCCTGCAGGACAACATGCTGCAGCGGCTGAAAGAGGGAAAAATCGAATCCCTACGCCAGCTGATCTACGATGCCGGTCGAGAAAATCCCCGCCCTGAGCTGGTTACCAACGTATTGCGCCCGTTACGCAGTAAAGTATCGGCTAATGTGCCGGCGATGCAGACCCTGCGTGAGATCCTCGACGGCATTATCATCTCCTACACCTCTTTTTGTCTTGAAGGCGATAAACGCGCGCCGGGCGATAACTATCTGATTGCCGGCTGGCACCTGAGCGACCCATGTGAAATCTGGCTGGAAGCGCTCATGCGTACCGGACAAGGTCATCGCATTGATGTGCTGCCGATGCCGCCGGCCGCCCTGGCTCCGGAAATATTTCCTCAGCGTCACTGGTTACTGGTGACCACGGGCCAGCTCACCGCCGCCCGCCAGAGACAGATAGATCTCTGGCGTCAGTTGGTTATTTCTCTGGACGTTATCTCCCTGTAAAAAATAGCTTTGCTCCCCTGCGCCATATTCTCCGCTAAAAAATCGCGCCAAAAACTTGGACAAAAATTCGTGATTGTGTAAGTTTAATATATCGGGCTAACCGTTTTTGCGGGACGGCCCAAACAGTGAGAACAAAGCGAGGAGTACGCCATGAATAAGCAACCTGTCATTGGCATCAGCGGCTGTTTAACCGGCTCGTCCGTGCGCTTTGATGGCGGACATAAACGATTGCCATTCGCTATGGATGAACTGGCGCCGTGGGTAACCTTCAAACCCATTTGTCCGGAAATGGCCATCGGTCTGAGTTCCCCTCGTCCGGCCCTGCGCCTGGTGCAGACCGGTGCAGGTGATATTCAGATGCGTTTTAGCAGCGAACCACACGACGATGTCACGCGCAAAATGGCGGACTTTACCGCCGGTTACCTGCCTGGGCTCGGCGAAGTAGCTGGCTTTATCGTCTGCGCCAAATCACCGAGCTGCGGCATGGAACGCGTGCGCCTGTATGATGAAAAAGGCAACCGCGGGCGCAAAGAAGGAACCGGCCTGTTTACCCGCGCGTTGATGGAAGCCTATCCGTGGTTGCCGGTAGAAGAGGATGGACGACTGCACGACCCGCAGCTAAGAGAGAATTTTGTCGAGCGTCTTTTCGCGCTGCATGAACTGAATACGCTGCGGGCCAATGGCCTGACCCGTCGGGGGTTACTGGATTTTCATAGCCGCTATAAACTGCAGCTGCTGGCGCATCATCAGGCCGGCTATCGCGAAATCGGCCCTTTCGTCGCCTCAATGCATCAATGGCAAGACCTGGATGCCTTTTTCGTCGCCTACCGCGATAAGCTGATGGCGATCCTGAAAAACACCGCCTCCAGGAAAAACCACACCAACGTGCTGATGCACATTCAGGGCTATTTCCGCGAAAGGTTGAATAGCCGTCAGCGCGGCGAGCTGCGTGACGTAATACTGGATTATCGCGCGGGGCTGCTCCCTATTCTGGCGCCCCTGACGCTGCTTAAGCACTACCTGGCCGAGTATCCCGACCGCTATCTGCAGGCGCAAAACTATTTTGATCCCTACCCGCAGGATTTAGCCCTGCGCCTGGGCGTCAATTAGCAGCCAGGCTGTGCTCTATTACGACGAAGCGTGACTACTTCTTCTTATTCATCATGGCTTTTAAATCGGCAAAAGGATTGTAGGTGGCTTCACCGACATCCTTTTGCGCATCTTCACCTGCCACCACTCTGGTGCCGTACTGATCGGCCTCGGTATACTTGGAGTGCTCGTGATCGTGACAATAGAGGCACAATAGCTCCCAGTTGCTGCCATCTTCCGGGTTATTGGTATGATCGTGATCGATGTGATGTACCGTCAGTTCACGCAGGTTGGAGTAGACAAACTCGCGCGAGCAGCGTCCGCAGACCCATGGATAAATTTTAAGCGCCTTCTCGCGATAGCCACTTTCCAGGCGGGCATAGTTTTTGGGGATCAAAGCCATGGTAGATGTTACCTGTGATAAAGAGATAATTTACGATAATAGCGCCAATATAGCGTAAAACGGAGCAGGAAAGGAAATCGATGCGCAGACGTGAGCGGTAGCTAAATCCCGGCGTGGCGCCGGGAAGACGATTATTAATGGCTGGTGACTGTCGCCGCCGCTATCGGATGATCCGCTGAAGCGACAACCGTGGTACGCGCAACTGGGTGGCGACCGTTATCGCTGGTTGCCGCCGCCACCGCCACCGGATGGTCTGCCGAAGCGACAGCCGCGGTGCGCGCCACCGGATGGTTGCCGTTATCGCTGGTTGCCGCCGCTACCGCCACCGGATGATCGGCCGAGGCTACGGCTGCGGTCCTTGCGACCGGATGATAACCCGCAAACGCAGAAATACTTGCTGATGCTAATACCAGGGTCAAAATAATCTTTTTCATAATATCACCTCTAATAATAATAACCTGAATAACCAGGTAAAATATGGCAATCAATAAAGCCAATTGATGAATTACCGTAGCAAGCGGCAGCGAACATGAATAGCTCACTGTTATTTAATTATGGATAACCCGGTACACACAGAGCTAACGGCTACTTGCAACGAGTAAAAATCACCTTCTGAGCAGGTGACTTTTGAGAATGCCTCTGGTAAGGAAGGCTATTGTCATCTTCCGCTTATTACACTAGCATTTCCATCCGCTGTGCGGGCGTTTGTTCAGTTTTTCCTGATACCGCACATATCATCTGATGATCTCTTCATTACCCCTTCCATATCGACAAAGTGGCCACTTGACTAAAAACGATTTCTCCGTAGCTTCTTCCATGTGTGAGGGAAACGATTCTAGAGTCTGATGGCGCTACGCCCTTTCAGGTGCTCCATTAAGGACTTTATCGAGATTTTGGGCAGGACAATCACTACCTCCCCAGGAGGTGGTTTAGGGGCGACAATAAAACGGGAACCTTAGATTACCGTTTTGCATTAATCCAGAAAATTGGATTACATATTCTTGCTGATCGCGTCGCCGAGTTCAGAGCATTTCAACAGTTTCGCGCCCTCCATACCTTCAACGTTCAGGTCTGCGGCATCGAACCACTGCATGTGACGTAGCATCATTGCTTTACGGAAATATTAAGATTTTAATTTATATTAAAACATTTAATTTTCATACAATATGATATGCTTTTCCTTTTAGTTATATAGCCCAGAATTGGCCAGAGCAGCATTCAGTTTTGATAACCACCACTACTTTAACCAGAAACCAGACATTAACTCATGAACAAGTTTTGCTCTGTCATCCGATAATAATCCCAGTGAGAATGCGAACAAATGAGCACTCTCTTCATTTCGTTCGTAACCATATGCCGAAAGAAAATCACAATAGAGTTTTCTTCTGTCAGCTCGCTCTTGAGACTGCTGCGCGAGTTTTAACTGACGATCAAGTTTATTTCTGGCCATTGCATTACCTTTATAAATAAAAACAGAAGTATACGCCGATAGTTCTATTCGAATTGTCACAAAAGATGCTTTAATAATATGAGAATAGCTGCGAGTTCAACTCCCGCCAGTCCACCAATCATGATTGGATAGTTGACTTGCTCCCCTTTGATTAATACACACCGAAGTTAGTAATGTCTTCATAAGCCACATGAGAACATCCCCATGAATAAGTGTTTTTCTGACGAACAGCTCATCAGTATTCTCCGCGGGGATGAAGCCGAAGTTTCTGCCCGTGAGCTCTGCCATAAGCACGCCATTTCCGACGCCACTTTTACACCTGGCGCAAGAAGTATGGAGGTATGGAGATGCCCGAGGTTAAACGCCTGGAGTCGTTTGAGGAAGAGAACGCCAGACCCAAGAAGCTGCTTGCCGAAGCCATACTTGATAAGGAGTCACTTCAGGTGGCTCTGGGGCGAAAAGTACTGACGACAGACCACAAGCGGGAAGCCGTTAAGTTTAGTTGTGAAGCGACCGATCTGTCACAACGTGTGCCTGCAGGCTTACAGGTTTACCTCTATCGACCTGACGCTACGAGGCTCAGCGTCCTGCGGCTGATGCGCATTTATCAGGGGGCATCACCAAACTACCACTGGAGCGCAAGCATTTTAGCTACCGCCGCATCGCGCCGTGAAGGTCTTCATGTTAATCACAAGCGCGTGTAGCGCCTTTATCATCCCAGTAGGCTGGGCGTAAAAAACGTAGACGGCATCATAAATGCCTGGCAACGGAGCGTCTGCCGCTGCTCCGCCCGGCGGTCCCCCCCCGACTAGGTCAATGGATTTCGTCATGGACGCGCTGACCACCAGTGCCTGACCTGTGTGAACGACTTCACGAAGAAGTGTCTGACAATTATCACCGCATTCGGGATTTCAGGCGTTAAGGTCACACGTACTCTGGACAGTATTGCACAGTTTCGAGGCTCTCCGGCGACGATAAGAACAGTCCTGGGACCGGAGTTCACTTGCAGCACAATGGATCAATGGGCCTTTGAGCATAGTGCTGAGTTACGGTTAATCCAGCCGGGTAAACCAATGCAGAACAGATTTATTGAGAGCTTTAACGGACGATTTCGCGATGAATGTCTAAATGAGCACTAGTTCAGCGATATTGTTGATGTCAGGAAAATCATTAACGAGTGTCGGCCACATTCGGAACTGAAGTATCAGACGCCATCAGAGTTTGCAGCACGGTGGCGAAATGGAAAATGTGAAGGTAAACAAACCGACATTACCAACTGACAGTTGTAATAGTTGGCTTCCGAAATAGCGGCCTCACGGCACACATCCTTGACGGTACGTCCGGCTTCAACAGACTTCAGAACGGCGATAATCTGGTGTTCAGTGTATCGGGCTTTACGCATAGCGATCTCCTCAGGGGACATAATCAGTATGTCGGAAGATCTCTAAAAGTGAATGGGTCGTTTTGCCCGGATACTTACATCCCCAACACACAGCTAAATACCATGATGATAGAGGAAACGAATTGATAAAAACAATAATAATTAATTTTAAAAATCATGATATTTGGGGTGATACTTTAATGCATCATAGTTTTCACCCCATGCCTTTTTATCATAGAATGCAACATGTTTTTTATTTATAAGTTTCTCTGCTGGTAAATTATCTAGAATTGCATATGAGTTCATATATGTTTCAAATTTCCTACCATGGACAAAATTGGCATTATAAAAAAGCATTAGTAATTCATAATTAGAAAGTTGAGCGCGTAAAATATTTGCATATTTTTTCTTATTAACACTAGTCAAATCAGATTCATGGATTATTTTGAACATATTATAAATATACCTATAATAATGAGAAAGATTTTGAGCTCTGTTTCTAAAATAAAACCTATACTCATTAGACATCCGTAAGGATGCTTTTTTAACTTCAATTTCATCACTTAATTCAAAATCTAATAATATTCCATATTTTTGTCTAATTTCCTTTTTGAATCTTCTAAAAAAAATAAAGGAAAACATGACGACCTTCTGCCAAAGTCTTTCCTGAGGAGTTTTCAACCCTCATATCTTTAATTAACGTTTGCAAGATATTCAGCATATTAAAGAAGGAGTTTTCGAAATCCCTAATTTTTTCTGCTTCCTCTCTTTTCCTAGAATCATCTTCTATTATTTTTGTAGCATCCATCTGGAGTTTTATCGTCCATAAAACTCCACAAAAACCCATAGCAGAAAAGATCGAGGTAAAAGCCCCCCAAGAATCGCCAAATACTCCTCTCTGGTTCGCATCCATGCCTTCAAAGGGCCAAACATCATGCGATATAGCATAACCATAGCCGATTCCAAAAATTGCACTGATCAGCATTAAAAGACGAATCATTTCCTAAGCTCTCCTTGTTCGTTTTATTAGACTGTTTTGATTAAATTTTGACAACTATTCGAAAACCAGTAATAAAAACGGGAACCAATTGGCTCCCGTTTTTAAGTATCCATTAATGCATATTACATGTTTTTAATGATCGCGTCGCCGAACTCAGAGCATTTCAGCAGCTTAGCGCCTTCCATCAGACGTTCGAAGTCATAGGTCACGGTCTTGGCAGCGATGGCGCCTTCCATGCCTTTAACGATCAGGTCTGCGGCTTCGAACCACTGCATGTGACGCAGCATCATTTCTGCGGACAGGATGATGGAACCTGGGTTCACTTTGTCCTGGCCGGCATACTTCGGCGCAGTACCGTGGGTGGCTTCGAACAGCGCGCACTCATCGCCGATGTTGGCGCCCGGCGCGATACCGATACCGCCAACCTGTGCCGCCAGGGCGTCAGAGATGTAGTCGCCGTTCAGGTTCATACAGGCGATAACATCGTATTCAGCCGGACGCAGCAGGATTTGCTGCAGGAACGCATCGGCGATCACGTCTTTAACCACGATCTCTTTGCCGGTGTTCGGGTTCTTGATTTTCACCCACGGGCCGCCGTCGATCAGCTCACCGCCGAACTCTTCGCGAGCCAGCTGGTAACCCCAGTCTTTGAACGCGCCTTCGGTGAACTTCATGATGTTGCCTTTGTGCACCAGGGTCACGGAATCACGATCGTTGGTGATCGCGTATTCGATAGCGGCGCGTACCAGGCGTTTGGTCCCTTCTTCAGAGCACGGCTTGATGCCGATACCGCAATGTTCCGGGAAGCGAATTTTCTTCACGCCCATCTCATCGCGCAGGAATTTGATAACTTTGTCAGCTTCGGCAGAATCTGCTTTCCACTCGATACCCGCATAAATATCTTCGGAGTTTTCGCGGAAGATAACCATATCGGTCAGTTCCGGGTGTTTAACCGGGCTCGGGGTACCCTGATAGTAACGTACCGGACGCAGGCAAACGTAGAGGTCCAGCTCCTGACGCAGCGCCACGTTCAGAGAACGGATGCCGCCGCCAACTGGCGTCGTCAGAGGACCTTTAATAGCAACGCGGTAATCACGAATCAGATCGAGGGTTTCAGCAGGCAGCCAGACATCCTGGCCGTAAACGTGGGTAGATTTTTCACCGGTGTAAACTTCCATCCAGGAAATTTTACGCTCGCCTTTATAGGCTTTCTCAACGGCGGCATCAACCACTTTCAGCATCGCTGGGGTAACGTCAACACCGATACCGTCGCCTTCAATGAACGGGATAATCGGGTTATGAGGGACGTTCAGTTTGCCGTTTTGCAGGGTGATTTTCTGACCTTCCGCCGGAACTACTACTTTGCTTTCCATTAACCTCTCCTTCGAGCGCTTCTGGTTCTGCTCTTCCCTCTTCACGCGAGCCTGGTGTTGGCTTAGTCGGCCTACTCCTGAGTACCGGGTCGCCCCGCTAACCGGAGATTCGCGTCCGTGTTGCCTTCCTGCCTGTATTGCGAATCGGTTTGAGCAATTTTTTGTTAATAATTTGTAATGAGCATGTCAATACTACCTGAATGTTTGCGTCCATGAAAGGCATTCGTAATTAGGCTATAATGCGGCAATTGAGAGAGCCTGAAAATACCATGCAGAAAACTTCATTTAGAAAACATCGCGTTGAGCGATTCAGCACACAACAAGTGACCAGACAACGTAAAGAACGCCAGCTTAAAACTGTGATCTTGTTCAATAAACCCTACGATGTGTTGCCGCAATTTACCGACGAGTCCGGGCGCAGCACGCTGAAGGATTTTATTCCTGTCGCCGGTGTTTACGCCGCCGGTCGTCTTGACCGCGACAGCGAAGGTCTGCTGGTGCTGACCAACGACGGCGCGCTACAGGCAAAACTGACCCAGCCCGGTAAGCGCACCGGCAAAATTTACTACGTTCAGGTGGAAGGCGAACCTACAGAAGAAGCGATCCGCGCGCTGCGCGACGGAGTGACGCTAAACGATGGACCCACCCTACCCGCCGGCGTGGAGCTGGTGGATGAACCCGCCTGGCTTTGGCCGCGCAATCCGCCGATTCGCGAGCGTAAATCGATTCCCACTCGCTGGCTAAAAATCACCCTCTATGAGGGACGCAACCGTCAGGTTCGCCGGATGACCGCCCACGTCGGTTTTCCGACGCTAAGGCTGATTCGCTACGCCATGGGCGGCTATACGCTTGATGGTTTAGCCAACGGCGAGTGGCGTCAAACCGAATAACAGCATTCATAAGGAAGCTCGATGTTTAAACCGCACGTCACCGTCGCCTGCGTGGTTCACGCCAAAGGCAAATTCCTGATTGTTGAAGAGACAATTAACGGCAAAGCGCTATGGAACCAGCCAGCCGGTCATCTCGAAGCCAATGAGACCCTGGCGCAAGCCGCCGAGCGCGAACTGTGGGAGGAGACCGGTATTCGCGCCGCGCCGCAGCACTTCATCCGCATGCACCAGTGGCAGGCCCCGGATAACACGCCGTTCCTGCGCTTCCTGTTTGCCATTGAGCTTAACGATACGTGCGCTACTGAACCGCACGACAGCGACATCGATCGCTGTCTGTGGCTCGGTGCTGAGGAAATTCTTAACGCGAAAAACCTGCGCTCGCCTCTGGTGGCGGAAAGCATTCGCAGCTATCAGCAGGATCCGCGGCATCCGCTGTCGCTAATTGCGGAATTTAACTGGCCGTTCACAGGGGGTGCCTGAACGGTTAGCGCGTGCTAGAATACGCCGCCTTGAAGTTCAATGTGGTGAGTATTCCAATGTCAGAAAGTCCAAAAAAAGTGATCGTCGGCATGTCCGGCGGCGTCGATTCCTCTGTTTCCGCCTACCTTCTGCAACAGCAAGGGTATAAGGTGGAAGGCCTGTTCATGAAGAACTGGGAGGAAGACGACGGTGAGGAATACTGCACCGCCGCTGCCGACCTCGCCGACGCGCAAGCCGTCTGCGATAAGCTCGGTATTGAACTGCATACCGTCAACTTTGCCGCAGAATACTGGGATAACGTCTTTGAGCTGTTCCTCGAAGAGTATAAAGCCGGCCGTACGCCGAACCCGGATATCCTGTGCAACAAAGAGATCAAATTCAAAGCCTTCCTTGAGTTCGCCGCAGAAGATCTCGGCGCTGACTACATCGCCACCGGTCACTACGTGCGCCGCGCCGATGTCAACGGCAAAAGCCAACTGCTGCGCGGGCTCGACGGCAATAAAGACCAGAGCTATTTCCTCTACACTCTCAGCCACGAACAAATCGCGCAAAGCTTGTTCCCGGTCGGTGAGCTGGAAAAGCCGCAGGTGCGCAAAATCGCCGAAGAGCTGGATCTGATCACCGCGAAGAAAAAAGACTCTACCGGCATCTGCTTTATCGGCGAGCGTAAATTCCGCGACTTCCTGGGCCGCTATCTGCCTGCGCAGCCGGGCAAAATCATCACCGTCGATGGCGATGAGATAGGCGAACACCAGGGGCTGATGTATCACACCCTCGGACAGCGTAAAGGGCTCGGCATCGGCGGCACCAAAGAAGGTAGCGAAGATCCATGGTACGTGGTCGATAAAGACGTGGAAAACAACGTGCTGATTGTCGCCCAGGGTCACGATCACCCGCGTCTGATGTCCGTCGGCCTGATTGCCCAGCAGTTACACTGGGTCGATCGTCAGCCGCTTCAGGGCACCCTTCGCTGTACGGTAAAAACCCGCTACCGCCAGACCGACATCCCCTGCACCGTGAAGGCGCTGGATGACGACCGCATCGAAGTTATCTTTGATGAACCCGTCCCCGCCGTGACGCCGGGACAGTCGGCTGTATTCTATAGCGGCGAAGTGTGCCTCGGCGGCGGAATTATCGAACAGCGCCTGCCGCTGGTATCCTGATCGACCATTTTCCGCCGGACGCCTGATTAACGCCCGGCGGGTTACAAGGAGTAAGCGTGGCGAAGAATTATTATGACATCACTCTGGCGTTGGCGGGCGTATGCCAGGCAGCGCGGCTGGTTCAGCAACTGGCGCATCAGGGGCATTGCGACAGCGACGCCCTGCACGTTTCGCTGAACAGCATCATCGATCTCGACCCGGACTCAACGCTGGCGGTATTCGGTGGTAGTGAAGCCAATCTTCGTCTCGGGCTTGAGACTCTGCTCGGCGTGCTGAATACCAGTAGCCGTCAGGGCCTCAACGCGGAACTCACCCGCTACACATTGAGCCTGATGGTGCTGGAACGTAAACTCGCCGCCAGCAAAGGGGCGATGGATACTCTCGGCAACCGCATCGGCGGCCTGCGCCGTCAGTTGGAACATTTTGATCTACAATCTGAAACGCTGCTCAGCGCGATGGCTGGCATTTACGTTGACGTCATCAGCCCGTTGGGGCCGCGCATTCAGGTCACCGGTTCTCCTGCCGTGCTGCAAAGCCCGCAGGTTCAGGCGAAGGTACGCTCTACCCTGCTCGCCGGCATTCGTTCCGCCGTGCTCTGGCATCAGGTTGGCGGCGGACGTCTGCAGCTCATGTTTTCTCGCAATCGTCTGGTTAACCAGGCAAAACAAATTCTTGCTCATTTAACCCCGGAGTTATGATTTATGGAATTATCCTCACTGACCGCCGTTTCCCCCGTAGACGGCCGCTACGGCGATAAAGTCAGCGCGCTGCGCGGTATCTTCAGCGAATTCGGTTTGCTGAAATTCCGTGTACAGGTAGAAGTCCGCTGGCTGCAAAAACTGGCAGCGCACGCAGCGATCAAGGAAGTTCCTGCTTTTGCTGCCGACGCAAACGGTTTCCTTGATAAAATCGTTGCCGACTTCAGCGTAGAGGACGCGGAGCGTATCAAAACCATCGAACGCACCACTAACCACGACGTGAAAGCGGTAGAATATTTCCTCAAGGAAAAAGTCGCCGATATCGCCGAGCTGCACGCGGTGTCAGAATTCATTCACTTCGCCTGTACTTCTGAAGACATCAACAACCTGTCGCACGCGCTGATGCTGAAAACCGCACGTGACGAAGTGGTGCTGCCGTACTGGCGTAAACTGATTGACGCGATTAAAGATTTGGCGACCCAATACCGTGACGTGCCGCTGCTTTCTCGTACCCACGGTCAACCGGCGACCCCGTCCACCATGGGCAAAGAGATGGCTAACGTCGCCTATCGTATGGAGCGCCAGTACCGTCAGCTGAACCAGGTGGAAATCCTCGGTAAAATCAACGGCGCGGTCGGTAACTACAACGCCCACATCGCCGCCTATCCGGAAGTTGACTGGCATCAGTTCAGCGAAGAGTTCGTTACCTCACTGGGTATTCAGTGGAACCCGTACACCACCCAGATTGAACCGCACGACTATATCGCCGAACTGTTTGATTGCATCGCGCGCTTCAATACCATCCTGATCGATTTCGATCGCGATGTGTGGGGCTACATCGCGCTCAACCACTTCAAACAGAAAACCATCGCGGGTGAAATCGGCTCTTCAACCATGCCGCATAAAGTGAACCCGATTGACTTCGAAAACTCCGAAGGCAATCTGGGCCTGGCGAACGCCGTGATGCAGCACCTGGCCAGCAAGCTCCCGGTTTCTCGCTGGCAGCGCGACCTGACCGACTCCACCGTGCTGCGTAACCTCGGCGTGGGCATCGGCTATGCGCTGATCGCGTACCAATCCACCCTGAAAGGCGTGAGCAAACTGGAGCTGAACCAGGATCGTCTGCTGGACGAACTGGATCACAACTGGGAAGTGCTGGCTGAGCCGATCCAGACGGTGATGCGCCGCTACGGTATCGAAAAGCCGTACGAGAAGCTGAAAGAGCTGACCCGCGGTAAGCGCGTTGACGCCGAAGGTATGCAGCAGTTCATCGACGGCCTGCCGCTGCCAGAAGCAGAAAAAATCCGCCTGAAGGCGATGACCCCGGCTAACTACATCGGCCGCGCGATCACCATGGTCGACGAGCTGAAGTAACCAGCCTGCCTCAGGTAGCATGGGCAATCTCTTCGCACATGCTACCTGGCAACCCTCCACTTTCCACGTAAAAAAATCTCTCTCCCGCCTGGTTTAAATAATGTTTACCCCCAGCGCCACATAATCGCGTTAAACTATTCAAATCGAAAATGAAATGGAGAATGGGCATGCGCGTACTCGTCGTTGAGGATAATGCTCTGCTGCGCCATCACCTCAAGGTCCAGCTACAGGAACTGGGGCATCAGGTGGATGCCGCGGAAGATGCAAAGGAAGCAGATTACTACCTGGGCGAGCATATCCCGGATGTCGCCATCGTTGACCTTGGCCTGCCGGATGAAGACGGCCTGTCGCTGATCCGCCGCTGGCGTAGTCACGACGTATCGGTACCGGTACTGGTACTGACCGCCCGTGAAGGCTGGCAGGATAAAGTCGAGGTGCTGAGCGCCGGCGCCGATGACTACGTCACCAAACCCTTCCACATCGAAGAGGTCGCCGCCCGCATGCAGGCGTTGCTGCGTCGCAATAGCGGCCTGGCGTCACAGGTAATTTCGATTCCGCCTTTCCAGGTTGACTTATCGCGCCGCGAATTATCGGTCAATGACCAGCCGATTAAGCTCACCGCCTTTGAGTACACCATTATGGAAACGCTGATCCGTAACCGCGGCAAAGTGGTGAGCAAAGATTCGCTGATGCTGCAGCTCTATCCGGATGCCGAACTCCGCGAAAGCCACACTATTGATGTGCTGATGGGGCGGCTGCGTAAGAAAATCCAGACGCAATATCCGCAAGAGGTGATCACCACCGTGCGCGGTCAGGGCTACTTATTCGAACTGCGCGGATGAAAGGCGTGTTGCGACATATTCTCCCGCTTTCACTGCGCGTCCGCTTCCTGCTGGCGACAGCCGCCGTGGTGCTGATCCTGTCGCTGGCCTACGGCATGGTTGCGCTGGTAGGCTACAGCGTCAGTTTCGATAAAACCACTTTCCGCCTGCTGCGCGGCGAGAGCAACCTGTTCTACATGCTGGCGAAGTGGGAAAATAACCACATCGATGTCGATATTCCAGAACACCTGAATATGCAGAGCCCGACGGTGACGCTGATTTACGACGCCAAAGGTAAACTGCTGTGGGCACAGCATGACGTCCCCTGGCTGGTGAAGCGGATCCAACCTGAATGGCTGAAAAGCAACGGTTTTCATGAAATCGAAGCCGATGTTGGCAGCAGTAGTATGCTACTGCGCAATAATGATGAAATTCGCGAGCAGCTTGACGCCATCCGCGAGGAAGATGACTCCTCGGAGATGACGCACTCGGTGGCGATTAATCTCTATCCGGCCACCGCGAAGATGCCGCAATTAAGCATTGTGGTGGTCGACACCATCCCGGTGGAGCTTAAACGCTCTTATATGGTGTGGAGCTGGTTTATCTACGTGCTGGCGGCTAACCTGCTGCTGGTCATCCCGCTGCTGTGGCTTGCCGCCTGGTGGAGTTTACGCCCTATCGAATCACTGGCGAAAGAGGTCCGCGAACTGGAAGAACATCATCGTGAGAGGCTCGATTCTCACACCACTCGTGAACTTACCGGTCTGGTCAGCAACCTTAATCGCCTGCTGAAAAGCGAACGCGACCGCTACGACAAATACCGAACCACCCTCACTGACTTAACCCACAGCCTGAAAACGCCGCTGGCGGTGCTGCAAAGCACCCTACGCTCGCTGCGCGGCGAGAAAATTAGCGTCAGCGAAGCAGAGCCGGTGATGCTGGAGCAGATTAGCCGCATCTCACAGCAAATCGGCTATTATCTGCACCGCGCCAGCATGCGCAGCGGCAATGCGCTTCTCAGCCGCGAACTGCACCCGATCGCCCCGCTGCTGGATAGCCTGACCTCGGCTTTGAATAAGGTCTACCAGCGTAAAGGGGTTAACATCACGCTGGATATTTCGCCGGAGATAAGCTTTGTCGGCGAGCAGAACGACTTTATGGAAGTGATGGGCAACGTGCTTGATAACGCCTGCAAGTACTGTCTGGAATTTGTCGAAGTCTCGGTACGCCAGACCAACGACAACCAGCTGCATATTCTGGTGGAGGATGACGGCCCCGGAATTCCCCGTAACCAGCGCACGGCGGTGTTCGATCGCGGCCAGCGCGCCGATACGTTGCGTCCGGGTCAGGGGGTAGGCTTGTCTGTCGCCCGCGATATCGTCGAACAGTACGATGGCGATATCCTGACCGGCGACAGCCTGCTCGGCGGCGCCTGCATGGAAGTTATCTTTGGCCGACAACTTCCTGATGATAAAGAGAGCTAACGCAGCAGTTTTTTAACGGCGCCTGCATCGCCGCGGCGTCGCATCCGTTATAATCCCAGACAGACACCTGCTGTGGAATATAAATATGGACTATCAATTAACGCTTAACTGGCCCGACTTTATCGAACGCTACTGGCAAAAACGCCCGGTAGTGTTAAAGCGCGGCTTCGCCAATTTCATCGACCCAATCAGCCCGGATGAACTGGCCGGCCTGGCCATGGAGAGCGAGGTCGACAGCCGTCTGGTGAGTCATCAGGACGGAAAATGGCAGGTCAGCCATGGTCCATTTGAAAGCTACGATCATCTTAGCGAAAACAACTGGTCGCTGCTGGTGCAAGCGGTGAACAATTGGCACGAGCCGACGGCGGCGTTGATGCATCCCTTTCGCGCCCTACCGGACTGGCGTATCGATGACCTGATGATCTCCTTCTCCGTCCCCGGCGGGGGCGTGGGCCCGCACCTTGATCAATACGATGTGTTTATCATTCAGGGTACCGGCCGCCGGCGCTGGCGCGTGGGCGAAAAGGTGCCGATGAAACAGCACTGCCCGCATCCGGATCTGCTGCAGGTTGATCCGTTTGAAGCCATCATCGATGAAGAGATGGAACCTGGCGATATTCTCTACATTCCGCCAGGATTCCCGCATGAAGGCTATTCGCTGGAAAATTCGCTTAACTATTCGGTCGGCTATCGTGCGCCGAACGCTCGCGAGCTGTTCAGCGGCTTTGCTGACTATATTTTGCAACGAGAACTGGGTAGTCAGCGCTATGCCGACCCGGACGTGCCATCCCGCGACCATCCGGCCGATATTCTGCCGGTTGAGCTGGATCGTCTGCGCGAGATGATGCTGGGGCTGATTAACCAGCCTGAGCACTTTAAGCAGTGGTTTGGCGAGTTCATTACCCAATCCCGCCACGAGCTTGACGTGGCGCCGCCGGAGCCGCCATATCAGCCAGATGAAATTTACGATGCGCTGCAGCAGGGCGATAAGCTCGCCCGCCTCGGCGGCCTGCGCGTGCTGCGAATCGATGGCGAAGTGTTCGTCAACGGCGAGAAAATCAATTCTCCGCACCGCCCGGCGCTTGACGCGCTGGCAACGCACCTGTCGCTGCGCGCCGAACATTTCGGCGATGCGTTGGAAGACCCATCTTTCCTCGCCATGCTGGCGGCGCTGGTCAACAGCGGCTATTGGTTCTTCGAGGACTGAGTCGACAGCCTGCCCGGTGGCGCTGCGCTTACCGGGCCTACAAATGGCATCAACCCACATCCTGCCCGGTGGCGCTGCGCTTACCGGGCCTACAAACCACATCAACCCACATCCTGCCCGGTGGCGCTGCGCTTACCGGGCCTACAAACGGCATCAACCTACATCCTGCCCGGTGGCGCTGCGCTTACCGGGCCTACAAATGGCATCAACCTAAAACCTGCCCGGTGGCGCTGCGCTTACCGGGCCGACAAATGGCATCAACCTAAAACCTGCCCGGTGGCGCTGCGCTTACCGGGCCTACAACGGCATCAACCACACCCTGCCCGGTGGCGCTACGCTTGCCGGGCCTACAAATGGCATCGGCACCGTAGGCCGGATAAGGCGTAGCCGCCATCCGGCATATTACCGCCGCTCTCCGGCATCCATTTCGGCGATGTGCCCTGCCCAATCCTCAGGATATAACCCCTGCCTCACATCACGATGGAACGTTGAATATGGCCAATCACTCACACGTCCGACAAGCCGGTGTTTCACTGGATTGATATAAACGTAATCCATATGACGCCGATAATCTTCATCATTACGGATAGCATGTTCCCAAAAACGCGGCTGCCAGATCTGGCTTTGCGCTAACGCACGCGTAAAAGACTTTTTAATTTCCCGCCAACGACCAGAATAATCGGAATCACCTTCCGGCAACGTCCAAATACAGTGCATATGTTCAGGTAACACAACCCAACTGTTAATCTGGAAAGGTCTCTTACGTTTAGCACAGGCTATCGCGGCACGAAGATGATCAATATGTCGTGTCAGCAGATCGCTGTGGCGATTTTGCAGGTTTACGGTGAAAAACCAGCAGCCGCCGGGGAGATAACTACGGCGATAATTTGACATCAGAGGTTCCCTCCTCTTCAGCTTATATGGACTCTTTTTGCCCGGTGGCGACTCACGCCTTACCGGGCCTACAGGACCGAGCTCTGGTTTAGCGTTTCGCCGTCAGCTCCGCAATCCGCACAATCACCTGCACGGCTTTCTCCATACCTTCCAGCGTGACAAACTCGTGCTTACCGTGATAGTTGTAGCCGCCGGTAAACAGATTCGGGCACGGTAATCCCATAAACGAGAGCTGGGCGCCGTCGGTACCGCCGCGTATTGGCTTTATCTGCGGCTCGATATCGCAGTCCACCATCGCCTGACGCGCGATGTCAACTACGTGCGGATGGGCAATCACCTTCTCATGCATGTTGTAATAACTATCTTCGATCACCAGTTCAATGTAGCAGTCAGGGTGTAGCCCTTTACCGACCTTTTTGGCGATCTCCATCATTTTGCGTTTACGCGCTTCAAACTGCTTGCGATCGAAATCACGCAAAATATAGTGCATCTCCGCCCGGTCAACGCTGCCTTTGATGCTGGTCAGGTGATAAAAGCCTTCATAACCGTCGGTGGTTTCCGGCGCTTCATTGGCGGGCACTTCGGCATGAATTCGCGCAGCCAGCGATAAGGCATTGACCATCACCCCTTTCGCGGTACCTGGATGCACATTATTGCCAACGATTTTGATAGTGACCGACGCGGCATTGAAGTTTTCAAATTCCAGCTCACCGACCCCGCCGCCATCAACGGTGTACGCCCAGCGGGCATCAAACGCGGCAACGTCAAAGTGCTTCGCGCCCTTCCCGACCTCTTCATCCGGCGTAAAAGCAACACGAATATCACCGTGAGGGATTTTTTTCGCCTGCAGCGTCGCCAACGCCGTCATGATCTCAGCGATGCCCGCTTTGTCGTCGGCGCCGAGCAGCGTTTTACCGTCGGTGGTAATAAGCGTCTGGCCTAACAGCTGATGCAGAACCGGGAACATCACCGGCGACAACACTTCATCGCCGATGCCGAGGGCGATATCGCCGCCGCGGTAGTTTTCAACAATTTGCGGATTCACGTTCTTACCGCTGAAATCCGGCGAGGTATCGACGTGGGAAATAAAACCGATGGCCGGGATTTCCCCTGCGACATTGGCCGGCAGCGTCCCCATCACCGTACCCTTCTCACTTAGCGTCACGTTGACCAGCCCCATTTCTTCCAGCTGGCTCTGCAGCAAACGCAGCAGCTTCCACTGCCCTTCGGTACTGGGAACCTGACGTACGCCAGGCTTCGATTGCGTATCTAAAGAAACATACTGCAGAAAACGCTCAAGCAATTTATCCATGTGGCCACCCTCTTTTTTTGTGACAACATTATCAATAAGGGCGAAAAGACAAATATTGCGTCAGGTCATTTTTAGCCCGTAAACCAAAATTTAATACATTTGCGTGCATTCTGTGTAAAGGTGATACACCGCAGAACAACAATGATTGGCGATTACAATCGTTTGCCGTAAAATGCTGGCCCTTATTAATTATGTGCAACCCCAAAGGTGGTTAATCACAAACCCCGCAGCGATCCCTTTTCCGTTGCGTCTACATGGGACAGAGTCAAAAATTGAATATACAACCGCGTTCGCTTTCTCCGCTGGTACAACTCGCGGGAATTCGCAAAAGCTTTGATGGTAAGACCGTTATCTCCGATCTCAACTTAACCATCAATAATGGTGAATTTCTCACCCTGCTTGGCCCCTCTGGCTGCGGTAAAACAACCGTTCTTCGTCTAATCGCTGGTCTGGAAAGCGTCGATGTCGGACGTATCCACCTGGAAGACCAGGATATCACCCATGTCCCGGCGGAAAACCGCCACGTCAATACCGTATTCCAAAGCTACGCGCTATTCCCGCACATGACGGTGTTTGAAAACGTCGCCTTCGGCCTGCGGATGCAAAAAACCCCGGCGGCAGAAATCACCCCGCGGGTGGTGGACGCATTGAAAATGGTACAGCTGGAGGCATTTGCCCAGCGCAAACCCCACCAGCTCTCCGGCGGCCAGCAGCAGCGCGTCGCCATCGCCCGGGCGGTGGTCAACAAACCGCGTCTGCTGCTGCTTGATGAGTCGCTCTCGGCGCTCGACTACAAGCTGCGTAAGCAGATGCAGAACGAACTCAAAGCGCTACAGCGCAAGCTCGGCATCACTTTTGTTTTCGTCACCCATGACCAGGAAGAAGCCCTGACCATGTCCGACCGCATTGTGGTAATGCGCGATGGCAAAATCGAGCAGGACGGTACCCCGCGTGAAATCTACGAAGAGCCGAAGAATCTGTTCGTCGCCAGTTTTATTGGTGAAATCAACATCTTCAACGCAACCGTTATTGAACGCCTGGATGAACAGCGCGTACGCGCCTGCGTCGAAGGCCGCGAGTGCAATATCTACGTCAACTTCGCCGTTGAAAAAGGGCAACAGCTGAACGTACTGCTCCGTCCGGAAGATCTACGCGTTGATGAAATTCATCACGGTAGCGAAGCGGACGGCCTTATCGGCTACGTGCGCGAGCGCAACTACAAGGGAATGACCCTTGAGTCGGTTGTTGAGCTGGAAAATGGCAAGATGGTCATGGTCAGCGAATTCTTCAATGAAGACGATCCGGACTTTGACCACTCGCTCGACCAGAAAATGGCCATTAACTGGGTAGAAAGCTGGGAGGTTGTGCTGGCCGATGAAGAACACCAGTAAATTCCAGAATGTGGTGATCGCCACCATCGTGGGTTGGCTTGTACTGTTCGTCTTTCTGCCCAACCTGATGATCATCGCCACCAGCTTCCTGACCCGCGACGATGCAAACTTCGTCAAAATGGTCTTCACGCTCGATAACTACTCGCGGCTGCTGGATCCGCTCTATTACGATGTGCTGCTGCATTCGTTGAATATGGCGCTGCTGGCGACCCTCGCCTGCCTGGCGTTGGGCTATCCGTTCGCGTGGTTTCTGGCGCGCTTGCCGCAAAAAGTACGCCCGCTGCTGCTGTTCCTGCTGATCGTTCCGTTCTGGACTAACTCGCTTATTCGTATCTATGGGCTGAAGATTTTCCTCAGTACCAAAGGCTATCTGAACGAGTTCCTGCTGTGGTCAGGGGTTATCGATACGCCGGTACGCATTATGTACACGCCGTCAGCAGTGATCATCGGCCTGGTCTACATTTTGCTGCCGTTTATGGTGATGCCACTCTACTCCAGCATTGAAAAACTGGATCGTCCGCTGCTGGAGGCGGCAAAAGACCTCGGCGCCAGCAAGCTGCAGACCTTTATCCGCATCATTATACCGCTCACCATGCCGGGAATTATCGCCGGCTGTCTGCTGGTGATGCTGCCGGCAATGGGGCTCTTTTATGTTTCAGACCTGATGGGCGGCGCCAAAAACCTGCTGATCGGCAACGTTATCAAGAGTCAGTTCCTGAATATCCGCGACTGGCCGTTCGGCGCGGCGACCAGTATCACCTTAACGCTGGTGATGGGGCTGATGTTGTTGATTTACTGGCGCGCGGCGCGCCTGCTGAATAAAAAGGTGGAACTGGAATGATCGGTCGACTGCTGCGCGGCGGCTTTATGACCGCCATTTACGCGTATCTCTACATCCCTATTATTATTCTGATCGTTAACTCGTTTAACCGCTCGCGCTTTGGCATCAACTGGCAAGGCTTCACCACCGACTGGTATAGCCTGTTGATGAATAACGATAGCCTGCTGCAGGCCGCCCAGCACTCGCTGACCATGGCGGTCCTGTCGGCGACCTTCGCCACGCTTATCGGCTCGCTCACCGCCGTGGCGCTGTATCGCTACCGTTTTCGCGGTAAGCCGTTCGTCAGCGGAATGCTATTCGTAGTGATGATGTCGCCGGATATCGTGATGGCTATCTCCCTGCTGGTGCTGTTTATGCTGATCGGTATTCAGCTGGGCTTCTGGTCGCTGCTGTTTTCGCATATCACCTTCTGCCTGCCCTTCGTGGTGGTAACCGTGTTCTCACGCCTGAAAGGCTTTGATGTACGCATGCTGGAAGCGGCGAAAGACCTCGGCGCCAGCGAGATGACCATCCTGCGCAAAATCATTCTGCCGCTGGCGTTGCCGGCAGTGGCCGCCGGGTGGCTGTTGAGCTTTACCCTGTCGATGGATGACGTGGTGGTCTCTTCGTTCGTTACGGGTCCGGGATATGAAATTCTGCCGCTGAAGATCTATTCGATGGTAAAGGTCGGAGTTTCGCCAGAAGTGAACGCGCTGGCGACAATTCTGTTGGTTCTTTCGCTGGTGATGGTCATCGCCAGTCAGTTAATTGCACGTGATAAAACTCAGGGGACGTCAAAATGAAAAAATGGTCACGCCACCTGCTCGCTGCGGGCGCTCTGGCTTTAGGCATGGGCGCCGCGCAGGCAGACGATAGCAAAACGCTCTACTTCTATAACTGGACCGAATACGTGCCGCCAGGCCTGCTGGAACAGTTCACCAAAGAGACCGGCATCAAGGTGATCTATTCGACCTACGAGTCGAATGAAACCATGTACGCCAAGCTCAAAACCTATAAAGACGGCGCTTACGATCTGGTGGTGCCATCGACCTATTTCGTCGACAAAATGCGTAAAGAAGGCATGCTGCAAAAGATTGATAAGAGCAAGCTGAGTAACTTCAGCAACCTCGATCCGCAGATGCTGAATAAACCTTTCGACCCGAATAACGACTACTCGATTCCCTACATCTGGGGCGCGACGGCAATCGGCGTCAATAGCGATGCTATCGACCCGAAAACCGTGACCAGTTGGGCCGACCTGTGGAAACCGGAATATAAAAGCAGCCTGCTGCTGACCGACGACGCGCGCGAGGTGTTCCAGATGGCGCTGCGTAAACTGGGCTATTCCGGCAACACCACCGATCCAAAAGAGATCGAAGCGGCTTATAACGAGCTGAAAAAACTGATGCCAAACGTCGCTGCGTTCAACTCCGATAACCCGGCAAACCCGTATATGGAAGGCGAAGTGAACCTCGGCATGGTATGGAACGGTTCCGCTTATGTCGCGCGTCAGGCAGGTACCCCGCTGGAAGTGATTTGGCCAAAAGAAGGCGGCATCTTCTGGATGGATAGCCTGTCGATTCCGGCGAATGCCAAAAACGTTGACGGTGCGCTGAAGCTAATTAACTTCCTGCTGCGCCCTGATGTCGCGAAACAGGTAGCTGAAACTATCGGTTATCCGACGCCGAACCTGGCCGCGCGCAAAATGCTTAGCCCGGAAGTGGCCAACGATAAATCGCTGTATCCGGATGCCGCCACTATCGAAAAAGGCGAATGGCAAAATGATGTCGGCAGCGCCAGCGCTATTTATGAAGAGTATTACCAGAAGTTGAAAGCCGGTCGTTAATTGTAATAATATGCTGGATAGCGTCGATGCTATCCAGCATATAAAAAATAATATATTCACTGTCAATATCTGCTTAAATGCATGCGTTAATTAAGCGCTGCGGGTTATTCACTTTATCCGAATTTATTCAATAATTATATGTTTTGCAGCTGTCTCGCCGTCGTCGATGTTTTGCATCGATACTGCCGCTTTGCTGCCGGTCTCGTCTGGGGTAAATAAAAGAGGCTAATCACGAAAGAGATACCCTGAATTACTTAACATCCCCAATACAACCCGTTAGCAATATTTAAAAGATTCACCGTAGGTTCCCCATAAGGAAATGGAATGATGGCCCGCGCAAAAACTAAAGCCCCACCACTCTTCGGTGTTACTGAAGTTAATGATATTTACTGTGATATCAGCAGGAATATACCACGAAGTGAATGGTTAGGCATCACGCTGCCTTTTACTATGGTACTGGTTTCTCTGACAGCCCTGTTTATTCTCACTCCGTTGATCGGTTATCTCCAGGAGCTTATATTTCTTGTGCCTATACTTCTCTTATTATTATATAGCGGCATACATGCAGTAAGACTATTCATCATCAAGCCAAAATCGTTGATGGTTCGACTAAATCGCCAGGAGCAGAAAATTTATGTCCAGAAGCATTGCATCAACTATAATATTTTTTCTCAATGGCCCGTCGAAACGTTAGTTTTCAACTGGCATGAGGTTATTCACCCCAGTTTTAGAAACGGTTCCGGTTCTGCAAGTTCACGAACCTGGTATACCTGGCATATCAGCCCACCAGCTAGCCCAAGGGTCAAAGTTGTCATCAGCGATGATAATATACCTTTGTTTTATAACGCCTCTCGCTATTCCATTAACCTTGAAGATACGATTCTAAACTATGCCATATCCTGGCAATGGTGTAACGACTATATGCGCGGTATTAATTCTCCCGTTTATATCTTGCCAACACACCGCTACTCCTTTAAATATTGCGTAACTACGCTGAGCAATAGAATGTTGTCACGCGCCGATGAGAGCGATCGCTGGACCACCATTTTTCCCATCTGCAACCCATTATTCTGGGTGATATCATTTTTCATCGTTCCGCTCATTTTAGCAGACGCTCTGGCGCTGTACTGGATTATGCGAAGACTTCCGGATACGGTCTGGTCTCATTCCGCACAAGCTGAATCAACCTCAGAAAGTTAAACGCAAGTCGTGTCCTTAAGCGCTCATGACGGTCGGGTGCCTCCGACCGCTCATGTGTTTCCCATTCCAGTTTTAATGGTCGCGCTTGCTGTTGGCTTCTTTGCGCTGCAAAAAATCATCGATTTTTCCCACCAGGACGTTGACGGGTTTCCACAGAATAATAAGTAACACGAATGGCCCTATAATTCGCATGCCGCCTGTAGCTAAATCGCCAGTAAAAAGCAGAAGAAGGCCATCAAATAATAGGCTCAAGGCGCTAGCCACGCCGACTAAAAGACAGACGAGAAAGAGAATATTTCTTGCATCAGATTGTTTGGACAAGCCATTTTGGCTAATAACACCAACGGCAACGGCCGCGATCAGCATACTCGTCTCGACAACTAGCGGATTGTTCATTTTTGACTCCTGTCATCATCAGCCATTCCATATGGCGAAAAAAAAAGAGCGTACCAAGGCGAAGTGGTTAAACTAACGCCTCTGCACGCTTTTACACTACGTTCCTTCTATAATCTGTTTTCCTGCAGCAGCTTATCAATGAACTCGGGCACCACTTCGCTTGCCAGCCCGTAATGTTTCTCAGCGAATTCGCTGCCGACCTGGCTGGGTTCGAGGTTAAGCTCGACGGTATGCGCGCCGTGCAGACGAGCTTCATGGACAAAACCCGCGGCCGGGTAGACGTGCCCGGAAGTCCCAATCGCGATAAAGATATCGGCCTCGGCCAGCCCGCTGTAGATCTCATCCATGCCCAGCGGCATCTCGCCGAACCATACCACGTGCGGGCGCAGCGCCGCCGGGAACTGGCAGCAGTGGCATTTGTCATCCGCCGTCACGTCGCCGGTCCACTCCAGCACCTGTCCGCTCCACGAGCAGCGTACTTTCAGTAACTCGCCGTGCATATGGATAACCCGGCGGTTACCCGCGCGCTCGTGCAGATTATCGATGTTCTGCGTCACCAGCAGAAAACGATCGCCCAGCGCCTCTTCCAGCCTCGCCAGCGCCAGATGCGCGGCATTGGGCGCGATTTCCGCGCTCTGCAACTGGCGGCGGCGGGCGTTATAAAACGCCTGCACCAGCGCCGGGTCACGGGCAAAACCTTCCGGCGTCGCCACATCTTCCACCCGGTGCTCTTCCCACAGGCCATCGGCGGCGCGGAAGGTTTTAATCCCCGACTCCGCCGAAATACCGGCGCCGGTTAACACCACCACCCGCGGTTTGTCTATTGCCTGCGGCGGCGTTTTGTCTTCGCCGAAGAAGACACGTTGCCGTAAGCGATCGCGCAACTGGCGTTTTTTACGGCGGAAACGGCTTAAGCGATGTAAGCGGCGCGACAGCATAGCTACCCCTGTAATTAATGAGTCAAATGAAGGAAGGCCGCACCGCGCATACCTCCGGCGTCGCCGTGACGCGCGCGCTCAATGCGCGGCACCCGGGCGACCGGAAGCAAATGACGCGGCAGGCGCTGCGCCAGCCCTTCGGTTATAGCAGTAAAATTAGATAATCCGCCACCTAACACCAGCAGATCCGGATCGACAATGGTGAGGATATTGCCCAGACAAACGGCCAGTAGATCGAGGTAACGTTCGACGTGCTCCCGCGCCTGCGCATCACCCTGCTGCCACAGATCGACGATCTCTGGAGAAGTTAAGGATTGATGATAAAAATGCTGATAAAGCCAGGCGAATCCGCGGCCGGAAAGATAGTTCTCGATGCAGCCGAGCTGGCCGCAGCCGCAGCGGGTTAGCGGAAAATCGCGCCCCACTACTTCCAGGGCGTCCACCGGCAGACGAATATGGCCGAACTCGCCGGTGATGTAGCTGTGACCGGTTATCGATTTGCCGTTAAGCACGATCCCGCCGCCGACGCCGGTGCCGAGGATTAACCCCATCACCAGCGGATATTGGGTAAATTCATCATCCCACGCTTCAGATAACGCAAAGCAGTTGGCGTCATTATCAAGACGAACTTCACGCCCCAGGCGTGCGCTGAGATCAACGCGCAGCGGTTGGCCGCTGGCGGCGGGAACGTTAGCGGCATACAGCTTGCCGTCCGCGGTTTCCGGCATACCGGGGATACCGATACCGACCGCGCCCTCCACGCCAAAGCGCCGATCGGCTTCGCGAACCAGCGCTTCAATCGCCTGCAGGAAAGCCTCATAGCTTTCCGTCGGGGTGGGGACGCGTTTTTCCCACTGCAGTTGTCGGGCGTTATCAAATACGCCCAACGCTATCTTGCTGCCGCCAATGTCAAATCCGTAGTACATTTCAGCCATTCCTCTTATTGGCCCCAACCCCTCATCCTTTGGGCTGTATCTGCTTTCACAGCACTGGCCTAAGGGATGCGGCGTTTGACGGGCCACGACGATAAATTACTGGCCACTCAGCACCCTCGCCGGGTCAATACGACTGGCGCGGCGGGCGGGATACCAGCTGGCCAGCAAACTCAGCAACAGTGCTGTCACCAGCACATAAACGACGTCCAGCCAGTGCAATTCAGACGGCAGGAAGTCAATAAAATAGATGTCGCCGGAAAGGAATTTATGCCCGATCAACGTTTCGATACCGTTGATAATCGATGTCAGCTTCAGCGCGGCTACCACGCCGATAACCACCCCGATCAGGCTCCCGACCGAACCGGCCAATAAACCATACCATACGAAAATCGCGCGGATTAAGCCGTCTTTCGCGCCAAGCGTGCGCAGCACCGCAATATCGCCGCTTTTATCTTTTACCGCCATCACCAGCGTCGAGACGATGTTAAAACAGGCGACGCCGATAACCAGTACCATGGCGAGATACATAATGGCGCGAATCATCTGAATATCACGGTACATATAGCCGTAGGTGCCGATCCAGCTCTTGATATAGACGTAGCTGTTGGTCACCTCGCCGGCGTCGCGTACCAGCGTATTGGCGTGGAAGACGTCGGTGACTTTAATGGCGATGCCGGTCACGCTGCTGCCCATATCCAGATACTGCTGGGCGTCCGCCATCGGGATCATCGCGAAGCTATGGTCCAGTTGGCCGCTCAGTTGCAGAATCCCGGTCACATGTAGCCTGACGCGTTTCGGCTGCAACAGCTGGTGCTCGGAATCTGAATTGGGGATCATGATCGACACCCAATCGCCCTGCTTCACATGCAGCGCATCGGCGACGCCTTTGCCCAGAATCACCTGCTGCTCGCCGGCCTTAAAGTTGGCCCAGGCGTTGTTCTGCACAAAGTTTGGTAGCGAACTCAGGCGGCTCTCCTGCTGCGGATCGACACCCTTGACCTGAATAGCGCGCATATTGCTGCCGCTCTCCACCAGCCCGGTAAAGTTGATATAGGGCGCAGCGGCGACGATGCCTTTCACTTTTTCAACCTTCGACAGCGCCTCGTTCCAGTTATTCCACGGCTGGTTAACCGGCTCGATTTCGCCGTGCGGCACCACCGCCAGAATGCGATTGTTGAGCTCGCGCTCAAAACCGTTCATCGCGCTCAGGCCGACGATCAGTACCGCCACGCCTAATGCGATGCCGATAGTAGAGATGACGGAAATCAGCGAGACCATACCGCCGCGGCGTCTGCCGCGGCTAAAACGCAGCGCAATCAGTAACGATAACGGTGAAGCCATTACTGGGCCCCCATCAGGGTCAGGTCGGCCGTCAGGCGGCCATCGCGCATCTCCAGCTGGCGGTTCATCCGTTTCGCCAGCTGCAGGTCATGAGTCACCACCAGGAAAGCGGTACGCTGCGCCACGTTGAGCTCGCCCAGCAGCTCAAAAATGCTGTCGGCGTTGCGGGCGTCGAGGTTGCCGGTCGGTTCATCAGCCAGTACCAGCCGCGGTTTGTTCACCAGCGCCCGAGCAATCGCCACGCGCTGGCGCTCTCCGCCGGAAAGCTCAGACGGACGATGGTGGCTACGGTGTTCCAGGCCCACCGCCTGCAGCATCGCTTTCGCCTGGCGTTCAATATCCGCCGCTTTTTTCTTGCCAATCAGCAGCGGCATCGCCACGTTTTCCAGCGCGGTAAAGTCCGGCAGCAGGTGGTGGAACTGATAGATAAACCCGAGTTCGCGATTACGCAGATCGGCGCGAGCCGCCGCAGAAAGCGAGCTCATCGGCTGACCGGAAAAAATAACATCGCCGGAGGTCGGCGTATCCAGCCCGCCAAGCAGGTGCAGTAGCGTACTTTTGCCGGAACCTGAAGAGCCGACAATCGCCATCATTTCACCCTCTTGAATGCTGAAGCTGACATCGTGCAGCACATCGGTTTGCACGTTGCCTTCCTGATAGCGTTTGCACAGGTTGTCGCATTGCAGCAGGATCTTATTCATAACGTAAAGCCTCAGCGGGTTGGGTGGCGGCAGCGCGCCAGGAAGGATACAACGTAGACAACAGGGCCAGCGCCATCGCCACCAGAGCGATAATAATCACCTGCAGCGGCTCAATCGCCACCGGCAGGGCCGCGCCGTCCAAAAACGCGCCGATAATCGGCATCAAATTATTCAGCTGGCTGGCCAACAGCACGCCGAGCAGCGCGCCAAGCAGCGCGCCGACAATACCAGCGCTGGCGCCCTGTACCATAAAGACGGCCATGATCTGCCGCGGCGTCAGCCCCTGGGTCTGCAGAATAGCCACCTCGCCCTGCTTCTCCATCACCATCATGCCAAGAGAGGTAATGATGTTGAAAGCGGCGACGGCGACGATCAGGCTCAGCAGCAGCCCCATCATATTTTTCTCCATTCGCACAGCCTGGAACAACTCGCCTTTGCGCTCGCGCCAGTCCTGCCATTTGGTGCCGTCGGGCAGCTTCTGTTGACTGAGCGTATCAACCTGCAGCGGTTGGCTGAGCCACAGACGCCAGCCGGTAATATTGCCCAGCGGATAGCGCATCAGGCGGGAGGCGTCATCAATGTTGGTCAGCATTTGATAGCCATCGACTTCGCTGTTAGCGGCAAAGGTGCCGATGACGTTAAACAAACGCTGGCTCGGGACACGGCCCATCGGCGTAAACTGGCTGGCGGAAGGCACCATCACGCGAATTTGATCGCCACGGTTAACCCCCAACTGGCCGGCCAGCTGTTCACCGAGAATGACGTTATATTTGCCGGCCTGCAGATCGCTTTGTTTCACGTTCACCAGGTAAGGCGTCAGCGGATCTTTTTGCGCCGGGTCGATACCCAGCATCACGCCGACGGCGACGCTGCGGGCGCTTTGCAGCACCACATCACCGGTGGTGAGCGGCGCGACGCGCGTCACGCCCTGCAGCTTAACGGCGCTTTCCGGCATTTTTTGCGGGTTGATAGAGCCCTGCTGGGCGCTAATGATAGCCTGCGGCATCAGCCCCAGGATGTTGTTTTGCAGCTCACGCTCAAAACCGTTCATCACCGACAGGACGGTCACCAGCGCCATCACGCCAAGCGTAATGCCGATGGTCGAAAGCCAGGAGACGAAACGGCCGAAGCGGTCGGCTGCGCGCCCGCGCATGTAGCGAAGGCCGATAAATAGTGCGGCAGGTTGGTACATGTAATCCATCTGGTTGCTGATAGCCGATGTTCGAGTATATATGGCATAGCCCAACGCGTAAATCGCTGATACGGTAGATTTTTTCGCCAAAATAACAAAGTAATAGTTTTAAATCAGAGGGTTAATTTAGAGTGTATATATTTATCAATCGCCTTGCGCTGTAGAAAACATGGCGCAGGAGGCCAATCGGGTTGGCGAAATCAGACCAATTGCGGATAATCAGAGACATTGAATATCAGCAATTTGCCCCTACATCGTAGAGCGAGTTGGCCGACTGCGGCCAAACAGTACAAACAATCGCCTGATGGGATAGGCGCTAAGGGATCCTGACAACCGTTATGCCTGAACAATATCGCTATACTCTGCCGGTCAAAGCCGGCGATCAGCGCCAGCTTGGCGAACTCACCGGCGCCGCCTGCGCCACGCTGGTAGCCGAAATGGCCGAACGCCATCATGGCCCGGTGGTGCTGGTTGCGCCCGACATGCAAAACGCCCTGCGTTTGAATGATGAAATCAGGCAATTTACCGATAGCATGGTGATCGGCCTCGCTGACTGGGAAACCCTGCCCTACGATAGCTTTTCGCCACATCAGGATATTATCTCTTCGCGCCTTGCGACTTTATATCAGTTGCCGACCATGCAGCGCGGAGTGCTTATCGTTCCCGTAAGCACTCTGATGCAGAAGGTCTGCCCGCATAATTATCTGCACGGTCACGCGCTGGTAATGAAAAAAGGGCAGCGTCTGTCGCGCGATGCGCTACGCACGCAGTTGGACAGCGCCGGTTACCGCCATGTCGATCAGGTAATGGAACACGGCGAATACGCGACCCGCGGCGCCCTGCTCGATCTCTTCCCGATGGGCAGCGAGCAGCCCTATCGCCTCGATTTCTTTGATGACGAAATTGACAGCCTGCGGTTATTCGATGTTGATAGCCAGCGTACTCTGGAAGAAGTCGAGGCCATCAATCTGCTGCCGGCGCATGAGTTCCCGACCGACCAGGCGGCGATCGAACTGTTCCGCAGCCAGTGGCGCGATCGCTTTGACGTGAAGCGCGACCCGGAACATATCTACCAGCAGGTGAGCAAAGGTACCCTGCCCGCCGGGATCGAATACTGGCAACCGCTGTTCTTCAACGAGCCGCTGCCGCCGCTGTTTAGCTATTTCCCGCCCAGTACGCTGATTGTGAATACCGGCGATCTGGAGCACAGCGCCGAGCGTTTCCAGAATGAGACCCGCGCCCGCTTTGAAAACCGCGGCGTCGATCCGATGCGCCCGCTGCTACCGCCGGAGCAGCTGTGGCTGCGCAGCGACGAGCTTTTTAGCGAGCTGAAAAAATGGCCGCGGGTCCAGTTAAAAACTGAACGTCTGGCGGAGAAAGCCGCTCATACTAACCTCGGCTATCAACCTCTGCCCGAGCTGGCGATTCAGGCGCAAAATAAAGCGCCGCTGGACAACCTGCGTCGCTTCCTTGAATCCTTCAGCGGCCCGGTGATTTTCTCAGTGGAAAGCGAAGGCCGCCGCGAGGCGCTGAGCGAAATGCTGGCACGCATCAAAGTTGCGCCAAAACATATATTGCGCCTGCAGGAAGCCAGCGGAAATGGCCGCTTCCTGATGATTGGCGCCGCCGAGCACGGATTTATCGACAGCCAGGCAAATCTGGCGCTGATTTGCGAAAGCGATCTGCTGGGCGAACGCGTCGCCCGCCGCCGTCAGGATTCCCGCCGTACCATTAACCCCGACACGCTCATTCGCAACCTGGCGGAACTGCATATCGGACAGCCGGTGGTGCATCTTGAACACGGGGTGGGTCGTTATGCAGGGATGACCACCCTCGAAGCCGGGGGCATCAAAGGCGAATATCTGATGCTGACCTACGCCAACGACGCCAAACTGTACGTCCCGGTATCGTCACTGCATTTGATTAGCCGCTACGCCGGCGGCGCGGAAGAAAATGCGCCTCTACACAAACTGGGCGGCGACGCCTGGGCGCGGGCAAGGCAAAAAGCGGCGGAGAAAGTGCGCGACGTGGCCGCCGAACTGCTGGATATCTACGCCCAGCGCGCGGCCAAAGAAGGCTTCGCCTTTAAGCATGACCGCGAGCAGTATCAATTATTCTGCGACGGTTTCCCGTTCGAAACCACGCCGGATCAGGCGCAGGCAATTAACGCCGTTCTCAGCGATATGTGCCAGCCGCTGGCAATGGACCGCCTGGTCTGCGGCGACGTTGGCTTCGGGAAAACCGAAGTGGCGATGCGCGCCGCCTTCCTCGCCGTCGAAAACCACAAACAGGTGGCCGTGCTGGTGCCTACCACCCTGCTCGCCCAGCAGCACTACGATAACTTCCGCGACCGCTTCGCCAACTGGCCGGTACGTATTGAGATGCTATCCCGTTTCCGCAGCGCCAAAGAGCAGGCGCAGATACTTGAACAGGCGGCAGAAGGTAAAATCGATATTCTGATCGGTACCCATAAGCTGCTGCAAAATGAAGTCAAGCTGCGCGACCTGGGTCTGCTTATCGTCGATGAAGAACACCGCTTCGGGGTGCGTCATAAAGAACGCATCAAGGCGATGCGCGCGGACGTCGATATCCTGACGCTGACCGCCACGCCTATTCCGCGTACGCTGAATATGGCGATGAGCGGAATGCGCGATCTGTCCATTATCGCCACCCCGCCAGCTCGCCGTCTGGCGGTAAAAACCTTTGTCCGCGAATATGACGCGCTGGTGGTTCGCGAGGCGATCCTGCGTGAAGTCCTGCGCGGCGGTCAGGTTTACTATCTGTATAACGATGTTGAAAATATTCAGAAAGCGGCGGATCGTCTGGCTGAACTGGTACCGGAGGCGCGAATTGCCATCGGTCACGGCCAGATGCGCGAACGCGAACTGGAACGGGTGATGAATGATTTCCATCACCAGCGTTTTAACGTGCTGGTCTGTACGACAATCATTGAAACCGGCATCGATATCCCGACCGCCAATACCATCATCATTGAGCGCGCCGATCACTTCGGCCTTGCCCAGCTGCACCAGCTGCGCGGCCGCGTGGGTCGTTCGCACCATCAGGCCTACGCCTGGCTGCTCACCCCACATCCAAAAGCGATGACTACCGACGCGCAGAAACGCCTGGAAGCTATCGCTTCGCTGGAAGACCTCGGCGCCGGTTTTGCCCTCGCGACCCACGATCTTGAAATTCGCGGCGCCGGCGAACTGCTGGGAGAAGGTCAGAGCGGACAGATGGAAACCATCGGCTTCTCGCTGTATATGGAACTGCTGGAGAACGCCGTTGATGCCCTGAAAGAGGGTCGCGAGCCGTCGCTGGAAGATCTCACCAGCCAGCAGACGGAAGTGGAGCTGCGCATGCCGGCGCTGCTGCCGGATGACTTTATTCCCGACGTTAACACCCGTCTGTCGTTCTATAAGCGTATTGCCAGCACCAAAAACGAACACGATCTCGATGAGATCAAAGTCGAGCTGATCGATCGCTTTGGTACATTGCCGGATGCGGCGCGTAATTTGCTGGATATCACGCGCCTACGCCAGCAGGCGCAAAAGCTGGGGATCCGCAAGCTGGAGTGCAATGAAAAAGGCGGCGTGATCGAGTTTAACGAGAAAAATAACGTTAATCCGGTCTGGCTTATCGGTCTATTGCAGAAGCAGCCGCAGCATTACCGACTGGATGGGCCGACAAGGCTCAAATTCTTCCAGGAGCTTGATGAGCGTAAAACGCGCATGGACTGGGTACGCCAGTTTATGCGTCAGCTGGAAGAAAACGCTACCGCTTGAGAACGAAGAGATGCGGTTGTCAAAACCGCATCTCTTTACCTGTCACAGTTAGCAAACTTTACAAACATTTTGCAATCCACCTGGATTTCCCAACACTCTCCCGCGCCATAATTGACATTGATTATCTTATAAAAATAACCGTTTGTTTATTGTGGAATTATGGTAATGATAAATATCTCGCGTGTTTCAACCTGGCTGACGGCATTCGCTCTCGCGGCGACGCTCGCCCTTCCCGCCCGCGCCAATACCTGGCCGTTACCGCCGAGCGGTAGCCGACTGGTCGGGCAGAATCAGTTTCATGTAGTGCAGGATAACGGCGGGTCGCTGGAAGCGATTGCCAAAAAATACAACGTTGGTTTTCTCGCGCTGCTGCAGGCTAATCCCGGGGTCGATCCTTATGTGCCGCGCGCCGGGAGCGTGCTGACCATCCCGCTGCAGACACTGCTGCCTGACGTCCCCCGTGAAGGTCTGGTGCTCAATATCGCCGAGCTGCGTCTGTACTACTATCCACCGGGACAGAATAGCGTGACCGTTTACCCGATCGGTATCGGCCAGCTTGGCGGCGATACCCTGACCCCGACGATGGTCACTACCGTTTCCGATAAGCGCGCCAACCCGACCTGGACGCCAACCGCCAACATTCGTGCGCGTTATAAAGCAATGGGGATCGATTTACCGGCAGTGGTTCCGGCCGGGCCGAATAACCCGATGGGACATCACGCGATTCGTCTTGCGGCCTACGGCGGCGTCTATCTACTGCACGGCACCAACGCCGATTTTGGCATCGGGATGCGCGTCAGTTCAGGCTGTATCCGCCTGCGCGATGCTGATATAAAGTCTCTGTATAACAAAATCACGCCGGGCACCAGGGTGAATATCATCAACGAACCTATCAAAGTTTCGGTAGAGCCAAACGGTACCCGTCTGGTGGAAGTCCACCAGCCGCTCTCCGAACATATCAATGACGATCCGCAAACGCTGCCAATCGTCCTGAACGCCAGCATGAAGAACTTTAAGCAGGCGCCGCAGACCAATCAGCAGGTAATGGAAAGCGCGATGGCGCTGCGTTCCGGAATGCCGGTCGATGTGACCCACCACCAGGTTTCCGCCGAGCAAGCCTTGTAATGCATTTGCGAATTGCAGAAAGTAAAAAACCCGCCAGGCACGGCGGGTTTTTTTGTGGCAATCGCCAGCTTCGCTGACGAGGTTTCGCGGGGCGCGGTCCCATGAAGGGGTGTGGACCGCGTCGCGAGAGTGGCATAACAAAGGGAACTACGTTTACTGCTTACTACACGCGTTCTGCTGAAGGGGGTCAGGAACGCGTTTTGTCAGTGGCATGACAGGGGTTACAACATTTATTTATAGATAACTGCGGTACCGTGCAGGGTATTAGGACCGGTTACCGAAGTAATGCGGTAAGAGGTCGCCCCCATTTCGTCGGCTTTCTGCGCCAGCTGATCTTCGAGCGAACCCAGATTGGTGCCGGCGGATGCGGAAACGGTACCGATTTTATGTTGGCCTGCTGGGGTGGATTGCACCTCAACAGCGGCGAAACTTGCAAATGAGAGTGAGCTCAGTACGGCAGCAAGTGCCAGTTTTTGGACGTTTTTCATGATTATTATACCTATGCAGATGATTTTTATAGTAGGGTCGTAAGAATTAACTTAACGATCGATAGGTAAATAATAATGTGATCCATGTCACAGGTCAACTCATTTTTATAACGATCATTTAACTATTTATAAAATGCTTAATTTTCATACATATATGAATTATTTATTTTTGGACTTCTGCCGCTGGCGGCATGACACGTTTATTTTTATAATGGCCGTTCAACAACCCAACATAGGTACAACGGCATCATGACAACTGACGTTCAAAGTTGCGCAAAAAAAAGCCGTGGCCGACCTAAAGTGTTCGACAGGGACGCGGCGCTGGACAAGGCCATGACACTTTTCTGGCAGCACGGCTATGAAGCAACTTCGCTGGCCGATCTCGTCGAAGCGACCGGCGCGAAAGCCCCGACGCTGTACGCCGAGTTCGTGAACAAAGAAGGCTTATTCCGCGCGGTGCTGGATCGCTACATCTCCCGCTTTGCCGCGAAACATGAAGCCCTGCTATTCGATGACCACAAAACCGTCGATCAGGCGCTGCGCGACTATTTCACCGCTGTCGCAACCTGCTTTACCAGCAAAGATACCCCGGCAGGCTGTTTTATGATTAACACCTCCGCGGCGCTGGCCGCCTCTTCAACCGATATCGCCAACACTATTAAGTCGCGGCACGCGGTGCAGGAACAAACGTTGACGCAATTTTTACAGCAGCGCCAGCAGCGCGGCGAACTCCCTGCGCAGGGCAATGTCTTGCAGTTGGCGCAGTTTTTAAACTGCGTGCTGCAAGGAATGTCAATCAGCGCGCGCGAAGGCGCTGATTTCGCCACCCTGAAACAAATTAGCGACACTACGCTGCGCCTGTGGCCGCAAATCCTGCAACCTTAATTCCCTACCGGCGGCCCTCGCTCGCCGGTTTTTTCCCCTTCTGCTAAATACCCTTACTTTTCTCAATATTTTCATTATGTTGATTTGTTGTAAATGATATTGATAACGATAATCAATATGTGCAAAATTCGCATTTGTCTTTCTATATGTTTCACGCTGTAACAGCCGCGCCTGTGGCTGAAAAAAATAACAACAGTAATGACTAACTCATATCAAGGAATGCGAATGAACAAGCGCCTCTGGCTGCTCAATCCCCTGCTGCTGGCCACCGCCCTGCCTGCCTTTGCCGCGCAGGCCGCCGATGAAGACGATATCATCGTCAGCGCCAACCGTAACCACCGTACCGTCGCCGAGATGGCGCAAACCACCTGGGTGATTGAAGGCCAGGAAATTGAGCAACAGGTTCAGGGTGGTAAAGAGTTTAAAGACGTCCTCGCGCAGTTAATCCCCGGAATAGATGTCAGCAGCCAGGGGCGTACCAACTACGGCATGAACATGCGCGGACGCGCCATCGTGGTACTGATCGACGGCGTGCGCCTCAATTCATCGCGCACCGATAGCCGCCAGCTTGATGCCATCGATCCGTTTAACATCGAACATATTGAAGTTATTTCCGGCGCCACATCGTTATACGGCGGCGGCAGTACCGGCGGTCTGATTAATATCGTCACGAAAAAGGGCCAACAGGAACGCCAGGTGGATCTGGAGCTGGGTGGTAAAACCGGCTTTGCCAATAGCAACGATCATGATGAACGGGTGGCGGCGGCCGTCAGCGGCGGTACCGATCATGCTTCCGGCCGTCTATCAGTGGCGTATCAACGCTTCGGCGGCTGGTATGACGCCAACAATGACGCGCTGATCCTCGATAATACGCAAACCGGCTTACAACATTCGGACCGACTCGACGTGATGGGCACCGGAACCATAGAAATTGATGACCAGCGCCAGCTCCAGCTGGTCACGCAGTACTATAAAAGCCAGGGCGATGATTATGGTCTGAATCTGGGCAAAGATATGTCGGCGGTGCTTGGCGAAAGTAAAGCCTGGACCTCTAACGGGCTTAACTCCGATCGCGTGCCCGGCACCGAGCGTCATTTGATCAGCCTGCAATATTCCGACGCCGACTTCCTCGGCCAGAATCTGGTCAGCCAGATTTACTACCGCGATGAGTCGCTGACCTTCTACCCCTTCCCGGCCTTGAGCAAAGGTAAAATCAGCAGTTTTTCCGCCTCACAGCAGGATACCGATCAGTACGGCGCTAAGATCACCTTCAACAGCCAGCCGCTAACGGGATGGGATCTGACCTGGGGCGTTGACGCCGACCATGAAACCTTTAATTCCAACCAGATGTTCTTCGACCTGGATAAGGCGATGGCTTCCGGCGGCCTGAATAATCAGTCTGCCTATACCACCGGCCGTTATCCTGGCTACAGCATCACCAATCTTGCGCCGTTCCTGCAAAGCAGTTACGACCTGAACGACATCTTCACCCTTAGCGGCGGCGTGCGCTATCAATGGACGGAAAACCGCGTCGATGATTTTGTCGGCTACGCGCAGCAGCAGGATGTCTCTAAAGGCAAATATCAGTCGGCGGATGCCATTCCTGGCGGTAAGACCGATTATGATAACTTCCTCTTTAATGCCGGGATCGTCGCCCACATTACCGAACGCCAGCAGACCTGGTTTAACTTCTCTCAGGGCGTCGAACTACCGGATCCGGGCAAATATTACGGTATCGGCAGCTACGGCGCCGCGGTCAACGGCCATCTGCCGCTGGTCTCGAGCGTTAACGTCGGCGACTCGCCGCTACAGGGGATCAAAGTTAACTCCTGGGAACTGGGCTGGCGCTACACCGGCGACAACCTGCGCACGCAGCTTGCCGCTTATTACTCGACATCAGACAAAACCATCGTAGTTAACCGCAGCGACATGACCATTGATGTGCAATCGGATAAACGTCGCATTTACGGCGTGGAAGGCGCGGTGGACTACTTCGTGCCTGATAGCGACTGGAGTCTGGGCGCTAACTTCAACGTGCTGAAATCGCAAGTTAAAACCGATGGCAGTTGGCAGAAGTGGGACGTCACCCTGGCCTCGCCGTCGAAAGCCACCGCCTGGGTCGGCTGGGCGCCGGACCCGTGGTCGCTGCGTGTGCAGAGCCAGCAGGTATTTGATTTAAGCGACGCCAGTGGCAATAAGCTTGATGGGTACAACACCGTCGATTTTATCGGTAGCTATCTGCTCCCGGTGGGTAAACTGACCTTTAGCATCGAAAACTTGCTGAACGAAGATTACGTCACCATCTGGGGACAGCGTGCGCCGCTGTTGTATAGTCCAACCTATGGCAGCGCCGGACTGTACGAATATAAAGGACGCGGCCGGACCTTCGGCCTGAACTACGCGTTAACGTTCTGATAAAAAAAGCCCCTCAGCCTGAGTGATTGAGGGGCTAATCGCTTAAAACTGCTATTTTACGCTTTGTTATTCAGAATCAGCTGACCGTTGCTATCGAGAGGTATTTGCGCCCCCGGTTGATGGTCCATGCGAATCTTGCCCTGCTGGTCGCCGATTTTATAGGTGACGTCATAACCAAGCATTTTTTCCGACTTATCGTAGACCGTCTTACAGCGCTGCTGGGTGGTGGTATAGGTGTCGTTTTCCTGCATCGAGCCCTGAATTTGGTTACCAGCATAGCCGCCGCCCAGCGCGCCGACGACGGTTGCCACGCTACGACCGCGACCGCCGCCAAACTGATGGCCAATCACGCCGCCGGCGACCGCGCCGAGAACGGAACCGGCAATACGGTTTTCATCCTGAACCGGGCGACGATGGGTAACGGTGACGTTACGGCACTCCTGACGCGGCGTTTTTATGCTTTCTTTTATTGGCGTACTGGACACCACTTGCGCATATTGCGGGCCACGATCTAATACATTGAGACCGGCAACGGCGGCGACGCCCAACGCGGCGGCAACGCCAATCCCAATACCCGCCAACATTGATTTATTCACGGGAGTTCCTCCTTCATTGCTGTTACTAGCAATTCTGCGTTCTGCTCAGGGGGTATGCAAATCAGAAAGCGGATGAAAAATGCGGGAACCTACGGCAAATCAAGGGGATTCAGAGGATTCCTAACGGAAAGTTGCGATTCAGGCAGAAGGATATGCTGTGTTTTCAGGATAGCGTCGCGATGACGCTATCCTGATTACTTGCCGCTTAGTGCAGCTTGAGACGCGGACGAATAATACGGTTAATACGCCCCACCAGCATCATCAGGCCGGTTTTGAAATAGCCGTGTAACGCAATCTGATGCATGCGATACAGCGAGATATACACGAAGCGCGCAATTCGCCCTTCAACCATCATCGAGCCGCGCATCAGGTTGCCCATCAGGCTGCCAACGGTGGAGTAGTTAGAAAGCGACACCAGTGAACCGTGATCTTTGTAGACATACGGTTTCAGCGCTTTGCCTTTCATCTGCGCCAGAATGTTATTCAGCGCGCAGGTTGCCATCTGGTGCGCCGCCTGGGCGCGTGGAGGTACAAAGCCGCCTTCCGGACGAGCGCAGGAGGCGCAATCGCCGATAGCGTAAATATCCGGATCACGGGTGGTCTGCAGCGTTGGCTCAACCACCAGTTGGTTAATGCGGTTGGTCTCCAGGCCGCCAATCTCTTTCATAAAATCAGGCGCTTTGATGCCCGCTGCCCACACCATCAGGTCGGCATCAATAAACTGCCCGTCTTTAGTATGCAGGCCGTTAACGTCTGCGCTGGTCACCATAGTCTGGGTCAGGACACGAACGCCAAGTTTGGTCAGCTCATTGTGCGCGGCGCCGGAAATACGCGGCGGCAGCGCCGGAAGAATACGTTCGCCGGCTTCGACCAGCGTCACGTTCAGCGCTTCGTTGGTCAATCCTTTATAGCCATAGCTATGCAGCTGTTTCACCGCATTATGTAGCTCAGCGGACAGCTCAACCCCGGTGGCCCCTCCGCCGACGATAGCGATATTGACCTTACCGTTCGCGCCGAGGTTTGCAGAATACTTGAGGAACAGGTTAAGCATTTCCTGATGGAAACGGCGCGCCTGGTGCGGGTTATCAAGGAAAATGCAGTTTTCCTTCACCCCAGGAGTATTAAAGTCATTGGAGGTGCTGCCCAGCGCCATCACCAGCGTGTCGTACGGCAGCTTACGCTCGGCAACCAACAGCTCGCCTTTCTCGTTACGCAGTTCCGCGAGGGTAATGGTTTTCCCTTCGCGATTGATATCCACCACCGAGCCTAGCTGGAACTGGAAACCGTGGTTGCGCGCGTGCGCCAGATAGCTCAGCGCGTCAACGCCTTCATCCAGAGAACCGGTCGCCACTTCGTGCAGCAACGGCTTCCACAGGTGGCTATGGTTGCGGTCCACCAGCGTAATTTTCGCTTTTTTGTTGCGGCCCAGCTTTCTACCCAACTGAGTAGCCAGTTCCAGTCCGCCGGCACCACCACCTACAATAACGATTCTTTTCAATGGCGTAGTCACAAGACCCCCTAAAATTATTAACCAATTGTTAATTAAAAGTTATCCAAATAGCTCTTAGTTAACAATAGGTTGCAGCGATGAAACCATTCAGCAGCACCGAGAATAGCATGAACGGAACATTGGTCATACCAAAATTGATGTACATCAAGTTTTACCGCATATTTTTTAAACGAACAACGTCAATTATGGACAAGAAAAAGCCCGCGGCGTTTGCACGCCGCGGGCTGAATAAGTGAAAACAGGATTAACCGAGGGTCTTAAAAGCCTTTATTCGCTGCAGGTGCGGCGAAAGACTTTTAAATTTATGCGTCTGTTCTTCATCCCAAATGATTTCGTAATAATGATGCAGCAAGTCAGCCGAGCGTTGGCTATCCAGCGCCTCATCATGGCGTGATAGCACCACCAGGCAGCGGTCGCGATTTTTTTCACGGAAGTTGTTCACGCACTTGGTGGCGATATCCTGATACTCTTCCGGCCTGTCGATTTTCCCTTCCATGTTCTCGTGAGGGAACAGATTCGGGTTGAACACGGCCTGGCGAATATCACAGAGAAAACCAATCCTTTCCGCCCAGTAGCCACCTAACCCGACACCGCATATCAGCGGCCGATCGTCGGCAGTGAGCTGCAGCATTTTGTCGACTTCCTTCAACAAATGCTGCATATCATGTTTTGGATGGAGCGTACTGTAGCTAATCAACCGTACGTCAGGGTCGATAAACTGCAGCTGCAGCACCTTTTCATGGTTACCGGGGCTGTTAGAGTCAAAACCGTGTAAATAGATAATCATCGTATCCTCACCAGACAACAACGCCCTTCAGGTTAATTACGCAGACTTCGCTTCTTGCCAGCGCGCATGGAGCGCCTCCAGCTGTGCGTTGACCGTCTGCCAACGCGCGGAATCTCGCAGTTCCTGACGGGTAAATGAACCTTTATGATACAATTTTGTAACACGCTCTGCTTTGATCGGGGACAGGTTATCCAATACGCTCACCGCGCCTTTACGATTATTGCAGACCAGGATCATATCGCAACCGGCATCGAGCGATGCCTGCCCACGTTCAGCATAGCTACCCATGATCGCCGCTCCTTCCATCGACAGGTCGTCAGAGAAGATGACGCCGTCAAAGCCCAGCTCGCCGCGCAACACCGTCTTCAGCCAGTATTCGGAACCACTGGCCGGACGCGGATCGATATCAGGATAAATCACGTGCGCCGGCATAATCGCATCCAGCCGTTGTTCATCGATCAGACTTTTGAACACCGCCATATCTTTGGCGCGAATTTCCGCCGCCGGACGCGGATCAATCGGCGTCTCTTTGTGTGAATCCGCCGTCACCGCGCCGTGGCCAGGGAAGTGTTTACCGGTGGTTTTCATGCCCGCAGCATGCATACCGTCAATGAAATGGCGAGCCATCGCCAGCGCCTTTTGCGGGTCTTCATGCCAGGAGCGTTCGCCGATCGCGGCGCTGATATGGCCGACATCCAGCACCGGCGCAAAGCTGATATCAATATCCATAGCGATCATTTCACTGGCCATCAGCCAACCGGCTTCTACGGCAAGCTTACCGCCCTCTTCCATCCCCAACAGCGCCGCAAAAGACTGCGCGGCGGGCAGGCGAGTAAAACCTTCGCGGAAACGCTGCACGCGCCCGCCTTCTTGATCAACCGCCACCACGAGATGATTCCGCGAGGCCGCGCGGATTTGGCGTACCAGTTCACGCAATTGCGCCGGATCGTGGTAGTTGCGGGTAAACAAAATTAAGCCGCCAACCAAAGGATGAGCCAGAATCTCACGCTCTTCCGCATCCAGTTCAAAACCTTCGACATCCAACATTACCGGACCCACACAGACCTCTCTTATCCTTTGTTTTCTGTTTCTAACTGACGCCATGTCGCATCCGCCAGCGTAATAAATTGCCGGTCGCCGCTCTGCTGCCAGCGCCGTTCATACCATCCCGCCATCAGCATGAGCACCCACGGTCGCCAGCGTTGTATTTGCCGCCGCAGCTGTCGCTCATCAAGCTGCGCGAGCCGTGAATAGTCTTTAAGCAGCTGGCAACGCGTAGGGGCATCGCACCATACCGCTGCCAGTTCAAGCGCGATATCGCCGTCTCCGGCATACTCCCAGTCAATCAAGCACAGGCCGTCGTCGCGGTGAATGATATTGCCGGCGTGGACGTCCATATGCAGAGGCGCCAAACGCAACGGCTGTGGTTCTCGCCGGCGTAATAACCGTTTCTGCCAGCGTAACCACAAAATCGTACGCCGGGCCGGATCGCACTGCTGCCAGTACAATTCAAGTAATGGCGCCAGCTCGACACGCCAGCCAAAACGCGGCTGTTGATGCAGATGATACAATAAGCCGGCAAGTGAAGGGCACTCCGGCAGCGCGCTTTTCACCTCCCCTGCGCAATACTCCACCACCATCCAGCACGGCGAAAAGAATACCGGCGCCGGCGACAGCGTCGCGGGGAGGCGCTGAAGCGCGCGGTACTGGCGTAAAAAATGGCTGAGCGGCGCCTGCGGATCGTGTGGCTGGCGCAGCACCAGCCGACGGACGCCATCGCTGATAATACAGCTGCCGCCGCTAAGACCGTTTTCAGTCAGCGCGGCGACAGGTGAATAGCGGGGGAAAAAGCGCGACAAGAGCTCGTCGCGCGTAAGCTTATTGTTGCTGAACCGCACCTTTGCCTGACCAGATAATCTCGCCGGACTGCACCAGCATCAGTTGCATTTTCAGCTCCGGCGAGTTGACGTTACCGGTGGCATTCGAGTACAGCACGTACTGAGCGCCAACGGTGCGCGCAATTCCCATCGCTTTGCTGCGGCTGCCGAGACTATCCTGCGGCGAAAGACCTAATTGTTGTTTCGCTACGGAGAGCTGCTGCGGGGAGACCAGCGTAAACTTGCCGTTGCCCGCCAGCGCATTGCGCAGCGCGGAGGTCGCTTCAGACGCGTTCAGCGATCCGTTGGTACGGTTATTGACGCTATCCACCAGCAGAATACTGCCCGCGTTCACGCCGCCCGCCTGCAGCATCTGGCCGATCATCGGTTGCACAGCGCCGTCCCAGTTGTAGTGGCGCACGCGCGGCGCAGGCTGAGAGGGCTGTGAAGGCTGCTCGCTGCCGTGTTCGATTGGACCCGGCTGCGTTGGCACCGTCGGCACGGCAGGCACCGTCGGCTGCGGCTGCGCAGGTTGTTCCGGCTTCGGCTTGACCTCCTCGACTGGCGCAGGTTCATTACGTTGTCCCACACAGCCTGCCAGGAATATCGCCAGTGCAGTGATTAACGCATAGCGACACATTTTAATCATTATGATGACCTCTTAGAGATAAAGATAAAGGCGGGCTTTGTGCGCCCCGAGAATATTTGCACTGCCGTAGAGCACAACGGACGAGTGGGCGGGAACCGTCACGCTTCGCGCAGGCTCCAACGGATGCATCTCCAGCCCATGAGCGTCATACCAGAAAAAACGGTAGTGCACAGTAATGGGCTGTTGCCGTTCGTTAAATAATCTTGAGGTAGCGGTGGCCTGAATTTCCGAGGCGGTGACCGACGGTGGATCGGCGCTGATACCCGCCGCCAGAACGCTGGATTCCATCACCAAAGTCTGCTGTTCGCCAACCGGAATTTCCGGGCGCGAACTACATCCGGCCAGCAGCGCCGCCAGAATCAAAACGCCTGAATAAGCAGCGCGCATCGGTTTAGCCTTTATGCGCCAGCATCGGGCCTAACGGACGGCCGCCCAGCAGGTGCATATGAATATGGTAGACTTCCTGGCCGCCGTGGCGGTTGCAGTTAACGATAAGGCGATAGCCGTCATCAGCCAGGCCTTCATCACGGGCAATCCTGGCCGCGACGGTCATCATACGGCCCAGCGCCAGTTCGTGCTCGCTCGTAACGTCGTTCACGGTCGGAATCAGGATATTCGGGATAATCAGAATATGAGTCGGCGCCTGCGGAGAGATATCGCGAAAAGCGGTGACCAGCTCATCCTGATAAACAATATCCGACGGGATTTCCCGGCGAATGATTTTGCTGAAAATCGTTTCTTCTGCCATGACTGATTCCTTATTAGTTTTATACCGTGCTCCGGCCTGCCTCTGCAGATAAACACGAATGCACAGGATCAGCTAAGAGTATGAGCGACTTCCTCCCTCTCTTTCAACCTGAATGCAGTTTTTCTTATTCAACTATAGACTTAGCTGCTGAGGGAATAAGCATTTCTCCCCATTTTCCTGCCATTGCCAACAATGAGCAGAATACCGACGTAAAAAAGGCAGCCATTTGGCTGCCTTAGTCTCCCCACACTACGTCTTAGCTGTTGCGGATGTATTCATCCATTTCGGTTTTCAGGTTATCGGACTTGGTACCGAAAATGGCCTGAACGCCAGAACCTGCAACAACTACGCCAGCAGCACCCAGTTTTTTCAGACCAGCCTGATCAACTTTCGCTACGTCAGCCACGCTCACGCGCAGACGAGTAATACATGCGTCGAGGTTAGTGATGTTCTCTTTACCGCCGAAAGCAGCAATCAGAGCTGGGGCCATTTCACTGGTAGCGGCGCCTTTGCTGTCTTCAGTGGCATCTTCACGACCCGGAGTTTTCAGGTCCAGCGCTTTAATCAGCACACGGAAGACTACGTAGTACACGATCGCGTAGCAAATACCGACAATCGGGAACAGCCACAGCTTGCTGCTGTTGCCGGACAGAACGATAAAGTCGATCAGACCGTGAGAGAATGAAGTACCGTCACGCATACCCAGCAGGATACAGATCGGGAATGCCAGGCCTGCAAGAATCGCGTGAATGATATACAGGATCGGCGCAACGAACATGAAGGAGAACTCGATCGGCTCGGTAATACCGGTCAGGAACGAGGTCAGCGCAGCGGAGATCATGATACCACCGACTTTGGCGCGGTTCTCTGGTTTAGCAGAGTGCCAAATCGCGATAGCTGCAGCCGGCAGGCCGTACATTTTAAACAGGAAGCCGCCAGACAGTTTACCCGCAGTCGGGTCGCCGGCCATGTAACGCGGGATGTCGCCGTGGAACACCTGACCTGCAGCGTTGGTGTATTCACCAATCTGCATCTGGAAAGGTACGTTCCAGATATGGTGCAGACCAAACGGTACCAGGCAGCGCTCAATGAAGCCGTAGATACCGAACGCCACAACCGGGTTCTGGTAAGCCGCCCATTGAGAGAAGGTCTGGATGGCGGAACCGATCGGCGGCCAGATGAAGGACAGGATCACGCCGGTGAAGATAGCGGCGAGACCAGAGATAATCGGCACAAAGCGCTTGCCCGCGAAGAAGCCGAGATATTCAGGCAGCTTGATACGGTAGAAGCGGTTGAACATGTAGGCTGCAATCGCACCGGAAATAATACCGCCAAGCACGCCGGTATCAGCCAGGTGTTTCGCTGCGATTTCCTCAGCAGGTAAATGCAGAACCAGCGGCGCGACTACCGCCATGGTTTTCACCATGATGCCGTAAGCTACGACTGCAGCCAGTGCGGATACACCGTCGTTATTGGTGAAGCCAAGCGCAACACCGATTGCGAAGATCAGCGGCATATTGGCGAAAACTGAACCGCCTGCTTCTGCCATGACGTGGGAAACCACGGCAGGCAGCCAGCTGAAGTTGGCAGAACCGACGCCCAGCAGAATACCTGCGATAGGCAGTACGGATACTGGCAGCATCAGCGATTTACCGACCTTCTGCAGGTTAGCAAATGCATTCTTAAACATAATTGAGAGTGCTCCTGAGTATTTGGTACTTTTTTACGTTTTCACGCATTGGCCCGGGGGGAGAACCGTGCCGTGGACAGGACATCTAAGCGCCCTTTATTTATTACACAGAGTAAAATAATTAACGCGGAGATTGTTTGACGGCTATCACGTTTCATTCAGTCAACATATAAAAATTTACACTGATTTACATAATGTGTATCTGTATGTTGCAGAAATGCGTTCACCGCCTCTGTCGCGGCGGTGAACTTTACTCGCTTTGAGTATTAATTACGAGCCTTAAAATAATAGAAAGATCAGGCAGGTTGCAGTCTGGCAGGGTCGATGTGGAACAAGCTGGCAAAGTTTTCGGTGGTTTGTTGCGCAAGTTGCTCCAGCGACACGCCCTTCAAGACCGCCATGTATTCGGCGACATCACGCACCATCGCCGGCTGATTCTCTTTACCGCGATGCGGTACCGGCGCCAGATAGGGCGAGTCGGTCTCTACCAGCAGGCGATCGAGCGGCACATAACGCGCTGCATCTCGCAGCTGTTCGGCATTACGGAACGTGACGATACCGGAAAACGAAATATAGAACCCCATATCGAGCAGTTTACCCGCGGTCTCTCTATCCTCTGTGAAACAGTGTAGTACGCCACCGCAATCCGTCACGTTTTCTTCCTGCAAAATTGCCAGCGTGTCGGCGCGCGCATCACGGGTATGCACAATCACCGGTTTATTTAATTCGCGGCCAATGCGAATATGCTGACGGAAAGACTCCTGCTGGCGCAGTTTGGTTTCCGGGGTATAGAAGTAATCGAGCCCGGTTTCCCCCATCGCCACTACGCCCTCTTCCGCCGCCAGCGTACGCAGCTCCTCATAGTCATACGCTTCATCCTGGTTCAGGGGATGCACGCCGCAAGAAAAGACAACGTCATCGCGCTGGCCGATTAATTCACGCATCCCGCGGTATCCCGGCAGCGTCGTGGCGACCGCCAGGAAAAACCTGACATCACGCGCGGCGGCTTTCGCCAGAACATCATCGACGTCTTTATGCAACGTTTGATAATCCAGGCCATCAAGATGGCAGTGGGAATCGACTAAAAACATATTCTTATTCTCAGAGATGCGAGACGGGCAGAACCGCCCCGGGTTGCAGGTAATGTTCCCAGCGCAGAAGGCGCTCGGTGAGCAGCAGTTCGCGATTGACGCCGACCACGCTCAGCAACTGTTCGCGACAGGCGCTAACATCGCGCGTGATAGCCTCAAGACGTGGGCCCGAAAGTGTTTGCGCCAGCTGGTTAACCAGCGTCCAGGCATCCGGATTACTCAGAAGCGAAATGCCCTGCTGCCTTTTTTGCGCATCCAACAGCAGCGAAGCCAGCCAGTGCAGGCGCACCGGAGCCTGTTCGTGATTAAGAACCGGTAATAATGACAGCCAGTCGCCGCTGGTTAACGCGCTCGCTAGCGCCTGGCAAAGCTGTTGTCGCGGCGCCCAGTTGGCTTCTTGCAGTAACGCCAGCGCTGCCGCGGGTGCGTTAGCGCTGAGGCGCAGCGCTGCCAGTAAAGTATCTTGTGACATTGTCACTTCGCGCTCTAACCACCCTAATGCCCAGGCTTCAGAAGGCGGAGCAAGGTGATATGAGAAGCACCGGCTACGCAAGGTGGCGAGTAGACGCGCCGGCTCCTGACAGGCCAGGAAAAACCAGGTGTTTTCCGGCGGCTCTTCCAGCGTCTTCAGCAAAGCATTCGCGGCAGCATCGGTTAACAACGTCGCATCGTTGATCCACACCACCTTCGCGCCGCCAAGACGCGCGCGCTCATAGAGTTTTTCAGTGATGCCGCGCACCGCATCGATGCCTAGCGCGCTCTTGCCTTTCTCCGGGACAAGCGTGTAGTAATCAGGATGGGTGCCGGCCTGCATAAGCTGACAGCTATGGCAATGGCCGCAGCTTTTATGCCCCTCCGGCTGGCGGCACATCAGGAATCGGCATAATGCGTAGATAAGCGCATCGCCCCCCATTCCCGGCAACGCCTGCAGTAATAACGCATGGTGACCCCGTCCTGCCTGATAACCAGCGACTAGCTGCTCGAAGGACGGGCGTAACCACGGATACCATTTCATGCGCGCTGCTCCGCAACCCATTGCGTGACAACCGCGCGAATGTCGCGCTCAACCGCTTCCAGCGGCTGCGTCGCATCCACCGTGCGGATAGTCGGATCCTTCGCCGCCAGCTCAAGGTAGCGCGCGCGGGTACGATTAAAGAAATTCATCGACTCCTGCTCGATTCGATCCAGATCGCCGCGCGCGCGCGCGCGCTTGAGGCCGACCTCCGGCGTCACGTCAAGGTAGAGCGTTAAATCAGGGCGGAAATCGCCGAGCACCGCATCGCGTAGCGTCGCCAGCATTCGCTGATCGATACCGCGTCCGCCGCCCTGGTAGGCCTGAGTTGAGAGATCGTGACGGTCGCCAATGACCCATTGACCGCGGGCCAGCGCCGGCTTGATAACGGTTTCGACCAGCTGTACGCGGGCAGCGTAAAACATCAGCACTTCCGCTTTATCGTTAATGACTTCATCGCCGGTAGACTGGATATCCAGCACCAGGCTGCGCAGTTTTTCAGCCAGGATGGTACCGCCCGGCTCACGGGTAAACACCATATCGCGGATACCCAGCTGTTCGAGTGTCTCAACGACCAGATTGCGTGCGGTCGTTTTCCCCGCCCCTTCCAGGCCTTCGATGACGATATAGTTACTGCGCATTTTTTTCCTTAAGTACTTTTAAATAGTCCTGAACCGAACGGTTATGGCTGGCCAGATTGGTATTGAACGTATGGCCGCCTTTTCCGTCGGCAACAAAATAGAGGTACGGCGTTTTCGCCGGATGCGCGGCCGCATTGAGAGACGCTTCGCCCGGCACGGCGATTGGCCCTGGCGGCATACCGCTAATCACATAGGTGTTATAAGCGGTCGGCGTCTCCAGATCTTTACGCGACAGTTTACCATTATAGCGCTCTCCCATGCCGTAAATTACGGTAGGGTCGGTCTGCAAACGCATGCCAATGCGTAGACGGTTGATAAAGACCGACGCCACGCGATCGCGCTCGGCAGGAACCGCGGTCTCTTTCTCAACGATAGAGGCCATGGTCAGTAACTGGTTTTGATCTTTATACGGTAGATTATCCGCCCGCCCTTCCCAGGCTTTCGCTACCGCAGCGACCATTTTCTGGTGCGCGCGTTTAAGAATGGCGATATCGCTGGTATTGGCGGTGTACATCCAGGTATCCGGCCATAACCAACCTTCAACCCAATCGGCGTGCTCAAGACCCAGCGCTTTGGCCACCGTTTCGTAACTGTCGTCTTCTAAAGTGTGCTTCACATACGGCGCATCGCGTAGCTGACGCAAATAGTCGCTAACGCGCATCCCTTCAACAAACCGTAGCGGGAACTGCGCTTCTTTACCGCTCGCTAAAAGCTGCAGCATCTCGCGCACCGTCATTTGCGGTGTGAAGCGATAGGTACCCGCTTTGAAATGAGAAAGTTCAGGTTCGACGCGCAGCAGCCACTGGAATACGCGTGGACGATTAATGATTTTATCGCCATACAGCTGCTGACCAAGCACCACTCGCCCGGTTCCTGGCTCAAGGGTAAAGATGGTCTCTTCTTTAATAAGCAACTTACTATCTGCCAGTTGGCGGACTTTCCACATACCTGCCGCTGCGGCAATACCGAACACCACGACTAACAGCAGGACAAAACGTAACATTTTCTTCATGACTAACCAGGCAGCTCACACAATGGGGCTAAAAAATGGTAAAGATCGCGTTCAGACCAACAGACGTCATCCCAACGACAAACCGGTACCAGCGGCATAAGCGCATTGCAAATCAGCACTTCATCGGCATCGCGCAGTACATCAGGGCGCATGGATACTTCGACAACCTCAAAAGAAGAACGTGCCAACATAGCCATACAGTGCTGGCGCATAATGCCATTAACGCCCGCCTGATCGAGGCGCGGCGTGAACACCTGGCTTCCTTTACGCCAGAACACATTCGCGGCACAGCATTCCGTAAGCCACCCGTCGCTGTCAAGAACCAGCGCCTCATCGGCGTCCGTCTGCTCAAGATGAGAACGAATTAAGACTTGTTCGAGGCGATTAAGATGTTTGAGCCCCGCCAGCGAAGGATTGCGCCCCAGGCGGATCGGGCTTAACGCCAGAGTTATTCCCTCTTCTCGCCAACGCGCATAATGCGCGGGGAAAGACGACACACTCATCATGCGGGTAGGTTGAATGCATCCGCTCGCGCTATATCCCCGACCTCCTGAACCACGCGTAATGATCACCTTGAGGACGCCTTCACGATGCGACTTTGCGAGTTCTTGCATCTCTGCGGCCAGCATTTGCCACGCAGTAAAAGGAATAAAGAGTTTTTCGCACGTATCCTGCAAACGGGCCAAATGGGCATTGAAGAAGGCTATCTTACCGTTGATGATTCGTGAGGTGGTAAAACAGCCATCACCGAATTGAATAGCACGGTCGTTAGCTGCCAGTACACTCTGCTCGACACCATTTATCAAGAACATAGGGGGCTCCTCTCACCGGTGGCACAGTGTCTCAGGATAAAAAGCAGAGAACAAGCGGAGAAAACCGAATAAAAAAAGACCCGCCAGGCGGGTCTTTTCGTCAACGCTGAACCAGCATTAGCGGTTGATTATACTTTTTTGAAGATAATCGAACCGTTAGTACCGCCAAAGCCGAAGGAGTTACACAGGGTGTATTCCATACCGGAAACCTGACGCGCTTCATGAGGAACGAAGTCGAGGTCGCAACCTTCATCCGGGTTATCCAGGTTGATGGTCGGCGGAACCGCCTGATCGCGCAGCGCCAGAATAGAGTAGATAGACTCTACTGCGCCAGCCGCGCCTAACAGGTGGCCGGTCATGGATTTGGTGGAGCTCACCATCACGCGGCTTGCCGCATCGCCAAACACGGATTTCACCGCCTGGGCTTCTGCTTTATCACCGGCTGGCGTCGAAGTACCGTGGGCGTTGACATAGCCAATCTGGCCCGGTTCAATCGCCGCATCGCGAATGGCGTTAACCATCGCCAGCGCAGCGCCAGCGCCATCTTCCGGTGGAGATGTCATATGGTACGCATCGCTGCTCATACCAAAACCGACGATCTCAGCGTAGATTTTCGCGCCGCGTTTTTTCGCATGCTCGTACTCTTCCAGCACGACCATACCGGCGCCGTCGCCCAGCACAAAGCCATCACGCTCTTTATCCCACGGACGGCTTGCCGCCTGCGGGTTATCATTGCGGGTAGACAGCGCGCGCGCAGCGCCAAAGCCGCCTACGCCCAGCGGCGTACTCGCCTTCTCTGCACCACCGGCAACCATCGCGTCGGCATCGCCGTAAGCGATAATACGCGCCGCGTGGCCGATGTTATGTACGCCTGAAGTACACGCGGTCGCGATGGAGATACTCGGTCCACGCAGACCAAACATGATGGTCAGATGACCGGCCACCATGTTAACAATTGTGGACGGTACGAAGAACGGGCTGATCTTCCGCGGTCCGCCATTTACCAGCGAACTGTGGTTTTCTTCGATCAAGCCGAGGCCACCAATACCGGAACCGATAGCGGCGCCGATGCGGGTTGCGTTTTCTTCCGTCACTTCAAGGCCAGAATCCTGCATGGCCTGAACGCCAGCGACAATTCCATATTGAATGAAGGCATCCATCTTGCGCTGTTCTTTGCGCGAGATGATATCATCACAGTTAAAATCCTTTACTAAGCCAGCAAATTTCGTTGCATAGGCGCTAGTATCGAAATGGTCGATCAGGCTGATGCCACTCTGACCGGCAAGGAGAGCTTTCCAGGTAGACTCTACGGTATTGCCGACAGGAGACAACATGCCCAGTCCGGTCACAACTACACGACGCTTAGACACGGTTGTCCTCCAGGGAGGGAAAATAGATTCTTGTGGGACAAAAAAAGATAAAACTCAGGCGGTCGAATGACCGCCTGGAGATGTTCACTTACGCCTGGTGACCGTTGATGTAATCAATGGCAGCCTGAACGGTGGTGATTTTCTCAGCTTCTTCGTCCGGAATCTCAGTATCAAACTCTTCTTCCAGAGCCATTACCAGCTCAACGGTGTCAAGAGAATCAGCGCCCAGGTCTTCAACGAAGGAAGCATTGTTGGTAACTTCTTCCTGCTTAACGCCCAGCTGTTCGCCGATAATTTTCTTAACGCGTTCTTCGATAGTGCTCATACTCTTAAATTTCCTATCAAAACTCGCTTTCGCGATGGTTTTCGTAGTGTATAAAATGTTGAAAAATTTGCAACTAAATCCCGGCAGGTCTTACCACGATTTTACGCTATTTTGCGGCTGTTTGCCCTAATAACGCAAATGATTTCGCACAAAACAGTACCCGCAAGCGTGCAGACTGCGCGCTTCCTGAACATTTTGCGCAAATCTCGGTCAGACCATATACATCCCGCCATTGACGTGCAGGGTTTCACCAGTGATGTAACCCGCTTCGTCAGAGGCTAAGAATGCAACCGCGCTGGCGATTTCATTTGGGGAGCCAAGGCGCCCCGCAGGAACTGCAGCCAGCGTACCCGCACGCTGCTCATCGGTCAGCGCACGCGTCATGTCCGTTTCAATAAAGCCCGGAGCAACAACGTTTACAGTAATACCGCGAGACGCAACTTCACGTGCCAGTGACTTACTGAAACCAATCAGACCCGCTTTCGCCGCAGCGTAGTTAGCCTGACCAGCATTTCCCATGGTACCAACCACAGAACCGATAGTGATAATACGCCCATGACGCTTTTTCATCATAGCGCGCATTACCGCTTTTGACAGACGGAATACAGATGACAGGTTGGTTTCGATAATATCGTTCCACTCATCATCTTTCATTCGCATTAACAGGTTATCACGAGTAATCCCGGCATTATTGACCAGGATGTCAACTTCGCCAAACTCTGCGCGAACATTTTCCAGAACAGATTCAATAGATGCCGGGTCGGTCACATTCAACATCAGACCTTTACCGTTGGCGCCTAGATAGTCGCTGATCGCCTGCGCACCGCTTTCGCTGGTGGCAGTACCGATAACTTTCGCGCCGCGCGCGGCGAGGGTTTCAGCGATTGCACGGCCGATACCGCGGCTTGCACCGGTAACCAGCGCGATTTTTCCTTCAAAACTCATGGTATTCCTCTTTTATTGCTCAAGCGCCGAAGACATCGCAGCCGGCTCGTTGAGCGCAGAAGCAGTCAGGGTGTCAACAATACGTTTGGTCAGGCCGGTGAGGACTTTACCCGGACCCATTTCATACAGGTGCTCGACGCCCTGAGATGCCATAAACTCAACAGTCTTAGTCCACTGAACCGGGCTGTACAGCTGACGAATCAGCGCATCGCGGATAGCATCCGGCGCGGTTTCACACTTCACGTCGACGTTATTCACGACCGGAATCGTCGGCGCGTTAAAAGTGATTTTCTGCAGTTCAACCGCCAGTTTTTCTGCGGCAGGTTTCATCAGCGCGCAGTGGGACGGTACGCTGACCGGCAGCGGCAACGCGCGTTTGGCGCCTGCGGCTTTACACGCGGCGCCTGCACGTTCAACGGCTTCTTTGTGCCCGGCGATAACCACCTGGCCCGGAGAATTGTAGTTCACCGGCGAAACCACCTGCCCTTGCGCAGATTCCTCACAGGCTTTCGCAATGGACGCATCGTCGAGACCAATAATTGCAGACATCGCGCCGGTGCCTTCCGGTACCGCTTCCTGCATGAATTTACCACGCAGTTCAACCAGACGAACGGCATCAGCGAAATTGATAACGCCTGCGCAGACCAGCGCAGAGTATTCGCCAAGGCTATGACCGGCTAACAGCGCCGGCGCTTTACCGCCCTGCTGCTGCCATACGCGATATAACGCGACGGAGGCGGTCAGCAGCGCCGGTTGCGTTTGCCAGGTTTTATTCAGTTCTTCTGCCGGGCCCTGTTGGGCAAGCGCCCACAGATCGTAACCCAACGCTGCGGAAGCTTCGCCGAAGGTCTCTTCAATCACAGGCCAGGTCGCGGCCATATCTGCCAGCATACCGACAGCCTGAGAGCCCTGTCCGGGGAACACAAAAGCAAATTGCGTCATGTTTAAATCCTTATACTAAAAACGAACCAGCGCGGAACCCCAGGTGAAACCACCACCGAAGGCTTCCAGCAGAATCAACTGGCCGCGTTGAATACGGCCATCGCGCACGGCTTCGTCGAGCGCGCAAGGAACCGAAGCAGCAGAGGTATTACCGTGACGATCGAGCGTGACCACCACGTTATCCATCGACATCCCCAGCTTTTTCGCCGTCGCGCTGATGATACGCAGGTTAGCCTGGTGCGGGACCAGCCAATCCAGCGCCGAGCGCTCAAGGTTGTTGGCCGCCAGCGTCTCGTCAACGATATGCGCCAGTTCGGTGACCGCGACTTTAAACACTTCGTTGCCGGCCATCGTCAGATAAATCGGGTTTTCCGGCTCAACGCGATCGGCATTCGGCAGCGTTAACAGGTCGCCGTAGCGGCCATCGGCGTGCAGATGCGTAGAGATAATGCCCGGCTCTTCGGAAGCGCCAAGCACCACCGCGCCCGCGCCGTCGCCGAAGATAATGATCGTGCCGCGATCGGTTGGATCGCAGGTACGCGCCAGCACATCAGCGCCGATCACCAGCGCATAATCGACGGCGCCGTTTTTCACGTACTGATCGGCGATGCTCAAGGCATAGGTAAAGCCCGCGCAGGCGGCTGCGACGTCAAACGCCGGGCACCCTTTTACCCCCAGCATAGATTGAATCTGGCACGCAGAGCTCGGGAAGGCATGCGTACCCGAGGTGGTCGCAACAACGATCAGACCAATTTGCTCCGGGTTGACATTCGCCATTTCCAGCGCTTTCTTTGCGGCTTCGAAGCCCATCGTAGCAACTGTTTCGTTCGCTGCGGCAATACGGCGTTCACGAATACCTGTACGCGTGACAATCCACTCGTCAGTCGTTTCAACCATTTTTTCCAGGTCGGCGTTAGTACGCACTTGCTCAGGCAGGTAGCTGCCGGTGCCAATAATCTTTGTATACATGTACGCTCAGTCACTCTTGGGTAATATACCCGCGTTGTTAAAACCGCAGGGCGTCAGTCGTATCCGTTGGTCCCGGTGTGCTGTCGGGCATTCCCGTTACCGCTGCTGCTCCCTGGCAGTTCAAAACCTGCTGGGTATAACGATTCCAGGCGAGCGGCGATCCGCTGTGGAACTTGCCGCTGCACCGCCTGCACTGCCTGCTCTATTGCGACGCAAAATGCGCGCTGGTTGGCAGCGCCATGACTTTTGATCACAGAACCGCGCAATCCTAACAGACAGGCGCCATTATACTGGTCGGGGTTGAGGTGACTGAATCGCCTGCTTAGGCTTTTTTGTAACCAACGCTTTAATAAAATCAGCCACCACGACCTTTTTTTTCCCTCTCCCTGTGATTTCAGCAGCGAAAGGAACATTCTGACAACACCTTCCATCGTCTTTAATGTGACGTTGCCGGTGAATCCATCACAAACCAGAACATCCGTTTTCCCCGTCAGCAACTCGTTAGCTTCAAGGTAACCAATATAGTTGAACGACGGCAGCTTTTTGAGAATCGCCGACGCATCACGGATGCTGTTGAGGCCTTTCATCTCTTCTTCGCCGATATTCAACAGCGCAATGCGCGGATTTTTAATCCCCACGACTTCTTCGGCTAACACCGCGCCCATCACCGCGAACTGCACCAGCATCGTGCTATCGCAATCGACGTTGGCGCCTAAATCCAGCACCACCGTTTTGCCCTTTTGCTGATGCGGCAGTACCGTCACCAGCGCCGGGCGCTCAATCCCCTCAATGGGCTTGAGCAATAATTTCGCGAGCCCCATCAGCGCGCCGGTATTTCCCGCGCTAACGCAGGCTTCGGCTCGGCCCTCTTTCACCAGCTCCAGCGCCAGGCGCATCGAGCTTCCGCGACTACTGCGGATAGCCTGTGCGGGTCGCGCATCACTGGCAATAACTGACTGTGCAGGAATAATCTGCAATCGCGAACGTTGTTCGAAATCAGCTTTGGCAAGTAATGGCGTGATGGCGTCGGGGTCGCCGACTAAAAGAAGAGTGAGTTGCGAATTAGAGTTCAGTGCCTGCAGTGCTGCAGGCACTGTCACGGATGGGCCAAAATCGCCCCCCATGACATCTAACGCCAGGGTTAGACGTGTCAAGGTCTCGTCGCTGCCCGGTTCGGTTATTCCCCAGTTACCCGGGGAGATCCTCACTAAGCTTCACCACGCTTTTACTCTTGTCTTTCACGTTGCAAGGACGTTAGGTACGTTTTCTTGCAACGTGAAATCCACGGAGTAAGGCGTGATTACTTAGCGATTACCTTGCGACCGCGGTAGAAACCGTCGGCAGTGATGTGGTGACGCAGGTGTTTCTCACCAGAAGTTTTGTCTACAGACAGGCTGGTGACTGCGGTCAGAGCGTCATGGGAACGACGCATGCCACGTTTGGAACGGGTTGGTTTATTCTGTTGTACGGCCATGGACCTTACTCCTCAATTACTTATGCTTTAAGCTGGCTAATACGGCAAATGGGTTTGGTTTTTGTGCCTCTTCAGGCAGTTCGCCAAAGACCATGTCCGCGTCGGACACTTCACAGTGTTCAGAATCATGCACCGGAACTACCGGCAAGGAAAGAATGATTTCATCCTCAACCATCGCCTGCAGATCGATTTCACCGAATTCGTTAACCTCAATCGGCTCATACGCTTCCGGTAGTGCTTCTGCCTGTTCGTCATTTCTGACAGGGCTGAAACAATACGTTGTGTGGACATGATGAGGGAACGGTTTCCCGCAACGCTGACATTCGAGGGTTACCGACACCTTCGCATCACCGGTAATAACGGCGAGACGCTGGTTATCGATAGCGAACGACATGCTGCATTCCACATCACTGTCCACGCTGACGACTGAATCGGCGACACGGCCAACCTGATCACGGGCGTAGATACCCTCGTAATCAAGGCGTTTTTGAGCCGTGCGAACCGGATCGAGAGTCAGGGGTAATTTTACCTTTTGCATAGGGCGCGCATATTAACTTTGTAATGTCATAGAGTCAAAGAAAAAGGCAGCCTCAGGTTGCCTTTTGCCATTTATTCGCACACATTGCGGCGCATAGTTTAAAATGATGCTCTGCGAAGCGCTATATGTGGATGAAAAAATATGTCTAATCTTCTCCTGGCCTCAACCTCGCCGTGGCGGCGAATGCTGCTGGAAAAACTCTCGCTGCCATTCGAATGCGCGGCGCCGGAGGTTAACGAAACGCCTCTGCCCGGCGAATCCGCCCGCCAGTTGGTTGTGCGTCTGGCGCAAGCCAAAGCCCAGGCGCTGGCATCCCGCTTCCCTCAACACCTTATTATAGGTTCCGATCAGGTTTGTGTCTTAGACGGCGACATCACCGGTAAACCGCACACTGAAGAAAATGCCTACCGACAGCTACGCAAGGCCAGCGGCACGATTGTCACTTTTTATACCGGGCTTGCGCTCTATAATTCGGCCAACGGACACCTGCAAACGGAATGCGAACCTTTCGACGTCCATTTTCGTCATTTAAGCGATCAGGAGATCGAGGCCTATATCCGTAAAGAGAACCCTCTGCAGTGTGCCGGCAGTTTTAAAAGCGAAGGCTTAGGCATCACGCTATTTGAACGACTGGAAGGACGCGACCCTAATTCGCTGGTGGGGCTACCGCTGATCGCGCTATGCCAGATGTTGCGCCGGGAAGGCTTTAACCCTCTGCTTAGCTAGCCATTAAAGAAAGCGGCGGAGTATGAATCCGCCGCTGTGGTTATTTGCTATTGCGCAAAACCTGTAAGCAGTGCTTCAGTTGATTATCCAACGGCGCTTCAATACGCATTACTTCACCGGTGCCTGGATGAGTGAACTTCAGCGCTGCGGCATGCAAAAACAGGCGGTTTAACCCCGTCCCTGAAAGCTGCTTGTCAAACTCGCGATCGCCATAGCGATCGTCAAAAGCGATGGGATGTCCCGCATACTGCGTGTGAACGCGAATCTGGTGCGTACGCCCGGTAACCGGGCTACAGCGCACCAGGGTGGCAAACGCGTAACGCTCTTCCACTTTAAAGCGCGTTTCGGACGGCTTACCTTCCTGACTCACGCGCACGATGCGCTCGCCGCTCTGCAGGATATTTTTCAGCAGCGGCGCTTGTACCGCCTTGGTGTGCGACTGCCACTGACCGCGGACCAGCGCCAGATAATCCTTCTGCATCCCTTTCTCACGCAGCTGCTCGTGAAGCGAGCGAAGCGCCGAGCGTTTTTTCGCTACCAACAGAACGCCGGAGGTATCCCGATCAAGACGGTGAACCAGCTCCAGGAAGCGGGCCTCGGGGCGTAGCGCCCGCAGCCCTTCAATCACGCCGAAGCTCAGACCGCTGCCGCCGTGTACCGCGGTGCCGGAAGGCTTGTTGAGCACCAGGATATGATCGTCTTCATAGAGGATCACATCCGACAACGCCGCCACCTTTTGTAGATGCGGCGAAACGGCCTCTTCTTCGCGCTCGGCAACCCGCACCGGCGGGATACGCACTTCATCGCCGTCTTCCAGTTTATATTCCGGCTTGACGCGCTTTTTGTTCACCCGCACCTCGCCTTTACGCAGGATGCGATAAATCATGCTCTTCGGTACGCCCTTAAGTTGCGTACGCAAAAAGTTGTCGATACGTTGCCCCGCTTCATCGGCGGAAATGGCAACCATTTTTACGGTTGGAGTCTCAGTTTTCATGGTCGGCGATTCTAAATAGCCGAGGGCATTAGCGCCACTCATTTTTATATGCTTATATTTATCAGTATCCGGATTTCATCGCATGCTTCATCGGCGTTTTGTTTGTTATTAGAACAATCTGTAGACGCTGGTGAAAAAACTGTGAGTAACCCGGTGATAAAAGGTAAAAGTGAACTTGCTATAACAAGGTTAGCAATGGAATAATGAAGCCGTTTTCCGTGTTGACACTTGTTAGAACAAGAAATTAGCGGAATGACCAATTTTGTCTGACCGATCATCCACGCAGCAATGGCGTAAGACGTATTGATCTTTCAGACAGTTAGCGGGCTGCGGGTTGCAGTCCTTACCGGCACAGGCTCTATAAGATTTTTGCGTGGCAGGACGGCGACGACTCCGGGACTACCGGGAGTTCATCTGAATCCTCCGATTGAGGTGAACAGGTTAAGCCATTACCCCTGCGACGTGAGAGACGATGAGAATATACGCAACATCGTTTGAGGTGCGTCAAGGCTGCAAAAGAGAGAATCTTCAGTCGGTTGTACACGCAATCGATTGAAGTGAACAAGCGCGGCCAACGCGAAATCACTTAAAGGATGAAGTGTATAAATGGAATATTCTCTGGTGATACATCCCAGGCTGTTCCCCTGAATAATTGCGCTGTGTTTCCGTTTGAAACACAGGCGACCGACACTCTGCGCCTCTTAAGCGCGCGACAACCGTGAGGTTGGCGACGTGAACCAGACTCGAGGCCATCGGTTTTCACCCGGTAAGGCGTTACTCTGCCCGTAGCTTAGTCGTCAATGTAAGAATAATGAGTAAGTTACGATGAAAAGAATGTTAATCAACGCAACTCAGCAGGAAGAGTTGCGCGTCGCTCTTGTTGATGGGCAGCGCCTGTACGACCTGGATATCGAAAGCCCCGGGCACGAGCAGAAAAAAGCGAACATCTACAAAGGCAAAATCACTCGTATTGAACCTAGCCTTGAAGCCGCGTTTGTCGATTACGGCGCTGAGCGTCATGGTTTCCTCCCCCTCAAAGAAATTGCCCGCGAATACTTCCCTGCCAATTACAGCTCTCATGGTCGTCCTAACATTAAGGATGTTCTGCGTGAAGGTCAGGAAGTCATTGTTCAGATTGATAAAGAAGAGCGTGGTAATAAAGGCGCTGCGCTGACGACCTTCATCAGCCTGGCCGGCAGCTACCTGGTACTGATGCCGAATAACCCTCGCGCCGGCGGTATTTCGCGCCGTATCGAAGGTGACGATCGTACCGAGCTGAAAGAAGCGCTGGCGAGCCTTCAGTTGCCGGACGGCATGGGTCTTATCGTACGTACCGCGGGCGTCGGCAAATCCGCTGAAGCGCTGCAGTGGGATCTGAGCTTCCGCCTGAAGCACTGGGAAGCTATTCAGAAAGCCGCTGAGAGTCGCCCTGCTCCGTTCCTGATCCACCAGGAAAGTAACGTTATCGTACGTGCCTTCCGCGACTATCTGCGCCAGGACATCGGCGAAATCCTGATCGATAACCCGAAAGTGCTTGAGCTGGCGCGCCAGCATATCGCCGCCCTCGGTCGTCCGGATTTCAGCAGCAAAATCAAACTGTACACCGGTGAAATCCCGCTGTTCAGCCATTACCAGATCGAATCCCAGATTGAATCCGCGTTCCAGCGTGAAGTTCGCCTGCCTTCCGGCGGCTCTATCGTTATCGATAGCACCGAAGCGCTGACCGCTATCGACATCAACTCCGCTCGCGCGACCCGCGGCGGCGATATCGAAGAAACGGCGTTCAATACTAACCTCGAAGCGGCTGACGAAATTGCGCGCCAGCTGCGTCTGCGCGACCTTGGCGGCCTGATCGTTATCGACTTCATCGATATGACTCCGGTGCGCCACCAGCGTGCGGTTGAAAACCGCCTGCGTGAGGCCGTTCGTCAGGACCGCGCGCGTATCCAGATCAGCCACATCTCGCGCTTCGGCCTGCTGGAGATGTCCCGCCAGCGTCTGAGCCCGTCGCTGGGCGAGTCCAGCCACCACGTGTGCCCACGCTGTAGCGGCACCGGTACCGTGCGTGACAACGAATCGCTGTCGCTCTCTATCCTGCGTCTGATTGAAGAAGAAGCGCTGAAAGAGAACACCAAAGAAGTCCATGCGATCGTTCCGGTACCTATCGCTTCTTATCTGCTTAACGAAAAACGTGCCGCAGTCAGCGCGATTGAAACCCGTCAGAGCGACATTCGCGTCATCATCGTCCCGAACGATGAGATGCAAACCCCGCACTACTCCGTGCTGCGCGTGCGTAAAGGCGAAGAGACCTCAACCCTGAGCTACTTGCTGCCGAAACTACACGAAGAAGAGATGGCGATGCCGTCCGACGATGAACCAGCTGAACGCAAGCGCCGTGAAGAGCCAGCTCTTGCCGCTTTCGTGATGCCGGATGCGCCGCCAGTACCGGTACAGGAAGAAACCGCAGCCGCACCGGTCGCAGCGAAAGCCGCCGCTCCAGCCGCAAAAGTAGCAACGCCTGCCCAGCCTGGCCTGCTGTCCCGTTTCTTTGGCGCTTTGAAAAACATTTTTGCTGGCGCAGAAGAAGCCAAACCGGCGGAAGTCAAGGCTGAGCAAAAAACAGAAGAGAAACCGGAACGTCAGCAAGAGCGTCGTAAACCGCGTTCTAATAATCGCCGCGATCGTAATGACCGTCGTGATAACCGCGATAATCGCGATAACCGTGACAATCGCGATAATCGCGGAGAAAACGCGGAAGGTCGCGAATCTCGTGAGGAAAACCGCCGTAATCGCCGTGAGAAACAGCCGCAGAACGCTGAACAGCGCGAATCACGTCAAACCGCTGGCAATGAGGCTGATAACAGTAAATCTCGCGATGAGCAGCAACAACCGCGCCGTGAACGCAACCGTCGTCGGAATGATGACAAGCGCCAGGCACAGCAGGAAGCAAAATCTCAGTCCCGCGAAGAACCGGTAGTTCAGCAGGAGACCGAGCAGGAAGAACGCGTTCAGAGCATGCCGCGTCGTAAGCCGCGTCAGCTGGCGCAGAAAGTCCGCTTTGAATCCGTAGAAACCGAGCAGGTTGTCGAAGCCGTTGCCGAGCAGCAGGTGGAATCCACTTCGCCGCGTACCGAACTGGCAAAAGTCGATCTGCCGGCCGTCGTTGAAACTGCCGCTGAGCAGGATGAAAACGGCGACGCTCGTGAATCTAACGGTATACCGCGTCGTTCACGTCGCTCTCCGCGCCACCTGCGCGTAAGCGGCCAACGTCGCCGTCGTTACCGCGATGAGCGTTATCCGACCCAGTCGCCGATGCCGCTGGCTATCGCCTGCGCGTCGCCTGAGCTGGCATCAGGTAAAGCGTGGATCCGTTATCCGATTGCTCGCGTGCAGGATCAGCTGCAGGAAGAGTTACCGGTGCAGGAAACCAGCAGCGTTGAGCCTATCATCACGCCAGTCGTCGCGGAGACTATCGCTCCGGTTGTCGTTGCGGAAACCGTCGCAGCTGAAACTGTCGCACCGACAGTGACCAGCGAACCGACCGCAGAAGCAAGCGTAGTTGAAGCCCCGGTTGCCGAAGAAACGGCAGTGGTTGAAGAGACTGCAGTTGTAGCAGAAACCGTTGCGCCGCAGGCAGAGGTCAGTGCGCCAGCAGAGGCCGTTGTCGAAGAAACTGAGACCACGCCAGCTCCGGTGACTGAAGAAACCGACGCTGCGCAGCCAACAATTGCCGCAGAAGAAACCGCTGTTGTCGAAGAAACGACCGTTACCGCAGCTGAAGAAACCGCGCCGGTTGTTGAACCGACGCCGGTCGTCAGCGCCGCGCCAGTGGTAAAAGCGCAACCGGCAACCACCGCAACTCGCCACGCGACCGCGCCGATGACCCGCGCCCCGGCGCCGGAATACGTGCCGGAAGCGCCGCGCCAAAGCGATTGGGTTCGCCCACCGTTTGCCTTTGAGGGTAAAGGGTCCGCAGGCGGCCATAGCGCTACTCATCAGGCCACGGCGGAAGCGACTCGCCCGCAACCTGTAGAGTAACGGTGCACGACTAAAAAACCGGCCAACTGGCCGGTTTTTTATTTGTTCTCGTCCGGGCGCTGCATCCCCGCCACCTGCGGCATCACTTCGCGCATCAAATCGAGAAACTTGCGCAGCCGCGTTGGGTAATAGCGCGCCCAGGGATATACCAGATGCACCGGCAGCGGCGAAGCCCGCCACTGCGCAAACGGCTCAATCAGCCTGCCTGCCGCAATATCCTCCTCCACCGCCCAGCTGGAAACAATTGCCGCTCCCAACCCCGCCAGAGCGGTATTACGCGCAACGTAGACGCTATCGGTACTCAGACAAGGGACGATCGGGAAACTCATCAACTGCCCGCCCACCTGATGCTGTAGCGTGACTTCATGCTGGTAAAAGGTGCTGATAGCGACCCATGGCAGCGCGGAGAGCGCCTGCGGTTCGCCGAGTTCCGGATGGCGCGCCAATAGCTCAGGCGCAACCACCAGGCTGCGGGGAACTACAGCCAACAGTACCGAGACGGTTGACGGATCCACTTCTGCACCAACGCGGATCGCGCAATCAATATTATCGCTAAGAAAATCGACGGTTTTATCATTCAGCATCCACTCAACGGAAAGCTCAGGATAACGCTGCAGAAAGCTAACCAGCGGGCCCAGCAGCTGCTGTTGGCCAAAAGCGTGCGGCGCCCGCACCCGCAGCACGCCAACCGGACGGTCTTCCTCGATGCGTAGATCATCTTCCAGCGCCAGCCAGCTGTCCACCAGCCGCCGCGCATGTTGATAGCAGCGCTCGCCGTCATCGGTTAGTTTCATCGCATGGGTCGTGCGCAGAATAAGCCTTGCGCCGAGTAACGTCTCCAGCGACTGCAAGCGTCGGCTAACGGTCGCCTGAGTCGTACTCATCTGCAGAGCCGCCGCCGAGAGCGAACCCGCTTCGACGATGCGAATAAACGTCCGCATCAGCTCAATCCGATCTATACGCTCTTGTTTCTTCATTTATATTTTGCCTATACGTGCTACGTATAACCGTTTTACCACTACCCTATCTTCCGCGCCAGTCTGCTTCGGGGAACAATAGCGCCAACGCATTTACGAGGGCATTACTATGACACCGCTTCCTTTATCCACCCGCCAGGCCGGCTGGGTTATATTTATTCTCGCGCTCGGCGCAGGCTTTAGCGTCGCATCCATCTACTACGCCCAGCCGCTGCTGCCATTAATCGGCGCCAACCTGCATCTCAGCGTTGAAGGAATGGGGCTGGTGCCCACGTTGACCCAGGCAGGCTATGCATTGGGAATATTATTTCTGCTGCCGCTCGGCGATCGCCACGATCGCAGAACGCTTATCCTGCTGAAAAGCGCCGTACTGGCGGCGCTGTTGCTACTCTGCAGCCTGACCGGACAACTGACCTCGCTGCTGGTCGTCAGCCTGCTGATCGGCATGGCGGCGACCATGGCGCAGGATATTGTCCCGGCAGCGGCCATTCTTGCGCCGGCGGGCAAACAGGGGAAAATGGTCGGTACGGTGATGACCGGCCTGCTACTGGGGATCCTACTTTCGCGTACCGTCAGCGGGCTGGTCGGCGCGCTATTTGGCTGGCGAGTCATGTACCAGGCTGCGGCAGTCAGTATCGCTTTCATCGGCCTGTTAATGTGGCGTGTTCTGCCGCGTTTTGAGATCCACTCTACCCTCAGCTATCCGCAGTTGATGAGGTCGATGGCCCATCTGTGGCAGCGCTATCCTGCGCTGCGCCGCGCGGCATTCGCCCAGGGCTTTTTATCTATCGCCTTTAGCGCGTTCTGGTCGACGCTGGCGGTGATGCTCGCCGAACATTACCAGATGGGTAGCGCGGTCGCCGGCGGCTTCGGTATCGCGGGCGCGGCAGGCGCCCTGGCGGCACCGCTGGCAGGCGGTCTGGCGGATAAAGTTGGCGCGGGGAGAGTCACCCAGCTCGGCGCGGCATTCGTCACCGTCTCCTTTGCCCTGATGTTGCTGCTGCCCGCCCTGCCGGTACATGGCCAACTGGCGCTGATTGCACTATCGGCTATCGGTTTTGACCTTGGTCTGCAATCAAGTCTGGTGGCGCATCAAAATCTGGTTTACAGCCTGGAGCCCCAGGCCCGCGGCAGGCTTAACGCTTTGCTGTTTACCGTGGTCTTCATTGGTATGGCTCTGGGTTCGGTGCTGGGAAGTAAACTGTACGTGCTGGCTGGCTGGAATGGCGTGGTGATTCTGGCGGTGAGCAGCGGCGCGATTGCTCTGATTATCCGCCTGCTGGAAAATGCCCGTCTAAAGGCCGCTGACCGCGCCGTGAGATAAAAAAAACCCGCTCCGCATAGCGGAACGGGTTAGTCAGGCCCGACGTAGCGATGAATTTAAATCGTGCGGCGGGCAAACTCTTTCAGGCGGAAACCGAGCAGCAGCAAGGTTGCGAAATAGGCGACTACGCCGGCCACCACCACTACCATCAGGCGCATCAGGCGGAACGGCATCGTCCCCTGCGACCACTCCGGCATCAGATACATCACGCCGACGAGCGCTGCCGCCATGACCAGCACCGCGATGACCAGACGCAGCAGGAAGACGAACCACCCCGGCTGCGGGGTGAAGATTTTCTGCTTACGCAGTTGCCAGTAAAGCAGCGCGGCGTTCAGACAAGCGGCCAGACCAATAGACAGCGACAAGCCGGCATGCTTCAACGGGCCAATAAACGCCAGGTTCATCACCTGGGTCATTATCAGAGTAACAATGGCGATTTTAACCGGCGTCTTGATATCCTGGCGCGAGTAAAAGCCCGGCGCCAGCACCTTCACCACGATAAGCCCCATCAGCCCAACCGAATAAGCCACCAGCGCGCGTTGAGTCATCGCCGCATCGAAAGCATTGAACTTACCATACTGGAATAGCGATACCGTCAGCGGCTTAGCGAGAATGCCTAAGGCCACCGCGCTTGGCAAGGCCAGCAGGAAACACAGGCGCAGCCCCCAATCCATCAGTCGGCAGTACTCATCATGATTGCCGCTGGCGAAACTTTTTGATAGCGATGGCAACAGGATAGTCCCCAGCGCCACGCCCAACACGCCGGAGGGGAACTCCATCAGACGGTCGGCATAATACATCCAGGAGACCGAACCTGAGACCAGGAAGGAGGCGAAAATGGTATTGATAATCAGCGAAATCTGGCTGACGGAGACGCCGAGGATCGCCGGCCCCATCTGCTTAACCACGCGAATCGCCCCGGCATCTTTCAGATTAACCCGCGGCAGTACCAGCATACCGATTTTTTTCAGATGCGGCAGTTGATACGCCAGTTGCAGGATACCGCCAACCGTAACCGCCCAGGCCATCGCCAGCATTGGCGGATGAAAATAAGGCGCGGCAAACAGAGCAAAACCAATCATGCTGACGTTGAGGAAGGTCGGCGCAAAGGCGGGAACCGAGAAGCGGTTCCAGGTGTTAAGGATCGCCCCCACCAGCGATGCCAGCGAGATCAATAATATATAGGGGAAGGTGATACGCAGCAGCTGGGTGGTTAAGGCAAACTTATCCGGCGTATCGGCAAAGCCCGGTGCGGTAACGGTAATCACCCACGGCGCAGCCAGCATCCCCGCCACCGTGACCAGCGCCAGAACCAGGGTCAACAGCCCGGAAACATAGGAGACGAACACCCGCGTCGCGTCTTCGCCCTGCTTGCTTTTATATTCAGCGAGGATCGGCACAAAGGCCTGAGAAAAGGCGCCTTCGGCAAAAATACGCCGCAAGAGGTTTGGCAGTTTGAAGGCCACAAAAAAGGCGTCGGTCGCCATCCCGGCGCCGAAAATACGCGCGACGATAGCATCGCGGGCGAACCCCAGTACGCGCGAGAACATGGTCATCGAGCTGACTGCCGCTAATGATTTTAATAGATTCATTACTGTCTTATTCCACAACCCATGGAGTAAAACGCCCGCAAAAGCGGGCGCTGGAAAGTGGCGATAGTCTACCGGGTTCGCAATGAATTACTACTGTCAGTTGTTACAACCAGTTATTCGCTCATCGCTTCACGCCAGAGCTTTTCCACGATCCGCTGGGCTAAGAGCGCCTGCTCGCCGGCGGTTTCCGGAACCGTCTGATTTTGCACGCATTCAATGAAGTGCCGCGCGCAGCCGTCGAATCCACGCTGCTCAAGCGTCGTTTGCCAGCCGGGCGCCGGGCGCTGCAAGATTCCGCTGCCCCGCTCTTCACGCCACTCGCGCATATCGCTCACCTCATACAGCCCGCCATCGGTCACCGCCTGTACCCACTCACGCTGGCTTCCGGCGCGACGATGCATGCTGGTCGTGATTTGCAGCTGCCCCACGCTGAAGTGATGCTCGGCGTAGAGCATTTCCCCTTGAGAAGTGGTTTGCAGGACCCCGCCATTCACCCGCGCTTTATCTCCCGCCAGCCACAGCGCGGTATCGACAACATGCAGATAATCATCCAGCAGGGTGAAACGCAGCTCTTTACCCACGCTATCGCTGCGATGCTTATCCATGCGCAATGACGCCGCATCGTTGAGATGCGCTTTTAATTCACGATACAGCGGCGCAAAACGGCGATTGAAACCCACCATTAACGTTAAACGCCGACGCGCCGCCAGTTCAACCAGTGATTCGGCTTCGCTGAGCTTGTCCGCCAGCGGCTTGTCCACGCAAACATGAACTCCTGCATTCAGCAGATGATGCACCACTTCATAATGTGAAGCGGTTGAGGTATGGACAAATACCGCATCACATTGCGCCGCCAGCGCATCCAGAGACTCGGCATAAGGTAGACGCCAGGTTTCACAGATGCGTAACGCTTTCTCTTTCCCCGGCGACCAGGCGGCCTGCAGCGTCCAGCCATCGGCGGCGCCAAGCACCGGCAACCATGCCTTTTGCGCAATGCCGCCGAGCCCCACCACGCCAACGCGTAATTTTGCCGTCACGGTTACTCTCCTAAATGAGCCAGTAGTGAATCAAGGCGTACTTTGAGCTCAGCCACTTCCGCCTCCAGCGCCTCGACGCGCGCCTGCAGATCGTCATTCGGCGGCGACACGGCTTCCACGACGGTAATGAGCGAATCCATGTCATCACAAAACAGGTGCATATAGCGGCTTTCGCGTTTACCCGGTTCGCGCGGAAGGCGCGCGACGTACGGGCCGTCTTCGCGACTGGCCAAATTGTCGAGCGTGCTTTCCACCTCGGCCATATCGCGGAATTCATACATCCGCTGCGCGCGGCTGCGCAGCTCGCCTGGCGTTTGCGCGCCGCGCAGCAGCAGCGTCGTGACGATGGCGACTTCCGCCGCTGTTAACTTGAGGTCGCCAAATTCGGAATTACAGAAGCGCTGTTCATATTTGGTCACTCGATTGCCAAAACCGCTTACCGTACGCAGATAGTGGCGTTTAACCAGTTCATCCAGCAAATCCTGAACATCGCTTTCCGCCAGCGACATCACCGGCTCGCGGTTGGTTTTCTGGTTACAGGCGGTGACCACCGCATTCACCGACAGCGGATATTGTTCGGGTGTGGTCACTTGCTTCTCCAGCAGGCAACCAATAATGCGCGCTTCATGCGCGGTTAGCTGATATTTCATGTTGTCTCCTTAGCGCCCCGGGGTCCAGTCAGTGGTCGTTAATGCCGTCAATACGTGATCTCGCCATTGCCCATCAATGAGGAGATAGTCCTTAGCGTAACCCTCTTTCTCGAAACCCAGTCGGGCGAGCAAGTCACCGCTGCGTTTATTGTGCGGCATATAGTTGGCCATGATGCGATGGATATGCTGCGTACGCTGCATATAGCGAATCGCCGCGGTCAGCGCTTCAAACATCAGCCCCTGCCCTTGCCACTTTTCACCAATGGAATAGCCGAGATAGCAGGCGTGGAATGAACCGCGCACTACGTTGGAGAAGTTTGCTACCCCAATAATCTCTTTCTCATCAGGATCGAGCAGCGCGAAATAGAATGCCGAACCTTGTTTATGAAATTCCGTAATCATCGACAATCGCGCCTGCCAGCCGGAGGGATAACAGTGGCTTTCATCGCGCACCGGCTCCCAGGGTTTCAGGAACCCTTTGTTTTCCGCGTAGTAATCGGCCAGACGCCAGGCGTCACGATCGTGAACCAGCCGCACCACCAGCCGGTCCGTCGTCAAACGCACCTTGGGTACGTTACTGCGATAGCCAAACATTCCTCACTCCTGTTCCCTACCCCAAACTGATATCTTTCACTATACCTTCCCTGAGTGAAGGTGTGAAAACAGCAACATACCATTTTCTGCACCATCTCCATTTTTCGATGAATAGCCTCAATCGATCTTGCTTTTTGATAAAAAAATATTGTCGCCAGTATGCTGGGAAAATAACCGGCGCACCCGCAGAATATCTAAGCTTATCTTTCTTTTTCCCTGGAGGGGAAATGTCCCGCGTATCGCAGGCAAGGAGCCTGGGTAAATATTTCCTGTTAGTCGATAACATGCTGGTTGTTCTCGGCTTTTTTGTCGTATTCCCCCTGATATCGATCCGTTTTGTCGACCAGATGGGCTGGGCGGCGCTGATGGTCGGTATTGCCCTCGGTCTGCGTCAGCTGGTGCAACAAGGTTTAGGCATCTTCGGTGGGGCGATCGCCGATCGTTTTGGCGCTAAACCGATGATCGTCACCGGGATGCTGATGCGCGCCGGCGGTTTCGCGGCGATGGCCGTCGCCCATGAGCCCTGGGTACTCTGGCTCTCGTGCATTTTGTCCGGTCTCGGCGGCACACTGTTCGACCCGCCGCGAGCGGCGCTGGTGGTCAAGCTGGTGCGCCCGCATCAACGCGGTCGCTTCTTCTCTATTCTTATGATGCAGGATAGCGCCGGCGCGGTAATCGGCGCCCTGCTAGGCAGCTGGCTATTACAGTACGATTTCCGTCTGGTATGCAGCGCGGGGGCGGCGCTTTTTATTGCCTGCGCCGCGTTTAACGCCTGGTACCTACCGGCCTGGAAACTCTCGACGGTCAAAACGCCGGTCCGCGAAGGGTTGGGGCTGGTGTTACGTGATAAGCGCTTTGTCACTTACGTGCTGACCCTGACCGGTTACTACATGCTGGCCGTACAGGTGATGCTCATGCTGCCGATTATGGTTAACGATATTGCGGGTTCTCCGGCGGCGGTCAAATGGATGTATGCCATTGAGGCGACAATTTCCCTGACCCTGCTGTACCCCATTGCCCGCTGGAGCGAAAAACGTTTTCGTCTTGAGCATCGCCTGATGGCAGGTTTACTGGTGATGACGGCGGCGATGCTGCCGATTGGCTTAACCAGTACGCTACAGCAGCTGTTTACCTTAATCTGTATTTTCTATATCGGCTCGATCATTGCCGAGCCTGCGCGCGAAACGTTGGGCGCTTCGCTAGCCGATGCCCGCGCCCGAGGCAGCTATATGGGTTTTAGCCGCCTTGGCCTGGCCTTCGGCGGCGCGCTGGGGTACGCCGGCGGCGGCTGGCTGTTTGATGCCGGTAAAGTGCTCAGTCAGCCTGAACTCCCGTGGTTGATGTTGGGCATTATCGGCTTTGCGACATTCATTGCATTGTGGTGGCAGTTCAGCCAGAAACGGTCGGCTTCCGGTATGCTGGAACCGCGCATCTGACGCGCGGCCAAAGTGGTAATCCTTTTTTTCAGCATTTTCCGCTAGTACAAGCGGGGCTAGCAGACCATGCTGCTTTGTGTCAGGATTAGCCATGGCATGACGTTAAGGAACCCAATGAAAAAGATGTTGATCGCGGCCGCGCTGATTGTCAGCGGCCTTCTGAGCGGATGTAACCAGCTTACGCAATACTCGGTGAGCGAGCAGGAGATTAACCAGGCGCTGCAGAAACGTAATCACTTCGCCAAAGATATCGGCCTGCCTGGCGTAGCGGATGCGCATATTGAACTGCAAAACCTGACCAGCGCCATCGGTCGTGAAGAGCCTAACAAAGTGGCGCTGAGCGGAACCGCTAATCTGGATCTGAATTCGCTGTTTGGCAATCAGAAAGCGACCATCGACCTGAAGCTTAAAGCGCTGCCGGTGTTCAATAAAGAGCAAGGCGCGATTTATCTGCGTGAAATGGAAGTCGTCGATGCGAAAGTTAAGCCGGAAAAGCTCACCTCCGTGGTACAGACGCTGATCCCCTATCTGAATCAGTCGCTGCGCAGCTATTTCAACCAGCAACCGGCCTACGTTCTGCGTGAAGATGCCAGCACCGGCGAGGCCTTAGCGAAGAAATACGCTAAAGGCATTGAAGTGAAACCGGGCGAGATAATCATCCCCTTCACTGACTAAACGATAAGGGCGCTGAATATAGCGCCCTTAATTTTTTACGGAAATGAGTGCAAAGGAAAACGTTTACGCTTATCCTTAGTGCCCGGCAAAAAACAGCCCTGATGACTGAACCAATTAGCCGGAGCCTTCCATGACAGCACAACCCCAGGTATTGAAAATCCGCCGCCCTGACGACTGGCATATCCATCTTCGCGATGATGATATGTTAAAAACCGTCGTGCCTTACACCAGTGAGTTTTATGGCCGGGCGATCGTGATGCCGAATCTGGTACCGCCGGTAACGACCGTCGCTGCTGCCATTGCTTATCGCCAGCGCATCATCGATGCGATTCCCGCCGGGCATGATTTCACTCCGCTGATGACCTGCTACCTGACCGACACGCTCGACCCGGACGAACTGGAACGCGGATTCCATGAAGGCGTATTTACCGCAGCCAAACTCTACCCGGCAAACGCCACCACCAACTCCAGTCACGGTGTGACCAGCACCGATGCCATTATGCCGGTGCTGGAACGGATGGAAAAACTGGGCATGCCGCTACTGGTGCACGGCGAAGTTACCCACGCTGATATTGATATCTTCGATCGCGAAGCGCGCTTTATCGAGACGGTGATGGAACCGCTGCGCAAACGGCTGGCGGGGTTAAAAGTGGTCTTCGAACATATCACCACCAAAGATGCCGCTGAATACGTGCGCGACGGCAACGAACTGCTGGCCGCCACCATCACGCCGCAGCATCTGATGTTTAACCGCAATCATATGCTGGTTGGCGGTATTCGTCCGCATCTATACTGCCTGCCGATCCTCAAGCGCAATGTCCACCAGCAGGCGCTGCGTGAACTGGTCGCCAGCGGGTTCAGCCGCGCCTTCCTCGGCACCGACTCCGCCCCGCACGCGCGCCACCGTAAAGAGGCCAGCTGCGGCTGTGCGGGCTGTTTCAATGCCCCAACCGCGCTCGGCAGCTACGCCACCGTCTTTGAAGAGATGAACGCGCTGGCGCATTTTGAGGCTTTCTGCTCGCTGAATGGCCCGCGTTTCTACGGCCTGCCGGTGAATGAAAGCTACGTTGAACTGGTACGCGAAGAAAGCACCGTTGCCGAAAGCATCGCCCTTCCAGGCGATACGTTGGTGCCGTTCCTGGCCGGTGAAACCGTGCGTTGGACGATGAAAAAATAAAGTTTTTTGCCCCCTGTTGTAAATGCGCAAGCGTTACTGTATAAATAAACAGTATATTACCCAGGGGGCCATTATGCGCATCGAAGTGTCAATTGCCAAAACCACAGCCTTACCCAGCGGCGCGCTGGAAGCGCTGAATAACGAACTCTCTAAACGTATCGCTCAACACTACCCGGAACGTGAAAACCAGGTCACGGTACGTTATGCCGCCGGCAATAATTTGTCGGTCATCGGTGGTTTGAAAGAAGACAAAGACCGGATTAGCGAAATCCTGCAGGAAACCTGGGAAAGCGCCGACGACTGGTTTATCCACGACTAAGCCTCCGGGTTTGCTTACGCAAAATCAATTTGCTCCCTCATTGTGCTTTTTTTTGCCGGGTCGCCCCGGCTTTTTTATCTCCGCTTATAACTAAGACTTTCCTTAATATCCTGATAAATTCCTTAAAAAATAATGAGACCCAGGACGAAACTCGCGCAAAAAACCGCCAATCAGAGCAAAATTTGTCTCTAATTATTTATTTTCTCGAGTTTGTACTTAACTGCTGATATAATTAACGTGCTTCAGAAAACAAGCATTAAACCTCGAGAATTGTTGTCTTTTAACATATGAATAAGGGGTTATGATGGAAAAGAATAATGAAGTCATCCAGACCCATCCCCTCGTCGGATGGGACATCAGCACCGTTGATAGCTACGATGCGCTGATGTTGCGCCTGCACTACCAAAACCCCACGCAAGAAAGCAATAAAGAAGCAGAAATTGGCCAGACGCTATGGCTAACGACGGATGTCGCACGTCAGTTTATTTCTATTCTGGAAGCAGGAATAGCGAAGATAGAATCTGGCGATTACCAGGAAAATGAGTATCGCAGACATTAGCATCACCGATGATGTCTAAATATTCACTGAACAGGCACCTGCGGGTGCCTGAATTATTTTTCGCGCTTGTACATCCGGCTGATGTTAATTACCCTGCTAATAAAACAATAACCCGGAACTCACCATGCAATACGACCTCATCATTATCGGTAGTGGCTCCGTTGGCGCTGCCGCCGGCTATTACGCCCGTCGCGCCGGTCTGAATGTCCTGATGACCGATGCCCACAAACCGCCGCACCAGGAAGGCAGCCACCATGGCAGTACGCGGCTGATCCGTCACGCCTATGGCGAGGGCGAAAGATACGTGCCGTTGGTGCTACGCGCCCAGCAGCTATGGGACGAATTTGCGCAAAGTAGCGGCGAGGCCGTATTCGAAAAAACCGGAGTTATTAACCTTGGCCCCGCGAGCTCCGATTTTCTCAATAACGTGGCCCACAGCGCGCGTCAGTTTGAGCTTAACGTGGAAGAGCTGGATGCTGAGGCGGTCATGAAACGTTGGCCGGAGATTCGTATTCCGCAAGATTACCGGGCTATTTTTGAACCGGCTTCCGGCGTGTTACGCAGCGAGCTGGCGGTAGAAACCTGGATTCGCATGGCGCGCGAAGCGGGCTGCGCCCAACTGTTCAACTGCCCGGTTACCGCAATTCACCATCACACCGACGGCGTGACCATCGATACCGCCGATGGTAGCTACAGCGGCAAAAAACTGCTGATCAGCGCCGGAACCTGGGTAACAAAATTATTGCCGGAACTGCCCATTCAACCGGTACGTAAAGTCTTCGCCTGGTTCCAGGCCGATGGTCGCTATAGCGCGAAAAACAACTTCCCTGCTTTCACCGGCGAACTGCCGAATGGCGATCAGTATTATGGCTTCCCGGCAGAAGACAACGAATTGAAGATCGGCAAGCATAACGGCGGCCAGCTGATTTCCGAACCGGAAGAGCGTAAACCGTTTGGCGCGGTGGCCAGCGATGGCTCGGAGTCGTTCAACTTCCTGCGCAACGTGCTACCCGGGATTGGCGGCTGCCTGCACGGCGCCTCCTGCACTTACGATAATACGGTAGATGAAGACTTCATCATCGATACGCTTCCCGGTCACGACAATACATTACTCATTACCGGGTTAAGCGGTCACGGTTTCAAGTTTGCCCCGGTACTAGGGGAAATTGCGACGCAATTTGCGCAAGGCGAAACGACGGAGTTTGATCTCGCTCCCTTCTCGCTGGCGCGATTTTCACAATAATAGCCGGCCATAAAACAAAACGGCCTCAATCGAGGCCGTTTCATATCAGAGAGTGTGTATGCGTCGCCTGTATCACTGGTTAGTCAACAACGTGCGCGAGCACTTTATGATTTATCTCGCGCTGTGGCTGCTGCTAGCGGCAATCGACCTCATCTGGTTATGGTTTTACTGACGGGTCGGGATCCGGGATACCTAATTTGGTATTCAGACGGCCGCGGGATTTATTAAAAATCTTATTGCCATTCTCTCGTCCCGCCCGCAGTTTGCGCTGCTCCTCTTCCGGCAGTTTATGCTCTTCCATGCAGGCTTCGCTGCAGCAACCGGCAAATTTCTCGGCACAAGCCGGGCACTGAATAAACAGCAAATGGCAACCGTCATTCAGGCAATTGGTGTGGCTGTCGCACGGTGCGCCGCATTGATGGCAGTGGGCAATCACATCATCAGAAATACGCTCGCCCATTCTCTCGTCAAAGACAAAGTTCTTACCGATAAAGCGTACCGGTAAGCCCTGTTCACGGGCGCGTCGCGCGTACTCGATAATCCCGCCTTCAATGTGCCACACCTTATTGAAACCGCTATGTTTCATCCAGGCGCTGGCCTTCTCACAGCGAATGCCGCCGGTACAGTACATGACAATCTTCTTGTCTTTATACTCCTGCATCATCTCAACCGCTTTCGGCAATTGATCGCGGAAGGTATCCGCCGGAATTTCCATCGCGTTCTCGAAGTGGCCGACTTCGTACTCATAATGGTTGCGCATATCGATGAATACCGCGTCCGGATCGTCCAGCATCGCGTTCACTTCCGCCGCTTTCAGGTACTCGCCAACGTCAGAGGGGTTAAAGGTCGGGTCATCAATACCGTCGGCCACAATACGGTCGCGGACCTTGAGACGCAGGACCCAGAAGGATTTACCGTCATCATCCAGCGCGATATTCAGACGTAACCCCTTCAGCGCCGGGTCAAAGCCATCAAGAAATTCACGCAGCGCCGCGACCTTGCTTTCCGGCACGCTGATCTGCGCATTAATACCTTCATGCGCCAGATAGATGCGACCAAAGACATTCAGCTTAGTCAGCGCCAGCCACAGGGCATCACGGGTTGCTTTCGGGTCAACGATAGTGAAATATTTATAGAACGAGATCGTCGTGCGCGGCTCGGTTTCAGCCAACATCTGCGCCTTTAACGTCTCATTTGAAATGCGGTTGTGTAACACTGGCATGGTGTACCTGCTCGACATAGGAAATGAGTAAAATAAACGGCGGGCATCATATAGCAAACACCGTTAATTTACATCCCTACATTTTACGCTACATTTCATCCACGCAATTTTCAGTCATTAACAATCAGCTGCGGCAGGAGACGGCTTTTGGCGACAGCGGAAAAAAATGCGATAATAGAACGCGTTGTTAAATCAGACAGGTATGAAATGACCCATTTACCGAAATTTTCCGCCGCGCTGCTCCATCCGCGCTACTGGCTGCTTTGGCTGGGCATTGGCCTGTTGTGGTTAGTCGTCCAGCTCCCTTATCCGATTATCTACCGTCTCGGTAATGCCATCGGTCGCCTGGCAATGCGTTTTATGAAGCGCCGCGCAAAAATCGCTTATCGCAATCTTGAGCTCTGCTTTCCTGAGAAGAGCGAGCAAGAACGTCATCAACTGGTAGTGCAAAACTTTGAGTCCGTCGGCATGGGCCTGATGGAAACCGGCATGGCATGGTTCTGGCCTACCTGCCGCATTGCGCGCTGGACCGATACCATTGGCTTTGAATATGTCCGTGACGTGCAGGCGCAAAACCGCGGCATTCTGCTGATTGGTATCCATTTCCTGACGCTGGAAATGGGCGCGCGCATGTTCGGCATGAACGAGCCCGGTATCGGGGTTTATCGGCCAAATGACAACCCGGTTATCGACTGGCTGCAGACCTGGGGCCGCCTGCGTTCCAACAAAGATATGATTGACCGTAAAGATCTCAAAGGCATGATCCGCGCGCTAAAAAAAGGCGAAGTGGTCTGGTACGCCCCGGATCACGACTACGGCCCGACCGCCAGCGTCTTCGCGCCGCTGTTCGCCGTCGACCAGGCCGCCACCACTTCCGGCACCTGGATGCTGGCGAAAATGTCCAAAGCCTGCATTGTGCCGTTTGTCCCACGACGTAAACCAAACGGCAAAGGCTATGAGCTCATTATGCTGCCGCCGGAATGCGATCCGCCTCTGGAAAACGCAGAAACCACCGCCGCGTGGATGAACAAAATCGTCGAAAAATGCATCATGATGGCGCCAGAGCAATATATGTGGCTGCATCGCCGCTTTAAAACTCGTCCGGAAGGCGTACCTTCGCGCTACTGATTGACTCTCTATCCGGGTGGTCCTCGCCCGGATAAATTCTACCGCCAGTCCTTTTTAATACTCCTTTAGCTTTAAAAGCTACGCTCCATTGCGGCAACCATTTCTCAGGCGCATAATTAGCAGGCTCATATTTTCCTTTATTTTGACCCGCGCCGCGGGCCAGTGAGACCTTATGCCGTCTGCTGATACGCCTATCAACTGGAAACGAAATCTTACCGTCACCTGGCTTGGCTGCTTTTTAACCGGCGCCGCCTTTAGCCTCGTGATGCCTTTTTTGCCGCTCTACGTCGAACAGTTGGGCGTGACCGGCCATAGCGCGCTGAATATGTGGTCAGGGCTGGTCTTTAGCATTACCTTCCTGTTTTCCGCCATCGCCTCGCCGTTCTGGGGCGGATTGGCCGACCGTAAAGGGCGTAAGATTATGCTGCTACGCTCGGCGCTGGGGATGGCCATCGTCATGATGCTGATGGGCATGGCGCAGAACATATGGCAATTCCTGATCCTGCGCGCGCTGCTGGGTTTACTGGGCGGATTTATCCCCAATGCCAATGCGCTGATCGCGACCCAAATCCCGCGTCAGAAAAGCGGCTGGGCGCTAGGAACGCTTTCAACTGGCGCGGTAAGCGGCGCGCTGCTGGGCCCGCTGGCGGGCGGTTTCCTTGCCGACCACTGGGGATTGCGCACCGTCTTCTTCATGACCGCCACGGTGCTGTTTATCTGCTTCCTGTTCACCCTGTTTTTAATCCGCGAAAACTTTGTTCCGGTGAACAAAAAAGAGATGCTCAATGCCAGGGACGTTTTCGGTTCGCTTAAGAACCCGAAACTGGTGCTCAGCTTGTTCGTCACCTCATTGATTATCCAGGTCGCTACCGGATCCATTGCGCCGATCCTGACGCTCTACGTGCGCGACCTGGCGGGTAACGTCAGTAATATCGCCTTTATTAGCGGTATGATTGCCTCCGTACCCGGCATTGCCGCCCTGCTGAGCGCGCCACGTTTAGGCAAGCTCGGCGATCGTATCGGGCCGGAAAAGATCCTGATCGTTGCCCTGGTTATTTCCGTGCTGCTGTTAATCCCGATGTCCTTCGTACAGACGCCGCTGCAGCTAGGCATTCTGCGCTTTTTGCTCGGCGCCGCCGACGGCGCGCTGTTACCCGCCGTACAAACTCTGCTGGTCTACAACTCCACCAGCCAGATATCGGGGCGCATCTTCAGCTATAACCAGTCGTTTCGCGATATTGGTAACGTCACCGGGCCGTTAATCGGCGCCTCGGTCTCGGCCAACTACGGCTTCCGCGCCGTGTTCCTCGTCACCGCCTGCGTCGTCCTGTTTAACGCCTTTTACTCAACCATCAGTCTGCGCCGCCCACGGCACAACGCTTCAGCGGATGACGGAGGCTCGGGTAAACGTTCGGTAAATTAAGCGCTTCAGCGCTACTCTGCCTTGACGCCAGGCTAACCGCCTTCTATAGATTGAAACGTGTCCTTTTTCATTCTTCTTAGGGGGTTAGCTATGTCAACGGAATCAGTTTTCTACGCCACGCTTGAAGAGGCAATCGACGCCGCCCGGGAAGAGTTTTTGGCCGATAATCCCGACAGCGATGAAGAAAGTGCCGATATCGAACAGTTCAATATGCAGAAATACATTCTCCAGGACGGCGATATCGCCTGGCGGGCCGAATTCTTCGCCAGCGAAGATGAAGAAGGCGAGTGTTTGCCCATGCTCAGTGGTGAGGCGGCACAGAGCGTATTTGACGGCGATTATGACGAAATCGAGCTACGCCAGGAGTGGGTGGAAGAGAATACGCTACACGAATGGGACGAAGGCGAGTTTCAGCTGGAGCCCTCCCTGGATACCGAAGAGGGGCAGACCGCAGCCGATGAGTGGGATGAGCGTTAATTACTCGTAGGGACCATGGCTGGCGTCTAGCGGCAGCAGCAGCGTATCGAATACCAGCGAGAATGGCAGATCGAGAATAGTCAGATAGCGCCAGCCTGAATCGCGAACATCCCACTGTACACCGGGGTAATACTGGTTGCCATGGCCCTGCCCCGGCACCGTACGGCTAATAATGCTGCCGCAGCCGCTGAGGACCAGCGTCATGGCGATAAGCAGAAATATTCTCATTCACTTCCTCTCAGGCAAAAAAATACCGGCACAATTGCCGGTATTTTCCTTAACGTACGGCTTACTTCGTTTTCAACGCCAGCGGGTTCAGCGTGAGTTTCTGATACTCACCCACCCAGGAGGAGTATTTCTCCGGGGAGTTCCACACGCGATAGTGCAGGCGCGACATCGTTACCGGATCGCTTAACAGCACCAGCCGACGATCGCGGTTAAGCTTATCAGGCGTTTCATTTAGCGCCTGCTCGACGTGGCGTTCGCGGGCGATATCCAGGATATGCCCGTGGCGGTGACGCGCCGTTGCCATTGCCGTCGCCAGAGCGTTAAACGATGGGTTAAATACCGCGTGCATAAAGCCATCGCCCAGCGAACGCTGACGGTTCAGGGTCAGATAAGCATCGGTATCTTTCAATACCTGCGGCGGCGAATACTCTTCCGGGATCAGGAACAATTTCCAACGCTTAGTGCGCAGGCCTACCGTCGCGCGGCTGGAAATCGCCGAGACAAACGGAGAGAGGATCAGCGACACGACGATCGGCGCCAGCCAGAACAGGAAACGCAGATCCAGCCACGCCATGCCCACCGCCCATACCAGCCCCAGCAGCAGCTGTGAACCATGACGCATAAAGGCCTCGCCCCACGGCGTTGAGTCATCATCGCGCTGCGGTGAATTCCACACCACCTCCCAACCAAGGAACGCGCTGACCACGAACACGGTATGGAACAACATGCGTACCGGCGCCAGCAGCACCGAGAACAGCACCTCCAGCAGCAGGGAAAGCGTCACGCGGAAGAAGCCGCCGTACTCTTTCGGCCCCTTGCACCACACCAGAATGATACTCAGCAGTTTTGGCAGGAACAGCAGCACCATGGTCGAGGCAAACAGCGCGATAGCCAGCTCCGGACGCCACTGCGGCCATACCGGGAACAGCTGACGCGGCTGCAGGAAGTACTGCGGCTCGGTCAGGGCGTGCACGACCTGCAGCGCCGTCGACAGCGCGAGGAACATAAACCACAGCGGCGCCGACAGATAGGACATGACGCCGGTCAGGAATACCGCACGGTGTACCGGGTGCATCCCTTTTACCAGGAACAGGCGGAAGTTCATCAGGTTACCCTGACACCAACGGCGGTCGCGTTTCAGCTCATCCAGCAGGTTCGGCGGCAGCTCTTCATAGGAGCCCGGCAGATCGTAGGCGATCCAAACGCCCCACCCCGCACGGCGCATCAGCGCGGCTTCCACGAAGTCGTGCGACAGAATCGAGCCGGCAAAGTTACCTTCGCCCGGCAGCGGCGCCAGCGCACAGTGCTCAATGAACGGCTTCACGCGGATAATGGCGTTGTGGCCCCAATAGTGCGATTCCCCCAACTGCCAGAAGTGCAGCCCGGCGGTAAACAGCGGACCGTACACGCGGGTGGCGAACTGCTGGCAGCGCGCATACAGGGTATCCATACCGGAGGCGCGCGGCGAAGACTGGATGATCCCGGCATTCGGATTCGCTTCCATCAGGCGCACCAGCCCGCTCAGGCACTCGCCGGTCATCACTGAGTCAGCGTCGAGCACCACCATATAGCTATACTGGCTACCCCAGCGACGGCAGAAATCATCGATGTTGCCGCTTTTACGTTTCACGCGACGACGACGACGACGATAGAAGATCTGGCCTTCGCCCTGCACTTCAGCAATCAACTCCATCCACGCTTTCTGCTCGGCAACGCAGATGTCCGGGTCGTAGCTGTCGCTTAGCACATAAACGTCAAAGTGCGCAGCGTTACCCGTCGCTTTCACCGATTCCCAGGTGGCGCGCAGGCCGGCAAACACGCGGTCAACATCTTCGTTACAGATAGGCATGATAAGCGCGGTCCGGTGTTCCGGGTTCAGCGGCTCGTCGCCAACGGTGGATGCCGAAATACTGTATTTATCACGCCCGATCAGCAGTTGCAGGAATCCCATCAGGGCGGTCCAGAAACCGGCCGAGACCCAGCAGAACAGTACCGCGAAGAGGATCAGGATGCCGCTCTGCAATACGTACGGCAGTAATTGCATGAAGGAGACCCACAGATCCTGGCCAACCATATCGGATGGATTGATCAGCGCCCAGCCCTGATAAGGGAGGATGGTCTTCATATACCAGGTAGCCACTACCGTTTGCGCCAGCGTCAGCAGCAGCAAAATGTAGCGGCGAATGGTGCCGACGGTACGCCATTTCTGTTCGCTTTCGCGCTCTTCTTGCGTAAGACGAGAGAGATAGCGCGGGGTCACGTCGCGGCCGCGCAGACGATCCCAGAAGCGGCCTACCGGGTTGGTACGCCACGGATCCGGGATCATAGAAGAGCGTTTGGCTTTCGGCATCGCATGAAGCTGCGTGCGCCCTTCATCATCTTTCACCAGTTGCTCGCCGGCCAGAGAGTCCGGCCAGCTATGCTCCAGCCGCGCTTTTACCGATCCTAACGGGGAATCTTCATCGCGCGGAAAATGATGATGCTCTGCGTCAAGCGCTTCATGTACGGCTTGCAGGCTCGCATCAGGTAAAGCGGCTTTTTCTGCATCCGACAGCGGCAATGCGTCGATATAATTCGTTATCTTATTCATTGGCAGGCAGCTGATAGCTCCAGGTTTCGCTTAGCGTCTGATCGCCATTGACCAGCGCCGCGCGCATTTCCGTGGTTTTCTTCGGATCTTTCACTTTCACGCGCAGGGTCATACGCCAACCTTTAATAACCGGGTTATAGCGCACCGAGTTTTCCACGATTTCGGCGTTATCGCCGATGCTCGCCTGCGCCGTTACCGGAGTATCCGCCGCCATTTTTTTCATGTCAGCGCCGGTGAAATCAACGATGAAAGCGATAGTGCCATCTGGCTGGCGAATGAGATTAGACTGCTTCACATCACCGGTTGAGCGGCGAGTCTGCACCACATAAGCGTTGTCTGGGGCATGCAGTTTGTCTTCATCACGGCTAAAGGTAATGGAGTACTTGAAGTTCATCTCTTTGCCTGGTTCCGGCAGCTGATCCGGGGTCCAGTAGGTGACGATATTATCGTTGGTTTCATCGTTAGTCGGGATTTCAACCAATTCGACTTTACCCTTACCCCAGTCGCCTTTCGGGGTGATCCACGCGCTCGGGCGCTGGTCGTAACGATCGTCGAGATCTTCAAAGCGGGAGAACTGGCGGCCACGCTGCAGCAGGCCAAACCCTTGCGGGTTTTCCATCGCATAACTGCTAACGGCCAGATGTTTCGGGTTATTCAGCGGACGCCAGATCCACTCGCCGTTACCGGCAAGAATCGACAGACCGTTGGAGTCATGTAATTCCGGACGATAGTTGGTGGTCGGCGACGGTTGGTTCGGCCCAAACAGGAACATACTGGTCAACGGCGCCACACCAAGCTTGCCGACTTTGTCGCGCAGATAGACCTTCGACTGCACATCAACCACGGTGTCGCGGCCTGGCATAATCACAAAACGATAGGCGCCGGTCGCACGCGGGGAATCCAGCAGCGCATAGATGGTTAAGCGTTTATCGGTCGCTTTCGGACGCTCAATCCAGAACTCGCGGAAGCGAGGGAACTCTTCGCCGGACGGCAGCGCGGTATCGATAGCCAGGCCGCGGGCGGAAAGCCCATATACCTGACCCTGGCCCAGAACGCGGAAGTAGCTGGCACCGAGCATGCTGACGATTTCGTCATTCTTGTCTTTGCTATTGATCGGATACAGTACTTTGAAACCGGCGAAACCAAGGTCTTTCACCGTGTCTTTATCGTGCTGAACATTGCCAAAATTAAAATAATCCGGGCTATATTTAATTTTACGTACGCTGGTGCTGGTCACTTCATTAATAGTAACCGGCGTGTCGAAATACATACCCTGGTGGTAAAATTCCAGCTTGAACGGGGTCTTCAGGTTATTCCAGTAGGCTTTATCGTGATTGAACTGGATTTGCTGGTAATCCGCGTATTTCATATCGCGGAAGGCGGAGGGTAAGTTACTTTTCGGCGCTTCATAGCCTTTCCCGGCTAACGTTTTCGCCTGTTTTGCTACGTCATCAATGCTGAATGCCCATGCAGATGAAGTACACAGGGACAACATTACGGCTGCGCTTAACCAACGCATTTTCATCATCTGTGGTTTATGTTTCATAGTAAGTAAGCACTTCCCCCTTTGTGTGCTTAAATCGATCCGATCTATTTTAATGGAAACTCAGGCAATCCGACAACATAATCCCTGCATTGTTCAGCTTAGCGGACCAGGGAATAAACAGTTCTCTGTCCCATATTGCACTTTGCGTACTTATCCTGGAGACAGATTCCCTGAGTTCATGTAGGGTTGCTGGCAATGTACCCGTTATCGCCCTGAGTGATAAGACGAATTGTCTGAGATTGTTGTGAATTTATGAATAAAACACCAGTAGAACGTGAATATTTCTTCGACAGTATCCGCGCCTGGCTGATGCTGTTGGGGATCCCGTTTCACATCTCACTTATCTACTCCAGCCACAGCTGGCATGTGAATAGCCTGGAGCCCTCCTGGGGGCTAACGCTGTTCAACGATTTTATCCATGCCTTCCGTATGCAGGTCTTCTTTGTTATTTCCGGCTATTTCTCATACATGCTGTTTCTCCGCTATCCGCTGAAGAAATGGTGGAAAGTGCGCGTAGAGCGAGTTGGCATCCCGATGCTCACCGCGATCCCGCTGCTTACGCTGCCGCAGTTTCTGATGCTGCAATACGTCAATGGTAAAGCCCAGGACTGGCATACGCTCTCCGGCTATGACAAATTCAACACCCTGGCCTGGGAGCTTATCTCCCATCTGTGGTTTTTGCTGGTGCTCGTGGTGCTGACCACCGCTGGGGTAGTGCTGTTTAAGTGGCTGGCCAATCGGCGGAAAAAGCAGGACAACAGTTTTGGTGACACCGTCACATTCAGTCAATTATCACTGATTTTTCTGGGACTTGGCGTATTGTACGCGGTGATCCGTCGCACCATTTTTATTATTTATCCGCCGATTCTCAGTAACGGATTGTTTAACTTCATCGTGATGCAGACCCTGTTCTATCTGCCGTTTTTTATTCTCGGCGCGCAGACGTTCATCAATCCGCGGCTGAAAGCGATGTTCACCACCTCATCACCGTGGTGTTTTGTTGGCGCACTGCTGGGCTTTATCGCCTATCGTCTTAACCAGCAGTATGGTTCTGGCGATGGTTGGATGTATGAAACCGAATCAGTGATTACGATGGTACTGGGGCTGTGGATGGTAAACGTGGTGTTCTCACTGGGCCACCGCCTACTCAACTTCCAGTCCGCACGGGTGACTTACTTCGTCAACGCCTCGCTGTTTATCTACCTGGTGCACCATCCGCTGACTCTGCTGTATGGGGCATGGATTACGCCGATAATAAAATCGAACCTGTTAGGTTTTATCACCGGGCTGGTATTTGTGGTGGGGATTGCGCTGATATTGTACGAAATCCATCTACGTATTCCGCTGCTCCGCTTCCTGTTCTCGGGTAAACCGCAGCAAAAGCCGGCTAAAACGCCGGTGTCGGTTAACTAAACGCCTCAACCGGCAGCGCGCCCGCGTGCTGCCGGTGTAACGATTCATTCCGCCCGCAATAATCGCTGATAGATCTCCGCCGTTTCGTTATCAAAGCAGACGAAGCACACCCGTTCCAGCGGATTATATCGGGTGAGGAAAGCATTCACCGTTTTCACCGCAATTTCCGCCGCCGCCTGTTTCGGATAGCCATATACGCCGGTGCTGATAGCCGGAAAAGCAATAGAACGATAATTATTGGCTGCCGCCAGCAACAGACTATTGCGATAGGCATCCGCCAGTAATTCGGCTTCTTGCTCGCCGCCGCCGTGCCAGACGGGGCCGACCGCATGAATCACCGCGCTGGCCGGTAGATTACCGGCGCTGGTGATAACCGCATGCCCCGGAGGACATTCGCCCTGCTGCTGACGAACTATTTTGCACGCCGCCAGTAGTTCCGGGCCGGCTGCGCGATGAATGGCGCCATCAACGCCGCCGCCGCCCAGTAATGATGGGTTTGCCGCATTGACAATAACATCTACCTGCAACGTCGTAATATCGCCGAGAACCACTTCAGGTTGAACCACCATTTCCCCCTCCTGTCGGCAAACGTCTTCATACTCAGAGTGATGTCTACTATGGCATGATAGACCCCAAGGCGAAAGCCTGAGGGTCAGTAATTAGCGATAATTCACTTCGAGGATAGCGCGGGTATGTTGCGGATCAATATACTTTAATTGTGTCGAACCGACGGCGTCATTACTGTAATTCCCCGTCGTCAGCACCTGCGGCGAAATCGCCTGGCTACCCAGCCGCGGGCAGGCCATTTCAATCTTACCATTCATACTATTGGCCTCGCAGGAAGGGTCAACGACCTGCCCGTAAATGGCGACAACGCTGCCGGTCGGCGCGGCATTCACTGAGCCAAATAAGCATGACAACATCAGACATGGCACAGCTAAGGCGTGGATTTTTTTTATCACGGCAGACTCCTCTGTATGAATAGCAAAGAAGCAACAGGCCATCCCTGAGCGCACTGCGCCGCCCGACTACGGCAAGGCAATGATTGCGTTACAAAACACAAATATATTACTTTTTGTTTTCTTTTCGATAACAAAACCGATTCATCTTGATTTTGCTACAAAAAATCTGCGGGGGAATATCAGGTGAGAGACGGGAAAACCCCTGCAGGTCCGGCAGGGGCTGTACTGTTAACGATAATTCACTTCGAGGATAGCGTTAGTGTGCTGAGGATTAATGTAGGTTAATTGCGTAGATTTGATATTGGCATGTTGCAGATCCCCTCGGGCTACCTGCTGAGCAGAAAAAGTGACTGACTTCTGCTTAGCGCAGGCCATCGAGACCTGATCTTCTGAAGAACGAATTTTACAAGGCGGCTCGACAACGCCGCCGTGGAAACGAATCACGCCGCTTGCGGCGTTAGAGGTAGTTGAAAACGTCAATAAAGCGGGAAGGAAACAAACTGTAGCAAGTAGTACGCCAGTCATTTTTTTCACGGCAAAACCCCTCTGCGTAACGGTCAAAAAAACCTTACAAATCATCCATGAGCGCAGTTGAATACAAGCAACTACATACAAAATCAGTATATATATGAAGTACCTGTTGATACTTTTTTCTCTCCGTTTTTGCAAACGGTATCAAATTATTATGGTTTGTTTGCTCAAAATGTCTGCATTAAGAGGAAAAAACAATCGAAGAGGGGTTGATGCAAAAAGGCTTTCATGTAGTGCGTGACAGGAGCCTTGCTCCTGTCATCGAGGAAATGTGAAGAAAATCAGACGTTATCGTTAGCCAGAGACTTGCTCTTTGCCGCTCGTGCCGCCAGCCACAGTCCGCTGTTTTTCATGGCATAGCCGAAGACCAATCCCAGCGCCAGAGACGGCACGACAATGCGCCAGTCGCCGCTCGCGGCAAACGTCGCGCATGCGCCGATAAAGGTTCCGGGAACAAAAGAAAGTAGCAGCTGGCGCGCCTGAATACACATCAGGAAGGCGACTATTCCGGTCATCACGTAGCTGAGGATTTCTAACTGCGGCGCCAGCGCGCTACCGTAAATAATCACCAGCGCCCATATCACGCCGCTCATGACCGTGCAGGCAGAAATCAACAGCCCTTTCAGGCCGCCTTGTGGGCACGCGAAATAGGCCGTACAGCCGAGGAATCCGGCCCAGCTCAGCAGGCCAAGTGAGACCGCCACCCATCCCCAGATACCGGAGAGAATGCCCGTCGTGAGTGCGATTGCGAAGAGTATGTTCATGCCGCGTATCATAGCAGATACGCGGCAACCAAATGCGATCCAGAACACACAATATGAAAGCGTGAGTTTGCTGTTTCACAATAAAGGTGACTTTAGTCACATTTATTCGTCGTTTTCTTCCTGCAGTTCATCCCACATGGCGGAAATCGCTTCACGCGTTAATAGCGCCATGGTGCGCCAGAATGCGGTTTGCGCATGCGCCTCCACTTTTCCAAGGAAGGTACCGCACCACGGTAATAGATAATCGGCAAATAACGTTTCCAGCGTTTCGCTTTCATCTTCCGTGGCGTGATCTTCAAGCCATGATGCGGCCAGCAGTAAGGATCCAATATGATCGGTTGGGCCTTCGCCAGTAGGAATGCCGTGTTGCGTCAGAAAACCACGAACTTCCGCTTCAGTTGCCCCTTCAACCCACGCGCTGCGATAAGGCGAGACCGCACATTCTTCCCCAACGAACAGGGCGTTATAATCAGCGGTTAACGGCTGGGTATCACAACTCTTCTGCAGACGCTCCAGTAATTCATCCTGTTCCAGCGGCCAACTGGCGGCCAGCTTGCCATCGCGAATCAGCGTGAACAGCGGCACCAACAGCGGGTCCTGCGGTTGACGATAATACAGCGAGCCCAGCACGCGACAGAGGATTGAAAATTCATTCATACAATATGTTCCAGTGGTTCAAATTAAAGGTCTGCAAATTCCGCAATCGCCGTCATCCCACGCGATTCGAGGAAATTCAGTAGTCGACGCGGGCTGACGTTAAGGATCCGCTCTTCCGGGAAATTCACCGCGTCGAGGATTTTGCGGCATTCGGTAAATTCGCCAAGGGTAAAGGCGGTATGGGAGTCCGAACCCAGCGCCACCCAACCACCCGCATCACGCACGGCGGCGGCGATCGCCCGGCAATTATCCTCACTACCAATACGCGACGAAAGGAAAGAGGAATTATTAATTTCCAGCGCCACATGATGCTTTGCCGCCGCTTCGGCTACCGCTGGAATATCGATTGGGAACTTCGGATTACCAGGATGGCTAATCATGTGGACTGCGCCACTGGCAATCGCGGCAATCATCGCTTCAGTGTGGGTGGCTTTATCCTGAGGCGGGAATACCGGCTCATGAAAACCGGCAATGATCAGATCCAGCGAGGTCAGCATTGGTCCGGTACAGTCAATTTCACCCTGGGTATTTTTGATATTCGCTTCAATGCCGCGCAGGATGCCGACGCCATCAACCAGACGCGGCCAGATACGCATATTGACGAAATGCCAGTAGTGCGGGGCATCGGCCATATCCGGGCCGTGATCGGTGATGGCAAAAAGTTTGATGCCTTTACGTTTGGCCTCGGCAATATAGTCATGCAAGGTACTGTAGGCGTGGGTGCTGGCGACGGTATGCATGTGCAGGTCAACAGGATACATCACAATCTCCTCCTCTGTTTGTGGCAAGAATAGCAGGAATCAGGAGTCATGATCAGTAAAAACCCCGCCGTAGCGGGGTTATCGATTAGTAGCCGCGCTGGCGGTCGACCTGCCCGCTGACCGTTTCTCCACGCTCCAGGCGGCTAATGGTGCTGGCAATATAGGCAATTGCTTCCTGCGGACGGGTAACGGCGGCAATATGCGGCGTCATGGCCACGCGCGGATGCGCCCACAGCGGGCTCTCTTTCGGCAGCGGTTCGCGGCTAAAGACATCCAGCATCGCCCCTTTCAGTTTGCCGCTATCAAGCGCCGCCAGTAGATCCGGCTCGACGATATGCACGCCGCGGGCAAGGTTCAGAACATAGCTGTTATCCGGCAACTGGGACAGTAGCGTTTTATTGATGATACCGACAGTTTCGGCCGTATTGGGCAACAGGTTGATCAGCACGCGGGTTTCTCGGAGAAACGCGCCCAACTCTTCCTGACCGGCAAAACTCTCGACCTGCGGCCAGGATTTGTGGCTACGGCTCCAGCAGCGCATCGGGAATCCCCAGCGCAACAGGCTTTCCGCAACTTTGCCGCCCAACACCCCTGCCCCCATGATGCCAATAGTGAAATCCTCGCGGCGGTATTCCGGCAAGGGTTGCCAGCGGGATTCCTGCTTCAGCGCATGATAATCATCAAAGCGACGGAACCAGTGCAGTACCTGGCTTACCGCATATTCCTGCATCTGCAGTCCCATGCCGGTATCTTCGAGGCGGAACAGCGGGACAGAAAGCGGCAGCATTTCCGGATACTCCCGCAGCTTGCTAAGAATGGAATCCACGCCAGCGCCGAGAGCAAAAACCGCTTTCAGCTCGCGTCCCTGAAGCATTTCTACCGGTGGATGCCAGACCAGCGCATAGTCGGCTGGTTGATTGTCGCCAGGTTTCCACTCACGAACGCGCGCTCCCGGCAGATGTTTTTCCAACTCTGCTATCCAGTACGGGGTATCGAACGTCGGGTGGTAAAAAATAATCTCCATAATGACTCCTGATTACTGACGCGTGAGTAGGTTGAGGTTTGCGTCGTGTTTTACTCTTTGTTTTGTATTGGTTTGCCAGCATAACAAATTTCGTATCGCTATCGAGGAATAAAGAGAATGGTGACAAAAAAAACGATTCCCGCGCGTTTAAGAAGCAAGTTGTTTGAAGTTTGGCTAAACGCATCTTTTTTTAAAAAAGTTGATTGACGGGAGATACGTATTTCCCTACATTAGCGCCCGTTCCCAGCAACAACGGGAAAGACAATATGGTGAGGTGTCCGAGTGGCTGAAGGAGCACGCCTGGAAAGTGTGTATACGGCAACGTATCGGGGGTTCGAATCCCCCCCTCACCGCCATATTCGAGATGAGAGCTCGTACGAAAGTACGGGCTCTTTTCTTTTATATTCTCCGTTAGGGGGGACGAGAACCCCCGACCGGGGTTCGACAACTGGCGCAGCCAGTTGGACAGACCGCGAACGCAGTAAGCGGGCTGCCCCGCAGGGGCGAGCGAAGCGAGTCAATCCCCCCCTCACCGCCATATTCGAGATGAGAGCTCGTACGAAAGTACGGGCTCTTTTTTCGCATGTGGCACCGCCGCCCTTCCCGGGGTCGGCATAAATGCCTCGCCCGGGCTACCCATCCCACAGGCCGCACCACCAACCAGTAGCCCGGCCAAGCGCAGCGCCGCCGGGAATCCCACAGCCGCACCACCAGTAGCCCGTCCAGGCGCAGCGTCGCCGGAAATCCCGCAGGCCGCACCACCAGTAGCCCGTCCAAGCGCAGCGCCGCCGGGGAAAAAGAGTCTAAGCTAATCCTCTTCCATCCGCTGATACTCTTCGCTGAGATAATCCACCAGCGCTCTGACAGAAGGTAATAAACCGCGCCGCGAGGCAAACACCGCATGAATGACTTCCCGCCGCGGCTGCCACTCATCAAGCACGATCTCCAACTCCCCTGATGCCAGCTGATCGCGCACCATTAATAAAGGAAGCTGTACCACGCCAACGCCCGCCATAGCCGCCTCGCGCAGCGCCAGCATATCGCTGGTCACCATTCGCGGGGTGAAATAAACCTCGGCTCGCGCCCCCTCCGGGCCGGTCAATTGCCATTTATGCTGATGTTTTCCGGCGCCAATACTTAGCCCCGGCCAGGTACTCAATTCCGCCGGCGCCTGTGGGCGCCCAAGCCGAGCGATCAGCGCCGGACTCGCCACCAGGCGATGGCCGCGATCGGCCAACACCCGCATGACCAGGTCGCTATCTTCAAATGGCCTTGGCCGCACGCGGATGGCCACATCAACCCCCTCGCCCACCACGTCCACCCGCCGGTTAGTGGCTTCCAGATGTAGCGTCACCCCTGGGTATCGCACCATAAAGCGCGCCAGCATCGGGCCAACATGGGCATGCAACAGGGTTACCGGACAGGTGAGCTTAACGCTGCCGCGCGGTTCAGACTGCAGCGTTTCTACCGCCTGATGCGCCGCTTCGGCTTCTATCAACATCGCCTTGCAGTGTTGATAGAAAGTTTGGCCGACTTCCGTTACGGCGAACTGTCGGGTGGTTCGTTGAATCAGGCGCACGCCCAGGCGTTCTTCCAGTTGCGCAATGCGGCGGCTGAGTTTGGATTTAGGCTGGTCGAGCGCCCGACCGGCAGCGGCAAAACCGCCATGGTCTACCACCTGAACAAACCAGGCCAGATCGTTGAGGTCATGCATCCTTCTCTCCATCGTTCCATTTTTAGAACAGTATAGGTCATTTTCGCTATCTACCGGAATATTAGCTCCAGATATAAGCTTATTCACATCAGATACAGACATGCAGGAGATAACCATGAAACAGATTACTGGCGTTTACACCGCCCCTTCGCAGCACTGGGTGGGCGACGGTTTCCCGGTTCGCTCAATGTTTTCTTACCAGACCCACGGCGAACAACTGAGCCCATTTTTACTGCTCGACTATGCCGGTCCGCATACTTTTCCGGCGGGAAGCGGTAAACGCGGCGTCGGCGAGCATCCGCATCGCGGATTCGAAACCGTCACCATTGTCTACTCCGGTGAAGTAGAGCATCGCGACTCAACCGGCAGAGGCGGCGTTATCGGCCCAGGCGACGTGCAGTGGATGACGGCTGGCGCCGGGATACTGCATGAAGAGTTCCACTCCGAAGCGTTCACCCGCTCTGGCGGTGAACTGAAAATGATGCAGCTGTGGGTCAACCTGCCGGCGAAAGACAAAATGACGACTCCGGGCTATCAGAGCATTACCGCAGACGTCATTCCGCAAGCGACGCTGGAAGACAATGCCGGGACCTTCAGAGTGATTGCCGGGCGTTACGGCGATGTTGCCGGCCCAGCGCACACATTCTCACCGTTAAACGTGTGGGATATGCAGCTCAAACAAAGTCACGATGTGACATTGCGTCAGCCGGAAGGCTGGAGCACCGCGTTGGTCGTACTGGAAGGTGAAGTCACCGTTAACGGTACGGAAAACGCCCGGGAAGGACAGCTGGTGGTGCTGAGCCAGAAAGGCGAAGCCTTCCATCTGGAAGCGGGCTCCGACGCGAAAGTTCTGCTGATGGCCGGCGAGCCGCTGCAGGAGCCGATCGTGGGCTACGGCCCGTTTGTGATGAATACCAAAACGCAAATTGCCGAGGCAATTCACGATTTTAACAGCGGCCGTTTTGGCCAAATCTAACGAAATTGAGGTGAAGAATATGTCTACTCCAGCTAACTTTAACGGTTCTCGTCCGGTGATTGATGTTAACGATACCGCGATGCTGTTGATTGACCACCAAAGCGGCCTGTTCCAGACCGTTGGCGATATGCCGATGCCAGAACTGCGCGCTCGCGCCGCCGCGCTGGCGAAAATGGCATCCCTTGCCGGGATCCCGGTGATCACCACCGCTTCCGTACCGCAAGGCCCGAACGGCCCGTTGATTCCGGAAATTCATGAGAACGCGCCGCATGCGAAATATATTGCGCGTAAAGGCGAAATCAATGCCTGGGACAACCCGGAGTTTGTCGCCGCGGTGAAAGCGACCGGGCGCAAAATCTTAATCATCGCCGGTACCATTACCAGCGTCTGCATGGCTTTCCCGGCAATTGCCGCCGTCGCCGACGGTTATAAGGTGTTTGCCGTTATCGACGCCTCGGGTACCTATAGCAAAATGGCGCAGGAGATCACCCTGGCCCGCGTAGTCCAGGCCGGTGTAGTGCCAATGGATACTGCTGCGGTAGCCTCTGAACTGCAGCGCACCTGGAACCGTCCGGATGCCGCCGAGTGGGCTGAGGTGTATACCAAAGTCTTCCCGGCGTACCAGTTGCTGATTGAAAGCTACAGCAAGGCGCAGGATGTCGTGAAGAACAACGAAAAGCTGGATTCCCAGCGTTAAAATAGCTGCCCCGTCGATGAATCGACGGGGCAGTGTTCATTGCTTAACCGAACGATAAAGAAAGAAAAAAATATGCTTGACCGTTTTAGCGCAACTCCCTATAGTAGCGCCCCGTTGCCCACCCAAGGTGAGCAGCAAGACAATATGGTGAGGTGTCCGAGTGGCTGAAGGAGCACGCCTGGAAAGTGTGTATACGGCAACGTATCGGGGGTTCGAATCCCCCCCTCACCGCCATATTCGAGATGAGAGCTCGTACGAAAGTACGGGCTCTTTTCTTTTATATTCTCCGTTAGGGGGGACGAGAACCCCCGACCGGGGTTCGACAACTGGCGCAGCCAGTTGGACAGACCGCGAACGCAGTAAGCGGGCTGCCCCGCAGGGGCGAGCGAAGCGAGTCAATCCCCCCCTCACCGCCATATTCGAGATGAGAGCTCGTACGAAAGTACGGGCTCTTTTTTCGCATGTGGCACCGCCGCCCTTCCCGGGGTCGGCATAAATGCCTCGCCCGGGCTACCCATCCCACAGGCCGCACCACCAACCAGTAGCC
>NZ_JAQIRG010000008.1:0-262914 GCF_050600725.1 Klebsiella sp. 141251
TCACTGCCTGGTGAGCCGCTTCTTTCTGCTCGTCGCTGAGATAGGTCATGTCGTCGATCGCCTTATTGGCGTCGGCTTTGCCTTCCTCAAGGTTTTTCGCGGCAGCGGCGGCTTCGGCTTTCTCCGGGCCCGCAATGTCGGTGGCGTCGTTCACTGCCTGGTGAGCCGCTTCTTTCTGCTCGTCGCTGAGATAGGTCATGTCGTCGATCGCCTTATTGGCGTCGGCTTTGCCTTCCTCAAGGTTTGTCGCCACGGCATCAGTCAGCGCTTTCTCTACCCCCGCCGGGTCCGTCGCGTCTTTCACCGCCTGGCGGGCCGCTTCTTTCTGCTCATCGCTCAGATAGGCCATATCGTCGATCGCCTGATAGGCGTCGGCTTTACCTTCCTCAAGGTTTTTCGCCGCGGTATCGGCCACCGCTTTTTCCACGCCCGCAATGTCGGTCGCGTCGTTCACCGCTTGCTGCGCCTCGGCTTTCTGCTCGTTGCTCAGGTACGCCATATCGTCGATCGCCTTGTTGGCGTCGGCTTTGCCTGCCTCAAGGTTTGTCGCCGCGGCATCGGCCTCGGTTTTTTCCACCTGCGCAATGTCAGTCGCGCCATTGATCGCCTGGTGTGCCTCGGCCTTCTGCTCGTTGCTCAGGTACGCCATATTGTCGATCGCTTCATTGGCGTCGGCTTTACCTTCCTCAAGGTTTTTCGCTACGGCATCGGCCAGAGCTTTCTGCACCTCGTCGACGCTGGTCGCATTATCAACGGCTTTCTGAGCTTCAGCCTTCTGTTCGTCGCTCAGGTACGCCATGGCGTTGATTGCCTCACTGGCGTCGGCTTTGCCTTCCTCAAGGTTTTTCGCCACCGCGTCAGCAAGCGCTTCCTCTACGCCCACAACGCCGGTCGCAACGTTCACCGCCTGTTGAGCCGCCCCTCTCTGCTCATCGCTCAGATGCGTCATACCGTCGATCGCCTGATTGGCATCGGCTTTGGCTTCTTCAAGATTTTTCGCCGTGGCGCCGGACAGCGCTTTCTGCACCTCATCTACGGTGGTCGCATTTTCAACGGCCTGGTGAGCGGCTTCTTTCTGTTCGCTGCTCAGGTACGCCATAGTGTCGATCGCCTGATTGGCGCCGTCTTTCGCTTCCTTGAGTTTGGCTTTGGCCTTATCCTGGCTATTATCACCGCCGTCGTCGTTATCATTAACGGCGGCAATGGCGAGACCACCGATCGCAACCGCGGCGATTAATGGCACGACCCATACATAAACATCGCTATCGTTCGCGGCTGGTTCAGCCGCGGTAAACACCTCTTCAAAGCTCTGTAATGGTTTAAATTGCAGACCATTGAATTGTTCTTTGTCGAGATAATCAGCCTCAAAAATCTCCTTACCATCGTCAAAAACCAGCTTCTTTTTTGTGTCGCCAAAAAAGTCTTCGATGACGATTTTTTGATTATCTTTCATTAAGATATTAAGGGCGTTCTTATCCTTTTGTACGCCCGTGACATCCCTCGCAGATACAGGTAAACGGATCGCTCCGCTTTCGACCGGGGCAGCCCCTGTCATTTCTGCCGTGCTTGCGAGTTTTTCGCCTGTTGGCGAGAAAAAATCTATTGTTCCATTCATATAAATTCAGTCCATATTTATTAATAAAAAAGAAAACACACGGTGATAAGCTCAAAACCACCCAGGAACATCCCTATTCCATTTCTGATTCAATGTATTTTCTTATAGTTTGAAGAGCTATTCTCCTGAGCTCCTCTTTAGCTTATTTGCGGTGTATCAGCCTTTTTCCCTCCCATACCCTTAATAATGTCGAGAATGCCATCGAGATTAAATACAATGGCTTCTTTCATCAGCATGATAATATCTTGCGGAGCCGAGAATAGTTTTGTAAGCTCGTGGAAAGATAGTTTTACTTTTTGTTCATCCTCTTTGATAGAAACAATCATTCCCTCAGAGAGTACTCTTTTTACCCATTTCTCTAAATTACGACTATCGATTACACCAGACAGTGATTTTAATAACTTCATTACATCTGGCTTAGCGCCCTGCTCGGATACAGCTGAAAAAACACCTTCCAGAGATTTTTCGCCCAGGTTATCCAGAAGCGGCGTAAGAATATCTTTCTGTAAATCCGCAACAAACATCAGGCGATTCCACGCTTGTAATTTTACCAACATGAATTTTTTGTCGTTCAGAACAAACTCTTTAGTTTCCATAATGTTTTCTCTGGCGGGATGAATAGTGTTTCAGGAGAAGACCGCCCTCTCTCCCCCCGAAAAATCAATGTGTTTCCCCCGATTACCGGGGATGGTTACGGCCAACTCAAACGCGCTATCACAGCGCCGATGAATAAACCACCAGCGTCTACAACCTCTTTCCTGCTGAGGGTAAAGAAAGTAATAGATTGAATTAAATGCCAAGATAGTTAGCTTTGCGCTTAATTTAAAATGAAGTTAGCTTCATTATTCTTATCAACATCTACCCAACCCCTAAAGTTATCTTTACTTACCTTAGCAAAACACAATAACCCATTGATAAAAAAACAAATTACCACGCACTTAAGATATAAAAAAAACGGCGTTTTTTTGACGATGCTCTGCCCATCAACAGGCTCGCAGGCCGGAGAGAGTCGCAAGAAAAACGATAACCAGAAGTGGCTCTGGTTATACCTGTAGTATGAAAGGGTTACGGCGATTCTCTAATGCGACTGGACGCCGCTGAGGGGGTTCCTTCGGACGAACGACGTCCGGCGCCTGGAATGTTGATAGTGTCATTATGGCGAGTGTATAATTCCATGATTGCAAAAAAGAAAAACAATTGAAATCAATGGAAAGCGTAAGCACTTCTTATCATCTATCCAGAAAAATGCGGGACGTTCCGTGGCCACATTATCCTATGGCATTCCCTCACTTTCCGGTGGAGGGAGAGAATATTTCCCTCCTTATAATATTCTCTCCCGCTTGCAAGGCCCCTGCCGCGTTAATACACTTTATAAAAATGCTCCATATAACTATATTTACCAAGAACAATATACCGGGAAATTATGGTGAAATAAGAAATCCGCCATTTGGATAAAATAGAAATCCATCTTTATAAAAAACCATCATAATAAACATTCCTACCACCACAGTATTAACCACGAACGTTTACATCTCTCTATTTACATACCAACCTTTAATAATAATAAACATCAAAACACGTCGCATGGTGTGTCTGATTGCAGACATCAGTCCATATCTATCACCTACCGTGTCCCCCGCTCATTCCTTTTTATCCTTACTTTCCGAGCGCTTACTGCTCCGATCTGATATTCCCTCCATTCCCTACAACTGAGATTTGCCCTATACGCCTTTCCGCTTTCATTCGATTCCTATTAATCATTGCAATCCTTAAATGAAATTGGTAATTATTCTTATTATTGTTTTTGTTAACACCCTGTCTGGCACGGTACCCCCAAACGGTATGTGCAGGCTAAAATTAAAATTCACCGGCGGAAAAGGAAAAATCATCAGATGTATGCCCGCGAGTCTCGCTCCACGCCCCCGCGCAGGACGCTTTTTGCCATTTTCTCTTGCCTTACGCTCAGTTACAGCGCTCCTGTCTTAGCAAAACCCGATATGCAGCCGCTGGGGCCCAATATCGCCGAAAAGGGTTCGGCCTTTTACCACTTCAGCGTCCATCAGTTCGATTCCGCCGACGGCGCACGCCACTATCGGGTGTGGACGGCAGTGCCGAACAAAGCCGCGCCGCCCACCGGCTACCCGGTGTTATACATGCTTGACGGTAATGCGGTAATGGACCGACTTTCTGACGAGCTGCTCAAACAGCTCACGGCGCAATCGCCGCCGGTGATCGTCGCGGTCGGCTATCGGACCAACCTGCCTTTCGATCTGAAGGGCCGGTCCTTTGACTATACGCCTGTTGACAACAGCAAGGGCGCAACGCCGACTGGCCGTAAAAACGGGGGGAGTCATGGCTTCCGTCAGTTGCTGGAAACGCATATCGCCCTTAAGGCGGAGCAAGGTCTGCATATCAACCCGCAGCGCCGCGGCCTGTGGGGCCACTCCTACGGCGGCCTGTTCGTACTCGACTCCTGGCTGTCGTCCTCGTACTTCCACGCTTATTACAGCGCCAGTCCATCGCTTAGCCGGGATAACTTTGCGCTACTTAGCCGCATCACGACGGCCGAACCTGCGTCGTACTGCGGCAAAAGTCTGGTCATTATGGAAGGGTCAGCGACGCCGGGCGATAAGCGGGATTCGAACGCTGATCACGTGCTAACAAAAGTGAATACCGCGATGACTACGCTGAAAGAGAAAGAGGTAGATGCCGCTGTTTGGGATTTCCCGGGCCTGGGCCATGGACCGATGTTTAATGCCTCTTTCCGCAGCGCGCTGCTAGATATCAGCCGTGAAAAAGCTGAACGCGTACCAGACTGCCACTAATCCAGCCACTGCCCGCATAACACGGGCAGTGAAACCTTCAACAGCATGCCGAGCGGCTAGAGCCACGGATAATAAATATGTTCCGCCTGTTCGCGCGCCGGCGCTTCATCGCCCTGCAGCCGAGCCGCCAGGGTGAAAGCGAAATCAAATACCTTGCCCAGCCCCCGGCCGCTGAGCAGATTGCCGTCTTCCACGACGTCGGCATCCACGTACACGCCATCGCTCACCTGCTGCCAAAGATCGCCGGAACAGACATAGCGACGCCCCTTCAGCAGCCCATTGCCGCCCAGCACGCGGGCGGCGGCGGAGCAAATCGGGCAGATATATTTACCCGCTTCATCGTGGCGGCGAACGAAGGCAATAACCTCCGCGCTTTTCGCCAGATTAACACTGCCTTCCGGGCCGCCCGGCAACACCACGGCATCAAAGGTTTGATCGAAGCTGGCCTTCAGGGTGCTATCCGCTAGCATCGGGATAGCGTGGTAGCTCACCACTTCGCGACTCTCGCCGCAGGCAATCGTCTGCACCGCAATATTCAGACGGCGCAGGATATCGATAGTGACTATCGCTTCCCCCTCTTCAAACCCGGGGGCTAATAACACGGCTACGTTTTTCATCTCGCTCTCCATTCCTTGAGGATTACCAGTACGGGTACCAAATCTGTCGCAGCCGCGCCAGCAGCTCAAGATAGAAATAGTCACCCCAGCTACAGCACTGATCGACGCCTTTTCCGCTGCCCATATGATAAACCGAGTGCTGCAGCAGCCCTTCGGTAGGGTCATCGTCGTGGGCCAGGTAGTTGTCGGTCAGCGATAGCGCAATGCGTAGCGCCATCTCTTCGTAATACGCGCGGTTGGCGTCGAGCGTAGGCAGCGCTTTGACCAGCTCCAGCAGGCCGCAGGCGGCAATCGCCGCCGCCGAACTGTCGCGCACGGCATCGGTGCCGAGCAGCGCCAGATCCCAATGGCAAACATCATCTTCCGGCAGGCGGTTGAGGAAGTAGTGCGCCAGGCTGCGCGACAGCTCAACCATCTGCTTATCGCCGGTGTGCTGATAGCTCAGCAGGAAACCGTAAATGCCCCACGCCTGGCCGCGCGACCAGCATGAGGTATCGCTGTAGCCCTGATGGGTGTTGCCAAAGCGCGGTTCGCCGGTCTGCACATCCATATAGTAGGTGTGATAAGTCGAGGCATCTTCACGCACGATATAATTCGCCGCCTGTCCGGCATGCGCCGTTGCCGCCTGCGCGTAGCGCGGGTCGCCGGTCTGCTCGCTGGCCCAGTACAGCAGCGGCAGGTTCATATTGCAGTCGATGATCATTCGCCCCTGCTGTTCCGGATCGTTTAAATCGCCCCACGCCTGGATAATTTTGGCCGTCGGGTTAAAACGCTCCATCAGGCGCTCGGCAGCCAGCAGCGCCGACTGGCGAGCGGCTTCATTGCCGGTGAGCCGCCAGGCGCTGATGCAGGAGAGCGAATAAAGGAAGCCGAGGTCGTGGGTCGCGGTGTCGATACGCTGCTCAATACGCCGGGCGAACGACGGCAAATAGCGCTCAGCGGCTTCGCGGTAGCGCGCTTTGCCGGTCATCTCCCACGCCAGCCACAGTTGGCCCGGCCAAAAACTGGTGGTCCACTCTACGTTATCGGTACGCGGCCAGATGCCGTTTTCACAGGCTTCGCCGGGGAACTTATCGCCGAAGGCAACGATATTTTTGTCGAGCTTGCGCGTCACGCGGGCCAGCGCATCTTCCAGCTTCTGGCTCAACGCCAGGCGGTCAACCTGATACAGTTCTATCGGCCGCAGCGCTTCGGTGATAACAGATTTGGTCATAACAACTCCTGAATTAATGTTTGGCCGGTTCAACCGAGGCGGTATCTAAAGCCGGAGTAAAGGGTCGTGAGGCATCGCGCTTCGATTGGCAGCGCGATAGCGTAAAAGCGGAAATCAGCGTAAACGTCAGGGCGCAGCAGCCCATCAACAGATAGGTATGCTCAAAGCCGATTTTGTCGTACAGGTAACCCGCCGGCGGCGCGACCACAATCGATCCGACATAAATCATCGCCTGGTAACCCAGCAGGTACATCGTGGCGTTAACCCGACGATGGAAGTGTTCGGCGATGTATTTGAAGACCGAAATCAGCAGCAGCGCGATCTCAACGCCGTAAAACGGTTTGATGATGGAGATGACAATCGGGTCATTGGTCAGGCCGGAGGCAATCAGCCGCGCCCCCACTACGCAGCCGCAGAACAGCAGGCCGCGCTTGGCGCCATAATGGTTCACCAGCCATGGGATAAACATCATCATTACGAACTCCATCCCCGACTGGACGGTACTCAGATAGCCGTACCAGGCGTTGCCCTGCTCTTTGGTGGCAAAGAACGAGACGAAATAGCGCGGGAACTGCTGCTCGGCGATGAACATCATCCACGCCACTCCGGCGACGTAGAGGCTGAACATCCAGAATTTGCGATTTTTCAGCAGCATCAACACATCGGCAAAGACGATCTTATTCGCGGAAATAACGTTGTTATTGCGCAGCTGTTCATCACCAATTTTGAGGCTAATCAGCACCAGCAGCATCAGTACCGAGGTGCCGCTGCTGAGCAAAAAGTTAGCCAGCGGCGTGAAGTTAAACAGCAGTCCGGAGACCGAAGCCGCCATCGCCCAGCCCAGCGAACCCCACATTCTGATACGGCCAAACTCCAGCCCGTACAGACGGCTAAAGCGGTCGGCATAAGATTCGGAAGCCGCCACCCCGGCGTACCAGCCGAGGCTCAAATACAGCGCGCCGATGATAATCCCCAGCGTCGCGTGGCTTTGCAGCAGCGGCTGGTACACCAGCGCGAAGAACGGCGCCATCAGCGCGGAAATGGCGCAGACAAAATAGAGCAGCCACTTGCTCATGCCGATTTTGTCCATGATATAGCCATACACCGGCTTAAGGACCACCGCGAAAACGCCATTAATGGCGAACACGCTGCCGATGGTAATGCTATCGAGGCCTACCTTCTGGCTCAGCCACAGCGCATACAGGCCAAAGCTGGATGACCAGGTGAAGAAGTAGAGAAAAATAAAGGTACTCATTTTGTACTGCGCGGCGCGTACGGATGATGATGTGCTCATAGCGATGCCTCCGGGGCCAGAACGAGCGTCGTTTCTTGTCGTGCCGTCACGAAGCGTACCGCGTCATCGCTAATGAAGGCCTGTGGGCAGTGTTGCGGTTCGAAGTCGGCGGCATTCCCCGCCCATACCGCGCTTACCAGGCAATGCGTCCCCGCATCGAGCTCGCCGCGCAGCACCGGCACCGCCGCACGTTCGGCGAACAACAGATTGCTGTTCGGCGGCGTCAGCACCGTCTCGCCGCGGCGGGCGTGCGGATGTAAACAGAAAATCGCCGAGATATCGCGGGCGTTGCGTAAGCAGCAGGCGCCGTCACTCTCTTGCGCCTGCGGCAGCGGACGATTCGCCAGGCTAAAGCCGCCTTCTGCGCAATCCAGCGCGCGCTGGGTAGCTATGCGGTGGACGCGCAGTTGCCAGTCGCCCAGCGCCAGTAGCCAGCTATCAATCACCACGTCGCGCCACGGCAGCCAGCGGCTGTAAATAGTGCCATCAGCGGTAACCACCTGCTGGCATTCGCGGCGACCGCGCCAGTAGTTATCCTTTTCGGCCAGCAGCAGCATCGAATCGGGAGCGGCATGGTTCAACCCGTAGCGCCCCCGTTCAATGGTGAAACCAAAGCGGGTGGAGTAGGCAAATTTGCAGTATTTCGCCTCGGTATTAACGAAGTTGTTCAGCTCCAGCTGGCCGGAAGTCAGCATCCACAGGTGATCGGCCTGATGTACCAGCACCTGATCCGCATGGGCTATTGTGTGCTGCGCGGGCAGCGGCGGCAACGGCAACTCAGTCGCCTGCCAGAAGGCGTCGCCCTCGCCTAACGCCAGCACCAGCATGGTTTTCAGCCCCCAGTACGGTGAACCCGGCGCGTTGTAATCTTCCGCCATCGCCAGGTTCGGGTAGCTGTAGCCGACGCTCAGTACGCCGTCGCGATCGAACATCGGCTGTTTCAGCCACCAGCGCAGGTGGCGCAATACGATGCCTTTAATCACCCCCGGCGAAAATACCTCCAGCCCGGCGAAGGCCGCCGCGCTCCAGAACGCCGCTTCGGCAAAGCGATAGGTCAGACTACGGCCGAACGGGATCGCCGCGCCGTCATCGGCAAAGAAATGGATGAAGTCAGAGGAGAAACGCGCGGCCCGCTGACGCAGTTCCGCACAGCGCTGCGGATCGACATCGGCCATCAGCTTCGCGTAAATCAGGCCATAGAAATGGAAGCCCATCGAGATGTAATAGTCGCGCGGGCGGCCCGGACCATCCGAGTACCAGCCATCGCCGAGGTAATAACGTTCCATTGCGGCAAAATGATCTTCCCGCGCCTGCGGATTGGTCGGCATTCCGCAATAATGAAAGCCAACCTGCACCAGAATCGGAAAGAAGTGCCAGTTATTATCCGGGATATCCTGGGTCTCGCACTGCTTTAGCCAGCGCCATAAGTTCTCTTTTTCCACAGCGTTGAAGTGCGCCAGTACGGTTTCGCCCGCCAGCGCCAGCAATAGTCCGTAAGCCGCCATCTCGACGATGCGTTGATCGTAAGGCGCGACTTCGCCCCAATAATCGGCATGCTGCGGATTGGTGCCGTTTTTTATCGCCTGTAAATAGAAGGAGAAATGCTGCGGCTCGCTGCCGCCAGCCAACAGCGGCGTTACGCCCCACAGCAGCCGGGAAAAGGTTTCCATGCTCGCGACCTGCTGGCCGTAGTGAGCGGTGAAGTTCGCTAAATCAATGCGGCTGGCGTCGTTTTTAAAATAAGGCGCTACCGCATTCAGCATTTCATTGACCAGCCGTAGCACCTCTTCCCGGCTTATCAGTGGGTTATCCAGATGAATATTTTCAGGTTGCACAGGGTCCTCCCGTATAACACGAGGGTAGAGGTAAGTTATTGTTATTAAGCTTTTATCAAGCCACGTGTGCGACGTCTGGATGAAGAGTAACCGCTTTTATTCCCGGCGCTGAGTGAGCGGACTCACAAATTTAAACCGCCATTTCATTTTTGCTGGATTTTGTCGACCGCGCGGAGGATAAATTGCAAATGATGGCGTAAAAATTTAAATCTGTTGTCCTGGAGGCAAAATGGGCGAAGCGCAACTGCTGGAACGTATTACGCTCGATCGGCAGGCCATTTCGTTTAATCGCATGTACACCACCAGCGTGCTTTACTACCACTGGCATCAATGCGTTGAATTGCTTTATATTTCCAGCGGCTATGGCATCGTGGTGGTGGATAACCAGCACTACACCGCCCGTCCGGGGCGATTATTTATCTTCCCGCCCTTCCGTTTGCACAAAGTGCAGGTCGATCATAGCGATAAAAATCCTTATCACCGCACCACCATGCACATTGAGCAGTCGGTCGTCGAGAGCGCGCTCAGCGCTTTCCCGCGCCATCAGGCCCAGTTCGCGGCGCTGGCCGCCAGCAATCTGCCGGCGCAAATTTACGACCTCAGCGAGCACGCGGCATTTATCGAAAGGATCCTTGAACAGTTTCAGCGTCTGGAGGATAACGAGCAGACCACCGCCTGCGAGGTGGCGTTTTTGATGATGCAGCTAATGACGTTTCTACCCGAGCAGCCGCAACGCTACCCGCCGCGCCAGCAGACCGTCGCCTCGCGGATTATGAACTGGATCGAAGCCCACTATGCCAGCAAGTTTTCCCTTGACCAGCTGGCTTGCGACCTCGGACTTTCGCGCAGCTACACCTCGCGGGTTTTTCGTCAGCAGACCGGCGGCAATATCCATGAATATTTGCTCACCCGGCGAATAAAACGCAGTTGCGATCTGCTACGTAATAGCGATGAGAGCGTTGATGCCATCGCAGTGGCGGTGGGATTTGGCGAGGTGACCTACTTCATTACCTGTTTTAAAAAGATGATGCGCCAGACGCCGCTGCAGTACCGTAAGGCCAGCCAGCGGCGCTCCGCTTTATAACTTAATCCATCGCCTGCTTGAGGCCAACCTGACGGCGACGCCAGGCGCTATCGCGGCTCGCCAGCCAGTAGTACAACGGCGAGGTCACCAGCAGGCCGACCAGCCAGGAGAGATCGGCGCCGTTAAACCACGCCGAGACCGGGCCAACGTACAGCGGGGTATTCATAAACGGGATCTGCACCAGGATGCCAATGGCGTAGGCCAGCAGCGCGTGCGGGTTGTAACGGCCATAGATACCGCCATCCACCTGAAATATCGAGTTAATATCGTAGTTGCCCTTGTGAATGGCGTAGAAGTCGATCAGGTTTATCGCGGTCCACGGCACCAGCACCACCAGCAGGGCCAGAACCAGATCGATAAAGTGGCTGATAAAGTCCGCCGAGGCGAAGATCGCCGCCGCCACGCAACAAATAAGCACGATGACCGACAGCAGCGCCCGGCTACGACTGCCGGGGATCCAGCGCCACAGGAAGGTTTGCACCAGGGTTATCACCGACATCACCGCGCCATACAGATTAAGCGCGTTATGGCTGATGACGCTCAGCAGGAACAGCACCAGCATCAACGGGCCTATCGCGCCGGTCGCCAGCTTTACCGCATCCATGGTTTCCAGCCCCACCGGCGTTGCCAGCACCGCTACCGCGCCAAAAATAAACGACAGGCTGGAACCGAGCGTCGAGCCAAGGTAGGTGGCCCAGAACGTCGCGGCGACAGGAACATCCGCCGGCAGGTAGCGCGAATAATCAGAAACATACGGGGCGAAGGCAATCTGCCACAGCGCCGCCAACGACACGGTGGCCAGCCAGCCCGAGAAGGAAAAACCGCCGCGAGTTAAGAAATCGGCGGTATGCAGATGAGTGAAGATGTAGCCAAAGCCGACCATAATGCCGATGCCCAGCACCCAGGTGCCGATCCGGTTGAGAATGTGAATACATCGATAGCCAATGATGCCAATCACGCAGGATCCCACCGCGCCGATCGCAATCCCCACCGGTAGCGGAACCGCGGGAGCGATGCCGTGCAGCGACTGCCCGGCCAGCACGATGTTCGAAGCAAAGAAACCGACGTACATCACCCCGGCGATCGCCACCACCAGCAGCGAACCAAAAGATCCAAACTGCGCGCGGCTCTGGATCATCTGCGGGATCCCCATCTGCGGCCCTTGCGCCGAGTGCAGCGCCATCAGCGCCCCGCCGACCAGATGGCCGACTAAAATCGCAACGATCCCCCACAGCAGATTCAGGTGAAAGATCTGTACTCCCAGGGCGCCTGTAACGATCGGCAGCGGCGCGATGTTGCCGCCAAACCACAGGGTAAAGAGATCGCGGGTTTTACCGTGGCGATCTTCTGGCGGAATATAGCCAATGGTGTGCTTCTCAATAAGCGGCGGCGATGATTCTTTGGTCGGCATAGCATTCTCCAAAGTCAGGAACCATTAATAATGGTTGTGATGTGCAGGTGTTTTTATGTTTTGGAGATAATGCGCATTATTTAGCGAAAGGGTAAATTACTTTGTTTATGGCTACAGAAAATAAAAAAACTAATTAGCCCGGCAGAACGCCGATAAATATCATAAAAATTTATCATAACCGTTCCGGTAAGATTAAATAATGATATTTTCAACGCAGCGGTAAATTGTCAATTAGTAATACAGAATAAATAATCGTGATGAGATGAATTTATGGCGGATAATAAAATACGGGCCGTTATTCAGGCCCGTATTATGTGATAAGTTAAAACTCAAACGGCTAGCGCTTAACTAAAAAACTTACCTTTCAGTAGATTAAGTCCTGCGGAGACCAGGTCGCCCTGGGACGGCGCTTCGCCCTGCGGCGACAGGCCATCGACGATTTTTGGCAGGTATTCCGCAATCAGCGATGAGGCGGTTTGCGAATCAACGCCCAGTTTGGCGCCGAGATCCTGCAGGGCAGGCGAGCCGAACACCGAGGTAATCTGATCGCTGTTCACCGACATATTACTCTGCTGGCTAAGCCACGACTCGACGATTTCACCTAAGCCGCCGCTGCGGAATTTTTCCAGGATTCCCTGGATACCGCCCTGCTGTTCAATCCAGGTCATGATCGCCTGAAGTTGTTCAGCTTTGCCAGCCTGCCCGCCAAGCACGCCGCCGATTTGATCTAATAATCCCATTACAATCTCCATCAAAACGTTGCTATTAATCCCTGATTCACGGCTTACTTCGCCGGGATAATCAGCACCTGCCCCGGATAGATCTTATCGGGATGCTTCAGCATCGGTTTATTGGCTTCAAAAATACGCTGATAGTCATTGGCGGAGCCATACATCGCTTTTGAGATGGCGCTGAGGGTATCACCGGATTTAACCGTATAGTAACGGCTTTCCGCCCCGCTCTGCGTCACAGTAACGCTATCGTTGACCTGGCCAATCCCGGTTACGTTACCTACCGCCACCAGAATTTTTTCCTTATCTTCCTGTGAACCGACATCGCCCGTTACCGTCGCGGTACCATCGTCCGCTACGGCAATATTGACCTTTTCGGCACCAGGCAGGTTAAGACTATCAATATGTTTTTTCAGCTTGTCGGCCTGATCTTCCTTGCTGGAGCCGGACACGGCATCCCAGATCTTCTCGCCCGCTTCTTTCACAAAACTTAATAATCCCATCTATCCATACCTCCATTACTGTTTCACGATGAATGCTTTCATCAGACACGATAATCATAGCTTATAAATACCGTTCACTTCCTTTAACAAATGCTCGACGAAGCGGGTAAGCTTCGGCAACGGGCGCAGATCCTGGCGCCACAGCAGGTGTATCGGCCTCGGTTCCGGGGTGTAATTTTGCAAAATACGCACCAGTCGGCCATTGGCTAAATCTTCCGCCAGCAGCACTTCCGGCTGCAATAACAGCCCGGCGCCGGCCACCGCCGCCATACGCAGCGCGTAGCCATCGTTGCAGCGCAGTACCGCGTCGCGCTTCCAGCGCACCTCTTCCGCAGCGCCCGGCAGCCGCCACTCGTTGCGCGCGGTCCACACCGTATGCGAAAGACACTGATGTCCGGCTAAATCAGCGGGCGTCTGCGGCGTGCCGTGGCGCGCCAGATAATCCGGCGCCGCGCAGATCGCCATACGATAGGGAGCGAGATACTTCGCCACCAGATCGGTACGCTGGATGTCACCGATACGAATCGCCAGATCGATTCCCTCATCCACCAGGTCCACCATGCGGTTCGTCAAATCAAGCTCGACGCGTACCTCCGGCCAGGCCTGCAGAAAGGAGGCGGTCAGCGGCGCGATAATGCTGGCGCCGAAAGAAACCGGCGCGCTCACCCGTAGCGTACCGGCAGGGGCCAGCCGTAACCGTTCAACCGAACGCTCGGCATTCGCCACCTGCTCCAGTACCCGCCGCGCCTCGTCAAAATAGACTCGCCCGGCATCGGTCAGGCTTTGCCGACGGGTATTTCGCTCCAGCAGGCGGGTGCCGAGCTGGCCTTCAATTAAGGCGATATATTTGCCGACCATCACCGCCGACATCTCAAGGCGCGTCGCCGCGCCGGTAAAACTGCCGCACTCTACCACCGCGACAAACGTCTCCATTCCACGCAGCTTATCCATATTGCAAACCTCTGGTTAGCAATCATCTAACTTTTAGCCAGTTTATCCGACAATCGATTAATTAAAGAATAGAGGCTCACTTCACTGAGGAGTTTGCGATGAAAATTATCGTTATTGGCGCCAGCGGTACCGTTGGCCGCGCGGTTGCGGAAGAACTGAGCCGCCAGCATGAAGTTATCCGCGTTGGCCGCACCCACGGCGACGAGCAGGTTGATATTACCTCGCAGCACAGCGTGCAGGCGTTGTTCGAGAAAGTTGGCCCGGTCGATGCCATTGTCTCAGCAGCCGGCAGCTTATACTTTGGCCCGCTAAGCACGATGACCGACCGCGATTTTGACCAGGGACTGCAGGATAAACTGTTGGGGCAGATTCGCCTCGCCCTCACCGGCCAGCATTATCTTAACGATGGTGGTTCCATAACCCTTATCAGCGGCATCGTCGCCGATGAACCGATCGCTCAAGGGGTGAATGCCACCACCGTCAATGCCGGACTGGCGGGTTTCGTTCGCGCCGCCGCCTGCGAATTACCGCGCGGGATCCGCATTAACCTGATAAGCCCCACCGTGCTCAGTGAGTCTGTCGAGACCTATGATGGTTTCTTCCCCGGTTTCGCCAGCGTACCGGCCGCAGCGGTGGCGCAGGCCTATCGCCGCAGCGTCGAAGGGATCCAAAGCGGGCGGGTTTATAAAGTCGGTTATTAATTATTTTCGGGCAGGATGTCGTATTCCTGCCCTTATATTAAATATCTGTTGGTTATTGTGAAGCGCCTCGCATAACGCACTTAACCCTGTTATTTGTGCGCCTTTAGGATACACCACACGATAATACTAATGTCATGATGTATCAGCTAATTATTTTATTTCCCCATTATTTTATCGGGCCAAGCTCCTATCTCATTAGACCATAATAAAAACAGGGAATTGTTATTTCTCTCTACGGTTCATCATTCTAATCTCCTCGCAATATGGCAGAGTTTTATCTGCCCGATAAAAAACCATCAGCGGGTTTGCCAGTAAAAAATTAAGCACAAAGCATAAAACTCTAAAAATAGCGCAACGCACAGATGCAGCGTTTTTCCAGCGCCGGGTAAAGCATTTTTTTTATATCCAGCACCGATATTTTTTGTCATTTCGCAAATGATACAGAGTTGTAAAAATGGTGAATGAAATGTTGTGATGAGTAGATTAGCTGTACTCCTCATTGAAATATCACTCTTACGCTGATGAAGACCAAAATAATGAGAGAGCACCATGACAAAACATCAATCTGTTAATGTCGAGAATCTTGAAAGTAATACCATCAGACCTATCCCCTTAAATATGCGCCACGGCAAACCAGGCGATCTTTTTACCATTTGGTTTGGCTCCAACATTATGCTGTTAACGGTCATCACCGGCGCGATGTCGGTGACGATTTTCCACCTTTCCTTTTTATGGTCAGTGATTGCGCTATTTATCGGCAGCCTGGTCGGCGGGCTCTTTATGGCGCTGCATTCGGCGCAGGGGCCAAAACTCGGGGTACCGCAAATGGTCCAGACCAAGGGGCAATTTGGCTCCTATGGTTCGGTACTGGTGGTCTCCATCGTCGTACTGATGTATATCGGCTTTACCGCCTCCAGTCTGGTGCTCGGCGGGCAGTCGATGCACGCGATTTATCAGCCGATGAACTCGGACATCGGGATTATCGTGGTCGGCGCGCTAAGCCTGTTCGCCACCATCTTTGGCTATAAGATCATCCACTCCTACGCGCGGATCATGTCGTGGATTTCAGGCATTGTACTGGTGGCAACCTTCGTGTGGATAGTCTTCATCCATGGCCTGCCGGGCGACTTTGTCGACCGCGGCGGCTTCAACATCGTCGGCTTTCTCGGCGCCGTCTCTATCGCCGCGCTCTGGCAGCTGGCCTATGCGCCGTATGTCTCTGACTATTCCCGCTATATGCCCTACAGCACCAACGATAAAAGCGTCTTTTACGCCAGCTATTTTGGCTGCATTCTCGGCTCCTATCTGCCGATGGTGCTCGGGGTGCTGGTGGCGATTTGTATCGGTAATGACGATATCATTCAAGGGATTATGGATCTGACCGGCAGCATGGGGGCGATAGTGATTATCGTACTGGCGCTGGGGATCGCCGCCACCAACTCGATGATGCTGTACTGCGGCGTACTCTGTACCCTGACGCTCGGCCAGACTTTTATCGATGGCTGGTCGCCGATGGCACGGGCACGCATTATCACCGCTATTTTGACCATGCTGCTGGAGATATTCCTCGCTATCTATGGCCAGGAAAATTTCCTGCTAATCTACACTAACTTTATTACCGTGCTGCTGTATGTGCTGGTGCCGTGGACGGCGATTAATCTGGTCGATTATTATTTAGTGGCCCACGGCGAATATCACGTTGAATCGTTCTTTAAACGCGACGGCGGTATTTACGGTTACTTTAATGCAACGGCGATATCCTGCTATATCCTCGGTATTCTGGTCGAAGTACCGTTTATGTCGACCTCAATTTATACCGGGCCAATCGCCCTCTCCTTTGGCGGCGCGGATCTCTCCTGGATTGTGGGTTTATTGGTGGTCTCGCCGGTCTATTATTATTTCTCGAAAGCGAAGAGTGTTAAAAGCATGGCTTTTGCAAAAGAGAAGGTTTAAGGCCTACAAGAAAGCGCGCCGCCTTCGCGGCGCGCCGGCGTTTAAGCTGACATCCAGCGGCAGAGATTTTTCAACATCTGCTCGCACTTTTCCAACTGCGCCTCGCTAACAAACTCATCCGCCTTATGTCCCTGCTCCATGCTCCCCGGGCCACAAACAAGCGTGGCCACGCCGGCCTCATCAAACAATCCGCCTTCGGTGCCAAAAGCGACCGTTGAAAAATCCTCGCATTCGGCCCACTGCGCCAGCCAGCCGGCGAACGCCGACTGCGGGTCGCTCAGCAGGCCGGGATACTGGCTGAGCGGTTGAAAGGTAATAGCCGATTCCGCCGCCGTCGCGCGCATTTTTGGCAACAGCTCGCCTTCGGCATACGCCTGCAGCGAGGCCAGCGCATCATCGACCGACACATCCGGTAAATGGCGAATTTCAAAATCGAACTGACAGTGCTGCGGTACAATATTCAACGCCGCGCCGCCCTTAATTACCCCCACCTGCAGGGTGCTGAAAGGCGGATCGAAACGCGTATCCTGGCGAAGCGCAAGCTGCTCGCCCAGCTCATCCAGGCGGCCAATCAGCTTTGCCGCCCAGGCAATCGCATTCACGCCATCGGGCGCGTAAGCGGAGTGGCAAGCGTGGCCGTGAACATCGCAGCGCATCGCCAGCTTCCCCTTGTGACCATAGACCGGGCGCATCTCCGTCGGCTCGCCGATAATGCACATCGCCGGTTTCTCTGTCGACGCCTGCAGATGGGCGACCAGGCTGCGTACGCCAAGACATCCCACCTCTTCATCGTAGGAAAAAGCCAGGTGCAGCGGCATGCGTAACGGTTGGGCGAGAAAATCAGGAATGGCGGCCAGTACGCAGGCGAGAAAGCCTTTCATATCGGCACTACCGCGGCCGTAGCAGCGGCCATCGCGTTGCGTGAGGGCAAAAGGGGGAACCGTCCATGGCTGGCCGTCAACCGGCACCACATCGGTATGGCCGGAGAGCATAACGCCGCCGGGCCCCGCGGGGCCCAGTCGTGCATAGAGATTAGCTTTTCGCCCTTGCGCATCATAAAAGCGCTGCGTTTCGATTGCGAAGCCGTGGAGATAATCGGCAATATCGTCGATCATCGCCAGGTTCGATTCGCGGCTGGTGGTGTCAAACGCCAGCAGCCGCGCCAGAATATCCTGTAATCGACTATTCATCGCCGGGTACTCCGTAACTGGGAGCCTCCCGCGGGTCGAGGGCGCGCGTGACATAGGCCTGCATTTGCGGTTCATAGGCCTGCCACAGCGCCGCCAGCTCGCCAATCGGGTCCGTTTCACTCCAGTCGACGCGCAGATCCACCAGCGGCCAGGAGTAATCATCCACCACTTTCACCGCCGCCGAATGGACCGGCCCGGCCTCGCCGCCCTGGGCGACGCCGGCCTGCAGCGCGGCAACCAGCCGCGTCGCCAGCTCGCCTTCGGTTTGCGAAAACGTTGCCGCCATCGCGGCAATCACCGCTTCAGATGCCAGCATATTACCGCCGGCGATACAGTTATCGCCCTGCACAACATGCCAGGTCCCCAGCGTTTTATCGCCGCTGAACCACGCGGTCTGGCCGCTGGCGTCGATGGCGATAATCTGCCGATAGCGGCTAAAGTCGTCTTCCGCCAGCGCCCGACGCATCGCTTTCTCCGCCGTCAGCCCCTGCTCCATCTGCGCCAGAGTGAGTTGCCCCAGCGCCGGTAAGGTAATGTTCTGGCTCGATACCGCCCCTACCCCCGCCTGCAGCCACGGACAGCGGGCGCCGACGGCAATGCTTGAAGAGCTGATCGCGATACCAAACTGCCCGCTTTCCGGGCAGTGTGCGGCAATCGAAAATGTCATTCTGCCTCCTTATTTCGCCGCGTCATCAGGGATGACGGCGATTACATCAATTTCCATTAGCCACTGCGGCTGCGCCAGCGCGGAAATCACCAGCCCGGTGGAGATCGGGAACACGCCTTTTAACCACTTGCCTACCTCCTGATAGACCGGTTCGCGATAGCGCGGGTCGATAATATAGGTGGTCGTTTTCACGATATGCGACAGGTCGCTCCCCGCCTCTTCCAGCAGCTGTTTGACGTTTTTCATCGCCTGCTCCGCCTGCGCCCGCGGGTCGCCAAGGCCCACCAGATTGCCTTCAAAATCCGTCCCTACCTGGCCGCGAACGTAGACGGTATTACCGGCGCGTACCGCCTGACATAAATCATTGTCCAGCGTCTGATTAGGGTAAGTCTCTTTGGTATTGAACATCCGAATACGAGTATGGGTCGGCATAAGGGTTATCCTGTTCAGTAAGTCATGATTAACGCTGGCTGGCGTCTTTGTACTGGGTGTATTTACGGCGGGTGGCGATATGGTCGGCGATATGCTTCGCGTCGTGCCAGACGCCCCAGATAAAGGTTGATCCCCGGCGCGATAACCACGGCAGGCCGAGGAAGTAGACGCCCGGTTCGCTGGAGACGCCGCGCTGATGCTGAGGACGGCCCTGTTCGTTGAAAGCGTTGACGTTGAGCCAGCTGTAGTCCACCGCATAGCCGGTAGCCCAGATAATGGTGTTAATCCCCGCCTGCGCCAGATCGAGCGAGAGGATCGGCGACGTCATGCACTCCGGGTCCGCTAAGAATTGCCGTGCGGCGGGCTCTTCCGGTAAATCCAGGCCATTGGCGGCGATATAAGCATCGGCGGCATCCAGCAGCGCCAGATAGTTTTCATCGCCGAGGCGAATGTTTTCGACGAGATTATTTTTAAAGGAGACGGTTCCCCCGGCGAAGGATTCGGTGAGACCAACCAGCGTGATACCACGATGCGCCAGCTCGCGGAAATCAACCGTGTGGCCGCCGTGCGCGCCGCTAACCGCGATGGTGACGTGCTCTTTACCGGGTTCGCTGGCCGGGGCATCCCACAGGCCTAATACCCCCAGCCACCAGCAGAAATCCCGGTTACGATAGGCGCGCGGCGGGCGGTCATGGGCGCCGACCGACAGATAAACCTTGCGGCCCGCGCGCTGCAGTTCATCGGCGATTTGCACGCCGGACGAGCCCGCGCCCACCACCAGCACCGCGCCTTCCGGCAGTTGCTGCGGGTTGTAATATTTCGCCGAATGAATTTGATGGATGGCGCTGTCGCGCGGAGCGATCGGCGGGATAATCGGCTTCTGGAACGGCCCGGTCGCCGCGACAATATTCAGCGCTTCAATCACGCCGTCGGTGGTTTCAATGGTAAACCCCGGACGCCCGTGGTTACGCACCGCACTTTTAACTTCCACGCCGGTACGGACCGGAAGATTAAACTCGCGCACATAATCGACAAAGTATTGCGCAACATCATCCTTGGCAATAAAGGCATCGAGGTCGCCGCCTTTAAACTCCATGCCCGGAAAACGGTCATGCCACGCCGGGCCGTTCGCCACCAGCGAATCCCAGCGGCCGGTACGCCAGGCTTCGGCAATGCGATTCTTTTCCACGACCAGATGCGAAATCCCCTGTTTGCTCAGGTGCTCGCTCATGGCGATACCGGCCTGCCCCCCACCAACAACCAGCGTCTCGATTTGTATTTTTTCTACGGTCATAAATATGTCCTTCGGTGATGTTCTGCTCATGACCGAGGTTAATAAACCGTTATGCACAGGTAAATTATTATAAATTTAGCACCTGAGAATAAAATAATGATGCAGCGGATTCGCCCCGCCGCCAGGCCATTTCCGCCACGCTAATACGCAGTATTTATTTTTCAGGCATGAGATTTTGAAAGGAAAAACAACCATGACTTTCGAGGCTCATAAAAATATCGTCAGAGCTTCGTTTTTTTATAGGCAATAAAACGCAGAAAATACCACATGAATATATTTACCCGCGCTAATGGCGGGTAAATTTGCTCATTCAGGCGACTTTCACTTCTTGCTGCGGCGGGCTTAATACCGCGTTGCGGCAATACTCCATAAACAGTTTGGTCGGTTTGGTCGGTTCGCTACTGCGCAGATGGGCCATCACCAGCGCGGAATTCGCCATTTCATCCTGAATCTCCACACAGCGTACCTGCTGGCCGTCATAGGTCATGTCGTTCACCGGACGCGTCACCAGCACCGAGAAGCCCAGCCCCTGGCCAACCATGCAGCGCACCATCTCAATCGACGGCGAACTGTAGGCCACCTGCGGGTTGTAGCCCTTATCTTTGAAAATGCTGATGAAGTAGTTTTTGCTCGGCACCACATCCAACAGGATCATTGGCAGATTGCTCAGCTCGGACAGCCGCACGGCGTGCCGCTGGGCCAGGGGATGATCCGCCGGTAACAGCGCATAGGGCTTCTGCGGCGCGTTGAGGCTCTCGGTATAAATCGAGGTATCCAGTTCGAGATCATAGAGAAAAGCCAGGTCAAAACGCCCGCGGTGCAGACCGTGAGCAATCTCGTGCTGCTCGCCGTCGTAAATTTTAATGGTGATTTCCGGATAAATTTTCTTAAACCCGGCCATCAACGACGGCATATACAGCGGCGCGGCGGTCTCGAAACAGCCGATGGAAATAATCCCGGAGACCAGCTCATTATCGGCCTTCGAGTTTTGTTCAAATTGATAAGAGAGCCGCAGCAGTTCTTTGGCTTTTTCATAAAAACGCTGTCCGCTCGGGGTCATTGATACCCCCTGGGCGTGGTGGCGAATAAAAAACTGCTGTTCAAACATATCTTCCAGCGTCTTCACGGCGATGGAAATCGACGGCTGCGCGATATGCAGCTGGCGTGAGGCTTCAGCAATACTTTCCGCCTCGACGACGGCAACAAAGTATTTGAGCTGTTTCAGGGTGAAATGGGGCATGTGATACCTTATTTTTTTATCATCAAGGAGGCAGGCTGGTTAGCTTTAAACGATGAACACCCTGGCCTGCAACCCTCTGCCGTGAAAAAGATCAACAATCCGACAGCGATCAGATTTTTACATAAAATTAACAGATACCTGGCGAGAAAATTGCGAGCGCCGGAGGATAATACTTCGGCCAGTATAAGCAGGATGAGAAAAAACAAGGCATATAACTACCTTATATTACAACGTATTAATTGTGCTTACGCTCACTAAAATGCGCTGGTGAGGTCGAACGTTTCATCGTTATTCATTTTGCCTTAAGTAGTATTTATGTTCTCAATATTTTTATTTGAGAATATTTAATATTGCCAAAACCCACCGGGCCCCGTCGTTATAGAAAACTGATCGCAAATAAAAACTCTTTGCATTACAGCTTATTGAAAAATGACGCAGTATTATTTTTTGAACGCCATCACAGTGCATGGTCATCAGACCGGTAATGAGAAAAATGGCTAACGCCAGCTAACAACGATTTTTATAGAGGTTGCCTAGATTTTTAGTCCTTTCTCGCCGCATTGCCCTCCTGCATCATGAACTCAAAGAAACAAATAAATAACAATTACGCAACATGCGAAGGAGAAGGTTCATGTCTGATAGAAACTTTTGGCAGCGCAGGCTGCAGGAGCAGCGCTTTATCAGCCACGCCATTATCGATGGTCAACCGTACGTCGCGAAAAGCCGTAAAACCTGTCCCGCCATTAATCCAGCCAGCAATACGTTGCTGGCGGAAGTGACTTCGCTGCAGGCGGAAGATATCGATATTGCCGTCGCTTCCGCGCGCCGCGCGTTTACTTCCGGCGTCTGGTCGAGACTGGCGCCGCAGGAGCGTAAACGCGCGCTGCTGCGCCTGTCGGCGCTGATCCTTCAGCATCGCGAAGAGCTGGCGCTGCTGGAGAGCGTCAGCATGGGGAAACCGGTCAACGATGCGCTGAATATTGATGTCCCCGGCGCCGCGCACATCCTCAGCTGGTATGCCGAAAGCGTAGATAAAATCTACGATGAAGTGGCTCCCGCCAGGCCCGGCGCGCTGGCGACCATCACTCGCCAACCCATCGGCGTGGTTGCCGCCATCGTACCGTGGAACTTCCCGCTCGACCTCGCCTCCTGGAAGTTGGGTCCGGCGCTGGCGGCCGGCAATAGCGTGATCCTCAAGCCCTCGGAAAACTCGCCGTTTAGCGCCCTGCGTCTGGGCGAGCTGGCGCTGGAGGCCGGTATTCCGCCAGGCGTGCTTAACGTGGTAACCGGGCTGGGAACCGAAACCGGGAGCGCGCTGGGACTGCATCACGATATCGATGTCATCGCCTTCACCGGCTCAACCGCCGTCGGCAAAGCCTTTATGGCCTATTCGGCCCAGTCCAACCTGAAACAGGTATGGCTGGAGTGCGGCGGCAAGAGCGCCAATATCATCTTCGCCGACTGCCAGGATCTCGACCTGGCCGCTGAAAAAGCAGCCTTCGGCATCTGTTTTAATCAGGGCGAAGTCTGCTCGGCAAACTCCCGCCTGCTGGTTGAGCGCCCGATTTACGCGGCCTTCATTGCCAAACTACAGGAAAAAATGCAGGCCTGGGCTCCGGCGCATCCCCTCGATCCGCAAACCCGCATGGGGGCCATGGTCAGCGCCGCCCATGCCGAAAAAGTGATGGCGGCTATCCGCCGCGCGCAAGACGAGGGCGCAACGCTGCTTACCGGCGGCCGTACGGTGGAAATAGACGGCGTCGCCAACTACGTTCAGCCGACGCTGCTGGCCGACGTAAACGAAGAGATGGCGCTGTGGAAAGAGGAGATTTTTGGTCCGGTGCTGGCGGTTTGCGCCTTCGATAGCGAGAAGGAGGCGGTTCATCTGGCGAATAACCATATCTATGCGCTGGCCGCCTCGCTGTGGACCGACAATCTGCACCGCGCCCATCGCGTCGCCGCGCAGCTGACCGCCGGAACAATCTCGGTAAATACCGTCGATGCGCTGGACGTCACCGTTCCCTTTGGCGGCAACAAGCAGTCGGGCTTTGGCCGCGATCTGTCTCTACATGCCTTTGATAAATTCACCAGCCTCAAAACCACCTGGTTTCAGTTTCGCGAGTAGGCCGCAGCCTGCATCACTTTTTCAGTTTCAGCAGACAGGAGAGACGAAATGACTAATCCAAGCAATCAGAACCGTTCGACGTCCGATTACCAACATTCAGATGCGGCTCACCATATTCACGCCTTCCTGGATCAAAAAGCGCTGAACGCCGAAGGGGCGCGCGTGATGGTACGCGGCGAAGGACTATACCTGTGGGACAACGACGGCAATAAATACCTCGACGGGATGTCCGGCCTGTGGTGTACCCAATTGGGCTACAGTCGCCAGGATCTGGCGGACGCCGCCGCGGCGCAGTTTGCCAAACTGCCCTATTACAACATGTTCTTCCACACGACCCACCCGGCGGTTATCGAGCTTTCCGAGCTGCTGTTTAGCCTGCTGCCGCCGCACTACAGCCACGCTATCTACACCAACTCCGGTTCGGAATCGAATGAAGTGCTGATTCGCACCGTTCGCCGCTACTGGCAGATCCTCGGTAAGCCGGAGAAAAAGGTGATGATTGGCCGCTGGAACGGCTATCACGGCTCTACCCTGGCGGCAAGCGGGCTCGGCGGCATGAAGTTCATGCATGAAATGGGCGGCGTGATCCCGGACGTGGCCCATATCGATGAACCCTACTGGTTTATGCACGGCGGCAACCTGACGCCGCAGGAGTTCGGCCTGCGCTGCGCCCGCCAGCTGGAAGAGAAGATCCTGGAACTGGGCGCGGAAAACGTCGCCGGCTTTATCGCCGAACCGTTCCAGGGGGCGGGCGGCATGATCTTCCCGCCGGAAAGCTACTGGCCGGAGATCCAGCGTATCTGCCGGCAATATGACGTGCTGCTGTGCGCCGATGAGGTGATTGGCGGCTTTGGCCGTACCGGCGAGTGGTTTGCGCATCAGTACTTCGGCTTTGAACCGGATACGCTGTCGATTGCCAAGGGGCTAACCTCCGGTTACGTACCGATGGGCGGGCTGATACTGAGCAAGCGCATGGCCGACGTGCTGGTAGAAAAAGGCGGCGTTTTCCCACACGGCCTGACCTATTCCGGCCACCCGGTGGCGGCCGCGGTGGCGATCGCCAACCTGAAAGCCTTACGCGATGAAAACCACGTTACCCGAGTTCGTACCGATAGCGGCCCCTATCTGCAAAAAACGCTGCGCGAAGTGTTTGAAAACCATCCGCTTATTGGCGAGGTGCAGGGCGCCGGGCTGGTGGCCGCCCTGCAGTTTTCCGAAGATAAAGCCACTCGCAAACGCTTTGCCAACGAGAACGAACTGGCCTGGCGCTGTCGCACCATCGGCTTTGAAGAAGGCGTGATCATCCGCTCAACGCTGGGGCGCATGATCATGGCGCCGGCGCTGATTGCCGGACATAGCGAACTCGATGAACTGGTTGAAAAAACCAAGCGTGCCGTTGACCGTACCGCTAAAGAGATTGGCCTGCTATAAGTCAATTACTTACTGCTTTTGATTATCTTTTAGCGGAGGCCTTCGGCCTCCGTTTTTACCTGCATTCCACTTAGCAGGGTTCCGGGTATCAGCAGACCGTCATGAGATGCGCTTTTAGAGCGTCGGCAAAAAAATGTTGATCTGATACGAACAAGCTTTTATTTTGCTGCTAGTTTTCAAACTGAGATGAAACTGATGCCTACTATTATCGCCAGTAGTATGAAAGAAGCTAAAGAATTAGTTAACGCCAGAAAGTACCGGGAAATAGTACTGAATTTCGATGTTGACGCTGATGATTTTTTCACCCTTGCAACAGCGCAGCATGACACCAAAATCACCTTTGCAAACAAAAATAGCCACTCACCGGTTACATTAGAAAAATAATAAAACCCCTGAGGAAATCTTTATGTTGTTGTTTATTGGCACTATTGCTGTCGCTTTTCTCTCTTCCCTGATGCTCATCTGGCTTGACGATCGCATCGCCGAGCAAGAGTAAACCCTCCCCCGATTTAAAGCGCTCCGCACCGGTCATCGGTGCGGAGACAAAAGATTACAGCGATTTAGCCAAACGTTCGACGGCGGTCAGCAGACCGGCTTCAGAAACCGTCGAGTAGGAAAGACGCAGCGTGCGGGTATCCGGATTATCGTTGTAGAACGCTTCACCAGGTACGTAAACCACGCCGTTTTCCAGCGTTTTCTCAAGCCACGCCATGGTATCGAACGGATAGCGGAAACGGGCCCACAGGAACATTCCCCCTTCCGGGCGGCTAAACTCAAGATGCTCGCCAAGACGACTTTCCAGCGCATCAGCCAGCGCCACGCACTTCTTGCGGTAGTCTTCGCGGATCAGAGCGATCTGATCGTTCAGGCGATTCATTTCCAGATACTCAGCGGTGATAACCTGAGAGAGCATATTAGTATGCAGATCCGCCGCCTGCTTAACGATCACCGCCTGGTGCGCCAGCCATTCCGGCATCACGATCCAGCCGATACGCATTCCCGGCGCAAGGATCTTGGAGAACGTGGAGGTGTACACCACCCGTTCTTCACAGCCTTGTTCGATCGCATGTTGATACAGCGGACGACGCACTTTATCGGTGAAGCTGATTTCGCCGTAGGGATCGTCTTCGATGATCACAAAATCATGTTGCTTCGCTAGCGCCACCAGCCGCTGGCGTCGATCGTCGCTGAGGGTTTTACCGCCAGGGTTGCCAAATGTCGGCACCAGATAGACCGCTTTAACCTTAGTGGTTTCCAGCAGATCGGCCAGTTGTTCAACCAGCATGCCGTTATCGTCGGTATCGACGCTCAGGATATTCGCCTGCGCCAGCTGGAATACCTGCAGCGCGGCAAGGTAGGTCGGACGTTCAACGACGACCGCATCGCCCGGATCGAGCAGCGTGCGGGCGACGATATCCAGCGATTGCTGCGAACCGGAGGTGATATACACCTGGCTTGCCGAGCAGGCCACGCCGCGCGACTGGCAGATTTCGCTCACCGCCTGGCGCAGCGGCGGATATCCTTCGGTAAGGCCGTACTGGAACGCATCATTAAAACGTTCACTCATCACCTTTTGCACCGCGAGGTTGAGACCTTCGGTATCAAACAGTTCCGGAGCCGGAATACCGCCGCCAAGCGAAATGACGCCAGGCAGTTTACTGTGTTTGAGAAGTTCGCGGACGGCGGAGGGCTTAAGTTCACCCGCGCGGGCGGCGAGGCGCCGATCGTGCATATGCTTTTCCTTTTCTGTCTTGTTGTTGTGTTAGTTGTTCGTTGTAGCTTTGCAGGTGCCGGGCAGCGATGCTAGCCGCTGCCCGGTTTGCGGCCGTTACTCGTCGTCTTTCAGCACGACTAATGGCTCAATATCGCTCTCTTTTTTCACCACCAGCGAATCATCGCCGCGCAGGCAGGTACCGCCATAGTTACCGCCCACCGTGAAGGTGCACACCTGAATGTACTTGCCGTCAACCTTCGGCAGACACCACAGCTGCTGGTAAATATTTTTGCGATCGACAAATTGCCCGCTGGTCTGATCCAATACCTCATCGTGCGGGCTTATCAGATCGATGTTATTACCGCAGCGCCCGGAGATCGGTTTGACCGCATAACCGGTTTTCGCCAGCTCGTCATTGACCACAAAATCGGTATCCAGCAGATAGCGATGATGTGGGAACAGCGACCACAGCACCGGCAGAATCGCCTTGTTGCCGGGGATAACCGTCCACAACGGTTCGAATACCAATACTTCAGGGCGCAGCAGGACGTCAATCAGGCGCACCTCATTTTGCGGATGACCGGTACGAATCGGCACTGCCGCATACTCATCGGCGCTGACTTCACGCACCTGCTCGATGGCGGTTTCCCATGCCCAGGTCTTCCACACGCAGTTAACCAAGCGGCCATCGCCGTCGATAAGCTGCCCGGCAGCATCCCAGCGTAGCTCATCAAGACCAAAGAGAATTTTGCTCTCAAAGCCCGCCTCGGTTAGCGAACGCTGAATAAACTGGGCATGGTAGTTCTCTTCAAGATCCTTATCCTGCATGATGTGCACGAACGGCCGCGCGCGGCTGTGCTTCCACGCCCCCGCCAGCTCCTCAAGCAGATTTTCCGCCGGATTATGGCCGGTACCGCGATAGCCCTGTTTCAGCCACTGTTCGAGGATCAATCCGCCTTCCGTATGGCAAGAGGCAGAGTCGGCGTTGTATTCGTACACCTTCAGCCCGCGCTCATCCATGCAGAAATCCATGCGCCCGGTAATCATATGATGACGGCGGCGCTGCCACGAGAGGCGCAGACGAGGCCAGAGAATTTTCGGAATATCGAACAGCGCCAGCAGGTTGTCATCCTTCATCACCTTATCAGTGGCGTGCAGATACATCAGATGCAGTTCATTGGTCGCTTTAATCAGTTCCTGTTCGGCGCTCTCGCTGATGGTGAAGTACTGGTAGGGATCCTGATTGATGAAATGACCGTTGGCTTCAACATAGGCCTTTTGCAGCGCGTCTTTCTCATTGAGCCAGTTACCGCGGAACTGGCCTTTATTCGGCAGCCGCGCGCCGCTGATTTTCATCTCCTCGCCCGGCAGCACCGGCTGCGGCAGGCTATGCTCGGTATCGGCGGTCTGGATCATCCAGCCTAAAATTTCGGTATCGGCAAAGGTATCTTTGATGGTGTAGACGCCGTCTTTCACTTCCAGCGTCAGCTCGCGGGTCCACTGCTGGCCCTGCGGCAGCGGCGCGTGGATGACGTTCTGCTCGGCGATACGGACCTTATTCCCTACCAGTTGCGTAATCACCGCCACGTGTCCGGTATGTTTAAACTCGCCGCCTTTCTGCCAGATTAGCAGCGAACCGGCGATCGGCGGACGGCGCGAGCCGTTGGCGAAGGCCTGCAGGGGAAGAATGTTGTCATTGACCACTTCGCGCAGAAAGCGCAGCGAGAAGATTTCATAAGCCATACCGACGTCGGTAAAGACAAAGCCGTAGGTGAGGAATAAAAAGCGCCGCGCGAACTCCACGCACTGCCATTTATGCCCCATATACTCGTTGCCGATATAGCTGCGGAAAGCGGCGTCATCCGGATAATCTTGTGGGTTTAAACTACTGTAATTCGAAGAATAAATTGCCACGCCGCCCGGCGCGTAGCCCAAAAGCGTGCCGAAAGGGGCGTCAATACTGGTCGATCCTTTACTCATTTAGCCTGACCTCAAATTAATGCAGCCCGGGCAGTTGGCGGAACAAAACTCCCTCTTCTTATCCTGCCGCAGGCACTTACCAGACAGAGGTGAAATGATGATACCACTCATTCGATTCGCTAAACGTGCCCTTATAGAAAATAACCCGGCGTCCATTGGCAAAAGTGATATTGTTAGCCAACACATAACAAAAAAACATCACTACATCAGGAGTCGACAATGAGCGCACCTTCGCATCTCAATGCCCAGCCGCTGGTCTGGGGACATGGCCCACGGACTTTTGAAGTATTCCTCGAACCAACCTGTCCGTTTTCCGTTCGCGCCTTCAACAAACTCGATGAATTGCTGGATGAAGTCGGCGCCGAGAACGTCACGATTAAGATTCGCCTGCAGTCCCAGCCGTGGCATCTGTTTTCCGGGGTAATCGTGCGCTGCGTGCTGGCCGCCTCCACCCTGCCGCACGGCAGAGAGCAGGCGCACAAAGTCCTGCAGGCGGTCGCCGATCATCGTGAAGAGTTTGAATTCACCGACCACTGCAGCGGGCCGAATATGAATACCACTCCGCAGCAAATTATCGAGCGCCTTGAGCGCTATAGCCACGTGTCGCTGGCGGCGGCATTTGCCCGCCCTGAGCTGCAAAACGAAATCAAATGGCACAGTAAATACGCCCGCCAGAACGGCATCCATGTGTCGCCGACGTTTATGGTCAACGGCCTGGTGCAGCCCGATCTCGGCAGCGGCGATGACGTCAGCGTGTGGGCCGCGCGGATTATGGCCTGAGATTAGCTGCTAGACTTTTTTGTACACCTTACTAAAGAGGCAGGTCAGTATGTCCGACAATCAATACCAACCACCGAAAGTATGGGAATGGAAACAGAATAACGGCGGCGCGTTCGCCAATATCAACCGTCCGGTTTCCGGCGCGACGCATGAAAAAGTGCTGCCCGTTGGCAATCACCCGCTACAGCTCTATTCGCTGGGCACGCCGAACGGGCAGAAAGTGACTATCATGCTGGAAGAGCTGCTGGCGCTGGGCGTGGCTGGCGCTGAGTATGACGCCTGGCTGATTCGTATCGGCGAAGGCGATCAGTTTTCCAGCGGCTTTGTCGAAGTGAACCCAAACTCGAAGATCCCGGCGCTGAGCGACCACTCCACCACTCCGCCGACCCGGGTATTTGAATCCGGCAGCATCCTGCTCTATCTGGCGGAAAAATTTGGTTTCTTCCTGCCGAAAGACCCGGCCGGGCGCACCGAAACGCTAAACTGGCTGTTCTGGCTACAGGGCGCAGCGCCGTTCCTCGGCGGCGGCTTTGGCCACTTCTATAACTATGCGCCGGTGAAAATTGAGTACGCCATCGACCGCTTTACCATGGAAGCGAAACGTCAGCTCGACGTGCTGGATAAGCAGCTGGCGCGCGGCCGCTTTGTGGCGGGGGAAGAGTACACCATCGCCGATATGGCGATCTGGCCGTGGTACGGCAACGTGGTGCTGGGCAACGTCTATAACGCCGCGGAATTCCTCGATGCCGGCAGTTACGTTAACGTGCTGCGCTGGGCGCAGGATGTGGGCAATCGCCCGGCGGTGAAGCGCGGGCGGATAGTTAACCGCACCAATGGCCCGCTCGACGAGCAGTTGCACGAGCGCCATGACGCCCGCGATTTCGACACGCAGACCGAAGACAAGCGCCAGGCGTGATGCCCTTACCCGGCGGCGCGGAGCTGCCGGGTAAGTTGTCACATCAGTGTTTTACCTTGGTCAGGCGATCGAGATAGCCCATCACAAAGGCTGACAGCACAAATGTGAGATGGATAATGACATACCACATCAGCTTGTTATCCGGCACGTTCTTCGCATCCATAAACACCCGCAGCAGGTGAATGGAAGAGATAGCCACAATCGACGCCGCCACCTTGTTTTTCAGCGATGTCGCATCCATTTTGCCAAGCCAGTTGAGCTTCTCTTTGCCTTCGTTAATATCCAGCGTCGAGACGAAGTTTTCATAACCAGAAAACATCACCATCACCAGCAGCCCGCCCACCAGCGTCATATCGACCAGCGAAAGCAGCGTCAGAATGAGATCCGACTCGCCGACGCTGAAGATATGCGGCAGGATGTGGAATATCTCCTGAAAAAATTTTATCGATAGCGCGATAAGCCCCAGCGAGAGGCCGAAATAAACCGGCGCCAGCAGCCAGCGCGAAGCATAAATAGCGTTTTCCAGAAAGCGTTCCATAAGGTCCTGTCAGTTTGTAAAAATGGCGGCCATTATATCGCAGCTGGTCCATATCAAAACGGTGTGCAGGCGGCGGGGAAATAAAAAAGGCCAACGCAGTGTTGGCCTTTCGGGAGATATCCTGGGGGAAATTACTTCGCTTTGACGGTCTCTTCGCCCACCAGACCAATTTTCAGGTAACCGGCCTGATGCAGCGTATCCATCACTTTCATCATCGTCTCGTAGTCGACGGTTTTGTCGGCGCGGAAGAACACGGTGGTGTCTTTCTTACCCTGAGTCAGCGCGTCCAGCGAGGCAATCACGCTCTCTTCGGTCACCGGATCGTTGCCGAGGAACATCGATTTGTCGGCTTTCACCGACAGGTAAATCGGTTTTTCCGGACGCGGCTGCGGCTGACTGGATGAGGCAGGCAGATTGACTTTGACGTCCACGGTGGCCAGCGGCGCCGCCACCATGAAGATAATCAACAGCACCAACATGACGTCGATAAACGGCGTCACGTTAATGTCGTGCATTTCGCCGTTATCATCGAGGTTTTCGTTAAAATGCATCGCCATAGCGGATCAACCTACCCGTAATTTCTGCGCCGGACGCAGCGGCTGAGAACCACTGGCGTTCAGGTCAAGGTCACGGCTTTGCAGCAGCATAATCTGCGCGGCCACATCGCCGAGAGAGGCTTTGTAGCTGGCAATCATGCGGGCGAAAACGTTGTAGATAACCACCGCCGGGATCGCGGCAAACAGACCAATCGCCGTTGCCAGCAGCGCTTCAGCGATACCCGGCGCGACAACCGCGAGGTTAGTGGTCTGCGTTTGCGCGATACCGATAAAGCTGTTCATGATGCCCCAGACGGTACCGAACAGGCCGACGAACGGAGAGATGGCGCCGATAGTCGCCAGATAACCGTTGCCGCGGCCCATATAGCGGCCAACCTGCGCCACGCGGCGCTCAAGGCGGAAACCGGTACGTTCTTTAATGCCTTCGTTGTCATCCACGCCTGCCGACAGTTCCAGCTCATTATTGGCTTCGTTAATCAGCTGAGTGGTCAGGCTTTTAGCATGGAATCCATTCGCGATAGTGTTAGCCTGATCGAGAGAACGCGCTTCGCTGAGCTGCTGCTGCTCACGCTTGAGGCGACGCTTGCTGGACAACATTTCGGCGCCCTTGCCGAAGAAGATAGCCCAGGTGACTACCGAAGCCAGAATCAAGCCAATCATCACAACCTTAACGACAATATCGGCGTGATGATACATACCCCAAACGGAGAGATCCGCCTGCATCAAATTATTACCCACACTGTTTCTCCAGGACGTCAATCACAAAAACTGAGCATAATAATATCAAAACGACATCGAATTGATAGTGGTTCTCATTAGTATTTACACTGTGCAGCAAATCACGTTTATTTTCTTTGCGCTTACGCAGTAAAAAAGCGGCTGACGCCGGTTTCGGGAAAATTTTTGCCTGTATCGTTTCCGGCCCGGTACACAAACCGGTATTCATGGTAGTTTAGACGTCCAGACGTATAAAAACAGGTTTCTATAACATGGCTGATAAACATCTTGATACCGCGCTGGTCAACGCCGGGCGCCGCAAAAAATATACTCAGGGTTCGGTGAATAGCGTTATCCAACGCGCCTCATCGCTGGTGTTTGATACCGTCGAGGCTAAAAAACACGCCACCCGTAACCGCGCCAAAGGCGAGCTGTTTTATGGCCGCCGCGGCACGCTGACCCACTTTTCGCTGCAGGAAGCCATGTGCGAACTGGAAGGCGGCGCTGGCTGCGCCCTCTTCCCCTGCGGCGCGGCCGCGGTCGCCAACACGATTCTGGCCTTCGTCGAACAGGGCGACCACGTGTTAATGACCAATACCGCCTATGAACCCAGCCAGGACTTCTGCACGAAGATCCTTGCGAAGCTCGGGGTGACGACCGGCTGGTTCGATCCGCTCATCGGCGCGGATATCGCCAACCTGATTCAACCCAATACTAAAGTCGTGTTTCTTGAATCCCCCGGTTCGATCACCATGGAAGTGCATGATGTGCCGGCCATCGTCGCCGCCGTGCGCCGCGTCGCGCCGGAAGCCATTATCATGATCGATAATACGTGGGCGGCAGGGGTACTGTTTAAAGCGCTCGATTTTGGTATCGATATCTCTATTCAGGCGGCAACGAAATATTTAATTGGCCACTCCGACGGGATGATCGGCACCGCGGTGGCCAACGCCCGCTGCTGGGAGCAATTATGTGAAAATGCCTATCTGATGGGCCAGATGGTCGATGCCGACACCGCCTACATGACCAGCCGCGGCTTGCGTACGCTTGGCGTCCGCCTGCGTCAGCATCATGAAAGCAGTCTACGCGTCGCCGAATGGCTGGCGCAGCACCCGCAGGTGGCGCGAGTCAATCATCCGGCGCTGCCGGGCAGCAAGGGCCACGAGTTCTGGAAGCGCGACTTCAGTGGCAGCAGTGGTCTGTTCTCTTTCGTCCTTAATAAACGTCTGACCGACGCCGAACTGTCAGCCTATCTGGACAACTTCAGCCTGTTCAGCATGGCCTACTCATGGGGCGGGTTCGAATCACTGATCCTCGCCAACCAGCCGGAACATATCGCGGCCATCCGCCCCGGGGCGGAAGTGGATTTCAGCGGCACTCTTATTCGACTGCACATAGGTTTAGAAAATGTTGACGATCTGCTGGCGGATTTAGCGGCAGGTTTCGCGCGTATCGTGTAAAGTGACAGGAAGTGGCAACAAAAGCGGACGCTTTCAGAAAAGCGGCCGCTTTTGTTGCGCCCGGGATCAAGGTGCTCGGGCCGCTTCAGGAGTACACTAGTCGAAAAACGGTACCACTTAGGAAAGTCCATGGTTGTCATTCAAGAGATTGTCGCCGCGCTGTGGCAACATGATTTTGCCGCATTGGCAAACCCTCACGTTGTGGGTTTTGTATATCTGGTCATGTTCGCGACCCTGTTTCTGGAAAACGGGCTGCTGCCGGCTTCATTTTTACCGGGCGATAGCCTGTTGCTGCTCGCTGGCGCGTTAATCGCCAAAGGCGTCATGGATTTTGTCCCCACTCTCGCCATTCTGACCGCCGCCGCCAGCCTCGGCTGCTGGCTGAGCTATTTACAGGGGCGCTGGCTGGGTAATACCACTGTGGTTAAAGGCTGGCTGTCGCATTTGCCGCACAAATATCATCAGCGCGCCACCAACATGTTTGATAAACACGGCCTGCTGGCGCTGCTGGCCGGACGCTTTCTGGCGTTTGTCCGCACCCTGCTGCCAACCATGGCGGGTATTTCCGGCCTGCCGAATCGTCGTTTCCAGTTCTTTAACTGGCTCAGCGGTCTGCTGTGGGTTGGCGTCGTCACCGGTCTCGGCTATGCGCTGAGCATGATCCCATTCGTGAAAAACCACGAAGACCAGGTCATGACCTGCCTGATGATTTTACCGATCGCCCTGCTGGTAACCGGCCTCGTTGGTACGGTTATCGTCGTTATCAAGAAGAAATACTGCAGCGCCTGATTCACCCGCGCCGGATGGTCTCAAAATCCCCGGTAGCGCTGGCGCTTACCGGGGCTACAGGCGCCGCATCCTTATCAAATCCCCTGCATCGTGCGAATACGCGCGGCATCTTCACCCGGTGTAATGCCAAAATAGCGTTTAAACTCACGGCTAAACTGCGAGGCGCTTTCATAGCCGACGCGCATCGCCGCCGCGCTGGCTTTCATGCCGTCATGAATCATCAGCATTCTGGCCTTATGCAGGCGATAGGTCTTCAAATACTGCAGCGGCGAGGTGCTGGTAACCGATTTAAAGTTATGGTGAAACGCCGAGACGCTCATATTCGCTTCCGCCGCCAGCTGGTCGACGCTGAGGTTTTCGGTGTACTGGCTTTCAATGCGCTTCAGGACGCGGCTAATCAGGCTAAAGTGCGTCTGCCGGCTCACCAGCGCCAGCAGCGCCCCGCCGCAGGGGCCAATCAGGACGTGATAAAGGATCTCGCGGATAATCTGTTTGCCGAGAATGCGCGCGTCCAGCGGTCGCTCCATCACGTCTAACAGGCGTTCCGCCGCACAGAGGATCTCTTCTGATAGCACCGCCGAGTTGATCCCGCTGGAAGCGACCGACGGCTGAAAAAGCTCATCTTCGCCGATATCCATCAGCAGCTCCTGCAACTGCAAAATATCGACATTCAACCGCATTCCCGCCAGCGGCACTTCCGGAGTCGCGAAGGTTTCACATTCGAACGGTAGCGGGACGGTTAACAGTAAGTATTCGTTTGTGTCATAACGGAAGGTTCGTTCATTGATATAGCCAATTTTATGGCCGGAAAAGAGAAAAACGATCCCCGGCTGGTACATCACCGGCGTACGGGTGCCCGGCTGTGTCCCGTACAGCAGACGGATATCCGGCAGCAGATCACTTAGCATTTCTTGCTTATCTTTCAGTTTGTTAACCTTGTCTGTTAATAGCTGGCATATCTCGGCACGGTTCATTTTCGCTGCTTCTCCGACGATTTTTCTACGTCCTTATTGTGCGTAGTTTCCTTCCTTTTCTCCAGCCAAATGGAGAAATGGGCAAGACAATGGCAGGAATGTGCATTGAGAGGAAACGGGCGCAGGAACACAATAGCCGCCATCGGGCAGAGAGTCGTCCTTTCTGCCGGGAGTTTCATCTTTATGAGGGCACCAGCCATGAATAACTTCAATTTACATACCCCAACCCGCATTCTGTTCGGCAAAGGCGCCATCGCCGACCTGCGCGAACAAATCCCAGCCGGCGCTCGCGTGCTGGTGACTTACGGCGGCGGTAGCGTGAAGAAAACCGGCGTACTGGATCAGGTACTGAGCGCGCTGGCTGGCTTTGACGTGCTGGAATTCGGCGGGATTGAGCCAAACCCGTCTTACGAAACGCTGATGAACGCGGTAAAACTCGCCCGCGAAGAGAAAGTGACCTTCCTGCTGGCGGTTGGCGGCGGTTCGGTGCTTGATGGCACCAAGTTTATCGCCGCGGCCGCGCACTATGACGCGAATATCGATCCGTGGGAAATTCTGGAAACCTACGGCAGCAAGATTACTCGCGCCATTCCGATGGGCTCGGTATTGACCCTGCCGGCGACCGGTTCCGAATCAAACAAAGGCGCGGTTATCTCGCGTAAAACCACCGGCGATAAACGCGCGTTTATGTCCGAACACGTTCAGCCGGTCTTCGCAATCCTCGATCCGGTTTACACCTACACCCTGCCGCCGCGCCAGGTCGCTAACGGCGTCGTTGACGCTTTCGTCCATACCGTTGAGCAGTACGTGACCTATCCGGTAAACGGCAAAATTCAGGACCGTTTCGCCGAAGGCATTCTGCTGACGCTGGTGGAAGATGGCCCGAAAGCGCTGCAGGAGCCGGAGAACTACGACGTGCGCGCCAACATTATGTGGGCGGCGACGCAGGCATTGAACGGTCTCATCGGCGCAGGCGTCCCTCAGGACTGGGCGACCCACATGCTCGGCCATGAACTGACGGCGATGCACGGCCTGGATCACGCTCAGACGCTGGCTATCGTGCTGCCGGCGCTGTGGAATGAGAAACGCGATACCAAGCGCGCTAAGCTGCTGCAGTACGCCGAGCGCGTGTGGAATATTACCGAAGGTTCCGAAGAACAACGTATCGATGCCGCTATCGCCGCAACCCGTCGTTTCTTCGAGCAGATGGGCGTGCCGACTCGCCTTTCCGATTACGGTCTTGACGGTAGCTCCATCCCGGCGCTGCTGGCGAAACTGGAAGAACACGGCATGACTAAGCTTGGCGAAAATCAGGATATCACTCTGGACGTCAGCCGCCGTATTTACGAGGCTGCCCGCTAAGTTATTCCCGCCTGATTCACCTCTCCTTACGTTAAACAAACGTCCGGGAGAGGTGTTTTTACTACCGTTTTTAGCTATTTCGTCCAGACTTAATGCTACCCCTCGGCGGATTTTTCACGCTGAGTTCATTAACAGGAGGAAGGCATGACACATCCAACCGTTATTAAACTACACGACGGCAACCTGATGCCGCAGCTGGGTCTCGGCGTGTGGAAAGCAGGCAACGAGGAAGTCGTCTCCGCCATTCATAAGGCGCTGGAAGTCGGTTATCGTTCTTTTGACACCGCCGCCGCGTACCAAAATGAGGCTGGCGTCGGCAACGCGTTAAGCAGCGCGGGCGTCAATCGCGATGAGCTCTTCATCACCACCAAACTGTGGAATGACGATCAAAAACGGCCGCATGAAGCGCTAAAAGAGAGCCTCAGCAAGCTGAAACTGGACTATGTGGATCTCTATTTAATCCACTGGCCGGTGCCAGCGATAGGCCATTACGTCGAAGCCTGGCAGGCGCTGATCGAACTGCAGCAGCAGGGGCTGGCAAAAAGCATCGGGGTGTGTAATTTCCAGGTGCCGCATCTGCAAAAGCTGATCGATGAAACCGGCGTCGCTCCGGTGATCAACCAGATTGAGCTGCACCCGTTAATGCAGCAGCGCCAGTTGCACGCCTGGAACGCCACGCACAAAATCCAGACCGAATCCTGGAGCCCATTAGCGCAGGGCGGTAAGGGGGTTTTCGATCAAAAGATTATTCACCATCTGGCGGATAAATATGGCAAAACGCCGGCGCAAATCGTCATTCGCTGGCATCTCGACAGCGGACTGGTGGTGATCCCGAAATCCGTCACGCCATCGCGTATTGCGGAAAACTTTGACGTCTGGGACTTCCGTCTCGACAAAGACGAACTCAGTGAAATCGCTAAGCTGGACCAGGGGAAACGTCTCGGCCCCGACCCGGATCAGTTCGGCGGGTAATCCCCTTCACTTTTGCCTTTAGCGCCGCGCGGCGCTAAAGGCTTTCGCAAATTAAATGGATATCCTCAGGCTCCAGCGCAAATAGCTCCGGGTCGGGCTCATCAATTAAACGACAGCCCTGGGAAAGATAAAAATCAACGGTACTTTTGTTAGGGATGGACGAAATATACAGGCCGGATGCGTCAAGGGCAGGAAGTTGTTGCAGCGCATAATCAAACAGACGCCGTCCCCATCCCTGGCCGCGCTGCGCCGCGCCCACATAAAAGAATAGCAGTTGGCGTAGATCGCCATTTTTACCCCGTGGCAAGGTATCAATCGCCGCCGCGGCAATGATTTTATCCTGCTCGAAAAAGGCGAAAAAAATACCGCCGCGATCGTAGCAGGCCTCGTGAATAGGCGTATAAATCTGGCGATCGTGAGGATCCCAACCTCGCACATCATAATATTGCGGGTACGCCTGAAGCCGGCCATTATCGAGCTTATAAAGGGTGTCGATAATTTCACTGCGATCTATCTCCCACAACATTTCCAGCTGCTGTCGCGACAGGATTACCGGCGTCATTATCGTTCTCTCTCCTTATATGACAGGTTTTCCCCCGGCGATCGCAACCGCCGGGGAAGCGTCTTAGCGGGACGCTGTCTTCGGCTTAATACGCTTTTTCGCCCCCGGAGCGGCCGGCGTCTGGCGCTGATGCGCAACCGGCGTATGCTTCGTCAGCGCCGGGCGGGTATGACGGTTCTGGCGACGCGCTTCACGCATCTCGTCCAGCGTCGGCGCCGGTACCAGGCAGTCACGGCGTGAACCAATCAGATGCTTTTTACCCATCGCCTCCAGCGCCTGACGGATCAGCGGCCAGTTTGCCGGATCGTGATAGCGCAGCAGCGCTTTATGCAGACGGCGCTGTTTATCGCCCTTCGGCACCACCACGTCCTCGCTCTTATAGCCGATTTTACCCAGCGGGTTCTTGCCGGTGTAATACATGGTGGTTGAGTTCGCCAGCGGCGACGGATAGAAGTTCTGTACCTGGTCAAGACGGAAGCGATGACGCTTCAGCCACAGCGCCAGATTCACCATATCTTCATCGCGCGTCCCGGGGTGGGCGGAAATAAAGTACGGGATAAGGTACTGTTCTTTACCCGCCTGCTTCGAATAGGTATCAAACAGCTCTTTAAAGCGGTCGTAGCTGCCCATGCCCGGCTTCATCATCTTCGACAGCGGCCCCTCTTCGGTATGCTCCGGAGCGATCTTCAGGTAGCCGCCGACGTGGTGGGTCGCCAGTTCTTTGATATAGCGCGGATCCTCTACGGCGATGTCGTAACGCACACCCGATGCGATAAGGATTTTCTTGATGCCTTTCAGGTCGCGGGCGCGACGGTACAGATTGATCGTCGGCTCATGGTTGGTGTCCATGTGCGGGCAGATATCCGGATAGACGCACGAGAGACGACGGCAGGTCTGCTCGGCGCGCGGCGATTTACAGCGCAGCATATACATATTGGCGGTTGGGCCGCCAAGATCGGAAATAATGCCGGTAAAGCCGGGAACCGTGTCGCGAATCGCTTCGATTTCATTAATGATCGAATCCTCAGAGCGGCTCTGGATGATGCGCCCTTCGTGTTCGGTGATCGAGCAGAAAGAACAGCCCCCGAAACAACCGCGCATGATGTTGATAGAGAAGCGAATCATCTCGTAGGCCGGGATACGCGCATCGCCATAAGAAGGATGCGGCACACGCTTGTACGGCAGCGCAAAGACGCTGTCCATCTCTTCAGTCGACAGCGGGATCGCCGGCGGGTTAACCCAGATATAACGCTCGCCGTGCTTTTGCATCAGCGCGCGAGCGCAGCCTGGGTTGGTTTCATGGTGCAGAATGCGCGACGCGTGAGCGTACAGCACTTTGTCGCCTTTGACCTTCTCAAAGGATGGCAGTAATACGTAGGTTTTTTCCCACGGTTTTGGCCGCGGCGGCTGCACGACAACGGCTTTGGCCTCGGCTTTTTTCGGCGCCACCGGTTTGTTGTCTGCGCACGGCAGGTCTTCACCGTACGGATGCGGAATCGGGTCGATTTTGCCCGGCGTATCCAGACGCGTGGAGTCAACGCCGCTCCAGCCCGGCAGCGCCTCTTTTACCATGATCGCGGTATTACGCACATCGCGAATATCGCCGATGGCCTCGCCCATCGCCAGACGATGCGCCACTTCAACCAGCGGGCGCTCGCCGTTGCCGAACATCAGCATATCGGCTTTCGAATCCACCAGCACCGAGCGGCGCACGGTATCGGACCAATAATCGTAGTGCGCGGTACGGCGCAGGCTGGCCTCAATACCGCCGAGGATCACCGGCACGTCTTTCCATGCCTCTTTACAGCGCTGGGTATAAACCAGCGTCGCGCGGTCCGGGCGCTTACCCGCGACGTTGCCGGCGGTATAGGCGTCGTCATGGCGCAGCTTACGGTCGGCGGTATAGCGGTTGATCATTGAGTCCATATTGCCCGCGGTCACGCCGAAGAACAGATTCGGCTTACCCAGGCGCATGAAGTCTTCTTTGCTGTTCCAGTCCGGCTGGGAGATGATCCCTACGCGGAAGCCCTGCGCTTCCAGCATACGGCCGCAGATAGCCATGCCGAAGCTTGGATGGTCGACGTAGGCGTCGCCGGTCACCAGAATAATGTCGCAGCTATCCCAGCCAAGTTGATCCATCTCTTCACGCGACATTGGTAAAAATGGCGCAGGGCCAAAACAGGCAGCCCAGTATTGCGGCCAGGAAAATAGGTCACGATCCGGCTGGATCAGGGATATTGCGCTCATATTGCTTCCGGGGAAAATGATAAAAAAATAACCAAAAGGGCGTGGATTATAAGCCGGAATGATAGTGGAAATGAAGGAGGATTTTCTCAAACCCTGACCGTGTTGCGGCCAGGGTTGCGGATATTATGGCGCCGGATTCACCAGAATCTGGCCAATCGAGCCGCGGTCGGCGAGTTCCAGCGTCTGGCTCAGGTACTGGAACGGGAAGTGCGGCCAGGAAGGCTGATTGTAATACACCAGCAGTTCTACCTGCCCGTCGATCCATACGGTATCTTTCCAGCCTCGGTCTTCCGGGAACGGCATCGTTCCATTAACGTTACGGATCTGGAACATCACGCCTTCAATATGGAACGACTGCGGGCGGTCGGCGCGAACGGTCCAGCGCTCCCACGTTCCCTGCTGGGCGGTGATATCAATACGCTGCGGATCCCACAGTTGGCCATTGATGCCGGGGTCGTCGCCGAGCGTAATATCGCGGCTGCGCAGCGGCGTGCCGGAGAGCAGCTCGGTCGGCAGCAGCCGCACCGGCAGGCTATCGGTAACCAGCGGCAGCAGGCCGGTCGGACGCAGCGTCAGCACCAGCGTGGAGATCAAAATGCTCGACGGCTCGAAGAAACCGCGGATACGGTCGACGATGCTCGCCGCTTCGCCGCAGGTAATCGACACTTCATCGCCGTTGGTCATATCCACCAGAATTTCTCGCCGCTCGCCGGGGGCCAGCGACAATTGCTTAAGTGAGACCGGCGCCGGCAGGAAGCCCTGATCGCCTGAGATAACGTGCAGCAGACGACCATCGCTCATCTGCAGCTGATAGCGGCGCGAGTTAGACGCGTTCAGCAAACGCAGTCGTACCCAGCCGCGAGAGACTTCGACATACGGCCCCTGCGCGCCGTTGACCAACAGGGTATCGCCAACGAAGCCACCGCTGCCCGGTTCGCTATATTCCGGGGTGCCGAAGTTATCCAGCCGCTTATCCTGAATAATCACCGGGAAGTCATCAACGCCGTAGTGGTTTGGGATCGGCAGGTTTTTGCTGACCTCGTCTTCCACCAGCCACATTCCCGCCAGACCGTTGTAAACCTGTTTCGCCATCCGGTTCGGGGTATTCGCCTGATACCACAGCGTGGCCGCGCCCTGGCGGATCGGCAGCACCGGCGCCCAATCCGCATTCGGCGACATCATGCGCGCCGCGCCGCCAATCAGCGGCCCCGGCACCTGCAGGCCGCGAATCGTCATGGCGACGTTTTCGGTCAGGCGGTTACTGTAGATAAGTTTGACGTCATCGCCATTCCAGACGCGAATGGTCGGCCCGAGGTAGCGGCCATTGATGCCCCATACCGGCGCGCGCGTGCCCTGGGTGAATGACCAGTGGGAACGTTGCAGGGTCAGAAACAGCGGCTGACCGCGACGGGATTCCAGCAGAGGCGGTATGGGGAGCGCCGGCTGCTGGCCGGCGGCATGAGCCTTCAGCGGCGCGGCGCCCGCGCACAGCGCTACACCTGAAGCCTTAATAAACTGACGCCGACTGAGTGACATATTAACTCCATGAAATACTGACAATGCAAAAAGGGAATTCGTTTCCCGCCAGCAATACGCTCGCGTTCGCGGCGTTTCCTGTATTATTTCTTTCCAGCCGCTTCGCGCTCGGCCACTTCTTTATCCAGCTCGGCGATTTTAGCGGACATCAGCTCGCGGCAGTGTGTCGCCAGCGCGCGCACGTTATCTTTACCAAACTGGCTGGTATCGACCGGCGGCAGCATCTCGACAATCACCAGACCGTTGTTCCAGCGATTGAGTTTAATTTTGTTCGATGTATTCGACACGCATACTGGAATAATCGGCACGCCAGCGGCGATAGCCGCGTGGAACGCGCCGGTTTTAAAGGGCAGCAGACCACGGCCGCGGCTGCGGGTTCCTTCCGGGAACATCCAGAACGAAATTTTACGCTTTTTAAACGCATTCACCACTTCAGCAATAGTGCCGTGCGCTTTGGTTCGGTTATTGCGATCAATCAGCAGGTTGCCTGTCAGCCAGTAAAGCTGGCCAAAGAACGGGATCCACAACAGGCTTTTTTTACCCACGGTAACCGTCGGCGGCTGCACGATGTTCGACGCTGTCACCATATCATAGTTGTTCTGGTGGTTAGCGATGTAGATCGCATTGCCGTAGCTTTCCGCGTCCGCAGGCTTACGCAGCTCGACTTTCAGGCCGAATACCGGGGACAGACGGCCAAACAGATGACCAAACGTCGCGACGTGCTTAGGGTTGCGCGGGCTGAACAAGCAGTAAAGACTGCCAAATATGCACACCACGATGCAATAAATGACAACAAAAATTAGTCGAAAAATAAATAACATAGCTTCCTCTGAAACCCAAACCGCTTAGCGTTATCCCTGTAGAATAACAGGTTCAGGACACCGCAGCCCTCTCAACGCGGGGCGGAAAATCTCCGCCCCTGGAGGACATGTTAATCGCAATGCCTGAATAAACAACGATTTTGCGGCAAATTTTCGCATCCTCCAGCCAGGTGAAGGATGCGGGTCTTACTCTTCGCTGTCGCCAGCCGAGGCGCGGCGCGGGGAGTCGATCTCCACGCGGTCGATTTTTTGCAGGCCGCGCATCAGCGAACCGCGACGACCGCGCTCGCCGGTGACTTTTTGCAGCTCTTCCGGACGCAGTTTGATCTTACGCTTGCCGACGTGGATAGTCAGCGTGCTCTGCGGCGGCAGGACAAACAGATGCGCCAGACCATCCTGGCCGGAGGCAGCTTCCGCAGATGGAATGTTGATAATCTTGTTGCCTTTGCCTTTCGACAGCTGCGGCAGGTCGCTCACCGGGAACATCAGCATGCGCCCGGCGTTGGTGATCGCCAACAGCATATCGGCATCGTCTTCAATGACCAGCGGCGGCATGACATGCGCGTTCTCCGGCAGCGTAATCAGCGCTTTACCGGCGCGGTTGCGCGCCACCAGGTCGTTGAAGGTACAGACGAAACCGTAGCCGGCATCGGAAGCCATCAGCAGCTTCTGATCGTCTGCCTCCATCAGCATATGTTCTACGCTCGCGCCCGGCGGCAGCGTCACTTTACCGGTGACCGGTTCGCCCTGGCCGCGGGCGGAAGGCAGCGTAATCGGGTCAATGGCATAGCTGCGCCCGGTGGTATCAATGAATACCACCGGCTGGTTGCTCTTGCCTTTCACCGACGCTTTCCAGCCATCGCCGGCTTTGTAGCTCAGCCCCTGCGCATCGATATCGTGACCTTTGGCGCTACGCACCCAGCCCATCTGCGACAGAACGATAGTGACCGGCTCGGACGGCAGCATATCGTGCTCGCTCATCGCCTTCGCTTCTTCGCGCTCGCGCAGCGGCGAACGGCGATCGTCGCCGAAGGTATCGGCATCGGCCTGCAGCTCTTTCTTCAGCAGGTTATTCATCTTGCGCTCAGACGCCAGAATCGCCTGCAGCTGATCGCGCTCTTTTTCCAGCTCGCTCTGCTCGCCGCGGATCTTCATCTCTTCCAGCCTGGCGAGATGACGCAGTTTTAATTCCAGAATCGCTTCCGCCTGGGTTTCGCTGATGCCGAAGCGGGCAATCAGCGCCGGCTTTGGTTCATCTTCGTGGCGGATTATCTCAATCACTTCATCAATGTTGAGGAACGCGACCAGCAAACCTTCGAGGATGTGCAGGCGCTTGAGGACTTTTTCCAGACGGTAGTTCAGGCGGTTACGCACGGTATCACGACGGAAGGTCAACCACTCCGTCAGGATTTCAAGCAGGTTTTTCACCGCCGGACGGTTGTCCAGGCCGATCATGTTGAGGTTGATGCGGTAGCTCTTTTCCAGATCGGTGGTGGCGAACAGGTGGTTCATCACCTGCTCCATATCCACTCGGTTGGAACGCGGCACGATCACCAGACGGGTCGGGTTTTCATGATCCGACTCATCACGCAGGTCATCAACCATCGGCAGCTTTTTGTTACGCATCTGCGCGGCGATCTGCTCCAGCACGCGCGCGCCGGACACCTGATGCGGCAGCGCGCTAATCACCACCGCGCCGTCTTCTTTCGCCCACACGGCGCGCATGCGCACCGAACCACGGCCGTTCTGGTAGATTTTGCGAATTTCCGCGCGCGGGGTAATGATTTCCGCTTCGGTCGGGTAGTCCGGCCCCTGCACGATATCCAGTAGCTCATCGAGGGTGGTTTTCGGTTTTTCCAGCAGCGTAATCGCCGCCTGCGCCACTTCACGCAGGTTGTGCGGCGGGATATCGGTGGCCATACCAACGGCGATGCCGGTGGTGCCGTTCAGCAGAATGTTCGGCAGACGCGCAGGCAGCATTTTCGGCTCCTGCAGCGTACCGTCAAAGTTCGGTACCCAATCGACGGTGCCCTGGCCGAGCTCGCTGAGCAGCAGCTCGGCGTATTTCGACAGACGGGATTCGGTGTAACGCATCGCCGCGAAGGATTTCGGATCGTCCGGCGCCCCCCAGTTCCCCTGCCCGTCCACCAGCGGATAGCGGTAAGAGAAAGGTTGCGCCATCAGCACCATCGCTTCATAGCAGGCGCTGTCGCCGTGCGGGTGATATTTACCCAGTACGTCGCCGACGGTGCGGGCGGATTTTTTGAACTTGGCGCTGGCGTTCAGGCCCAGCTCGGACATTGCATAGACAATGCGGCGCTGAACCGGCTTTAAGCCATCGCCAATAAACGGCAATGCCCTGTCCATGATGACGTACATGGAGTAGTTCAGGTAGGCATTTTCCGTGAATTCATGTAGCGCGAGGCGCTCTGCCATATCGCTCATTAATCGTGGATCCTCAATCTGGGACGCGGCCATTGCGGCGGCAAAACTACCTGCGATAATACCCGATCTCACGCCCTGAGTCACAGGAAGTGAGATCGGTTAAAGAGGATGAGGATATCAATCAGGCTAACGGTAAATAAATATCGGTGCGGAGTTCATGCTCGCCAACTTCATGCACAAAATTGAGGTAGCGGAAGTACACCGGAAAATCCCTTAGCGTCTCCCCGGAGGCGGGCAGCCAGTCGCGATAGAGAAACCAGACGCTTTGCGCCAGCGTGTCCAGCGAACCGTGATGGCGGGCCACTGCGCAACGGCCTGCCGGGATCTCGCCGTTAATCACGCCAAACGCGTTTTCGCTAATCGGTCGCTCAACGGTGCCGCAGATATCAAAACGAAAAGCGTCGCCTGGCGTTGTTTGCGGATCGTCCCAGGCAATGCCCCAGGTTTCGCTGGTGGCGACTGGCGACAGCCCGCTCGTTTTGCGCCATGCGATAAAACGCGCGGCGGTGGCGTTGACCAGGTCCGGGCTCCCGCGATGTTGCAATACGGCGATCCTTGTGGCTGGAAATTGAATAATGTTGACGTCCATCGAAGTTTGCTCCTGAAGCGTATGTTTCGGTACGCGCCGATGCCACTCGCCCCAATCCGGTCGCTGACGGAACTGAGTCGGGCTTTGATCAAACGCGGTACGGAAGGCGCGACTGAACGACTCCGAATTTTGAAATCCGGCATCAAGGGCAATATCGATGATTTTATCCTGCGGGTTGAAAGCCAGGCGCCAACAGGCGCGCCGCAGGCGTAACCACTGAATATACCGGTACAGCGGAACGCCGGTATACGCGCTAAATTGCCGGTGAAAATGGTAAGGCGAGCTATACGCAATCGCGCTCAGCGCCTCCAGCGTTAGCGGCTCATCAAGATGGTTCTCAATGTACAAACAGACTCGCTGAAAACGCCCGACGTACGCCGGGCTGGCCTTAATATCGTTCATCGTCTCCTCCACGCGACACACTCTGCCAGAGCGAGGATAGCGATTCCTGACCGATCTTGCGCATTCTGGCGCGGGCGTTATGGCGTGATTTTACGGATCTGCTTCACGTCGATCTCGACCGAGTTCCAGTCTTTATCGACTTCACCCTGAATTTCTACCGTATCCTGCGGGCCGACGGTGACGCCGTTCCAGCGCTTGTGGTCGATATCGACGTTCACCACGCCGGAGGCATCCTGGAATTTATACAGGTCATCAGAGATGCGCTCGACGATTTTACCGCGCAGGGTCACCCAGGTGTCATCACGCAGCGACTTGGCGTTCGCCACGGTGGTCACCGCGCCGCTCGGCCCGGTGAAGCCGCCGGCCTGCGTGGTGGTGGTAGTCGACGGCCCGGTGAAGCCACCCTGCCCGGCGGCCAGTACCGGCATGGAAACCAAAGCAATAATCGCGGTCATCGCAGCAATTTTTTTCATCTTATATTCTCCCTTTTGTGTTGGTATGGCTCCTATTACGCCTGACAAAACTTAACGACTTCTTAAGCGGAAAAAAGAAATTTTAATGCTGTACATCCCCTACTTCAACGCGGTTTACTGCGCAAAGAAACGGGATCGGCGGAGGGAAACATGCGCATATTATTGGTAGAAGATGACAAACTGATCGGCGACGGCATCAAAGCCGGGCTGAGCAAAATGGGCTTCAGCATCGACTGGTTCACCGCAGGCCAGGAGGGCAAAAATGCCTTATATAGCGCCCCTTACGACGCCGCGATACTTGACCTTACCCTCCCCGGCATTGACGGCCTCGATATTCTGCGCGAATGGCGCGATAAAGGCCGTAATGAACCCGTGCTGATCCTCACCGCCCGCGACGCGCTGAGCCAGCGGGTTGAAGGGCTACAGCTCGGCGCCGATGACTATCTGTGTAAACCCTTCGCCCTGATTGAGGTGGCGGCGCGTCTCGAAGCGCTGATCCGCCGCGCTCACGGCCAGAGCAGCAGCGAGCTACGCCACGGCAAGGTGAGCCTCGATCCAAACCGCTTAACCGCCAGCCTCGACGGCGAAAGCCTGGCGCTGAAGCCGAAGGAGTTCGCCCTGCTGGAACTGCTTATGCGCAACGCCGGGCGCGTATTGCCGCGTAAGCTTATCGAGGAAAAGCTCTATAACTGGGACGACGAGGTCTCCAGCAACGCCGTGGAAGTACACGTTCATCATCTGCGCCGCAAACTCGGCAGCGGTTTTATCCGCACCGTGCACGGCATCGGCTATACCCTGGGTGACGCATGAAACGACTCGCCCGTTTAAGCCTGCGCCTGCGACTGACGCTGCTGTTTGTCCTGTTGACCAGCGCCGCCTGGGGGATCGCCTGCGTGATCGCCTGGCAGCAGACCAGCGAAAAGCTGGATAAGCTGTTTGATACCCAACAACTGCTCTTCGCCCGCCGCCTGAGCGCGATGAATGTCGATGAGCTACAGGCGCGACCGACGCAAATCCGCGAAAAGAAAAAAGTAAAACACGGCCATCTTGATGATGACGCGCTGGCCTTCGCTATCTTCACCCGCGACGGGAAAATGGTGCTCAACGATGGTGAAAACGGCGAAGATATTCAATGGGGATCGCAACGCGAAGGCTTCAGTGACGGCTATCTGCGCGGCGATGACGACGAATGGCGCTTCTTGTGGTTGACCACCGCCGATGGCCGACATCGTATCGCCGTCGGTCAGGAGTGGGATTATCGCCGGGAGATGGCGGTGGATATCGTCACCTCGCAGCTCACGCCGTGGCTGGTCGCGCTGCCGCTGATGTTCCTGTTACTCATTGTGCTATTAAGCCGCGAGCTGGCGCCGTTGAAGAAACTGGCTCGAACCCTGCGCCAGCGCGCGCCGGACTCGGCGGAACGTCTGTCGGACGACAAAATCCCTTCGGAAGTTCGCCCGCTGGTCGATGCCCTGAATCAGCTATTCAGCCGTACCCACGAAACCATGCTGCGCGAGCGCCGTTTTACCTCTGATGCCGCCCACGAGTTGCGCAGTCCGCTGGCGGCGCTGAAGGTGCAAACCGAAGTCGCCCAGCTTTCGATGGACGATCCCGAAGGCCGGGATAAAGCGTTGGCGCAATTACATCAGGGCATCGACCGCGCCACTCGGCTGGTCGATCAATTACTTACGCTGTCGCGTCTGGATTCCCTTGCCCAACTGGATGACGTGCAGCCGGTCGCCATCGACGACCTGCTGCAGTCGGCGGTGATGGAGATGTATCACCACGCCCAGCAGTCCGCCATTGAGCTACGCCTGCATCTGAATGCCAGCAATATCGTCCGTACCGGCCAGCCGCTGCTGCTCAGCCTGCTGGTACGCAATCTGCTGGATAATGCCGTGCGCTATAGCCCGCGCGGTAGCCGGGTGGATATCACGCTTTCCGCCCGCGAGTTCCGGGTTCGCGACAATGGTCCAGGCATTAGTCCGCAAGCCCTGGCGCGCATTGGCGAGCGTTTTTATCGCCCGCCGGGCCAGGACGCCCCCGGCAGCGGATTAGGCTTATCGATCGTTCGCCGCATCGCCTCGCTGCACGGTATGCGGGTTGATTTTGCTAACGCGCCGGAAGGCGGCTTCGAGGCACGCGTTTACTGGTAGCCTCATTATTGCCAAAAATGCAAAAGACTTTGCACATTTTGCTCATTTTACTGCCCCGCTTCGCGGGGTAAAATTGCCGACAAATTTAATAGGTTGAGGGCAAAAAATGAGCAACATCCTGATTATCAACGGGGCGAAAAAATTCGCTCACTCTAATGGCCAATTAAACGACACCCTGACCGAGGTCGCGGATGGTTATCTGCGCGACGTCGGGCATGATGTTAAAATCGTCCGCGCGGAAAGCGAGTACGATGTAAAAGAAGAAGTGCAGAATTTCCTGTGGGCCGATGTGGTTATCTGGCAGATGCCGGGCTGGTGGATGGGCGCGCCGTGGACCGTGAAAAAGTACATGGATGATGTCTTCACCGAAGGCCATGGTTCTCTGTACGCCAGCGATGGCCGTACCCGCTCCGATGACAGCAAAAAATATGGCTCCGGCGGGTTGATTCAGGGCAAACAGTATATGCTGTCGTTGACCTGGAACGCGCCGATGGAAGCTTTCACCGATAAAGATCAGTTCTTCCACGGCGTCGGCGTTGATGGCGTTTACCTGCCGTTCCACAAAGCCAATCAGTTCCTTGGCATGAGCGCGATGCCGACCTTTATCGCCAACGACGTGATTAAAATGCCTGACGTTCCACACGTCATCGCAGAATATCGCAAGCATCTGGCCGAGATTTTTGGTTAACTAGATGTCTACACTCGCTGTTATTCAAGTCACTAACCTTGAAGTATGGCGAGTTTACACACAGAAGGAGTTGAGTTAACCATGTTAACAGTGATTGCCGAAATTCGTACCCGTCCGGGCCAGCACCACCGTCAGGCGGTACTGGATCAGTTCGCTAAAATTGTCCCTGTGGTACTGCAGGAAGAGGGTTGCCACGGCTACGCGCCGCTGGTTGACCACGCCGCCGGCGTGAGTTTCCAGACCTCCGCCCCGGATTCGATCGTCATGGTCGAGCAGTGGGAAAGCGTCGCGCATCTCGAAGCGCATCTGCAAACGCCGCACATGAAGGCTTACGCCGAAGCGGTAAAAGGCGACGTGCTGGAAACCAGCATCCGCATTTTGCAGGCTGGCGTATAAGCCCGGCAAAAGCAAAAAAGGGAGCCTGGGGCTCCCTTTTTCGTATCTGGCGGCTGACGTCGGCTCAGGCTTCGAGATCCGCCATATCGCCTTTTTCCTGCAGCCAGTTGCGGCGGTCTTCCGAACGCTTCTTGGCCAACAGCATATCCATCACCGCGGTCGTTTGTTGCTCGTCTTCATCGGTGATGATGAGCTGCACCAGGCGGCGGGTATTCGGGTCGAGCGTGGTTTCCCGTAGCTGCATCGGGTTCATCTCGCCCAGCCCTTTAAAGCGCTGTACGTTCGGCTTGCCTTTCTTACGCTTCAACTGCTCAAGCACGCCGGCTTTTTCTTCTTCCGTCAGCGCGTAGTAAACCTCTTTACCCAGGTCGATACGATACAGCGGCGGCAGCGCGACGTACACGTGCCCCTCTTTCACCAGGGTACGGAAATGCTTCACGAACAGCGCGCACAGCAGGGTAGCGATGTGCAGACCATCCGAGTCGGCATCGGCGAGAATACAGATTTTACCGTAACGCAGCTGGCTTAAATCATCGCTATCCGGGTCGATACCAATCGCCACCGAAATGTCGTGCACCTCTTGCGAAGCGAGCACTTCATCGGAAGAGACTTCCCAGGTATTCAGGATCTTGCCTTTAAGCGGCATGATCGCCTGATATTCACGGTCGCGCGCCTGTTTCGCCGAACCGCCCGCCGAGTCCCCTTCGACGAGGAACAGTTCGGTGCGGTTCAGGTCCTGCGCGGTGCAGTCCGCCAGCTTACCCGGCAGCGCCGGGCCGCTGGTGAGCTTTTTGCGCACTACTTTCTTGGCGGCGCGCAGGCGGCGCTGGGCGCTGGAAATGGCCATTTCCGCCAGCAGCTCCGCCGCCTGTACGTTCTGATTCAGCCACAGGCTGAAGGCGTCTTTAACCACCCCGGAGACGAATGCCGCGCACTGACGCGACGACAGACGTTCTTTCGTCTGCCCGGCGAACTGCGGATCCTGCATCTTCACCGACAGTACGTACGCGCAGCGATCCCAGATATCTTCCGCCGACAGCTTCACGCCGCGCGGCAGGATATTGCGGTATTCGCAGAACTCGCGCATCGCGTCGAGCAGACCCTGACGCAGACCGTTAACGTGGGTACCGCCCTGCATGGTCGGGATCAGGTTGACGTAGCTTTCAGTCAGAAGTTCGCCGCCTTCCGGCAGCCACAGCAGCGCCCAATCCACCGCTTCCGTTTCGCCGGAGAAGTTACCGACAAACGGTTTTTCCGGCAGCAGCGGCAGGCCGTTGACCGCCTCGCACAGATAATCATTAAGGCCGTCCGCATAACACCAGCGCTGTTCGCTGTTGTTCACCTGGTCGCGGAAAACAATTTCCACACCCGGGCACAGCACCGCTTTCGCTTTTAGCAGGTGAGTTAGCCGCGAGACGGAGAAACGCGGGCTATCGAAGAAGCTTTCATCCGGCCAGAAATGGACGCTGGTCCCGGTGTTGCGTTTACCGCAGGTGCCGGTGACGCGCAGGTCTTCAACTTTTTCCCCGTTCTCAAAGGCGATGCTGTAGACCTGGCCATCGCGGCGCACGTTGACTTCCACGCGTTTAGACAAGGCGTTGACGACCGAGATCCCTACCCCATGGAGGCCGCCGGAGAACTGGTAGTTTTTGTTAGAAAACTTCCCGCCCGCGTGCAGCCGACAAAGGATCAGCTCAACCGCCGGAACCCCTTCTTCCGGGTGGATATCAACCGGCATCCCGCGTCCGTCGTCAATGACTTCCAACGATTGATCGGCATGAAGGATGACCTCCACGCGTTTGGCGTGACCGGCCAGTGCTTCATCCACACTGTTATCAATAACTTCCTGACCAAGATGGTTAGGACGGGTTGTGTCGGTGTACATTCCCGGGCGGCGGCGAACCGGCTCAAGCCCGGTGAGTACCTCAATGGCATCAGCGTTATATGAAGATTGCGTCATGGTGTGTATTCGTAGGTCGTTCTGAACCGCTTAGCGCAGGCCCAGAAAATCGATAATCTGGGTGAAATGATCTTCAAAGCCAACAAATGCGTGATTACCGCCCTCCTCGACCGTTTGACGGCAGGAGGCGAAGTAGTCAACAGCCTGGCGGTAATCAAGCACTTCATCGCCCGTTTGCTGCAATAACCAGATGAGGTCAGGCGCTTCCAGCGGGTCGATATGCATGACTTTAAGATCGTAAATATGGCGAGACTCTAGCACATATTGCTGCCCGGTGTACGGATTCTCATTGGGGCCAAGAAAATTGTTCAGCAGTTCAAATGGCCGCACCGCCGGGTTAACCACCACCGCCGGCAGCATAAAACATTGCGACAGCCAGGTGGCGTAGTAGCCGCCCAGCGACGACCCAACCACGCCTAGCGGCTCGCCGCCGTGCTCCAGCACGATAGCTTCCAGCATCTCTGCCGCCTGCGCCGGGAAAGCAGGCAGTTCCGGCACCACCATGTTAATTTCCCGGTGGTGCTGCGCCAGCCACGTTTTCAGCGCCGTCGCTTTTGCCGAGCGCGGCGAGCTGTTAAATCCGTGCAGATAAAGAAGAGTAGACATCAGTATCCTTCTGAAGCGATATCCGGGTGAAACTCGGCGCCGCTGAGACGACAGACTTCAGTCGTCAACGCGCCATCGGGATGCAGCTCCAGCCAGCGCCAGCCTGGAGAGACGGTATCGAGGGTGAAATTAGCGCAGTGCGGCTTAAACTGCACGCAGGTCGATGGCGTCGCCATCATCCGCCGCCCGTTCCAGTCGAGATCCAGCTCCTGGTGAATATGGCCGCATAGCAGGTGCTTAACCCGCGGATAGTTGCTCAGGATTTGGTCTAACGCCCCGGCATTGCGCAGGCTATGCTGATCGAGCCAACTGCAACCCGCCGGCAGCGGATGATGATGGAGTAACAGCAGCGTGTAGCGCTCAGGTTCAGCATTCAATTGATGCTCAAGCCACTCCAATTGGAAATCGCTCAGCTCGCCGTGGGGCACCCCGAAGACCTGGCTGTCGAGCAGCAGGATTTGCCAATGGTCGCCCAACAGGACGCGTTTGGCGGGGGAGATGCCGGCATCGTGCAGCGTGCTGTACATCGCCGGTTGGAAATCATGGTTTCCCGGCAGCCAGACGCAGGGTGCGGCAAAGCTCGCGATGCCTTCAGCGAAATGCTGATAGGCCGCGGCGGAGTGGTCTTGCGCCAGATCGCCTGTTGCTACAATCAGGTCGCATTCACGCTGTGAGGCATGTATCGCATCCAATACAGCCTGATAACTTTCCCAGGTATTGATACCCAACAGCGTTTCATGTTTTTCAGCAAACAGGTGAGTATCAGTAATTTGTAATATCCTGACTCTGGCCTCACCAGCCAGAGGTAGGTTTAACAGGCTTTCCAAATGGTGTCCTTAGGTTTCACGACGCTAACAAACCGGAATCGCCATCGCTCCATGTGCTAAACAGTAACGCAGCCAGTCGGCCAGAAACTGATTAATTTGATGCTTTTCGTCGCGTTGATGCAACTTTTTATTAGGATAATCATATCTCGCTTTGAAGCGAAAAATCTGCTGACTTGAACACACTTCGGCCACCATCGCGTCGTGGTACAGGCGCACCGTCATTGACGGCAGGCTCCAGTAACTCACCGCAGGCTGGGTCTGTTCTATTGTCACCAATGTAGTGTAGCGGGTCGATTCGACCACCGTTAATCGGTATTGCGCCGCACCCACCTGATAGTTCGCCATATCGCCGACCGCCTCAGTGCGAGGCAACAGGCGGCGCAACTGGGCGAAATTGGTTTCGCACAGGCGCATCATTTCCGGGAAGTCAGGTGTATAACGCTTCATATTATTTCCACTCGTTTCGTAAGCTATGATAATGCAGCTGCAGCCATTGCAGGGCGATGACAGAAGCCGCATTGTCGATTTTCCCCTCTTCTACCCACTGGTAAGCCTGTTCCCGGCTCACCACATGCACCCGAATATCCTCGTTTTCTTCGGCCAGGCCGTGAATGCCTTTAGCCGTCGATGCATCAACTTCGCCCACCAGGATCGATAACCGTTCGCTGGTGCCGCCTGGGCTTGCCAGATAGCTTAATATTGGTTTGGTACGCCCAACTTCAAGCCCGGCCTCTTCCAGCGCTTCGCGGCGGGCGACATCCTCTACCGTTTCGCCTTCTTCTATCATCCCGGCGACCATTTCCAGCAGCCACGGGCTCTCGCTGGTATCATAGGCGGCAATGCGGATCTGCTCGACCAGCACAACTTCATCGCGTACCGGGTCAAAGGGTAGCAAGACCGCGGCGTGCCCGCGCTCAAAAATTTCGCGGGTCACCTCGCCGCTCATCCCGCCGTTAAACAGGCGATGGCGAAAACGATACAAATCGAGCGAAAAAAAACCGCGATAAAGCGTTTCGCGTGCAATAATTTCTACATCGTTTTTAGAGAAGGTAATTCCCTGCTGATTGGGTTTGCTCATTGTCTGTGTCCTGCTCATCCGAAAGTAGGGATTTATAGGCCGTTTGGCTACCGTTTTACAGCCTGTATGTTAGATTGGTGCAAATTACCGCCCTATGGCACGTAACGCCAACTTTTTACGGCGACAGAGTCGATACAATCAGCGATTATTTTTAGAATTTGAGTAGCGCTAAATGCTTCACAACAAGGAATGCAAATGAAGAAACTTTTTCCCATCCTTATCGGCCTGGGCCTGACTGGCTTCAGCGCCATGAGCCAGGCAGAGAACCTGTTGCAGGTTTATCAGCAGGCGCGTATTAGCAACCCTGATCTGCGTAAATCGGCAGCCGATCGCGATGCTGCATTCGAAAAAATCAACGAAGCGCGTAGCCCATTACTGCCGCAACTCGGTCTGGGCGCGGATTATACCTATACCAGCGGGTTCCGTGATTACAAAAACCAGAACTCCAACGTCACCAGCGGTTCACTGCAGTTAACGCAAACCCTGTTCGATATGTCGAAATGGCGCGCGCTGACCCTGCAGGAAAAAGCGGCGGGCATTCAGGATGTCACCTATCAAACCGACCAGCAAACGCTGATCCTGAATACCGCGACGGCATACTTTAAAGTTCTGGCCGCTATCGATACGCTCTCCTATACCGAAGCGCAGAAACAGGCCATCTACCGCCAGTTGGACCAAACCACCCAGCGCTTTAACGTGGGCCTGGTTGCCATCACCGACGTGCAGAACGCCCGTTCACAATACGACGCCGTGCTGGCAAATGAAGTGACCGCGCGTAACGACCTCGACAACGCCGTGGAAGAGCTGCGTCAGGTCACCGGCAACTACTATCCGGAGCTGGCGTCGCTGAACGTTAACGGTTTCAAAACCAACAAGCCGCAGGCGGTGAACGCGCTGCTGAAGGAAGCGGAAAACCGCAACCTGTCGCTGCTGCAGGCGCGTCTGAACCAGGATTTGGCTCGTGAGCAGATTCGCCAGGCGCAGGATGGTCATTTACCTACCCTTGATTTGAATGCTTCTACCGGTGTCTCTAATAACCGTTACAGCGGTTCCAAAAACATTACCCAGGACGCCGATGTCGGGCAAAACAAAGTCGGCCTGAGCTTCTCCCTACCGCTGTATCAGGGCGGGATGGTTAACTCGCAGGTGAAACAGGCGCAGTACAACTTCGTCGGCGCCAGCGAGCAGCTGGAAAGCGCGCATCGCAGCGTGGTGCAAACCGTGCGTTCGTCGTTTAACAACGTGAATGCCTCCATCAGCAGCATCAACGCTTACAAACAGGCCGTGGTCTCTGCGCAGAGCTCCCTGGATGCGATGGAAGCGGGTTATTCGGTGGGTACGCGTACCATCGTTGATGTGTTGGATGCTACCACCACGCTGTACAACGCCAAGCAGCAGCTCTCCAACGCCCGTTATAACTACCTGATCAACGAGCTGAACATCAAGTCCGCTCTCGGCACGCTAAACGAGCAGGATCTGATTGCGCTGAACAACACGCTGGGTAAAGCGATCCCGACTTCACCAGACAGCGTCGCGCCGGAAAACCCGCAGCAGGACGCCGCCGCTGACGGTTATGCGAACACCGCCTCCGCACAGCCGGCTGCCGCCCGTACGACGAAGACCAGCGGTTCCAATCCGTTTAGTCACTAATCGTTGAATGCGATTACGCCTCGTCTGGCCTTCGGGTCAGGCGGGCGTAAAACGTAAGACAACGTAAAGACCCCCGCTTTTCCCCTCTTTCGCTTCAATTTCCACCACTCATACTCTATCCTGAGCGTTGACAAACGCACTACCACTGGGTCCTGGAAGACAAATATGAAACGGACAAAAAATATTAATCATGCGTCGTTCCGCAAAAGCTGGAGCGCTCGCCACCTGACGCCGGTCGCCCTTGCCGTCACCGCCGTCTTTATGCTCGCCGGTTGCGAAAAAACTGACGAGACGGTTTCTCTGTATCAGAACGCCGATGACTGCTCCGCGGCTAACCCAAGCAAAGCCGCAGAGTGCACCACCGCCTACAACAACGCGGTGAAAGAAGCCGCGCGCACCGCGCCGAAATACGCCACCCGCGAAGACTGCGTCGCCGAGTTCGGCGAAGGCCAATGCCAGCAGGCGCCAGCTCAGGCGGGCGTCGCCCCGGAAAACCAGGCGCAGGCGCAAAGCAGCGGCAGCTTCTGGATGCCGCTGATGGCCGGTTACATGATGGGCCGCCTGATGGGCGGCGGCATGGCCGCGCAGCAGCCGCTGTTTAGCTCGAAAAACCCGGCTAGCCCGGCCTACGGCCAGTACACCGATGCCAGCGGTAAGAGCTATGGCGCGGCGCAACCGGGCCGTACCATGAACGTACCGAAAACCGCGATGGCGCCGAAACCGGCAACCACCACGACTGTCACCCGCGGCGGTTTTGGCGAATCTGTTGCTAAGCAATCGACGATGCAGCGTAGCGCCGCGGGCTCCAGCTCCTCTTCACGCTCGATGGGCGGTTAAGCGGCATGGAAAGAATCAGCATTACCGAGCGCCCGGACTGGCGCGAGAAAGCGACCGAGTATGGCTTCAATTTTCACACCATGTACGGTGAGCCGTACTGGAGTGAAGAGGCCTACTACAAGCTGACGCTGGCGCAGGTTGAAAAGCTCGAAGCGGTCACCGCCGAGCTGCATCAAATGTGCCTGCAGGTCGTTGAGAAAGTGATCGCCAGCGACGAACTGATGACCAAATTCCGCATCCCAAAACACACCTGGGGCTTTGTGCGTCAGTCGTGGAAAACCAACCAGCCGTCGCTTTACTCGCGTCTGGATCTGGCCTGGGATGGCGTGGGCGAGCCGAAGCTGCTGGAGAACAACGCGGATACGCCAACCTCACTATATGAAGCAGCGTTCTTTCAGTGGATCTGGCTGGAAGATCAGCTTAACGCCGGTAATCTGCCTGCCGACAGCGATCAGTTCAACAGCCTGCAGGAAAAACTGATTGAACGCTTCGGCGAGCTGCGTGAACAGTTTGGCTTCCAGCTGCTGCATATGGCCTGCTGCCGCGATACCGTTGAAGACCGCGGCACCGTGCAGTACCTGCAGGACTGCGCGGCAGAAGCGGGCGTCGCCACCGAGTTCCTGTATATCGAAGATATCGGTCTTGGCGAGAAAGGCCAGTTCACCGATTTGCAGGATCAGGTCATCGGCAATCTGTTCAAGCTTTATCCGTGGGAATTTATGCTGCGCGAGATGTTCTCCACCAAGCTGGAAGACGCCGGCGTACGCTGGCTGGAGCCGGCGTGGAAGAGCATTATCTCCAACAAGGCGCTGCTGCCGATGCTGTGGGAAATGTTCCCCAACCACCCTAACCTGTTGGCGGCTTACTTTAGCGAAGATAACCATCCGCAGCTTGAGAAGTACGTCATTAAGCCGATTTTCTCCCGCGAAGGCGCTAACGTGTCAATCGTTGAAAATGGCAAAGTGGTGGAAGCGGTGGAAGGCCCATATGGGGAAGAAGGCACCATCGTGCAGGAGTTTTATTCGCTGCCGAAATTTGGCGATAGCTATACGCTGATTGGCAGCTGGCTTATTAACGACCAGCCTGCCGGGATCGGCATTCGTGAAGATCGGGCGCTGATCACCCAGGATCTTTCGCGTTTCTATCCGCACATTTTCGTCGAATAACGGCAAACCCCGGCAACCTGCGTGGCCGGGGTTTTTTCATGTGCGATAGCTGCCGTTACGCGGCGCCCACTACCACCGACAGCATACTCAGCGATCCCATCTCCATCCCTTCGACCGGGATTGTTATCGGCTCTTCGCCATCCCACGCCCCCAGAATATAGAGCAGCGGCAGGAAGTGCTCAGCCGTCGGGTTAGAGAGCGATCCGCCTTCATGGCTCAGGTAGTTCACCAGCGGATGCTCGTCGACCGGCCCTTTCCAGGTTAAATTCGCTTTCACATAGTCGTTGAACGACTCGGCCCACGGATACGGCGTACTTTCGCCATGCCAGCGCGCGGTACGCAGGTTATGCACCACGTTGCCGCTCGCCACCAGCATAATACCTTCATCACGCAGCGACGCCAGCTTACGCCCCATCTCCAGATGCCACGCCGCGGGCTTTGTGCTATCGATACTTAACTGAACCATGGGAATATCGGCATCAGGATACATTTTGATCAGCACCCCCCACGAACCGTGGTCAAACCCCCACGCCTCTTTATCGAGGGCGACGGGCACCGGCGCCAGTAGCTCAACCAGATGCTGCGCCAGCTCCGGCGATCCCGGCGCCGGGTAGTGCGTATCGTACAAAGCTTGCGGAAAACCGCCGAAGTCATGAATGGTTTTCGGCGCTTCCATCGCCGTCACGCCCGTGCCGCGGGTAAACCAGTGCGCGGAGATAACCACGATAGCTTTCGGGCGCGGCAGTGTTTCACCGAGATGGCGCCAGGCGCGGGTATAGATATTATCTTCCAGCACGTTCATCGGGCTACCATGGCCTAAAAACAACGCTGGCATACGGGTACGGGACATGATGGTATCCTTCAGTAGGGAGTATTTGATTCCTTCACATTACGCGCTTTTACCCGCGGATAAACTCAGATAAGCGTGATGATCATCATCAGAAAATTTGAATGTGAAAACTCTCTCCCTTTTTACCTGCGGAGAAAACCTATTGGCTCGGCCCAGAAACAACAAAGCCCACCGTAAAGTGGGCTTGTCATCAGAACAGCGGCATCTTAGCTGGCTTTGCGATCGTGCTCGCGGCGGTAAGCCACCAGATCTTCAATGGTAACCACGGCCATGTTGTGCTGCTGAGCGAACTTGATGCACTCCGGCGCGCGCGCCATAGTGCCATCGTCGTTAGTCAGTTCACAGAGCACGCCTGCCGGTTTGAAGCCCGCAAGGGTCACCAGGTCAATGGTCGCTTCTGTGTGGCCGCCGCGAGTCATTACGCCGCCAGGCTGCGCGCGCAGCGGGAAGACGTGGCCCGGACGATTGAGATCGGAGGGTTTCGCGCCATCGGCAATGGCGGCGCGCACGGTCGTGATGCGGTCAGCGGCGGATACGCCGGTGGTCACGCCTTCTGCCGCTTCAATGGTGACGGTAAAGCCGGTGCCGTAGGCGCTGGTGTTGTTCTCAACCATCATTGGCAGGTCAAGCTGCTTGCGGCGATCTTCGGTCAGGCACAGGCAGACAATACCGCTGCCGTGACGAATGGTCAGCGCCATTTGCTCAACGGTCATGGTTTCGGCGGCGAAAATCATATCGCCTTCGTTTTCACGGTCTTCATCATCAAGCACCATCACACCGCGGCCTTCGCGCAGTGCGTCTAAAGCGTGTTCCACACGTTCAAAAGCGGTACCAAAAGAAGAAAGGAGCGTCTGATTCATGGTAAAAAAACCTCATTAAAATTATGGTTACCAGAATCAGGGCAGTCTTAGGAGTGCCGGTTTAGCGGCAAAAGTCAACGCAAGCGGAACGTAATCCGACTGAGCCGTTACTCTCTCCCATCCGGACTTTAACCGTCGGCCCCGGAATTACACCGGATCTGCTGACCTTCCCGTTTTCACAGGAAGCGCTCGCGGGCTTTCAACGCGTAGGTTGATTTACCGCCGGTGGGGAATTTCGCCCCGCCCTGAGAATAAGCGAGATAACTATAACGCCATTAACTATCTTCATCAATGGCTACTCGCTATACATCTTACATTTGTGGTTTATAGGCGCTCCCGTTCGCACTACAATGAACGGTAACTAGATCAGTGCAGGAATCCACCATGATTGACCCGAAAAAAATTGAACAAATCGCCCGCCAGGTCCATGAATCGATGCCGAAAGGCCTTCGCGATCTTGGAGATGACGTAGAAAAGAAAATCCGCCAGGTGCTGCAATCGCAGTTAACTCGCCTGGATCTGGTTAGCCGCGAAGAGTTCGACGTGCAAACTCAGGTTTTACTGCGCACCCGCGAAAAGCTGGCTTTACTGGAGCAGCGTATTAGCGATCTGGAAAGCCGCTCAGCCACGCCGAAGAGCGAAGAACAGCAATAAAAAAACGGGCCTGATGGCCCGTTTTCATTTTGCTTTAGTGCTCTAACTCGACCGCGCTATTCACCTGGCGACAATAAAGCTCATAGCGTTGGCAAAACCATTCACGATGTTCCTCATCCATATTGCCGACAATAGCCTGAAGATCGACTGAATGGCCTTGCGCGTGCATCCTGGCGAAACTACGTGCCAGAAAATCGAAGTTCTTCATAGAATACATATCGTTATGGTTCATCCGCATACTCCTTCAGCCGTTGGTGTTCTGATTAGTCATATGCCTTTTACTAACTTCAGTATTTACGCTTACCTTAACGCACTTTGTACGAAAAATGCGCTTAACCGGGTTATTTATTGCGCTAAATCATTTTCCGCATGATTAAATAAAAACGGCCCGCGAAGGTATCCCCGCAGACCGTTGTAGACCACCCCGTTCAGAGCGGTAAAGCGTATTGATTACTTATCGCTATCTTTCTGAATTTTCTTGATAATATTGGTAGTCGAGCAGCCATCTTCAAAGTTGAGCACCAGCACTTCGCCGCCGTTGGCCCATACCTCTTCGCTGCCGGCGATCTGCTCCGGCTTATAATCGCCGCCTTTCACCAGCAGATCCGGCAGGATCCCGGCAATCAGCCGCTGCGGAGTATCTTCTTCAAACGACACCACCCAGTCGACGGCTTCCAGCGCGCCCAGCACGATCATCCGCTGTTCCAGCGGGTTCACCGGGCGGGTTTCGCCTTTCAGACGTTTGGTTGAGGCATCGCTGTTGACGGCGACAATCAGACGATCGCCCAGCTTGCGCGCATTAGCCAGATACGAGACGTGACCCGCGTGCAGAATATCGAAGACGCCGTTGGTCATCACCACTTTTTCGCCGCGCTTACGCGCCGCGGCAACCGCCTGTTTCAGCTGTTCTTCGCTCATCACGCCAAAACCGGTATCGGCACGCCCGCGCACCGCGTTTTCCAGCTCGATTGGCGAAACGGTGGACGTCCCCAGCTTGCCAACCACGACACCGGCCGCGGCGTTAGCGAAATAGCAGGCCTCTTCCAGCGTGTTGCCCGCCGCCAGCGTCGCCGCCAGCACGCCAATAACCGTATCGCCTGCGCCGGTGACGTCATACACTTCCTGCGCCTGGGTCGGCATATGCAGCGGCGGACGACCCGGCTGCAGCAGCGTCATCCCCTGCTCGGAGCGCGTCACCAGCAGTGCGGAAAGTTCGAAGTCAGCGATGATTTTCATCCCGCGTTCGACGATTTCCGCTTCATCCTTACACTTTCCGGCGACGGCTTCGAATTCAGACAGGTTCGGCGTCAGCAACGTCGCCCCGCGGTAGCGTTCAAAATCGGTGCCTTTCGGATCAATCAGCACCGGAACACCAGCATCACGCGCCAGCTTAATCATGGTCTGCACGCTGGCCAGCGCGCCTTTCGCGTAGTCAGACAGCACCAGCGCGCCGATCGAACCCAGCGCCTGCTGAATACGTTCATGCATCGGCTGCGGATCGACCCCGGAGAAGCCCTCTTCAAAATCGAGGCGGATCAGCTGCTGGTTGCGTGACAGTACGCGCAGCTTGGTGATGGTCGGATGCGTCGGTACCGACACGAAATCACATTTCACTTTTACGTCGGCCAGCGCTTTGCTCAGCGCGCGTGCAGCATCGTCGATACCGGTCAGGCCGACCAGACGAGAAGTCGCGCCGAGCGAAGCAATGTTCATCGCCACGTTAGCCGCGCCGCCAGGACGTTCTTCGATATTTTCCACCTTCACCACCGGCACCGGGGCTTCCGGGGAAATACGGCTGGTAGGGCCATACCAGTAGCGGTCCAGCATCACATCGCCTACCACCAACACTCCTGCACGTTCAAACTCTGGCAGCGTTACTTTCATTACTCTCTCCTGCGAGATGCAAACTTTGCGCGCGATAATAGCACACCCGCTTTGTTAGTTAAGCCATCAACCACTTCTGCCAGCTGGCGCTCACCTGCTGGCGTTCGCCGTCGAAAGCATCCAGCGCAACGTTGCCCGGCTGCTCCTGCAGCGCCAGGTGGTGCAACGCATCGCGTAGCGTGGTGTAAGCATGGGTAAGCGCCCGCGCCTCTTCTTCATCCATGATGTCGTTCTGCGCCAGCAGTTCCAGAATACGCACATTATCGGACCAGCGCGTCAGCTTTGGCTTTTCATGCGCATAGCGCAGCACCAGATATTGGGTAATAAATTCAATATCGGTGATACCGCCGGCATCGGCTTTGATATCAAAGCGATCGCACTGCTTATTGCCGAGATGGGCGCGCATCTTTTCCCGCATCTCACGTACTTCGGTTTGCAGCGTCGCGCCTTCACGCGGAGTGGTCAGGATATCGCGGCGGATCGCATCGAAGCGCGCCTGCAGCGCCGGGTCGCCATACACCACCCGGGCGCGAACCAGCGCCTGATGCTCCCAGGTCCAGGCTTCATTGCGCTGATAATCGGCGAAGGCGTCGGCGGTAGTCACCAGCATGCCCGCCGCGCCGGATGGACGTAAGCGAGCGTCCACTTCATACAAGATGCCCGACGAGGTGCGGGTGCTGAAAAGATGCATGATCCGCTGTGCAAGGCGCAGATAAAACTGGCGACCATCGATTTCCCGCTCGCCGTCGGTCATCACCTCCATCGGACAGTCGTGGAGGAAGACCAGATCGAGATCGGAACTATAACCCAGCTCCCAACCGCCAAGTTTACCGTAACCCACTACCGCAAAACCGCGTCCCTGACGGTCGCGCAGATGAGTCGGCTGGCCGTAGCGGGCGACCATCTGTAGCCACGCCTGCTGTACCACCGCGTCGATCATCGCCTCCGCCAGCCAGGTTAAGTGATCGCTCACTTTCATCACCGGTAGCGTACCGGCAATATCGGCGGCGGCGATGTGCAGCAATTGCGCCTGTTTAAACTGGCGTAGCGCTTCCAGCTGCTGTTCTTCGTCTTCTTCCGGCACGCGCAGCAAATACTGGCGCAGCTCGTCGCGGTACGCATCGGTCGCCGTCGGTTGATAAAGCGTGTTCGGATCCAGCAGTTCGTCCAGCAGCAGCGGGTGGCGCGCCAGCTGGCTGGCGACCATCGGCGAAGCGGCGCACAGGCTAATCAGGTGTTTTAGCGCGCCGGGGAATTCGCTGAGCAGCTCCAGATAGGTGGTACGGGTGACGATACCGGTCAGCAGCGGGGTGATCCGCGCCAGCGGCAGCGGCGCATCCGCCCGTGAGCAGACCTCGCTAAGCAAATGCGGCATCAGCTGGTCGAGCACCTGCCGCCCGCGCGGGCCGATGGTGCGCCGGTCGAGCTCTTTGCGAAAATCGGCGATCAGCGCCAGCACGCTGCGCCGGTCGTTGTCGTCGAGGTGCGCCAGCGCCGGCGTTGTGTCGTCTTCTTCCAGCGCGTCCTGCCACAGTTCGCGCCAGTACTCTTCCAGCTGTTCATCCGGCGATTGCGCTTCATCATCGCCAATCAGTTCGTTAAAGACGCGACGCACGCGGCGCATCTGCTCTTCCAGCTGTGCGCTGAGCGTCTGCCAGTCGGCGACGCGCATCCCCCACGCCAGACGCGCGCGGTTGAGTTCATCCTGCGGCAGGGTTTGGGTTTGCTCGTCGTTAATGCTCTGCAGCAGGTTTTCGAGACGACGCAGGAACAGGTAGGCTTCACGCAGCTGGGCGGCATCGCCTTCCGGCAACAAATGCAGCTCGTCAATCGCCGCCAGCGTCGGCAACAGCGCACGCTGCTGCAAGGCCGGTTCGCGACCGCCACGGATCAGCTGGAAAACCTGAACGATAAACTCTATTTCGCGAATGCCGCCCGCGCCAAGCTTGATATTGTCTGTCAGGCCGCGGCGGCGCACTTCACGGGCGATCATCCCTTTCATGTTACGCAGGGACTGAATGACGCTGAAATCGATGTAGCGGCGGAAGACGAACGGGCGCAGCATGGCGCGCAGTTCGTTGGCGTACACGCCGTCGTTATCGCCCATGATCCTCGCTTTCACCATCGCGTAGCGCTCCCAGTCGCGCCCCTGCTCCTGGTAATAGTCTTCCAGCGCCGCAAAGCTCAACACCAGCGGGCCGCTGTCGCCAAACGGACGCAGACGCATATCCACGCGATAGACGAAACCATCCTGCGTCGGCTGATCGAGTACTTTGATTAACCGCTGGCCCAGACGGGTAAAGAACTGACCGTTATCCAGCTCGCGGCGTCCGCCCTGGGTGGCGCCGTGTTCCGGCCAGGCGAAAATGAGATCGATATCGGAAGAGAAGTTAAGCTCGCCGCCGCCCAGTTTCCCCATGCCCAGAATCAATAGCGGCTGCGCTTCGCCCTGCGCATTGCACGGCGTCCCCCACTCCCGGCAGCAGGCGGCGTACAGCCAGTCGCGGGCGGCGACGATTAAAGTCTCCGCCAGGGCGCTGAGCTGCTGCAAACTGCTCTCTTCGCTCACCAGCAGCAGCGCCTGCGCCCAGGCGATACGCACCATTATCCGGCGGCGGAACTGGCGTAGCTCGCGCATCAGCGCGGCCTCGTCAGTCACCTCTTGTAACTGTTCCGCCAGCCAGTCGTCGTAATGGCGCCATTCGTCGGCCTGCGGCGGCGCGCTTTCCAGTTCAGCCAGCCACTGCGGCTGAGCGACCAGACTCTGTTCAACGAACTCGCTGAATGTCATCATCGACTGCGCCTGCGAACTTAACGTTTGCAGGGGAAAATCTGCCGGAAGCCGGTCTGCAACCGTCTGCCAGTGCTGCTGTAACTGCGAAGAAAGCGCCATTATAGGGGTCTCCCTGGCCTGAAATTATCGTTTTCCACTATGCAGCCAGAATGGTTCCGCGGCCAGCGCCTGACGACGGAAATATTCGATGACGCTGCGGTCATTGTTCTCGATAGCGCGGCGCACCTCTTGCCAGTTTTCCAGCCAGCTCTCGGCGACCTCGGCATAGGCGCTGGATAGCAATTGAACGGTGTCGATCTCGCGCGCCAGACGCGTGAGCCGATCGCTATAGTCGTCCTGCGTCTGCTGGAAGTTGCTTTTCAGCTCCGCCGCCGCTCGCGACAGCTGGATATCGGCAAAGCGTTTGAACGAACCGGCGATTTTCTTTTGCCCCGCGTCGTTGAGGAACGAACACCAACCGCGGGTAACCAGCCACTCGGTCAGAAGCAGTTTGGCGCCAACCGTGGCGCGGTTGAACAACGCCGCTTCGGCTTTTTCCGCTCCGTCCAGCGCCGCTTCGGCCTCAGTGAGCAATTCACGTAACTGCACGGTGGCTTTTCGCGGCACAATGCCGCCAAACAGCACCAGCGCATGGCGCACGCGGGCCATCGCCCGCTGGATTTCACCTTTAGCGGCCGCGTTGCCCCGGTTCCAGACTTCATCATGATAGAGCCAGTGCGCCAGCGCGCTTTCCAGCGCCGCTTCCAGCCCCTGCTCGACGCTGGCTTTCGCCGCCACGCGCACGACCGTTAACGGTTTAACCGGGCGCGCTTCGTTGCCCTGCGCCAGCTGATAGCCGCGCGCCGCTTTGCTCAGGCTGCCCTGGCGCAGCACGCCGGTTGCCAGTAAACGATGCGCCAGCGCCAGAATGTCCGCGGTATCGCCGCTCAACAGCTCAAGCTCCAGTTCGCAAATGGCTTCCTGATGCTCACCGGCTTTGACGTCGCCAAGGTCGAGGGCTATCTCAATCTGGCTGTCGCCCTCTTTCACCACCCATTTTTCACGGAGGAAATCAGTGCTGAACAGCGGCTGCACATTTTGCGCCAGTTCTGCCGGCAACTGCCCCTGCGGCCAGACTTCAGCCGGCAGTTTATCCAGCGCCAGCTCTGCTTTTTCCAGCGGGATATTGTATTCCGGACGCTGATGCAGGCCGCCCACCACCCGACCGGCAATTTTCAGCGTCATTTCATAGCGCTCCCGATCGCCGCGGATCCGCAGCCCCATGTCGTGCCGGCGCAGCCAGTTATCGGCGGTTTCGTAGTAAATATTCAGCAGTTGGCCTGCCGGCGTGTGCTGCGCATCCAGCGAATTGAGATGCTGGCGCAGCGCCTCAACGCCGTCGTGGGCAACGATAAACTTCAGTTCGATTTCTTGAGCCATGGCTGAATTCTTCCACCTGATAAGCGTCGCCGGGAAAATGCGGCGAACTAATGACGATATTTTTTGTCAGTAAATAGTATTTTGCGGCGAATCGCCATGCAATGCGCATTTGCCAGCTGCATTTGGATGATTCCGATTGTGGCGGAAAACTTTGCGTCGCTCTGGCGATGCCACTACTATCGTTCAACTTTTTATGACCAAACGATGACCTGATGCCAAAATTACGCCTTATTACCTTTACATTGCTAGCGCTTAGCGCCGCTACGGCGGTTCACGCAGAAGAAAAGCGCTACGTTTCCGATGAGCTGAGCACCTGGGTTCGCAGCGGTCCTGGCGATAACTATCGTCTGGTCGGCACCATTAACGCCGGCGAGGCCGTCGACGTTCTGCAAACCAACGACAGCACGAATTACGCACAGGTACGCGATAGCAACGGCCGTACCGCCTGGATCCCGCTGAAAGAGCTGAGCAACGAGCCCAGCCTGCGCATTCGCGTGCCGGATCTGGAAAATCAGGTCAAAACCCTGACCGACAAGCTGAACAACATTGACGCCACCTGGAATCAGCGTACCGCCGACATGCAGAAAAAAGTCGCCGGTAGCGATGGCGCGATCAACGCCCTGAAAGAAGAGAACCAAAAGTTGAAAAACGAGCTGGTTGTCGCTCAGAAGAAGGTGAACGCGGCGAATCTGCAGCTTGATGATAAACAGCGCACCATTATCATGCAGTGGTTTATGTACGGCGGCGGCGTGCTTGGCGTCGGTCTGATCCTTGGTCTGGTGCTGCCGCATCTGGTACCGAGCCGCAAACGTAAAGACCGGTGGATGAACTAATTCGTCTTCTCTGCCAGACTTACGTATCATCTTGCGAAAAGTCGATGCGGGAGAAAGAGGCGTGAAGATTTATTTGGTCGGTGGTGCAGTACGAGATGCGTTATTAGGACTACCGGTCAAAGACAGAGACTGGGTGGTGGTTGGCGCCACGCCCCAGCAGTTGCTCGACGCGGGCTACCAGCAGGTAGGCCGCGATTTTCCCGTGTTCCTTCACCCGCAAAGCCGTGAAGAGTATGCGCTCGCGCGTACCGAACGTAAATCCGGCTCCGGCTATACCGGTTTCACCTGTTATGCCGCCGCTGACGTCACCCTTGAGCAAGATCTACTGCGCCGCGATCTCACCATCAACGCGCTGGCTCAGGACACTGACGGTCAGATTTACGACCCCTACGGCGGCCTGGCCGATTTGCGCCAGCGCCTGCTGCGCCACGTCTCCCCGGCTTTTAGCGAAGATCCGCTACGCGTACTGCGCGTCGCGCGTTTTGCCGCGCGCTATGCCCATCTCGGTTTTCGCATTGCCGATGAAACCATGGCGCTGATGCGTACGATGGCCGACGCCGGCGAACTGGCGCATCTGACGGCGGAGCGGGTATGGAAAGAGACGGAAAACGCGCTTGGCACGCGTAATCCACAGGTCTTTTTCCAGACCCTGCGCGACTGCCACGCGCTGAAGGTGCTGTTCCCGGAAATCGACGCCCTGTATGGCGTCCCCGCGCCCGCCAAATGGCATCCGGAAATCGATACCGGTGTTCACACCCTGATGACGCTCACCATGGCGGCGATGCTATCGCCGGCCATCGACGTCCGCTTCGCCACCCTGTGCCACGATCTTGGCAAAGGCTTAACGCCCAAAGAGTTCTGGCCGCGCCACCACGGCCACGGCCCGGCGGGGGTGAAGCTGGTGGAACAGATTTGCCAGCGCCTGCGGGTACCGAACGATATCCGCGATCTGGCCAGACTGGTCGCCGAATTCCACGATCTGATCCACACCCTGCCGATCCTGCAGCCAAAAACTATCGTGAAGCTGTTTGATAGCATCGATGCCTGGCGCAAGCCGCAGCGCGTGCAGCAAATCGCCCTCACCAGCGAGGCAGACGTGCGCGGACGCACCGGTTTTGAATCCTGCGATTATCCGCAGGGGCGCCTGCTGCTTGAAGCCTGGGAAGTGGCGCAGTCGGTTTCCACTAAAGAAGTGGTAGCGGAAGGTTTCAAAGGACCGGAGATTCGCGAAGAGCTGACGCGGCGCAGAATTATTGCCGTGACGCGGTGGAAAGAACAACGGTGCCCCCAGCCGCAAGGCTGAGGGCCAGGGCCTTAGAAGAAGACCACGTAGACGGCTGCCGCGACGATAAAGCGGTAGATTGCAAATGGGATAAACGAAATACGTTTAATCAGCTGCAGGAAGGTTTTAATCGCGATCAGCGCCACGATGAACGCCATGATAAAACCGACGGCAAACATCGGGATATCGCTGGAGTTGAGAAAGCCGATGCTCTTGTAAACGTCCAGCACGGTGGCGCCCATCATCATCGGTACCGCCAGCAGGAATGAGAACTCGGATGCCGCATAGCGGCTAACGCCCATCAGCATGCCGCCGGAAATGGTCGCCCCGGAGCGTGAGAAGCCCGGCCACAGCGCCAGACACTGGAAGCAGCCGATGGCAAACGCCTGACCATAGGTCATGTCGTCAAGACCCAGCGCGCGCGGCTCTTTCGGTTTAAATAGCTCCGCCGCGATCAGCAGGAAGCCGCCGACAATCAGCGCGTACATCACGTTAACCGGGTTAAACAGAGATTTAATCAGGTCATGAAACACCAGCCCCAGCGCCACCGCCGGGATCATGCCTAACAGGATATGAATCAGCGACAAGCGCCCCTGGCTTACGCCCTCATGCTGCAGAGGACGGCCAAAATGAATGCCGATCAGGCCAAACAGTCGACGCCAGAACACCACGACGACGGCGAGTATAGAACCCAGTTGAATCACGACTTCAAAAGTATTGGCGGTATCCCCTTCAAAACCAAGGAGATGGCCAACGATAATCATATGTCCCGTACTGGAAACCGGTAAAAACTCCGTCAACCCTTCAACCACACCCAAAATTGCCGCTATCAGCAGCGAGTGTAAATCGCCCATTCAATAAACCCTTAAAATAAAAAGTAAAATTAAAATCCAGGCACTAAGACCGGTATAAAACAAATTTGTTTAAACATTATGACGAGAAACGTTTTGTTTCAGATTACTGCCACGTTCAATGATTACGCCGACGTTGGCCGCACGGGCCACCGCGCCAGGCTTGCTGACTTTAATCCGCACCCACGGAGAATTGAATTTTTGCAGCAGCAGCTCGGCTATCTCTTCGGCCACCCTTTCGACCAGCGCAAAACGCCCGCCCTCGACGTGGTTAATAACCAGTTCGCTGATATCAGCATAGCTCAGACAATCGCTGACATCGTCGCTGGCTGCCGCTTTGCGGTTATCCCACGCCATTTCGATATCGAACACTAACTTCTGTTCGATGGTCTGTTCCCAGTCGTAAACACCGATAGTGGTGATTACCGAAAGTTGCTCTATAAATACAATATCCATCACGACCTGCCTGCTTTTTGGCTAAACCGGATACCACTTCCGGCGAATTATGCGTATTATCCACAGATGCAAAGACATCCCCTAAAGAATTCACGTGCCCTGACAGCGGCGACGCAGCAAGATTTCGGGAACATAGCAGCATCACTATGTAACCTATCGCGCAAAGAAAGCCAACAAGCTGTTAACACGAAAATGGGTGGGGTCCTAACGACGTTTTCAAAATGGAACAGCTGATGAGTGCAATCGCGCCTGGACTGGTTATCCTCGCCTACCTCTGCGGCTCAATTTCCAGCGCCATTCTGGTATGCCGTCTTGCTGGTTTGCCCGACCCTCGCGATAGCGGTTCCGGCAACCCAGGGGCGACGAACGTACTCCGAATTGGCGGCAAGGGAGCAGCCGTAACGGTATTAATTTTTGATGTCCTGAAAGGGATGCTGCCGGTATGGGGCGCCTGGGCTCTCGGTCTGACGCCATTCTGGCTCGGGCTGGTGGCGATCGCCGCCTGCGTAGGCCATATCTGGCCGGTGTTCTTTAATTTCCGCGGCGGCAAAGGCGTGGCGACCGCATTTGGCGCTATCGCTCCCATCGGCTGGGATCTCACCGGCGTGATGGCCGGCACCTGGCTGCTGACTATTCTGCTCAGCGGGTATTCATCGCTGGGCGCTATCGTCAGCGCGCTGGTAGCCCCTTTCTACGTCTGGTGGTTCAAGCCGCAGTACACCTTTCCGGTCTCGATGCTCTCCTGCCTGATCCTGCTGCGCCATCACGACAACATCCAGCGCCTGTGGCGCCGTCAGGAAACGAAAATCTGGTCACGATTCAAAAAGAAGAAAAAAACGCCAGAGCAGAAATAATCTCCGCGCCCGGCCGCCTGTGCCGGGCTTCTTTGCCCCCACAAACACATTCTATTTCCCACTTTTTTAGCCAATCATAGCGGCAAAAGAGAAAACCAAAGATAATCCTTTCACTACAATGACTTAGTTATGAGTTATAACCAAAAGTGATTTTTTCGTCCCCGCGTCGCTGTTTACTCTGAAGCTCTTTATAAGAGAAAAAAGCACAACACCATGACTGATGTAATTAACGCGACGCCCGCGGCAAACTCTGCGTCGCCCGGCGGGGAAGTAAAATGGATCGGCAGCGCGGCGGACGTCTCGCGCCTCATTAATGAAGGCAGCAGCGGGCGCAATAACGCGCGTATCGTCATGGGTATCGCCCTCGGCGGTATTTTCCTTGATGCCTACGATCTTGGCTCACTGGCCTTCGGGCTGAAAGATATCACCCGGGAATTCAACCTGACGCCTGCCGGTACCGGGATGGTCGCCTCAGCCATCACCTTCGGCGCTATCGTTGGCGCGCTGCTCGGCGGTTACTTGACGGACAAAATTGGCCGCTATCGCGTGTTTATGGCGGATATGCTGTTCTTCGTGGTAGCGGCAATCGCCTGCGCGCTGGCGCCGAATGAATACGTCCTTACCGGCGCGCGCTTCGTGATGGGCCTCGGCGTCGGGATCGACCTGCCGGTGGCGATGGCGTTCCTCAGCGAATTCGCGAGGCTCAAAGGCCCCGGCAACAAGGCGGCCAGCGTGGCGATGTGGTGCCCGACCTGGTACGCGGCAATTAGCATTTCCTATCTGCTGGTACTCTTTTTTTATGCCGTCTTGCCAGAAAGCCACAGCGACTGGCTATGGAGAATCATCCTTGGCTTTGGCGCGCTCCCGGCGCTGGTGATTATCGCTATCCGCAGCCGCTACATGAGTGAATCGCCGGTGTGGGCCGCCAACCAGGGTAACCTGCGTGAAGCGGCCTCCATCCTACGCCAGGCTTACAACATCAATGCACACGTTGCCCAGGACGCGCTGGAAAAACCGGCGCCGAAAGTCCGTAGCGCCCAATGGAGTAACTATCTGCGCCTGTTCCGCGGCGTCTACCTGCGCCGCACGACGCTCTCCACTCTGCTGTCGGTGGTTTCCTCGTTTGCCTATAACGCCGTCGCGTTTGGTCTGCCGGTGATCATCTCCAGCTTCTTCGTACAGTCGATGCTGACGACGATTTTGATTTCGCTGGCGCTGAATTTGCTGTTCGCTTTCGTGGGAGGAATGCTGGCGGTACGGCTGGTACCGCACTTCGGGGCCTGGCGGATGTCGCTGGCGGGTTATGGCTGCCAGTTGACGGCGCTGCTCGGCCTGGCGCTGATTGGCCGTCCTGATGGCGCAGGCGAAGGCGTCGCTGCCGTGGCGATGCTGGCGCTGTTCCTTTTCGGCCAGGGATTCGGCCCCGGCGCGCACACTATGACCTTCGCCTCGTTAAGCTATCCGACATCGCTGCGCGGCGTTGGCGTCGGACTCAACCAGACGCTTATGCGCGGCAGCTCGACGCTTTCTTTATTCCTCTTCCCGCTGCTGGTCGCCGCGCTGGATACCCGCGTTTTCTGGATCATCGCCGCGGCGCCGCTGATTGGGCTGTTGTCGCTGCTGGCGATACGCTGGGAGCCGTCGGGCTACGACATCGACGCCGAGGATTATCAGCAGCCTTAATCCACGCGTAAAAAAGCCGCCTCGATGGGCGGCTTCAGACTGCTGACAAAGAAGGAAAAAGCGTGGTTTTTCCTTCTTTGTGGTTATCAGGCGGCCGGCAGTTCCGCCAACGGCCAGCGCGGCCGCACGGTAACGCCGAGTCCGGCATTGGCGCCGCCCTGCAGGCGGACCATCCCGGCGTAAGCGATCATCGCGCCGTTATCGGTACAGAACTCAGGACGGGCATAAAACACTTCGCCGCCGCGTTTGCTCATCATTTCCGCCAGCTTCGCGCGCAGCGTACGGTTAGCGCTTACGCCCCCCGCCATCACCAGACGCTTAAAGCCGGTTTGCTCCAGCGCGCGGCGACATTTAATCATCAGCGTATCGACAACCGCGTCTTCAAATGCGCGGGCGATATCGGCACGGGTTTGCTCATCGTCGCCGTTGTTACGAATGGTATTGGCGGCGAAGGTTTTCAGGCCGGAGAAGCTGAAATCGAGCCCCGGACGATCGGTCATTGGCCGCGGGAAGACGAAGCGGCCTTCGGTGCCCTGAAACGCCATTTTCGATAGCATCGGCCCGCCGGGATAATCCAGCCCCAACAGTTTCGCTGTCTTATCAAAGGCTTCGCCAGCGGCATCGTCGATTGACTCGCCCAGCAGTTCATACTGACCAATGCCGGTGACGCTAATCAGCTGGGTGTGACCGCCGGAAACCAGCAGAGCGACGAACGGGAACGCCGGCGGATTATCTTCCAGCATCGGCGCCAGCAGGTGTCCTTCCATATGGTGTACCGGGATCGCCGGCACGTTCCAGGCGAACGCCAGCGAGCGGCCAACGGTCGCGCCGACCAGCAGCGCGCCCACCAGGCCAGGGCCTGCCGTATAAGCAACGGCATCAATATCTTTCGCCGTCAGGCCCGCTTCTTTGAGCGCCGCCTGGATCAGCGGAACGGTTTTACGCACGTGGTCGCGCGACGCCAGTTCAGGCACCACGCCGCCGTAGTCAGCATGTAATTTCACCTGACTATACAGCTGGTTGGCTAACAGACCTTGTTTATCGTCGTAAATAGCGATGCCGGTTTCATCGCAGGATGTTTCAATTCCCAGTACACGCATGAGTTGTTTTACCTCGTTTCAATACCGCGCAGTGTAGGACCAATGACCGGCGATGTAAAACTTTGCTCACCCCTGGTGTTCTCTTCGTGTATACTCCTCACCCTTATAAAAGTCCCCTTTCAAAAAAGGCGCCGGTGCTTTACAAAGCAGCAGTAGTTGCAGTAAAATTCCGCACCATTTTGAAATAAGCTGGCATTGCGGCCAGCGGCAAACCGAATTAATCAAAGGTGAGAGGCACATGCCGGTAATTAAAGTACGTGAAAACGAGCCGTTCGACGTAGCTCTGCGTCGCTTCAAGCGTTCCTGCGAAAAAGCAGGTGTTCTGGCGGAAGTTCGTCGTCGTGAGTTCTATGAAAAACCGACTACCGAACGTAAGCGCGCTAAAGCTTCTGCAGTGAAACGTCACGCGAAGAAACTGGCTCGCGAAAACGCACGCCGCACTCGTCTGTACTAATCTGTTGAGAGCGAAGCTCTCAATTCAGACCGAGTTGTAGTTGTAAGGCCGTGCTTCCGAAAGGAATGCGCGGCTTATTTTCGTTTATGCATTAGCAGATACACGAGATCGTTCAAACTGTCTTCAGGCGACATATCGAGGCCGTTTGCAGGATGCAGTGTATAGATTACGGGGCATATGGCTGGACGAATCCCACGCGTATTTATCAATGACCTGCTGGCGCGCACCGACATCATCGATCTGATCGATGCTCGGGTGAAGCTGAAAAAGCAGGGCAAGAATTATCACGCGTGTTGTCCATTCCATAACGAAAAAACCCCCTCCTTCACCGTCAACGGTGAAAAGCAGTTTTACCATTGCTTCGGCTGCGGTGCGCACGGCAACGCCATCGACTTCCTGATGAACTACGACAAGCTCGAGTTCGTCGAAACCGTCGAAGAGCTGGCCGCCATGCACAACCTTGAAGTGCCCTATGAAGCAGGTAATGGACCGAGCCAGATAGAACGGCATCAGCGGCAGAATCTTTATCAACTGCTGGACGGTCTGAACACGTTTTACCAACAGTCTCTGAACCAACCCGCCGCCGAACCCGCGCGCCAGTATCTGGCAAAACGCGGCTTAAGCAGCGAGGTGATTACCCGCTTCGCAATAGGCTTCGCTCCCCCAGGCTGGGATAACGTTTTAAAACGTTTTGGCGGCAATCAGGAAAACCGCCAGTCGCTTATTGATGCGGGCATGCTGGTCACCAACGATCAGGGGCGCAGTTACGACCGCTTCCGCGAACGGGTGATGTTCCCGATTCGCGATAAGCGAGGCCGGGTGATTGGTTTTGGCGGGCGCGTGCTGGGCGATGCGCTGCCAAAGTACCTGAACTCCCCGGAGACCGATATTTTCCATAAAGGCCGCCAGCTGTACGGCCTGTATGAAGCGCAGCAGGATAACGCCGAACCTCAGCGTCTGCTGGTGGTCGAAGGCTATATGGACGTCGTCGCTCTGGCGCAGTACGGCATTAATTATGCCGTGGCCTCGCTGGGCACCTCGACGACCGCCGACCATATTCAGCTGTTGTTCCGGGCGACCAATCAGGTCATCTGCTGTTACGACGGCGACCGGGCTGGCCGCGACGCGGCATGGCGAGCGCTGGAAACGGCGCTGCCGTATATGACCGATGGCCGCCAGCTGCGTTTTATGTTTTTACCTGACGGCGAAGACCCGGATACGCTGGTGCGTAAAGAGGGCAAAGAGGCGTTTGAAGCGCGGATGGAGCAGGCACAGCCGCTCTCCACGTTTTTATTCAATAGTCTGATGCCGCAGGTCGACCTGAGCACTCCGGACGGGCGCGCGCAGCTGAGCACGCTGGCGCTGCCGCTGATTACCCAGGTGCCGGGCGAAACGCTGCGCATCTATTTGCGTCAGGAGCTGGGCAACAAACTGGGCATTCTGGATGACGCCCAGCTTGAACGTTTAATGCCGAAACAGGCGGAAAATAGCGCTCCGCGCCCGGCGCCGCAGCTAAAACGCACTACCATGCGTATACTTATAGGGTTACTGGTGCAGAACCCCGATCTGGCGCCGCTGGTTCCGCCCTTAGCCGGTCTGGATCAGCAGAAGATGCCAGGGCTTGGTTTATTCAGCGAACTGGTCAATACGTGTCTGGCGCAGCCAGGTCTGACCACCGGGCAACTTTTAGAGCAGTATCGCGGGACAAATGAAGCGGCAACCCTTGAAAAACTGTCGATGTGGGACGATATAGCAGATAAGGATATCGCTGAACAAACCTTCACCGACTCGCTCAACCATATGTTTGACTCACTGCTGGAACTGCGACAAGAAGAGTTGATAGCTCGCGATCGCACACATGGTTTAAGCAGTGAGGAGCGCCGGGAACTCTGGACTATCAGCCAGGAACTGGCCAAAAAATGAATTTAACGGCTTAAGTGCCGAATATCGATCGGGAAGCCCCCGACAGCCGCGCTGAGGCGCAGCGGCAATAATATAAGTACGCCCTCGCTTTAAATGTTGGCAGTTCGTCTGCCTGCACCAATCAAACGAATTAAGTGTGGATACCGTCTTATGGAGCAAAACCCGCAGTCACAGCTGAAGCTTCTTGTCCAACGTGGTAAGGAGCAAGGCTATCTGACCTATGCCGAGGTCAATGACCATCTGCCGGAAGATATCGTCGACTCCGATCAGATCGAAGACATCATCCAAATGATCAACGACATGGGTATTCAGGTGATGGAAGAAGCACCGGATGCCGATGATCTGCTGCTTGCTGAAACCTCCAATAATACCGATGAAGACGCAGAAGAAGCGGCGGCACAGGTGCTGTCGAGCGTTGAATCTGAAATTGGCCGTACGACCGACCCGGTGCGCATGTACATGCGCGAAATGGGTACCGTTGAACTGCTGACCCGTGAAGGCGAAATCGACATCGCTAAACGCATCGAAGACGGGATCAACCAGGTCCAGTGCTCCGTTGCGGAATATCCGGAAGCCATCACCTATCTGCTGGAGCAGTACGACCGCGTCGAAGCTGAAGAAGCTCGCCTGTCTGACCTGATCACCGGCTTCGTCGATCCGAATGCTGAAGAAGATATGGCGCCGACCGCCACTCACGTCGGTTCCGAGCTGTCTCAGGAAGAGATGGACGACGACGAAGATGAAGAAGAAGATGACGACGACGACAACAGCGATGACGATAACAGCATCGACCCGGAGCTGGCCCGCGAGAAATTCGCCGAGCTGCGCACCCAGTACGAGCTGACTCGCGACACCATCAAAGCGAAAGGCCGCAGCCACGCCGCCGCGCAGGAAGAGATCCTCAAGCTGTCCGAGGTCTTCAAACAGTTCCGCCTGGTGCCGAAACAGTTCGATTACCTGGTCAACAGCATGCGCAGCATGATGGATCGCGTTCGTACTCAAGAACGTATCATCATGAAGCTGTGCGTTGAACAGTGCAAAATGCCGAAGAAAAACTTCATCACCCTGTTCACCGGCAACGAAACCAGCGAAACCTGGTTCAACGCCGCCGTGGCGATGAACAAGCCGTGGTCCGAGAAGCTGCATGACGTTAAAGAAGACGTTCAGCGCGGCCTGCAGAAACTGCAGCAGATTGAAGAAGAAACCGGCCTGACCATCGAGCAGGTTAAAGATATCAACCGTCGCATGTCCATCGGCGAAGCGAAAGCCCGTCGTGCGAAGAAAGAGATGGTTGAAGCGAACTTACGTCTGGTTATTTCTATCGCCAAGAAATACACCAACCGCGGTCTGCAGTTCCTCGACCTGATTCAGGAAGGCAACATCGGCCTGATGAAAGCGGTAGATAAGTTTGAATACCGTCGTGGTTACAAGTTCTCCACCTACGCCACCTGGTGGATCCGTCAGGCGATCACCCGTTCCATCGCGGATCAGGCGCGCACCATCCGTATTCCGGTGCATATGATTGAGACTATCAACAAGCTCAACCGTATCTCCCGCCAGATGCTGCAGGAAATGGGTCGCGAGCCGACGCCGGAAGAACTGGCTGAGCGCATGCTGATGCCGGAAGACAAAATCCGTAAGGTGCTGAAAATCGCCAAAGAGCCTATCTCCATGGAAACGCCGATCGGCGACGATGAAGATTCGCATCTGGGTGACTTCATCGAGGATACCACCCTCGAGCTGCCGCTGGATTCTGCGACCACCGAGAGCCTGCGTGCGGCAACGCATGACGTGCTGGCGGGCCTCACCGCTCGTGAAGCGAAAGTGCTGCGTATGCGTTTCGGTATCGACATGAACACCGACCACACGCTGGAAGAAGTGGGTAAACAGTTCGACGTTACCCGCGAACGTATTCGTCAGATCGAAGCGAAGGCGCTGCGTAAACTGCGCCACCCAAGCCGTTCTGAAGTGCTGCGTAGCTTCCTCGACGATTAATCGTCGCGCTGCAAACAGAGTAAAAAGCTCCCCGCGGGGAGCTTTTTTTATGCCTGCGATTCGGGCGCCATCACCGCCCTCGCCCCGCCAGCGCCTCATCCAGTTCGCGATAGGCTTCAACCAGCTTGTCCAGCGACGCCCGGTTTAAACCGCTTGGATTGGGCAGCACCCAGATTTCAGTTTCACCGATGGTCGCTTCCTGGCGTCCCCACTTCGCGCCACGCACCCTGAACGCCTGCTCATAGGCCTGCTTGCCGAGCACCGCCAGCGCCTGCGGCTGATAGTCCTGAATTTTGCTTATTAGCTCCTGCGCGCCATTACGCAGCTCCAGCAGGGCGACTTCGCTGGCCTGTACCGTCGGCCGCTCAACCAGCATGGTGATACCGCAGCCGGTATCCAACAGATGCTGCTCCTCTTCCGGCTTCAGCTGCCGCTCGGTGAACCCCGCCTGGTGAATAACCTTCCAGAATCGATTGCCGGGATGGGCAAAATGAAACCCCGTATGCGCGGAGGACTTCCCCGGATTGATGCCGCAAAAGACCACCCGCAGCCCCGGCGCCAGGATATCGCTAATCATAATTTCTCCGGCTGAATGACTAAAAAGCTGATTATAAAGGATTGAAAATGCATTGTTTATAAAAACAGCAGGCGCGCGCTTTACGCTGGATTGCAGCGTGCAGTTACATTATAATCCCTCGCCACGGCCCCTTAGCTCAGTGGTTAGAGCAGGCGACTCATAATCGCTTGGTCGTTGGTTCAAACCCAACAGGGGCCACCAAATTTTAGTTTTAAAATCACATAATTAAGCTACTCGAAAGAGTGGCTTTTTTATTACCCCCTCCTTGAGTGTCGCAAAAGTGTCGCGCTAGTTCGTAACAATGTCTTTTGTGTCACGCACTTTTGAGCTTTATCATTTTGCCTTTGAGACAAATAGGACGTTACTTATGGCCTTAACCAAATGAAAAGAATGCAAAAAAGAAGTTTCCACAGCAGCAAAAACTTGCCCACACTGTGGCGTAAAGAATCCAGGCGTGACAGCAAAACAAACTTAAGGCGGATGCCTGGTACTGATTGTTCTGGCTATTGGATTTGGCGTTTACATGGCTTATGGCGATGATGAACAGGCGAAGGCCGCAAAGAACTGATCAAACACAGACACGCAGTGTAATTTCGATCAGAACCTTGTATCGACGACATAACCGTGATTGGGCGTGTAGTCCTGACGATTAAATAACATGACTGTAAGAAAACTCAGTAATGGCCAATGGGTTGCGAACTTCTATACCGTCAATCGTAGCAATGGCAAGCAAGGGAAAAGAGTTCGCAAAAAGTTCGCGACTAAAGGCGAGGCGTTAGCATTCGAAAATTACACCCTTCAAAAATTCGATGACACGCCCTGGCTTGGACAAGGAAAAGATAAACGCCGCCTTTCCGATTTGATACATCTCTGGTTTGAGCGCCACGGGATAACCCTGCGCGATGGTGAAAAACGTAAAAGCGCCATGTTATGGGCAGATGAGTGCATGGGTTTCCCGATGGCTGCTGAGTTCACCGCGCAGCTGTTTACCGCTTATAGGGCTAAAAGGTTGGATGGTCATTTTGCCCGGACAAAACGCGTCACTCAGGTTTCGCCGCGCACCATGAACCTAGAGCACGCTTATTTCCTCGCTGTATTTAATGAATTAAAACGACTCGGGGAATGGGACGCGCCCAACCCTTTAGAGAACGTTCGCCAGTTCAGAACAGAAGAAACTGAGATGGCTTATCTTACTGGGGAGCAGATTGACAGGCTCTTAGAGGAAAGCCGCAACAGCTCCGCTAAAGATTTGGAGATAATTGTCAGAATTTGCCTGTCTATTGGCGCTCGCTGGGGAGAAGCTGAAAAATTGAAGCGCAACCAAATCACTGCCGGAAAAGTCACATTTATTAAAACGAAAGGTAAGCGCAACCGCACAATACCATTAGACCCAGCAATCATAGCTGAACTACCAAAAAAGAGTGGCGCGCTTTTTAGCCCTTGTTATTACGCTTTTAGGTCTGCTCTGGAAAGAGCAGGAATTGAATTACCGGCTGGACAACTGACCCACGTACTTAGGCACACCTTCGCTTCTCATTTTATGATGAATGGGGGAAACATATTAGTATTGCAAAAAATTCTTGGGCATACAGACATAAAAATGACTATGAGGTACGCTCATTTCGCACCTAATCATCTTGAAGAAGCATTAAAACTAAACCCATTAAATTTTGCGGTGATAAAAAATGACAAAAAATAATGAGTCTATTAACAAACATTTAATAACGTATCTTGAATATTATAATACTCTAACAAACCCCAAGTATGCTGTTTTAGTTGATGGTGAATGGGGAGTTGGGAAAACGCATCTTATTAATGAAATTTTCAAAGAAAAACCAAAAATCTATGTAAGCTTATTTGGATTAACAACAATACAGGAAGTACACTCAGCTGTTTTCGTAAAAATGTATCCAAACAGATCACGAATAAAAAAAATTTTCAACTGGTTTGGGAACTCTAACTTGAAAGCTAATGATGTTACATTAGCAATTGGACCATTAATCGGAAACATAGCAAATGCACTTATCAAAGAAAAAGTGGACAATTCAAAAACAATTATTTTTGATGATTTGGAAAGATGCAGGATAAATCAAAAAGATATATTTGGAGCAATAAATAAATACGTCGAACACCACCAATGCAAAGTAATTGCTATTGCGCATGATAAAAAATTACAGAAAGGTTTGACTGACAAAAAAGAAAAAATATTCGGGCAAATACTAAAAGTCTCACCAGATATTCAAGACGCTTTCAATCAATTTATAAAAAGAAGCAAAGCACCTCAAGCATTTGAAAATGTCAAAGATATTATCTACAAATCTTTCATTGCTTCTCAATGCAAATCACTAAGAGTATTAGACTACGTAATTAATGATTGCGCAAGATTACTACCTTATATACCTGAGTATTTATATAAGGACAAAAGATTACTTTCAGAAGTATTCGTACTATTCACTGCAATAGATATAAACTTTAGATTAGGCAAATTAATTGATAAGGACATTGAATCAAGAAACTCTGTATATTACTACATGAATAAAAACGAACAAGTAGAAAATATATTTGATAAAATAAAAGAGAGTTATAAAGATAACGAAGTTTTTATAAATATTGAAAGTGATCTACTTTCAAATGAAGTTTTGATTAACACTATTGTTAATGGCCTATATCTTAAGGAGCAAATTCAAGACTGCATAAGTAAAAGTCGCCATTTTGCAATACCAGATAACTATGGACCATGGTTTACTATATTAAGTTTCGACTCATGCAAAACAGAAGAGGTAAATAAAGCTTTAGAAGAACTTTATTCACGATTTGAAAATATGCAGATTATTGAAAAAGGTGAAATTCAGCATTCCATTAATGTTTTATTTCTATTATCAGATGTTCATCATATAGATAAAAGCTTTGAAGAAATATATTCATTTTTTTTAGACTACGTAAAAAAATTACAACGCCATGATAAGTTTCTGCCAGCTGATCTCTTTACAGAATATGAGCCAATTAATGATTCAGCTTATGGATATGGGTTTTGGATAAATGATTCTTATAGGCATTACTCCTCGAAACTGAATAAAATATTAATGGCTCACCAAAAAATTTCCTTAAGAAAACAATATCCAATATTTTTAGCCGAGTTGAAAGAAGATTTAAAGGAAGACACATTAAGGTTTTGTGAGAAAATATCTAGAAAGGGGTTAAGAGACATTAATTTATATGGTTATATTACCGTATTATCCGGTTTCAAACCTCATGAATTTGTTGATATGTGGCTTAGTATTGATATGACAAAGTGGCATAGTGTTAGATCAGCCTTAGTAAATCGTTACTCTGGCGGTTCATTGCAGGGTGATTTACAGGACGAAGGGGCATGGATAAAGTTAGTTAAAATGAATATTCGACATCGCGCATCTAAGGTTTCCGGTCTGGATAAATTAAGAATTTCGAGGTTGTTAATGGGATTGTAGGTCATCCACAACCTAAATACTGTCGCAAAAGTGTCGCGCGAACTTAAGAATACTGGCTCTTATTAGTGGATATTGGTTTTGTAACCGACTGATTTTTATGTAAGTTACTGTTTTACTTAGTCTATCATGGTTCTCATAATCGCTTGGTCGTAGGTTCAAACCCAACAGGGGCCACCAAATATCAAGGGCTTACGATTACTCGTAAGCCCTTAGTCTTTTCCGGGATACCTACAGAATACGGCAGGCAAGTACTGCGGAGTACAAACGCGCTGGGTTAGAAGCTTGCAATATAGCGAACCAATCCGCTCACGGTTGAGCAGAGTTCATCTTATACCAGAGCCCGCAGCTCCTCGCGCATGTATGAAGAAAAGTACTCAGGATTCTTAATAACTATACGCTCGCCGGACTCAATTCGTTCCGCCCATCCAGCTAACGTTTTAGTAAATTCGGGATCCCAGCCCTCTTGAGTGCCCCGGGCATACACAACAGCCGCGCTGGCCGGAGCGCCTAACTCATTAAGATACTTGAAAATGCCTTTAGCCGTACTTTCATCCATGGTGTGCGGTGCTGAAGATGACGTGTTCATGCCATTAATAAAATCCAGTGCTTTATCAATTACTGCTGACATATTCTTATCCTTAAAATATCCACGTTCGGTACAAGGCTTTAATATGGACTATATTTTGCTTAAGTATCAAAAGGTTTATCCATTTAATTGTTCAAATGTGAGCTATGTACAAATGGCTATATTTTTCTGCCGGGCAATCAGCACGGTAGTTAACATTATGCAAAGCGTGATTCTGGATATACATTGCTGGCGATGCCCTTCTGAGGCTACTACGCAAGCCAGCGCCATAAACCCGACAAAGCCAGCCATTTTCATGTCCCCAACAGGTGATGATGGGGTGACAATTAAAAAAGGAGTTAAATCATCTAACTCCTTTTTGCTCAGTCGTCTGCCTGTATCACTTTGCCACTGCTCATATCATTCACTGAATCAAAAAAGCCAGTCCGGCTGCGAAAAGAATAGAAAGCAGCACCGATGCCAGGCCAGGCAGCAGAAAAGGATGATCGATAATATGCCGCCCCAGTTTAGTCGAGCCGGTAACATCCAGTTCCACCGCCGCCAGTAACGTCGGATAGTTTGGTAAAATAAAAAGCGAAGCGGTAGCCGGGAAGCAGGCCACCAGAATACCGGGGGCAACGCCCATACTCAGCGCGGCGGGAAATAAAATTTTTGTTGAAGCCGCCTGAGAATACAGGAAACATGACGCCGCCATAATAATAATGGCCAGCATAATGGGTGACTCCAGGAAGTGTGACGAGAGCGTACTTTGCAACCACTGCTGATTGCTGTCCATAAAGGTTGACCCCAGCCAGGCGACGCCGAGTATACAGATACAGGAGGTCATCCCGGTTTTAAATACCGAGCCGGACGGGACCTTTTGTACGTTAACCCGGCAACTCACCAGAATCAGCAGCGCAACGCCCAACATCACCCCTACCCGCGCCTGCCCGCTGCTCATGACCGGATCGGTAATCAGCCCTAATTTGGGGCTGGTGACAATCGCATAGCACAGCACCACCACCAGCCCGACGATAAAGATCAGCACCGAACGAGCAGCATAAGGCGGGATCTCCCGCTCAGTCCGAGCCTTCACCTGCACCGGATTGTCATAGAGCCTATCCTGCCGGCGAATTCTGTCCCAGCACAGGTAAAACACGGAGGTGACCAGTAACGCAAGAAAGGTGGAAGGGATGGATACCGCAATAAGCTCAATATAGCCCCAGCCAGAATGGCTCTTTTCCAGAATCCCCGAAAAGAAAATCACCGCCGCGGAAATGGGCGATGCCACAATGCCAAGCAAAGAGGCGCTGACGGAGAGAGCGAGCGCCCGGGTAGGTTTTATATTGTTCTCTTTCGCCACGCCGACAATCACCGGCATACAGGCAAAAGAGACCTGTCCGGTGCTGGCCATCATGGTTAATAGCCAGGTGGAAAGCGGAGCGGTGATGACTAACAATCGCGGATAGCGGCGCAGCAGGCGCTCGGTGAGGTCAACCAGATATTCGATACCGCCGGCCTCCTGCATGGCCGCAATCGCCACAATCACCACCATGATAAACACGATAACCAGCATCGGCATATCCCCCGGCGTGGCGCCGAGCGCGCTGAGGACAATCACGCCAGCGCCGCCGGCAAAACCTACGCCGATACCGCCAACCCGCATGCCGATATAAAGAAACAACAGCACGACCAGAAACTGAACTAATACCATAATTTGCCTCCACGGCTCCCTGTCCGGCATTAACCCTTTACATACTGAAATGACCTGCTAGTTCTGGTAGCCGGGTGTGTCGATCAGGATGACATCTCCCGGAGAGCTCGCGCTGAACGCGTCGATATCCGCAATACAGCAAGACATCTTTCTGCATTGCGGATTAACAACAGACTCAGCATAAATTAACGAACGAGGCCCAGCTCAGCAGCGCGCATGGCGTCGTGGATCTCTTTTTCAGCCCCTTTTTCGAGCGGCAAAAGCGGAGAGCGGACGGTGGCATGCTCAAGGATCCCACGCGCGACTAACGCATGTTTCAGCGCCACGGTACCTTCCATATGAGAACCGCGGTGGTATACGCTTTTGGTCACCGGCAGCAGTCGATCGTGCAGCTCACGCGCTTTCACATAATCACCCGCTTTACCCGCCTTAATCATTTCAATTAATGGTTCAGGCGCGATATTACCGTAGCCAACCAGGAAGCCATCGACATCAAACGCGGTGTGCAGCAGATATTCATCGTGGCAGCTTAAAATTTGCAGATCCGGACGCTCGCGGCGAATAACCGGAATTTCAGTATCCCAGCGGCGCATATTACGCACGCCATTCTTCATGGCGAATACGCCAGGCTGTGCGGAAATATCCAATAACGTTTGCAGATTGTAAGTGGCTTTAGTGACATCCGGATACTGGAAAAGAATCAGCGGCAGGCCGCTTTCTTCATAAACCACGCGGTAACGATCCTGAGGCGCGCCGTCCTGATAGCCAAAACGCAACCAGCCGTGAGAAGGATACAGCAAACCAGCGGATGCGCCGGCGGCAACAGCACGCTTGGCCTCCAGCGCAGCGACTTCCGTCCCTTCTCCGGTGATACCGGCAATAATTGGAAGCTTGCCATCTACCGACTTCACAAATGCGCGGATCACATTCGCCTGCTCTTCCTGAGTTAGAAAAGTCCCTTCCCCTGCGTGTCCCAGAACCACCAGACCTTTTACGCCGTCAATGCTGCCCAGCCAGCTACCGAGGCGCTGGATGGCATCATAATCTACGCGCCCCTCGCGAGTGAAGGGTGTAACCGGAGCCGGAGTCAAACCTCTGAGATCGATGTTAATCATAAGTATCCCCTTGATGAGTAAGCGTATATTTGCAGGTTAGCAATCGTTTGAAACGGATATGAAATCGTTTCTGCAATCGTTTTCACTCAGTTGACATTGAACCGCAAAAATAAAACCGTCAACGCCGAATTGGTTAAAAATGCAACTCAGATCACAAACTAAACAGCATTCCGCATCCGGGATGAGATCCGTTATACAAAATTCATTCCTCCCCGCTTTCACCAGGAAAGCCAGGAGGATCGCCGACGGATTAGTGACGTGGGGACGAGGTAGACTTACGAGGAATAAGGGAAGGCGTGGTAATCCGCATATTATTATTTACCTCTGGGTTCAATAGCATATCAACCGCATTACTGGCGATATGCTCCAGTGGCGTTCTAACCGAAGTCAGGGCTACGGGCAGCCTGCTCACCAGAGGAATATCATTGTATCCCACCAGAGACAGATCCTCGCCAATCACCAGCCCTTGCTGATGCGCGGCCGCGAGCACGCCAATCGCCAACTCGTCATTGACGGCAAACAGCGCGCTCGGGCGATGAGGCTGGCTGAGAATTTTCATTCCCTGCTGCTCTCCAGAGGCGATATTAAAATCAGAATGGCAGCACCATTCCGCTTCGATCCTGAGCCCGGCCTCCTGCATTGCCCGCTCAAAGCCCTTACGCCGGTTAAGCGCATTGGAGGCAAAATCGGGACCGCCGATCAGACCAATATCACGGTGGCCTAAATCTATCAGGTGTCGGGTTGCCAGATAGCCGCCAAGCTCATCGTCCCCGACCGATGAAGGACTAAACCCATCGGTACGCAGCGCCAGAACATGGGGCACATCTCGTTCACGCAGGGCTTGCGGCAAAGGATCGTCCAGCCGGCAGGTTGACATAATCAACCCATCCACACGACGATCCAGCAGCGATTCAACGGCGTTCTTCTCCTGCTCCTTGCTATCTCCGCAGGTCGCCACGATCGCGAAATACCCTCTCCTCGCCGCAGCCCTGGCTATCTCTTCGAAAAGCATCGCCGTGACGGCATCGGTCAGCCTCGGAACCAGGACGCCAAGCGTTCCGGTATCGCCACGGCGCAGGCTGGAAGCAACATAGTCCCGACGGTAGCCCAGCTCTCGGGCCACCTGGCGAATTTTATCTGCCGAGGCGCTGCGCGAGGTGGGTAATCTTTCATCGAGTACGCGCGAAACGGTCGAGACGCTCACGCCCGCAGCGCGAGCAACGTCCCGCATTGTCACCAGCTTTTTTTCCGGAAAATCGTTCAGTTCACTTTCTTGATCCATCTGCTGCTCCAACTCATCAATGCGGGTAAAAATCCGTGTTGCCCGTGCAAGGGATACCATCGTGCAAACCGTGGGGTGAAAGGATCTTACGTCAAACCTCGCCCGGACAAAAGGAATGGTACTTAACTTTGCCGGGTTCATTCGACGGGCCGTTAATTCACATTTCTTATTCGTTTTAACCTGTATTCGTCACTTCGCTTTTTTGCGCGTTAGTTTATTTAGATTGTGAACTGTTCGACATTTATACAACGAGCGTAATTGACTTAGCGCCAAATCCAGCAAAGGATTAGCCGAGTGTGAAATCGATTGCAGTAACGTTACCACATACTAATCAAGACAGCATTATATGCAGCACGTCTATGAATAAGGGTTCGTTGCCCTGTGGTTATTCAGAACCTTACGTGTATGCCCCAGACAACGTTTAACAGGGTAATACTATGTCAACTCAGGCCATTGCTTCAGATTACGCCGTTGCCAGCGGAACGACGTCAACACCAGACGTGCTGCTGGCAAGGCTGGAACGCCTCCCTATCACCCGACGGCTGAAGGCTATCCGCGTTATCGTCGGCTTATCGACCTTTTTCGATGCCTATACCATTATCGCTATCGCTTTTGCGCTCCCGCAGCTTACCCAGGAGTGGGGTTTAACGCCGACGTTTGTCGGTCTTATTATTGCGGCCAGTTATGTGGGCCAACTATGCGGCGCGCTATTTTTTGGCTCGCTGGCGGAAAAAATAGGTCGTATCGGCGTATTACGTATCACCATCATTCTGTTTGTACTGATGGATGCGGCCTGTCTTTTTGCGTGGAACGGTTGGTCAATTCTGATTATTCGCTTTTTACAGGGAGTGGGAATCGGCGCGGAGGTTCCCGTTGCCAGCGCCTATATCAATGAATTTGTCGGGGCAAAAAAGCGGGGGAGGTTCTTTTTGTTGTATGAGGTGATTTTCCCCATCGGCATGATGTTTGCCGGGTTAGTGGGGTATTTTCTGGTGCCCATCTATGGATGGAAAGTCATGTTTTTAATTGGCTTAGTCCCTTCCGCATTGACCGTCCCTCTGCGCTGGTTAATGCCGGAATCACCCCGCTGGTTGGCCGCAAAAGGTAGACTAAAGGAAGCGGATAATATCGTATCTACGCTGGAATCAGAGGTCATCAGGCGCGGTATGACATTACCCGAGCCGGAAATGAAAGCCCCTACGGTGCAAAAAGCGGCTCCGGAAGGCGTAAAAGCCCTATTTGGCGGGATCTATAAATCCCGAACCTTTATGCTGTGGGGACTGTGGCTGACGGTTTATAGCGTCAACAACGGCATGATCACCTGGTTTCCAACCCTTTATAAAACCTGGTTTAACCTCTCTCTCGATACCAGTCTGGCCTACGGTTGGATCACCTCTTCCTGCGGCGTCGTGGCTTCAGTGATTTGCGCCCTGCTGATCGACCGTGTCGGGCGTAAGCGCTGGTACACATGGGCTTTTTTACTGGCCATCGTTCCGCTGATTACGCTTTCGATTCTCGGCGCCAAATCCGCCGTGGAAATTCTGATTCTGGGAAGCCTGACCTACGCCATTCTGCAAACCATCGCTTTCTCGCTTTATCTATACGCGGCAGAGCTATATCCCACCCGACTACGCGCCATTGGCACCGCGTATTCCAGCGCATGGCTGCGCGCAGGGTCATCCATTGGCCCACTGATGGTGGGTTTTATCGTCGGAGGCTTCGGGATCCGTTTTGTGTTCATCACTTTCGCGGTCATTGCGCTGATTGGCGGCTTAATTACCTGGCTCTTTGCCATTGAAACCAAAGGGAAATCGTTAGAAGAGCTGTCACCATAAACGCTCCGTGGCTCCGGGAGATGCGGGGCCGCCTCTGGCAATAAAACGACGCACCAGGCTGATTCAACTGCGTCTTATCGGAAAAACTCATAGACCTGGATCATCAACAGGCGGTGAAGAATATGAACAAACTGATTCAAAGCGGCACGATGCTGCTGGCTTTACTACACCCTTTCCTGGCGTTGGCCAACGATACGTTTTTTTCTCCCACAGCAAAAAACATGACCGGAGAGTGGGGCGGCGTGCGCACGGATCTGCGCCATCGTGGTTATGACTTTACGCTGGAATATAGTTCGATGACCGCCACGAATATTTCCGGCGGTTACGATCGCGATAAAACCCTGCGCTACAGCGATCAGTATATTCTCGGCATCGATATGGATCTGGAGAAGATTTTCGGCATTCACGACGGAGAATTTAAAGCGTCGCTAAACGATCGTAACGGGAGAGATTTGACTCAGGATCGTCTCCAGGATCCACGTGCTCCGGTAATCGGCTCGGGTGTTCAGAGTAACTACGGTCGGGGACAAACATGGCACGCGACGCAGTTCTGGTTCAAAAAAACCTGGCAGGATAAAAAGTGGGATCTCAAGGTCGGTCTCATGCCGCCAGGAGAGGACTTTGATAATAGCGGCTGTTTTTTTCAAAACCTGTCGTTGTGCGGTTCGTTAGCCGGGCACGGTAGCGGCGTCTGGTATAACACTCCCATAGGCCAGTGGGGTGGCCGCATTAAATACGCTCTTAGTTCGGCGCTTTATATCCAGGCTGGCGGATTTCAATATAACCCCAACTACGCTACCCGCCACGGCAGTTTCGAGCTCGATGGCACCGGGCATTTGGGGTACATGTACATTGTTGAACTAGGGCATAGGCCCACTCCAGGCGCCACATTCCTGCCGGACACCTGGAAAATCGGCGGCTGGTACAACACAGCGGACGCCAATGATGTACTGGATGACGACAATGGCGATCCCTATGTCCTCACGCAGCAGGCTGCCCGGCAACACGGCGGCCGTTACGGAGGTTATCTCTATGTCAGCCAGCAGCTGACCCACTCGGGCAGCCAGCGACAAAATGGCCTCAACATTTTCGGGCATCTGGCCATAAATGATAAAAATACGGCGACAATGGACTATCAGATCCAGGCCGGCATCATTTATAAGGGCCCTTTCGCCAGCCGCCCGCAGGACTTTATCAGCTTCGGCGTAAGTAAAATGCATGCCAACGCCAAAGTCGCTCGTCGAGCGCAGCTCCAGAACCAGATGCGAGGGATCGATGATTATGATGATCCCTTGTATGTCCCGGTCCGCAGAAGCGAGTATGCCGCAGAGCTGCATTATAGCTTTCACGTTACGCCATGGCTGACCTTGCGGCCTAATCTCCAGCTACTCGCCCATCCGGGAGGAATAGAGGAGATTAAAGATGCATGGGTTATCGGAAACCAGGTGACCATCAAACTTTAATAAAACAGGCCTCGCCGTGTGGACTGATAAGAAAATATAAGTAACAAAATCATGCAATTAAGCCACTCCACAGAGTGGCTTTTTTCTGAAATCAGTAATGATGGTTCGATAGTCTCCAGCCATTTTGCTGTTTACGCAAAAAATTTTAGCGCTTCCAAAATCAAAAATGAAACAGCGTTCCAATAACCTCTTGTTTTATCAACAGTTCCTGTCCCTTTTTCGCAAAAAACGACGCCCGCGCAGGGCAATAAAATATCGGCAAGGCTCACAAAATATAAACGCAAAATTTTTTCGTATTGCGCATACGAAATGCGTAGTGATTTAATTCTTATAGCCAAATCATCCTTAGAGCGAGAATGAGAATAAAAAATGGAAAAGCATTCACTGAATAAAAATATTGATTTACTGCTGCGCGGATTTACTGAATTAAAAGATAACGGACGGTTTAATGAACCCAATCTTGACGGTAGCGCCGGGGATTATATTTCATTTTCCAGTTGGGAATGGCCGCAGGGCGTAGGGCTATTTGGTTTGGTACGTTTATGGGAAAACACGAAGTCTGATGAGCTATATCAAATTATTGACCAGTGGTTTCAGGGAAATATCGAAAAAGGTCTCCCAGGCCTCAACGTCAATACCACCGCGCCGATGCTTCCCCTCTCGCTTTTCTGGTCCCATAACCGGCAGCCGCACTACCAGCAGGTGCTGGATAACTGGGCAAATCGCGTGATGACGGAACTGCCGCGTACGCCGGAACAAGGCTTCCAGCATGTGGTTTCCGACGGCATTAACGACATGGAGATCTGGGACGATACGCTGTTCATGGTAGTACTGTTCCTCGCGCACTACGGCACGGTATCCGGGCGCCAGGAGCTGGTAGATGAAGCCGTTCGGCAATTCCTGCTGCATGCGCGCTATCTCAACGATCCGCAAACCGGGCTGTGGTACCACGGCTGGAGCTTTGTCGAGAACAGCAACTTCGCCAAAGCCCGCTGGGCGCGCGGTAATGCGTGGATTACCGTCGGTATACTCGAATTACTGGAACTAGCCGACGTAGGCGCGGGCGTTCGGGAGTACCTGATAGAGTGCCTGAAAAAGCAGGTTAATACCTTAATCGATCTGCAGGCCGCTAATGGCGCCTGGCACACCCTGCTCGACCATCCTGACTCTTACATCGAAATTTCCGCCACCGCCGGTTTTGGCTATGGCTTATTAAAAGGCGCGCGTATTGGCATTGGCGATGAACGGTGGCTACAGGCGGGTATGAAAGCGCTGGAGATTGTTCAGGATAATATTGATGCCGCAGGAACGGTACACAATGTTTCTTATGGCACCCGAATGGGGCGCACCCTGCAATTTTATAAAGATATTCCATTACAACCTACCGGCTATGGACAGGCATTAGCAATATTATGCCTGAGCGAAGGTTTGCGCCTCGCTGATAAAAAATAAAATACCGCCCTTCTCTTTTGGAGAAAATAATAATGGCTATCGAATATAGTAATTTTAATTTAACGGCGGGTAATGCCGTGCGCTACTGGCAGCTATCCGATATTACCAGTTTACGCTATGACACGGCGGACACGCCGATGGCTGGCGAAATGGATCCGTTTTTCTTTTTAAGTAAACATAAAAACTTCATTCCTCATACCTACCCGTGCCGCGACGATTTTCGCCAGCACTTTGCTGAAAAAAAACCGCAGCCTTTCGCCAGCGCAAACTACTCTCGCTGGTGGTTCCCTTTTGCTTCCGACAGGGTCGACCTCTCCGGATTTTGGTTTCGCCCAACCCGCGTCGGCGCCTGGGCCAGAACGCTGCTCGATTGCCCACAGGCGGGCGAGTATCGTTTTCGCCTCGCCACCTGCGGCGGCGCGCTGCTGAAGCTTAACGGCGAAGAAGTACTCTGGATGGCTGATTATCAGCGTAACCTCGAAAACCAGCGTGAATTCAGCCTGTCGCTACAGGCGGGGAAAAACGAGCTGGAGCTGTGGTTTGATGACTTAGCCGAACGCGATATTCGCTTCTTTTTCCAACTCGACTACCTTGACGGCGAGCCGCTGCGTATTGCGCTGGCAACGCCGCTGACCGACGCGCAGGTCAAAGAGATGGAGCAGTTACTGGACGGCGTTTCCTTCGAGCATCCGGTATATAACCGCGGCACCATTCGGCTCGTATTTCCTCAACCCGCGTCGACGGACTACTGCCTGCACGTCAACGTGCTGGGGGATTTTATCTCGCTGGATGAACCGGTCACGCTCGATAGCCGACTCTCCGCCGGCGAGTCGCTGGTCGCCATTGCCGAAAGCGAAGCTATCCCGGCAGACTTCCGCAATTTCCACATTACGCTGCAGCGTGAAGGGTTCAAGATAAGCCGCACGCTGGGCGTCGAAATCTGCCACGCCGACCGCCAGACGGCAATCCCGACAACGCTGGAAGCGCGGATCGCGGAAGCGCTGGAGGTGGTCGCTCATGAAGGTGAATACAGCAGCGTCAAAGCGCTGGCGCGCCTGGCCTGCGGCCTGAACGATGAGCAAACCCAGCAGATGCTGGATGGGGTCCTGGCGTCGGTGCTCGACTGTCACGATTGCGCCGACTTTACCCTTGTGCCGTTGCTGTGGTGCCGGACGGTATGGGGCGACAAGATCGATCCTGCGGTTCGCGGGCACATCGATGACGCCATACTGCGTTTTCGCTACTGGATGGACGAACCCGGTAACGATGTACAGTGGTACTTCTCTGAGAACCACGCCCTGTTATTCCACACCGCGGCGCTGCTGGCGGGCAATCTCTTCCCGGACGCGACTTTCACCCGTTCCGGGCGCAGCGGGCGCGAGCAGGCGGCAGTGGGTAAAGCGCGGGTCATCAGTTGGCTGGACCATTTCGAGCAGTGTGAAATGGCCGAATGGAACTCAGCGCCCTACTTCCCCATTGATTTAAAAGGTCTCACCGCACTGGCGGCGCTGTCCGGCGACGCGCAAATAAGCCAGCGCGCCATCGCGGCAATCACGCGCTTGCTGGCGCAGATTGCCCGCTCCGCCCACCAGGGTTTTCTGACCGCCTCGCAGGGACGTTCTTACGAACACACCCTACGCGCCGGACGCTCTCTGGAACTGGCGGCGATTTCGCGTCTGCTGTGGGGCAAAGGTAACTATGGCTGTCGTTTCCATGCGCTGCCGCAATTAGCCCTGCTGCTGCGTGATGGCCTGCTCACCCTTCCGGCGGAACTAGCAGAAGTTGCCGCCTGGCAAAAAGAGAGCGCCATCGAGTGGTGTTTTGCCCAGGGCGCTAACCGGATCGCCAAACTCTATCACTACAAAAACCGCCAGGCGGCGATGGGGTCCATCGCCGGCTATCGCTGGGGAGAGTGGGGCTATCAGGAGACGCCGTTCCATTTACGTCTTGGCAACCAACCCGAAGCGCAGATCTGGATCAACCATCCAGGCGAGACCCTGCACGGCGGGTTCGGTCGCCCCTCCTACTGGGGCGGCTGCGGCACGCTGCCGCGCGTGCAGCAATATCGCGGGCTGGCGGTGCTGACTTTCAATCTGCACGCCGATCAGCCTGACTTTACTCACGCCTGGCTGCCGCAAAGCCAGTTTGATGAGGTCGTTATTAGCGGCCAGCGCGCGGCGGTACGCAGCGGTGACGGTATGGCGCTGCTGGTGGGTAATCAGCCGTTTGAAACGGTGAATACGGGGCCAACCCGCGGCTGTGAAATACGCCTTAACGGGCAACAAACCCGCTGGCTGGTTCGCATCAACGATCGAGTCTATAGCTCCCTCGAGACCTTCAGCGCATGTTTCAGCGACCTGACCATGATGCAGCACGACGACGGCAGTATTGAAGTGAACGATCCGCAGTACGGAACGGTGCGCTTCCTGGCCGATGGACGAGTGAGCGCCGAGAACCGCACGCTGGACCCACAGCAGTGGAGCGTCGTGGGCAGCAGCCGTGAACTTCCTCTGTAACCAACGCCCGGCAGAGACCGGGCAAGGAAAATAATAATGGATACGCAAATCGACAAACAGGCTGTGCCTTCCGGGCAGGCCTCTGATGATGTTAATCCGAATACGCTGCACAATCCCGCTCGCGAAATGGCTAAACCGAAAAGCAACTATCGCTGGGTCATCTGCTCCATGCTGGTGTTTGCCACAACGGTTAACTATATGGATCGCCAGATCCTCGGCCTGCTGGCGCCGATGCTGCAAAAAGATATCGGCTGGACGCAAATGGAATATAGCTGGCTGGTCAATGCGTTTACCGTCGCGTATGGCGTCGGCACGCTGGTATGCGGGCGAATTATCGACAAACTGGGAACCAAAATCAGCTATGCGGCGGCGATGGTCGTCTGGAGCGTCGCGGCGATGGCGCATGCGGTCGTCGGTTCGGTGGCGGGGTTTGCGCTGGTTCGCGTCCTGCTTGGGCTAGGCGAGTCCGCTAACTTCCCGGCGGCGATGAAGGTGATTGCCGAGTGGCATCCTAAAAAGGAACGCACGCTGGCGACCGGCATTCTTGGCGTCGCGGTCAATATCGGCGTAGTTATCTCGCCTGCGCTGATCCCGCTTATCGCAGTGCATTACGGCTGGCACGGCGCTTTTTTAATTCTCGGCGCCATTGGCTTACTGTGGCTGATTCCCTGGTTCATTGCCTTTGGTCCGGTGAAAGCGAAGGCCAGCGCCGAAGAGCAGGCGTGGATTGCTCAGGATAAAGAAGAAGCCGTCAGCGTTTCGGCCATTAAATGGACGCATCTGCTGGGCTATCGCCAACTGTGGGCCGTGGCGTTAGGCAAAATGTTGACCGACCCAATCTGGTGGTTCTTCCTCTTCTGGCTGCCAAAATGGCTCAACGAATCCCGCGGTATCAACATGGAAGGTCTGGGACTGCCGCTGATCGTTATTTATCTCTTCGCCATCGTCGGCAGCCTCGGCGCAGGCTGGTTACCCGGCAAATTGATGAGTAAAGGATTTAGCACCGCCAGCGCACGTAAACTCACGATGCTGATCTGCGCCTGCCTGGTCCTGCCGATTTTCGCCGCCACCCAGGTCGAAAATCTGTGGGCCGCCGTCGCGCTGGTCGGGTTAGCTGCGGCGGCGCACCAGGGGTGGTCTGCCAACATTCTGACCTCGGTATCCGATCTGTTCCCGAGCGCAGCCGTCGGTTCGGTCGTGGGGATTGGCAGTACCTTCGGGATGATCGGCAGCGTGATCTTCTCTACGGTGATTGGCGCCGTACTTGAAACCTCTGGTAACTATTGGGCGCTGTTCGCCATCAGCTCTGTGGCTTATCTGCTGGCATGGGCGATTATGTATCTGCTGTTAGTGCCGAAGATGGAGCGGGCTAAATTCGACTAACCCGCTCTCTTTACCGGTGGCGCGTATCAGGCGATACGGGCCACCGATTGACGTTCGACGATGGCGCACGCCAGCTCAACCCGTCTTGGAATTTCGACACTACCCGCAATCATATCCTGCAGTAGCTCCAGCGCCAGCGTGCCGATTTCGTGTACCGGAAGGTGAACGGTAGTCAACGGCGGTGTGGCAAACTCCGCCTGCGGCAGGTTATTCATACCGACTACCGAGATATCTTCCGGCACGCGCAGTCCTAAGGCCCGCACGCCGTTGATCGCGCCGATCGCCAGCGAATCATTGGCGCACAGTATCGCCGTACACTCGCGCGGAGTATCACGGAAACGCGCAATCACCGCCTGCTCCGCCAGCTCCGGCAGCCAGTCGGTTACCGTCAGGATCCGCGAATCGTCGCACAACAGCTGGCGAGCGCGCATCGCTTCCCGCCAACCATCCTCACGCTGTTCAATGGTTCGCCTGCCTGGGTGGGTTAAAAAAAGAATGTCGCGGTGGCCGCGCTCGAGCAAATATTCACAGGCCATGCGCGTGGCCGAACGGTTACAGGGCAGCACGCTGGACAAGCGCATTAACGGATCGTCAGTATTCACCAACACCGCCGGTTTTTTCAGGTTCGCCACCGTATTCAGAAAACCGCTGTCGTCCACCGTCAGCGCCAGCACGCCGCCTACGTCCGCTTCTTCCAGCAGCGCCTGCAGAGCGCCATTGTCATTATCGCTGAGCTGATGAGTAATGAGATCAACGCCCAGCACCTTCGCTCGCTCTTTTAGCCCTTGCAGGACGTACCAGCTAAACTGATAGCGGTTGTAATCCAGCATCGCCACTTGTGAAATAGCCAGCACAATTCGCGCGCCGCCCAGCTCCTGAGCCGGCGTATATCGCATGGCCCGCGCCACTTCCTGAATACGCGTGCGCAGTTCGTGGCTGACCCCTTTTTCGCCCGATAGCGCCCGCGACACGGTACTGAGCGAGGTACGACAACGGGTAGCGATATCCTCCAGCCGCACGCGGCGATATCCTGCATCGCGCTCTGTCTGATTATCTGATTTACTCATCTCTCATCCTTTATGACACCGCGCGCCACTCGGCGTAAAAATGAAAACCGCCGCGACTGGCGAATAATATGCAGTATTCAGTGTAGCCATTGATGCTACCCGAACGGCTTCGCGCACTACGGCACGATAAGCCATTTTTTACCCGGCATCGATTAAGAATCGCGGATTTGTGATCGTCAGTCGCACTATCCGGTCACCGGCATCGCTGTCTCACTAAATTCGGCGAGCCCGAATAAATGGCGAATGCGTAAAGGGAGATTGCTATTTAAATGTATTGATAACTATCTTACCTTACGCCATAAATATAACAGACATAAATGATTATTTTGATGAAAAAATGGAAGAAGTTAATTTTTAAAAACAAAAGCATTCACAAACTCAATGGTTTAATTAAATAAAGCCCTTCAATCAAACATCTACAACATCACCAAAATGAATACTAACCTCAAATTTCTTTTTCCAAATTATCATTAACCCATTGGCATTAACACAACTCTCATTGCACATATAAAATGATGTCCAAAATCAAAGAAATGTATCAACCTGTAATCTATATATACATTTCGCATAATTATATAATGGATAACACAATGGAAATTTTTAAATTAACGACATGCATACTTCCCGCCATTTTATTAATCGGATGCGTATCAAAACCACCGATCGCGACAGAAAACGAAATGCGAGATGCCGCAGCGTTTACATTAAATGTCAATGCTTCTGACGTGACAATTTCAGATGTTCAGCAAAATGGCGTTAAAACCAATTTTGTGGCGACAATAGGTAAGAAAGCACACCGTTGTTATGTCACTAAAGCTGCAGAACCAAAACTTTATGGACTGATATCAATAGGGGGAAGCAGTACGGTTTCTGATGCTATTTGCGCTGGTGGTGTAGCAAGTTCTACTAGTAAAACATGTGATGCATTATCAAAAGCCGCAGGACGCTGTTAATTAATAATACTCGCCTTAGGTGTTCGCTCAGGGACACCTTAGGCGGCATAAAACATCCATTTGCCATGCCCCGATACTGATTCCATACTCTTTATTTTTACGACAACATTATTGTTAAAAAATAGCCAGTAGAACGGCATCCTATCTTCCCCACTCACAGCGCTTCCCACATATAAAACCAGTGGGTGGCGTCCCGACAAACGGCGCGGAACATGGCGGCGGAGACCAGCTGATAGCGGCGGTCCTGAGATTGTGCTGGCGTATATGCGCACACGTAGCGCCCGCTATTGGCGTCGGGCAGCCCCTCTTTAACGGACATCCACGGGAGAATCAGCTGCTCCGGCGGGACGCCCGCCGAGATGGTATCGATCACTTCATGCGCCAGCGCGCGGGCGTCGCGGCTATAGGGGCCAGCAGCAACCTGTTCACAGTGTCTGAGTAAATTTTCCATTAATTATCGTTTCCTTTTTTGCCTCTCTATTTTCCCTTAATTATTGCAAAGATATCATTGGAAATAACTATTATTTAATAGAGTTTAATGGCACTTATTTACTTAAAAATAAATTTTTAATACGAAACTATAATGACTCGTATTTATATCCCATTGATATAAAAAAGCCATCTTCAGCTATCTCCATATCGACATAGCTGAATAATGGCTAATTCAGGCAATAACGCACTATGCGCAATTGGCCGTAAACTCTACCGGCAAGTCGCCATAAAACCAGCCATCGTCCTGTTTGGTGAGATCAACGCGGATAGTCTTCTTCTCGCCAAACAGAAACTGTTTCACCAGCACCTTACGGGTAAAGACGCCGCCGACGTTAATACGCACGCCGTGGTGCTCCACCTTCTTAACCCGGATGGTTCTTGTGGAATAATCTATTTGAATATCAACATGTTCACCGTGACGAGCGATGAAAGCCGCGATCCTGACATGCCCCCCGTTTTTGGAGAAAGAGATAAACGGTTGACTCTTTCTACCGCGCCTTCCCTTTTCTATATTAATGAAATTGTTTACGTCAGAGCGCGCTGCACCATTGAACACAAAGAAGCCTCCCTTCTCAGCAAAATCGTATCCTTTAAAACGAAAAAACAATGGTTTATTTCACTAGCAGGATGAATTTATAACAGAATAATTGACTGCATTTTAGTGCCATGCACAGACAAAATCAAACCCATAAACTGCCAGTGCAGGGCAACTATCACCGCATTCTCATCGCGGTAGAAGAAACACGACGGGCAAGATCCCGCACGATAACTGGCTTCGGCGAAACATATCGCCCCCCTGCGGGCAAGCGTAATGAAGAGTAAAGTAATCCCTGGTTCTGTTAGCTGACCTCCGCGCGTCTGAAATGACCTTAGCGCAACAACAGCAGTTTAAAATTTCTCCGGCAGCTCGTGCACAATATCGACCAGTTCACCGTTCTCCATTATGATATATCCCCCCTCTTTTAGCTCAGCAAGAATTTTAAAAAGGTAGCTGCGCGACATCTTGGTTCTTTTTAGAATAAAGCTTGCCAGGCTTTCATCATGCAATACTCCCGCATCCTGCTGTTTTTTGTAACGATAAATCATCGACTTAATCGTATCGTAGCGTGAAGGTAAATTCTTTTCGTGGTGTGCGTCAATAATCAGCGATAGCTGAAAGGCCATGACTTCCATCAGATAAACAAAGCGCTCACGCTGAATAAAATAGTGTTCAAACGCTTCTTTACTGCAGGTCACAATTTTGACATTTTTCTTCGCCGTATATTTTAGCGATAGCGCCGGACCATAGCTTTCAATAAGCCCGAAAATCATACCGCGGATTCCTTTACCGATCTGCAGCATGTCCTGTGTTTTACTCCGCGCGCCGCGTTTACCTGAGGAACCAAAACCCGTGTTGTATTCCACTTCTAACGCAATAATGCCTTCAACAACAATGACGACTTCGCCAGGCTCAATTCTGAATACGTCATTATCTTTGATGATTCGCGGCTGGTTTGCCGTAATCAAAGGCTGGATCAGGTCAAGCTCGCTGGCGACAACATGATTATAGCTATCAATAAAGTCGGAATAAGTCGTTTTCATGTTGCCTCATTAATTATTCTCTTCTTAAGCATGCTGAAAAATAGGCGCACACACTTTATCCTGTCAATTAAATATAGCATTTTTAGTTCATCCTGCCATTTATTTCAGTCCGTTTAGAGACTTCCCCCTCGTATCGATAGTTTCAGCTTAATAGAATGCCGCTACCGACGAGAACCGTTAAACGTTTTCTCGCCCATTGAAGCGTCTAATTTATTTTTAACCGAAAACATCCTTGCTAATTTAAAAATAAATTAGACGCTTCGTTAACAACCTATTTTTCCAGATCATTTAAAAATCCGGAAAAATAAAAGGATAGCGAGCTATGTTTAAAAACATTCCCTTTAAGAGAACAATGTTAGCCAGTATGCTGACATTAGCTTCCGGCGCAGTGACCGTTGCTCACGCAGCCGACGCGGCAGCGCCGAAGCAGGATGCTAAAAAGCCTAACATCGTAGTTATCTTTGGCGATGATATCGGCTACCTGAACCTGAGCACCTACAATCAGGGTTTGATGGGCTACCAGACGCCAAACATTGACAGCATCGCCGCGCAGGGCGCGAAGTTTACCTCCTACTACGCCGAGCAGAGCTCCACCGCAGGTCGTTCCGCCTTCATTACCGGCCAGATGCCATTCCGTACCGGGATGAGTAAAGTCGGTATGCCGGGAGCGCCGCAGGGTCTGCAGAAAGAAGATCCGACCATCGCCAACGTCCTCAAGCAGTTGGGTTACGCGACTGGGCAGTTCGGTAAAAACCACCTGGGCGACCGTGATGAATTCCTGCCGACCGCGCACGGTTTCGATGAATTCCTCGGCAACCTCTATCATCTGAATGCCGAAGAAGAGCCGGAAAACCCGGATTACCCGAAAGATCCGAACTTCCGTAAACAGTTTGGCCCGCGCGGCGTGATCAAGAGCACCGCTGACGGCAAGATCGAAGATACCGGTCCGCTGACCGTGAAGCGTATGGGCACCGTAGATGAAGAGACGCTGGCCGCCAACAACGACTTTATGGCGCGTCAGGTGAAAGCCGGTAAACCATTCTTTACCTGGTTCAACACCACCCGTATGCACAACAAAACCCACCTCAAAGACGATAGCGTCGGCGTCACCGGGTTAGGAACCTATGCCGACGGCATGGTTGAGCACGATAAAATCGTCGGCCAGGTGCTGCAGAAAATTAAAGATCTTGGTATCGAAGATAACACCATCGTTATCTACACCACCGACAACGGTCCGATGACCGCCACCTGGCCAGACGCAGGCGAAACCCCGTTCCGCGGGGAGAAAAACACCGGCTGGGAAGGCGGCTTCCGCGTTCCGGCGATGATCAAATGGCCGGGCCACATCAAACCAGGCACCGTGGTGAACGATATGTTCGCCAGTTACGACTGGTTCCCGACGCTGGTTGCCGCTGCCGGCGACAGCAACATTAAACAGGAAATGCTGAAAGGTTATAAAACGCCGTCAATTACCTACAAGGTTCACCTTGATGGCTATAACCAGCTCGACTTCCTGCAGGGCAAAGGGAAAGACCAGCGTAACGAATTCTTCTACTGGAGCGATGACGGCGATCTGCTGGCGATGCGTCAGGGCCGCTGGAAGATCCACTTTATGATCCAGGAGCACACCGGCCTCGATCTGTGGCGCTATCCGTTCACCAAACTGCGCACTCCGCTGATCTTCGATCTGAAAGTCGATCCGCTGGAGAAAGGTTCCGACGGCATGGGCTACGACACCTGGTTCTACGATCGTCTGTTCCTGCTGGGCGGCGCGCAGAAGTCGGCAAAAGATATGCTGGCGACGTTTAAAGAATTCCCGCCGCGTCAGAAGCCAGGTTCCTTTACCGTCTCCGATGTCAGCGCAATGCTTGACCAGAGCGCGAAAACCGGCAAGTAACGGTAATCCATCTCCCAGGGCGGTTCGCCGCCCTGTTTTTCTCCTCGCCTTACCCTCGACCTGACTAATCCGGGAGTTATTTATGAAACACAGCACCACCGTGCCTGTTAACGCATTACCTTCGGCAGAAAAGTACGCGGGTAACGGCCCCGCCTACCAACGTCGCTTTCATGTGATGGCGAAACCCAGCGGCTCCGCCTGTAATCTCGATTGTAGCTACTGCTTTTACCTGCACAAAGAACACTTACTCCAGCAGGAAAAGCGCAGCTACATGAGCGATGAAACGCTGGAAAACTTTATCCGCCAGTACATCGATGGACAGGATGGCGAACAGGTGGTCTTCTCCTGGCAGGGCGGCGAACCGACCCTGATGGGACTGGAGTTTTTCCACAAAGTGCTGAAATTCCAACAGCAGTATAAAAAGCCCGGCCAGCGGATCGAAAACGATCTGCAAACCAACGGTATCCTGATTAACGATGCCTGGGCTGAATTCCTCAAAGCAAATCATTTCCTTGTTGGCCTGTCGATCGACGGCCCGCGAGAGTTGCACGACCGCTATCGCATCACCCGTAGCGGCAAACCGACATTTGATAAAGTGATGGCCGGCGTCGACGCCCTGAAACGCCACGGCGTACCATTCAATGCGCTGGTCACCGTCAACCGTACCAACGCCCGTTTCCCATTAGAGGTTTACCGCTTTGTTACCCGCGAACTGGGGGCGACCTACGTGCAATTTAACCCCTGCGTCGAACCGGTGGACTTTACCCAGACCGCGCCTCATTTCTGGCGTGATGACAGCATCCCCACCGTCGGCAGCCGCCGCGCGCGCCCCGGCGATTTAGACGCTATCGTCACCGACTGGTCGGTCGACCCGGACGAGTGGGGACGCTTCCTGATCGCGACTTTCGAAGAGTGGGTGAACAACGATCTTGGCCGCGTACAGGTCAATCTGTTCGAAACCGCCGTGGCCCAAATGATGGGCATGCCGGCGCAAATTTGCACCACCGCGGAATTTTGCGGCAAAGGCCTCGCGGTCGAGAAAAACGGCGATGTTTTCTCCTGCGATCACTACGTCTATCCCGAATATCAAATCGGCAATATTGCCGATAACAGCCTGGCGCGGATGGCTTTCTCCGAACGTCAGCAGGCTTTCGGTATGGGTAAATGCGACACGCTACCGCAGCAGTGCAAGCAGTGCCCTTACCTGAAGCTCTGCCACGGCGAATGCCCGAAAAACCGTCTGGTGCTCACCGCCGACGGCGAAGCCGGCTTGAACTATCTCTGTCCGAGCATTAAGGCCTTTTTCAACTATGCCGAGCCGATTCTGGCGGGCATTGTCACCCTGGTGAAACGCGATTTTAAAGGAGTCAATCGATGAGCCTTCGCGAGAAAATGCTACAGCTGGAGCAGCGCATGAACACGCAGGTGCTCGGTCAGGAAAACGTCGTTCGAATGCTGCTCATCGCCCTGCTCTGCGATGGGCATATCCTGTTGGAAGGGCTGCCGGGGCTGGCGAAGACCCGCGCCGTCCGCGAGCTGGCGCGGCATATTGCCGGTGAATTCCGCCGTATCCAATTCACTCCGGATCTACTGCCCTCGGATATAACCGGCAGCGAAATTTATCAGCAAAACGCCGGCCGCGAAGAAGAACAATTTCGTTTTCGCCCGGGGCCGGTATTCGGTAACGTGATTCTGGCGGACGAAATCAACCGCGCTTCGGCCCGCGTACAATCAGCGCTGCTGGAAGCGATGGAAGAGCGCCACGTCACCGTAGCGGGCAAAAGCTGGCCGCTGCCGGATGTCTTTATGGTGCTGGCGACGCAGAACCCCGTCGACCAGGAAGGAACCTGGCCGCTGCCGGAAGCCCAGCTTGACCGTTTTCTGATGAAAGTGCAGGTCGACTATCCGTCGAAAGAGCATGAACAGCAGGTGATGCAACTGGTTCGCGCCGAGCAGCAGGCGAAATACAGCGCGGCGACAAAAACCGCCCCTGCGCCGGAAGTGGAATCTCTGCAATTCAGCCAACAGGAGATCGCCTCCTGCTGGCAGGAAATAAGCGCAATCCACGTCGCGCCGATTATCGAAACCTGGATAGTCGAACTGGTCAACGCCACCCGCCAGCCGCAGCGCATCAGCGAGCAGTTAGCCAGCTATCTGGCCTACGGCCTGAGCCCGCGTGGTACCTTAGCGCTGGAGCGCTGCGCCCGCGCGCAGGCCTGGCTCGCGGGACGTGACGCGGTTCGTCCGGAAGACGTGCGTTTTATCGCGCCAGCGGTGATGCGCCACCGGTTGATGCTGAGCTATCAGGCCAGCGCCGATGGTTGCAGCGCCGACGATGTGATTACCATGCTGCTGAACGCCGTGGTGATCTAATGAGCGATCTCTGCGTTAATCGCCAGATTCTGCTCGACCTCGCGCCACAGTCGCGGTTGATTGCAAACCCGCCCGGGCAGATCCCGCCAGGTGCGCTGTCCGGCGAACGCGCCTCCCGCCAGCAGGGCCGTGGGCTCAACTTCGATAGCCTGCGTCGTTATCAACCCGGCGACGATGTTCGAATGATCGACTGGCAGACAACCGCCCGTCTACGTACGCCGTGGGTGCGCCAGTACAATGAAGAGCGAGAACGCCCGGTCTTTTTGCTGGTCGACCAACGATTAGATATGTACTTCGCCACCCGCGGACAAACGAAATCAGCGGCGGCGGCAAAAACCGCCGCGCTGCTGGCCTGGCGCAGCCATCATGATGGCGATCGCCTCGGCAGCCTGGTGTTTAACGATACCACGCTGGCGCTGCAACCATGTAGCGCCCCACGGCGCGCGCTACCCGAGCTGCTGGATAATCTGACGCATTATAATCAGCTGTTGGCCCAACAATATCCTCATGAGCCTCAGCGCGCGCAGACGCTGGCGCAGGCGTTGCAGCGCGCCGTCAGCGCGATTCCACGCGGCGCCTGGGTCGCGATCCTGAGCGATTTTCATGACCTCGACGCCCCAGCGCAGGCCATGCTGGCGCATCTGCGCCGACGCTGCGAAGTCAGTGCATTTGTGCTGTTCGACGACCTTCATCTTCGCCTGCCGCGCTCCGGTACGCTGGCCGCCTGCTACGGCGGGCGCAGCGCCAGCGTCACTCTCACCTCTGCGCTCAGCGCCGATATTCGCCAACACATCATCGGTCGGCTGGCGCGTCAGCAGCAGCAACTCAACCAGTTAGGTATTCGGGTTAATCATCTGACGGTAACTCAGGACCTGCTGCGTCAGTTACAAAAAGGGCTTTAAATGTTTGAGAAAGGCTATGCGGTGCCGGATCTACTAACGCCCGCGCTCCCCCCCGCCCCCAGTTGGTTTCCGCTACCAATCGGCTGGCTGATTCTGCTTGCGATTGCCGTAAGCCTGGCAGCGCTGCTCCTGCTTATCCGCTACGCCCGCTGGCGTCGCAATCGCTGGCGGCGGGAAGCGCTGCTGGCGCTCAATCATCAGCATACCGCCGATAGCTGGATGCAGTTGATTAAACGCGTACAACTGGTCCACCAGCCACGTCGCACGGTTAGCCAAACGCTGGCGCCGGAAGCCGTGCTGGCGTCTTTGACGCTGGATACCGACCTGCGCGACCAGCTCATCTCCCGTTACTGCCGGGCAGACAACGCCCTGAACGACCAGCAGACGGCGCGGCTTCGCGCTCAGTTAGCGCAGTGGCTAAAGGAGCTTCCACATGTCTGAATGGCTCGCCCACATTGATTTCGCCTGGCCCTGGGCCGCGCTACTGCTGGCGCTGCCGCTGCTCACTCGTTTTCTCCTGCTCCCGGCAACTTCCACCGACGAGCGCGTGCGGGTACCGTTTTTACCCTCGCTAATTGACGCGTTACAGCTCGATACCCGGTCGAAACGCGGTGGCGGGGCCAGCGCCGTGCTGTTCTGGCTTATCTGGTCGCTGCTGGTCTGCGCGCTGGCGCGGCCGGAATACCTGACGCCGCCGCAGTACATCAGCAGGCCGATGCGCGACATCGTGCTGATCCTCGATGTCTCCGGTTCAATGGCCAAAAATGACATCCAGGGCGGTAATACGCGCCTGCAGGCGGTACAGCAATCGGTGCGCAAGTTTGTCGCCGCCCGGCAATCCGACCGCATCGGCATGGTAATCTTCGCCAGCAAAGCCTGGCCATTCGCGCCGATAAGCGAAGATAAACAGGCGCTGCAAACGCGCATTAATCAACTGGCGCCGGGCATGATTGGCCAGCAAACCGCTATCGGCGACGCGCTGGGCGTGGCGGTTAAGTTACTGGATAATGGCCCTGATAAGCAGGCCGATAAGCTGGCGATTTTACTCACCGACGGCAACGATACCGCTTCGCAGCTGTCGCCTGAACTGGCGGCAAAGCTTGCCGCCGACCACCATGTCCGGGTTCATACCATCGCCTTCGGCGACCTCAGCGATACCAGCAAAGACAAAGTCGATTTGCCGCTACTGCAGCGCATCGCGAAAACCACCGGCGGCCAGAGCTGGACCGCCGCGCATTCCGGCAGCGCGCTGGATAGCGTCTGGCAACAAATCGACGCCCTCACCCCGGCGCAGGTTAAAAGCCTCGGTTGGTCATGGCATCAGGCGCTCTATCCATGGCCGCTCGCCTCTGCGCTGTTACTGTTACTGCTGGCCGCCTGCGGCCGTGTCCTCAGGGAGAAAATGGCATGAGCGATTTTCACTTCCTCTATCCGTGGCGCTTAACCGCGCTGCTGTTGTGTGTGCTGGTGGCCTGGCTTCCAGGCTACGGCGCTTGCGCCTGGTCAACGCTAATGGATAAACCTTTTCGCGCGTTGATTATTCAGCGCCGTCGCAGGCTAACCCGTCTGCTGCCATGGCTACTCACACTCGGCGTTGTGGCATTGGCGGGCCCGAGCTGGCAGCGTGAACTACCGGCGGCGCTCACCCCGCAGAGCAACGTAATGGTGATTCTGCAGCAGGATCTGGCGATGTATGCCCGCGATCTACCGCCCTCGCGCCATCAGCGCATGCAGCATAAAATCGCCGCGCTAATGCAGCAGCAGCCCGGGGCGCATTTCGGTCTGGTGGTCTACAGCAGCCAGGCTTTTCTCACGACGCCACTGACGCAGGATCCGCAGTTTTATCAGCTATTTCTCAACGCCCAGTCGCCCTCTTTGCTGCCGGAAGGTAGCGGTTCCGCCCTGCCGCAGGCGGTCGCGTTGGCGTTAAAAAATCTGCCTACTGCCAAAGACAGCCCGCATAGCCTGATCCTCGTTGCCGATACCCTGTCGCCTGCTGATGTCGACTGGCTGATAGGACAACATCTACCGCTGCAAATTTGGGTTCCCGGCACCGCCGCGGGTGGAGCGCTGCCGGATAAGTATGCCAGCCTCGGCGTCGATACCCGGCTGAACGTCGATCGTTTCCGCCAGTTGCGCGACGCCGGGATCCCGGTGACATTGGTCAGCGATGATGGTGACGATCTGCGCGTCATCGCCAGCCACATTCAACAATCGGTGACTCAACAAAATAACGCCCGCCAGGATCTGCGCTGGAAAAACAGCGGCTATCTGCTGATCGTGCCGATGCTGTGCCTGCTGCTGTTCTGGCGACGCCAGCTACTGATGGCGGCGCTGCTGCTTCCCGCGGTGCTATGGTCGCCGCATAGCGATGCCGCCTGGCTCGATGCCTGGGTTCGCCCGGATATCCAGGGGCAGCACGCCTTCAACCGCGGCGACTACGCCGCTGCCGCCGGGCATTATCGCGACCCCTTATGGCAAGGTATCGCCTGGTATCGGGCGGGCAACTATTCTGCCGCCGCCAGCGCGTTTCGCGCCGCGCCGCCAACCGCGGAAACCTTGCTGTGGCTAGGTAACAGCTATGCTCAGCAAAAGCAGTGGCAGCAGGCGCTCGACAGCTACGATCGCGCCCTCTATCTACATCCTGACTGGTCCATGGCGCTGCAAAATCGCGACAAAATCTCGCAGATCGTGATGCGCATTCGGCAGCAAGAGCGTGAACGCCAGCAGGCGCAGGGCGATGCGATGGATGACGGCCCGGATAAGCTGGTCCACGACCTGCAGAAAAACCAGGGCATCGATCAGCAGCAAATCGGCGCCATCGCCGGGGAGAGTCCGCAGGTTAATCAATGGTTTGATGCACTGGATGTTTCGCCAACGGGGCTACTGAAAAGCCTGTATCGCAACGGCTCGGGAGATACCACGCCATGAACAAAGCGCTACTTTTTCTGCTGGCCGCCACCCTGCCGGCGCATGCGGCGATGGACATCACCCGTGAACTGGAAGCGCCGACGCAGATCGTCCCCGGCCAGCCGGTTCGGGTGGCCGTCACCTGGTGGACGGATAGCTGGTTTAACCCGCCGCCGCAGTGGCCCGAGTTTGCGGTCAAAAACGGCGAACTCCTGCCTACCGCGTTGCCTTCACAGCTGGTGACGCGCAAAAAGAACGGGATCGTCTGGAGCGGCATTCGCCTTGAACGTCAGGTCAGCGCCTGGCAGCAGGGCGTGCTGCGCCTGCCGGCGATCGATATCACCGCGTCATCCGCCAATCAGGCGCCGGTCACGGTGCATCTTCCGGCACTGGAACGCCCGGTTAATTGGCCTGCCAATACCACTCAGGCAGACCATTTTTTACCGGCCAGCCAGTTGACGCTCAACCAGCAAATTCAACAGTATCACGCAGGAAAAGACGCCACGCTGCGGGTCGGTGATGTCGTTGACCGTATCGTGACCGTCGAGGCGCGGGATGCGCTACCGGGGCAAATTCCACCGCTGCTGTACGCCATTAGCGGTAGCGAGAGCCAGCGTCTGGCGCCGGTCAGTGAGGCATTAAAAAGCGAGCGCGGCGATGTCATCGGCGCCCACCGGGTGGAACGACTGCGCTATTTACCCAGTCATAGCGGTACGCTGGTACTACCGCCGATTAGCCTGCGCTGGTGGGATACCGTTAATCATCAATGGCGAACGGCGAAGCTGGCGGGAGAAACGTTGAACGTCGCCGCGGCGCGACAGGGCGGCGCGGAGCAAGCGCTGCGCGGAACAACGGGAATGGTCTCCTGGCAAAGTCTGATGTGGGTATTCATTGCCGCCGCGGCGGTCGGAGGCGGATGGTTTGGCCGCCGCTGGAGTTATCGAACGCTTCTCGGCATCAACCGGCGCTGGCGGCGATTTTGGCAGCCGCAGCCGTTGCCGCCGCTGGCCCCTTAGACAATTATCCGTGGCGCAGGGAGCGCACAGAGGGCGGCCCGTCGCCACCAGGGATTTTCCCGGAGGCGGCGCGTTGCGCCTTATCCGGGCTACCAGACCGCACAGTACTGTAGCCCCGGTAAGCGGTAGCGCCACCGGGGATTTTGAGGCGATCAACACCGACAGTTTCAGCCAGGCACACGGACCGTAGGCCGAATAAGGCGCAGCCGCCATCCGGCAAAAATACGGATCCGAACTCACCGCCATTGCCCGGACCAACATGGGGCGTTTTTTATTTCGCCTTACACTGCGCCGGGTCGTATACCGTCTTCCAGTCCTGCTGCATATCGACGACTGTCCAACCCTTTTGTTTCGCCTCGGTCAATCCTTTCACCAGCTTGCCGCTGGCGGAAGGATGGCTGTCGTAGGCATACTCTCGCGCCGCATCGGTATGGTGGACCAGCAGCTCAAAGGTTTTATAGTTCGGGTTGGCTGCGGTGTATTGCAGCATCGCCAAATCGCCGTCGCTGTTACCAAAAGCCGCAACCGGGCGCTGGCCCATAAACAGGTGGATCGCCACCGGTTTGGCCGCGGCGTCATCATTGAATGCGCCTTTCATCGTTTTGCGCAGCTCGGTACCATTATCCGTCAGGCTAAACTCGCTGAGCGCGAACGAACCGATAACCTGCTCCGGCGGAATACCGTACATTTTCTCCGACACCACGCGCATGAAGTCAATTCCGCCGCCGGAAACGATCCACGTTTTAAAGCCATTGGCGCGCAGATAGTCCAGCAGTTGGCGCATCGGCTGATATCCCAACTGGTCATAGCGACAACCGGTACGTTTATCCTGATGGCTGTCAAACCATGCGCTGACTCGCTGACTAAACTCTTCGGTGGTCATGCCGCTATGGGTTAACGCCAGCAACTTGAGTAGCCCTTTTTCACCGCCCGCCGCTACCGTTTTCAAATCGTTGTTCAGTACCGCCGCCACCAGCGGATCTTTTTGCCATTGCGGATGTTCCGGCGCCAGTCTTTTCACTTCATCCACTGCGAACTGCAGTTGGAAAGTCAGCGGCGCTTCCGGCCACAGGGTGCCGTCATTATCAAAAACCACGTAGCGCTTATCTAACGGAATAAAGTCCGCTCCGCCTTCACGCGTCGCCCCCTGCACCCATTGCTCAATCGCCTGTTTAGCAGGGGTATCTTTCCATGCCGGCAGCATATCGGTGGCTGCCGCGCTGGTGAAGCTCAATAGCAGCATGCTGAGCAGTACTGTTTTTTTCATTGTTTTTCCTTCTTATTCCACCGCCAAAAACCAGACCTACTTCAGCATGGCGGCAATTTTCTCAAGCGTCGGTTTAACCGTCGCGTAAAAATGGCGAAAGCCGGGACACAAATAATTGAGCCCTTCTTCGCCGTCCGGGGCGCGCACGATGCGGTTTTTCGGGCATTCGCCCCAGCATAAATTCAGATGCGGACAGCTTTTGCAGTAGGCCGGCAGCGTCTCTTTCTTGCCCATCCCAAACACTTTCTGCCGCTCGGAAAAGACCATATGCGCCAGCTTGTGCGCCTTAATATTGCCAAGCTTATATTCCGGATAGACGTAGTGATCGCAGGAGTAGACGTCGCCGTTTTTCTCAATCGCCAGCGCCTTACCGCAAAACGGCGCGGTAATGCATAACTGGGATGGGAGTCCCATGGTTTGCACCACGGCGGTTTCAAACAAATTGACCTGCACGCGGCCCAGATCACAGGTCACCCATTCATCAAAAGCTTCGGTCAGAAAATGTCCCCAATCGTCGGGATCCACCGACCAGTCGGTGACGATCGAATCCAGATCCCCCGGTTTCGCCCGGCGGCTGCCGGTGATGGGGATCGTCTCTTCGCGCCAGAATTGCGGCGCGGTAGTTTTAAACTCGGCGGCCTCTACGCAGGGCGTGAACTGGATATAGGTAGCGCCCAGTTCGCGGGTAAGAAAACGATATACCTCGCGCGGGAAACGGGCATTGACCCGGTTGACGACCGCAAGGGCGTTAAAAGGCACGCCGTGACGCTTCAGCGCCGCGATCCCTTCCATGACCTTGTCGAAGGTCGGTTTGCCGCTGCGCGTCACGCGGAAGCGATCGTGGATCTCACGCGGGCCATCGATAGACACGCCGACCAGAAAATTGTGCTGCTTAAGAAAGGCGGCCCACTTATCGTTAATCAGCACGCCATTGGTCTGCAGATCGTTCTCAATGCGCTGGTGTTTCGGCTGATATTTCTTTTGCAGCGCAACGACCTTTTCGAAAAACTCCAGCCCCATCAGGGTTGGCTCGCCGCCCTGCCAGGAGAAAATAATCTCTTCGCCATCCTGGCTTTGAATGTACTGACGAATGAAATTCTCCAGTACCTCATCGCTCATTCCTTTGTCGTGTGGCTGATGCAGAAGCTGCTCTTTATGCAGATAAAAACAGTATTGACAGTCCAGGTTGCAGGTGGAGCCGCTGGGCTTCGCCATCATGTGATAGCGACGTTTATAGGCGGGCAGATAGCGCCCCTGGTTCTGCAAAGGCGTTAATGGAATGGTGGTGCTTTTTTTCATCGACCAGAACCCATTTCGGAGAATGCTCACAACAGCAAAAGGCCCGGACATTTCGCCCGGGCCAACGTCATTTTAGTTGCCGGTCGGCATCGCCAACTGGAACCCTTCTTGTTTTAACTGTTCACGAATATTGCTAAAGCGTTGGTACTGCGACAGGGTAATCGGCCCACTGTAGGCTTCGCTCTGCGGCTTACGCGGCGGATACTCGACGTAGGTTTTCATCAACTTAGTGATGGCTTCGTTGAAGGTCACCAGCGTCCAGGTATGCTCGGTATAGTTGTTCATAAAGATATCGTAGCGTTCCTGCGGATCCTGCCAGAGATCGAAAATCTGCGGCACCGTTGCGACATAGGACTCCGGCCCTTTCCAGCCGAGGTTGGAATCCACCGCCAGGCCGCCGGTTTTCGCGCCGTTATCGCCGCGCAGGTTAAACACCGCCTTATAGTGGCCGACGCGCGCCGCCCCCGGGGTCAACTCGTTTTCGGTGAAGTAGAACCAGGAAGTACGCGGATCTTTGCCCGTGCCGAACAGTACCGGCGAAATATCGTAGCTATCGAAGATAATCGGCTGCCCGGCGCGGTCTTTGGTCGGTAACTTAATCCCGGCCACTGAAGCAAAGGTCGCCATCAGATCGAGGCCGCCAACGATATCGTGGTTACGACTGTGCTCTTTAATCTTGCCTGGCCACCAGGCAATAGCCGGAACGCGGCTGCCGCCCTCGCGGTCAGTACCTTTGGTACCGCGGAATGGCGTATAGCCGGCATCCGGATAAACGTCCTGCCAGGCGCCGTTATCGGTGGTCCATACCACAAGGGTGTTTTTATCGATCCCCAACTCACGCAGCTTATCCATGATATGGCCTACGCGGGCATCCATTTCCACCATCGAGTCGGCGTATTTGCTCTTCGACATCGACTTGCCGACGTAATCCGGATCCGGCATGTTCGGCTGGTGGTTCTTCATAAAATTGATGCTCATGAAGAAGGGTTCGGAAGATTTTGCGTTTGCTTCAAGATAGTCCAGCGAAGCCTTCTCGACGTAGCGGTCGAAGAATGGGATGCCGACCACGCCCTCTTTGCCATCAACGACCGGGGTATTCACATACTGGCCGTTGATTTTGAACTCTTCCTTCGGCGCTTCGCCTGCCTTGCCGGAGAGCGCGCCGCGGGTGACGCGAGCAAACATTTCACGCAGTTGCGGATCCATATCCGGGAACCAGGTCGGATCGGCATAGGTATAGGCGTTCAGGTGGTAGAGGCCGACGTATTTCATTTCGTCGTAGCCCTGCGCGTTAGGTAACGCGTAATCGGCTTCACCGAGGTGCCATTTACCGGTGAAGAAGGTTTTATAGCCGCCGGTTTTCAGCACCGAGGCCAGCGTCCACTCTTCTTTCGGTAAACCGCCGCCCTGCCCCTGGAAGGCCACGGTGGTCATACCGCTACGGTTGGGAATGCGCCCGGTCTGCATCGCCGCGCGGCCCGGCGTACTGCTTGGCTGGCCATAGAAGTCGAAAAAGGTCATCCCCTCATCGGCCATTTTGTCGAGGTTTGGCGTCGGCATACCGCGGCCTTCGCCGCCGCCGTAGACGCCGAGGTCGCCATAGCCGGTATCGTCAGAGACGATCAGGATAATATTGGGCTTCTTTGCCGCCCCATCGCTGGGAGCGACCGCATTTTGATCGGCGGCATTGACCGTCGCGCCGGGTAAGAGCGAGCCGGCGGCAAATGCCAGCACGCCGATACCCTTATATTTTTTATTCATCTTCAAACCTCATTGCTCAGAATGCGCCTGATTTCACTTAGGATTTGGCTAATGTCAGGCAGGCGTTGTCAGATTAGATAAGTCTCAACATGAGATGAGCGACATCAGCGAAAACCTTGTCGCTACTGAGGCGATTCCGCTTAAGTGAAGTAGAGAAAGCAATAAAAATCCACACGTACAATTTTATTTTTTCATTTATGCAAAGCCAATCACCATCACCGTTTCACTAAATAAAACCGCGGCAAAAGCAATATTATCATTCAATATTTAAGTGGATTCTTAGTTACTAAAAAAAGAAGCCCAACTACCCCACTAAAACAGTCTAAGTGAGTGTTTTAAAAAGAGCGATAGTTCAGTCCGTTAACGGACTGCAAAAGTGATGCTTGCTATCTGGCGCCAGCTTTTAAATTTAGATATTTTGTATCAGGCGTAATTCCGCGCCATTAAAATATAAAGTATCGCCACTGCAAAATAGCAAAGAGTAATAAAGCGGTAGAGTTAAGCCCGGAGAGAAAATGAGTCGTATTCAAACGCCCTATTCCCACATCATCGATGAATATAATAAGATGATTTCAAAGAATATAAAGGCGATAGACTCGTTAACTCACAGCAATAATATACGCCAAATTGCTGATGATACGCCTTTCACCCTGAGTACAGGCGAGATTATTATTGTTCTTGAAGGCGTCATTGCCGTTGAGATGCAGGAGCACAACTTTATTCTCACCTCTGGAAAAGCGAAAACCCAACCGAAAAAGTTGTTTCAGATCGGCAAAGGCATCAAAGGGATGTTTTTTGGTATTGTCGAGAATTATGGTCCGGGCATTCAGTTGCACTATACCGCCAAAAAAAATGTCAAAGTGTTCAGCTGTAATCTCGAATACTTTGAGAAACATTTTACTCAGCCCGATAAATTCACCTTCCTGATGAACATGATGGCCATCACGCTGGCGTTTTTGCTCGATGCGCATGACGAAAGAGCTATTGGCACCCGCTATTTTGTCATTCGCTCCATGATTTATCGCTATCTCAAGCAGAAAAATGAGGGCGTATTACACGACCCGAGCCTGGCAAACTTTATCCTGCGACGCACGAAAATGTCGCGTAGCTATCTGTTTCAGGTACTTTCCGATCTGAAAAATGGCGGCTATATCACGATGAAAAACGGCGAGCTCGTCGATATTGTCAACGAGCTGCCGGAAAAATATTAACGCCGCTGGCTTAACCCTTATCCTGCCCCCGGCGCTTAAACTGCCCGGCGTCGATATCGTACTGCTTCATCTTGCGCCACAGCGTGGTACGGCCAATATTCAGCAACTGCGACATCTCCTGTACCCGGCCGTTGGTCACTCGCGCCGCCTGGATAATCGCCTCTTTCTCGATGGCGCTGAAAGACAGGCTCGACGGCAGTAGCGATGAGGCCGTTTCGCTACCAGGCCGGGTAGAGAAGAGATGTTCGGGGAGATTGCTTAAGCGGATATGCCCGTTATCGCTGCTCATCGCGATATTCTCAATAATGCTATTAAGCTCAAAATCATTGCCCGGCCACGGGTAGGCGGTCAGTTGGGCCAGCGCGTCGTCATCGACCTTCAGCCGCGATGAAAAGCGTTTCTCCAGCCGACGCAGACGGCTATGCACCAGCGAAGGAATGCTGCCGCGCCGCGCCCGCAGCGGCGGAATGACTATCTCAAACGAATGCAGCGCATAGTACAGCTGGCGGCTAAAGCGGTTCTGCTCCACCAGGTTGGCGAGGTCGACGGTGGTGGTGGCGATCACTTTCACATCTACCGGAATCAGCCGTCGGGCATCAAGACGCGTCAGCACGCCCTGTTTTATCACCTGCAGCAGCGCCGACTGCAGTTCGGGGGCCAGATACTCTATTTTTTCCAGGAACAGCGTGCCGCCGTTAGCCAGTTCGAGTCGGCTGAGGCGGCCATTTTCATCGTCGGTTGGCGCGCTGCCCATAAAATCCTGTCCCAGTACGCTGTCGGCGTACAGCTGGCAGTTAACCGAAATATACGGGCCCGGCGCCCGCTCGCTTTCGTTATGGATAGCCTGGCTCAGTAATTCTTTACCCACCCCTTCCTCGCCGCACAGCAGCACCGGGAAAGCGCCGCGCGCCGCCTGGCGGCCAAAGTGGATCAGCCTGCGGGTTTCCGGGTCATCCGCCGACATCTGTTCGAAGGTATGACTCACTTTGCCTAATTGGCTGGTCATTAATTGACGCATCTGCTCCACCGGGTGGAGCAGTAAAATGAAGCTATTGCCCTGCTCCTCCACGATAGGCTTCAGGGTGATCACCGCGTCGATAAACTGATGCTGGCTCTCGAAGGTCACTTCCACATGATTAAGGCCGCGGGCCTGTTTAATCGCGCGGCGCAGCAACGCCGGCAGGGTCAGCAGTTCGTTGATATTTCGCCCCTGGCTGGCCTGGGTATCGAGATGCAGCAGCGTGGCCGCCTGCACGTTGAGAAACTGCAGCACTCCCTGCTCGTTCCACGCCATCACCCCGTCGTCCATACTTTCCAGCAGGCCGTACATTTGATTAAGGTGACGGTTAGATTCCGCCAGCAAGCTGTCGGTAAGCAGCGAGTTACCCACTTCGCGGGCGATGGCCAAGGTCAGCGACAGATCCGCCGGGGCCCATTCTTCGCGCAGGCAGCATAGCGAAATCGATCCAAACAGGCGGCCATGGTTATCGAACACCGGCGTCGAACTGAACGACCAGCGCCGCAGAGCCTGCTTAAAGTGCTCGTCGCCCGCGGTGTTGACCGGCTGTCCGAGCATCGAAGCCAGCGACAGCGCGCAGGTGCCGATAATGCTCTCCGCGCAGTAGCTGCCGTCGCGAAATCCCAGTTCCGCCAGCTGTTCCAGTGTCTGCGGGTTACCACAGCGGCTCAGAATGCAGGCCGACTCATCAAGGATGAACAGCGCGCAGGGGCGGTTGGCCATAAACTCCCACGCATCTTCCAGCGCCGCCTGACCGATGGTCAGCAGCGCGGTTTTGCGACGGCAGATCGATTCAAAGGTCAGCCCCTGCGCCTGATGCGGCGCCTGCCAGGTTTCCCGCTGCATAAATTTGCTGCAGCGATGCCACGACTGGCTGATAACGGCTGAAACTTCATTTTCCGCGCCCTGAGTCTGAGCTGTCATATCCCTTTTCCGCTGTAGTTAACACAGTTAAAACGACAAAACCCTCCGGCAGCGGCTGCCGGAGGGGAAAGTTCATGCCGCATTATGCTGCGGCGTCTCGGTCAGGCGAAAACGAATTAACGCGCCAGCCACTGCTGCCCAAGCAGGTCCGCGGTAAGGATGGCGGCGTAGACGCTATCCGCGGTGACCGGGAACGGCATATTGTGGATGGTTTCGCCTTCCGCGCAGGTGGCTTTCGCGACCGCGTGGATTTTGCTTTCAATACCCTCTTTCACGCCCATCTGCGCAAGGGTGATCGGCAGGCCGACTTTTTCACAGAAGCCCATCACGGTTTCGATCTCTTCCAGCGGGCTGTTTTGCAGCACCAGCTGCGCCAGGGTGCCGAAAGCGACTTTTTCGCCGTGATACAGATGGTGGCACTCTTCAAGAATGGTGAAACCGTTGTGAATCGCGTGCGCGCCGGCCAGGCCGCTGCTCTCAAAGCCAATACCGCTCAGATAGGTGTTGGCTTCGACAATGCGCTCCAGCGCATCGGTCACCACTCCAGCCTGAGCCGCCAGGCGTGCTTTTTCGCCTTCCGCCAGCAGCGTATCATAGCACAGGCGCGCCAGGCTCAAGGCCGCCGCCGTGGACTGCCCGCCCGCCATGCTGGTGGCTCGCGCATCGAAGCAGGCCTTGGCTTCAAACCAGGTGGAGAGCGCATCGCCCATCCCGGCCACCAGCAAGCGTACCGGCGCTTTGGCGATAATCGCCGTGTCCATCACCACCATATCCGGGTTTTTCGGGTAGATCAGATACTCTTCAAATTCGCCCGCCTCGGTGTAGATAACCGACAGCGCGCTGGTCGGCGCATCGGTTGAGGCAATTGTCGGGATCACCACCACCGGCAGCTTCTGGTAATAGCCGATAGCCTTCGCGGTATCGAGGGTTTTCCCGCCGCCAATACCCACCACGCCGCGGCAGCCGTGCTGCTTAAGAATAGCGATCAGGCGGTTGATTTCCGCATGGCTGCACTCGCCGTTAAACCGTTCCGCATGGCAGCTAATATTGTGGCTATGCAGGCCGTTCAATACTTTGTCGCCCGCCAGCTTCATCACGAAGTCATCGGCGATAACAAAAAAGCTGTCGGCCAGGTTTTTAGCGTATTCGCCGAACAGCATGGCGGCATCAGGTCCCTGGAGATATTTGGCTGGAGATTGAATAACTTTTAGCATTCCTTTCACCCTCAAATAAGTGCATGTGTTGACACGTGAGCCCTGGCCGTCATGCCGCGGCGCCTGGTATCAATGGCGCCTACAGCCACGCTGCCGGAGCGATGCATCCACTGTAGGGCGAGCAAAAGCGAAAAAAATTTTTCCCTTTTTTGTTCTGTTCTGAAACAGATAAAAAAATAATACGTTCCACATTGAAACAACATGACTGAGAAAGCGATGGGATTGCGATCGCGATCGGCTCATTTTGGCTAAAAAGCCATTATCGCCCCCCCTCTTTAACGCATAAAATCGCCTCAATGCGGCACAATGGCGAAAAAAATCATCATAGCCTCATCTCTGATAGCAGAAAAAAACGGCCACATTATTAGCGCTGGCTCGCAATTTTTCTGTTTATCGGCGAATAACGTTCCATAAAGGAACAAAAATCATTTTCTACGTTCCGTTATGGAACTCATTTTGACAGCGTTTTATTTTGCGCCCGCTCAGCCAGAATCATTACATCGCCGGGCTACCCTTATAGACAGGCGACCTCCCCTACCCTACGGAGCATAAACAATGAAAAAACTGATTAACCGTGTGGAAGATGTACTCAGCGAACAACTCGTCGGCCTGGCGAAAGCGCATCCTGAACTGACGCTGCACCAGGACCCGGTCTATGTCACCCGCGCCGATGCGCCGGTCGCCGGCAAAGTGGCGCTGCTCTCCGGCGGCGGCAGCGGACACGAACCGATGCACTGCGGCTACATCGGCCAGGGCATGCTCTCCGGCGCCTGCCCGGGGGAAATTTTCACCTCGCCGACGCCGGACAAAATGTTCGAATGCGCGATGCAGATTGACGGCGGCGAAGGCGTCCTGCTGATTATCAAAAACTATACCGGCGACATCCTGAATTTTGAGACCGCCACCGAGCTGCTGCACGAAAGCGGCGTTAAGGTCACCACCGTCGTGGTGGATGACGACGTGGCGGTAAAAGATAGCCTCTACACCGCCGGACGCCGCGGCGTCGCCAATACCGTGCTGATTGAAAAACTGGTCGGCGCCGCCGCCGAACGCGGCGACTCGCTGGAAGCCTGCGCCGAACTGGGCCGCCGTTTAAATAACCTTGGTCACTCGATTGGTATCGCGCTGGGCGCCTGCACCGTACCGGCCGCCGGACAACCCTCCTTTACTCTGAAAGATGACGAGATGGAGTTCGGCGTCGGCATCCATGGCGAGCCGGGTATCGACCGCCGCCGCTTCAGCTCACTCGACCAAACCGTCGATGAGATGTTCGATACCCTGCTGGAAAACGGCGCATACAGCCGCACGCTGCGCCAGTGGGATAACGTCAAGGGGGCGTGGCAGGAAGTGAAACAGAGCAAAACCGCGCTGCAAAACGGCGATCGGGTTATCGCGCTGGTCAATAACCTCGGCGCCACGCCGCTTTCCGAACTGTATGGCGTTTACAACCGCCTCGCCCAGCGCTGCGAAGCGTCCGGCATTGTGATTGAACGCAACCTCATCGGCAGCTACTGCACCTCGCTGGATATGGCAGGTTTCTCCATCACCCTGCTGAAAGCGGATGATGACACGCTGGCGTTATGGGACGCCCCGGTCCATACCCCGGCGCTGAACTGGGGAAAATAAGGAGCACGACATGTCACTGAACAGAACGCAAATCGTCGACTGGCTATACCGCTGCGGCGATATTTTCACCAAACAGAGCGATTTTCTCACCGGCCTTGATAAAGAGATCGGCGACGCCGACCACGGCCTCAATATGCATCGCGGCTTCAGCAAAGTCGTCGAAAAGCTGCCGTCGATCGCCGATAAAGACATCGGTTTTATTCTCAAGAATACCGGGATGACGCTGCTTTCCAACGTCGGCGGCGCCAGCGGCCCGCTGTTCGGCACCTTTTTTATCCGCGCCGCCCAGGTCACCCAGGCGCATCAGAGCCTGACCCTCGACGAGCTTTATCAGATGATCCGCGAAGGCGCGGACGGCGTCGTCAACCGTGGTAAAGCGGAACCGGGCGATAAGACGATGTGCGACGTCTGGCTGCCGGTAGTGGAATCCCTGCGTCATTCCAGCGAGCAGCATTTGTCTATCCCCGCCGCGCTGGATGCCGCCTGCGAAGTGGCCGAGCGCGCCGCCCACGCCACCATCACCATGCAGGCGCGTAAAGGCCGCGCCAGCTATCTCGGCGAGCGCAGCATCGGGCATCAGGATCCCGGCGCGACCTCGGTGCTGTTTATGGTTCAGATGCTGGCTGCCGCCGCCAAAGAGTAAGGAAATCGCGATGGTAAACCTGGTTATTGTTTCTCATAGCGCCCGGCTGGGCGAAGGTGTCGGAGAACTGGCCCGGCAGATGTTAATGAACGATGGCTGTAAGCTGGCGATCGCCGCCGGGATCGACGATCCCGACAGCCCGATCGGCACCGATCCGATTAAAGTCATGGAGGCGATTGAATCCGTCGCCGATACCGACCATGTACTGGTGATGATGGATATCGGCAGCGCCCTGCTCAGCGCCGAAACCGCCCTCGATCTGCTCGATCCGGCGATTGCGGCAAAGGTGCGGCTGTGCGCCGCGCCGCTGGTCGAAGGGACGCTGGCGGCCACCGTCAGCGCCGCCTCCGGCGCCGGGATCGACAAGGTTATCGCCGATGCCATGAACGCCCTGGAAGCCAAGCGGGTTCAGCTGGGTTTACCCTCGCACACGCCTGACGCCGCCGCCCCAACGCTTGCTGACGACGGCGACGCTAAATCGGTTTCAGTCATTATTAACAATCACAACGGCCTGCACGTGCGTCCGGCATCGAAGCTGGTCGCCGCGCTGGCGGGTTTTAACGCCGACCTGGTGCTGGAGAAAAACGGCAAATGCGTTACCCCGGACAGTCTGAATCAAATCGCTCTGCTGCAGGTGCGCCGCCACGATAAGCTGCGCCTGCTGGCTCGCGGTCCGGACGCCGATGCGGCGCTGGCGGCGTTTCAGGCGCTGGCCGCCGATAACTTCGGCGAGTCGCCGGAGGCGCAGCCGACTGCGGAACCCGCCATACCTGCGCGTGTTGAAGGCGCGGCGCTGCTTTATCCGCTGGCGCCGATCCAACCGGCGCTCCCCGCCGCCGCCGACGTTGCTCGCGAGCAGCAGCGCCTGCGCCAGGCGATCGACCAGACGCTGGCCGATCTCAATGCGCTCACCGAGCTGGCGGAAAACAAATTTAACGCCGATATCGCGGCGATCTTCGCCGGTCATCACACTTTACTCGACGATGAAGATCTGTTTGATGCCGCCAACGATCGTCTGCTCACCGAACAGTGCTCGGCGGAATGGGCGTGGCATCAGGTGCTGATGGAGCTCAGCCAACAGTATCGCCAGCTGGATGACGCCTACCTGCAGGCGCGCTATATCGATATCGAAGATATTCTGCAGCGCACGCTACGCCATCTGCAGGGTATTAAGGAGACGCTGCCATTCGCCAGTGAGCCGACGATTATTATCGCCGACAATATTTATCCCTCGACCGTACTCCAACTGGATGCCAGCAAGGTCACCGGCCTGTGCCTGCGCGACGGCAGCGAACAGGCCCACGGCGCGATTATCGCCCGCGCGGCGGGGATCGCCTGGTTATGCCAGCAGGGCAACGCGCTGAATGATATTCAGCCTGGCGAAGCCATCACGCTCGATATGCATCAGCAACGTCTTATTCGTCGCTAAATCTACTTTGACCGTTACCACTCCGGAGGCCCGCCTCCGGAGGGTGAGTTTTCGCTTACTCTTCAGGAACCACTATGTCTCAATTCTTTTTTAACCAGCGCGCCAGCCTCGTTAACGACGTGATCGAGGGAACCATTATTGCCAGCCCGTGGAACAACCTCGCCAGGCTGGAGAGCGACCCGGCGATCCGCGTAGTGGTGCGCCGCGATCTGAATAAAAACAACGTGGCGGTGATTTCCGGCGGCGGCTCCGGCCATGAACCAGCGCACGTCGGCTTTATTGGTAAAGGCATGCTGACCGCCGCGGTCTGCGGCGATCTGTTCGCCTCGCCGAGCGTCGATGCGGTACTCACCGCGATTCAGGCGGTGACCGGCGAGGCGGGCTGTCTGCTGATCGTTAAAAACTACACCGGCGATCGGCTTAACTTCGGCCTCGCGGCGGAGAAAGCGCGCCGTCTTGGCTACAACGTGGAGATGCTGATCGTCGGCGACGATATTTCGCTGCCGGATAACAAACAGCCGCGCGGTATCGCCGGGACCATTCTGGTGCATAAAGTGGCGGGCTATTTCGCCGAGCGCGGCTTCAACCTCGCCACCGTCCTGCGCGAAGCGCAATACGCCGCCAACCATACCGCCAGCATCGGGGTGGCGCTGGCCAGCTGTCACCTGCCGCAGGAAGCGGAAAGCGCGCCGCGCCATCAGCCTGGCCACGCCGAGCTGGGGATGGGCATCCACGGCGAGCCGGGAGCTTCGACGATCGCGACCCATAACAGCGCGGAAATCATGCAGATTATGGTAGAGAAGCTAACCGCCGCCCTACCTGAAACCGGCCGCCTGGCGGTGATGCTCAATAATCTCGGCGGCGTGTCGGTGGCCGAGATGGCGATTCTGACCCGCGAGCTGGCCAATACCCCACTCCATGCACGCGTTGACTGGTTGATTGGCCCGGCTTCGCTGGTAACGGCGCTGGATATGAAAGGCTTCTCGCTGACCACTATCGTGCTGGAAGAGAGCATCGAAAAGGCGCTGCTGTCGGATGTCGAAACCGCCAGTTGGCAGAAGCCGGTGCAGCCGAGGGCTGTTAATATCATGCCGTCCGCGCTCGCCAGCGCACGCGTCGCCTTTACGCCATCGGCCAACCCGCAGGTTGGCGATTTCGTGGCGCAGGTGACCAGCACCCTCTCCGGCCTCGAAACCCATCTCAACGCGCTTGACGCCAAAGTGGGCGACGGCGATACCGGCTCCACTTTCGCCGCCGGCTCGCGTGAGATTACCGCTCTATTGCAACGCCAACAACTGCCGCTCAATGATTTACCCACGCTGTTCGCGCTAATTGGCGAACGCCTGACGGTGGTGATGGGCGGCTCCAGCGGCGTCTTGATGTCGATTTTCTTCACCGCCGCCGGGCAGAAGCTGGAGCAAGGCGCCAGCATGGCGGAAGCGCTGAACGCCGGTCTGGGGCAGATGAAATTTTACGGCGGCGCCGATGAGGGAGACCGGACGATGATTGATGCTCTACAGCCGGCGCTGGCGGCGCTGCTGGCCGAGCCGGGTAACCTGCAGGCCGCTTTTGTCGCGGCGCAGGCCGGCGCGGATCGCACCTGCCAGTCGAGCAAAGCCGGCGCCGGACGCGCCTCCTATCTCAATAGCGAGAGCCTGCTCGGCAACATGGACCCCGGCGCCCACGCGGTGGCGATGGTGTTTAAGGCGCTGGCTGAGCGCTAAACCTCCCCCGGTGGCGCTGCGCTTACCGGAGCGACGTAACACCGCCGAATAAAAGCCCGGATAAGGCGCAACGCGCCGCCGTCCGGGTTTACCACACTGCCGATTATTTACTGTGCCAGTACGCCTGCGAACGCACCAGCTGCTGATCGATACTCGGCTCCTCAAAGCGCGCCAGCAGCGATTTCACCACGCCGCCTTCTCCGGTCAGCCAGATAAAATAATCGTCTGATGGCACGTTAACCTGCGCCAGGCGCTCGGCGACGAACGCCGGGTTGTGGCCTACCACCCATTCGATATTAAAGCCGTCGAGATCCGCCAGATAATCTTTATACGAAGCATCCGCAATAGAGACGATGGCCGTCACCTGCGGCGTCACCGGCAGCTGGCGCAATCCCAGCAGGCGGCGGCGCAGCGCCGGCATTCCCGACTCGTCACAGACATAAAGCTGCCAGGCGTAATCTTCCGGCACCACCAGCGAACCGCGCGGCCCGCCGATCACCAGCTTATCGCCGACGTTGGCTTCCAGCGCCCAGCGGCTGGCAATACCGCCATCGTGGATATAAAAATCGTAAGCCAGCTCGTGGCGTTCGGCATCGTACAGCGGCGTGTAGTCGCGGGTCGCCGGGCGCACGCCCTCGCCCCAGTTAATGCCTTCGTCGGTCACTTCCGGCGGCGTAAATACGCTGCCCGCCTGCGGGAAAAACAGTTTAGTGTGGTCGTCAAAACCCTGGGAAACAAAGCCATCCAGCGCCTCGCCGCCCAGCACAATCCGCTGGAACGCCTGGCCGATACGCTCAACGCGCAGCACGCTTAATTCGCGAAAACGTAGTTCGTTACGCACGCGCTGCGGATATTTTGCTTGTTTAATTGTGGTCATCCGTCGTCGCCTTGGTGAAGGGTAAATAGATATATCTAAACTCAGTGCAAATGATAATGATTGCCATTAGTGAAAATGGCAAGTTTTTTTTGATATAAAGCGAGAGAAAGTCACAATAAAGCCAAAATCAAAAACAAATTCAATTATATCAATCAATTAAAAATAAACCGTTGTCATTTATTATTTTTTAGATATAAATTAGATATATCAAAAAGACAGGAGGCATCGATGCGACATCATCACGAAGAGGGCCACGGCGAACAGGTCCGTCGCGGCGGCGGACGCCGCCAGCGTTTCTTTGGCCACGGCGAATTGCGCCTGGTGATCCTCGATATCCTTTCGCGCAACGCCAGCCACGGCTATGAGCTGATTAAAGAGATTGAGGCGCTGACGCAGGGCAATTACAGCCCCAGCCCCGGCGTCATCTATCCGACGCTCGACCTGCTGCAGGATCAGGGATTGATTAGCGTAGAAGAGGAGAATGGGCGTAAAAAAATCGTTATCACTGAAGAGGGGCGCCGCCTGCGCGCCGAAAGCGGCGAGCTGTTAAGCCAAATTCAGACGCGCCTGCAGGAACGCATGGTCGGCTGCGAATTGCGCAAAAATCCGCAGATGAAACGCGCGCTGGAGAACTTTAAAGCGGTGCTGGACCTGAAGGTCAACCAGCAGAGCATCAGCGACGCTCAATTGAAACAGATCATCGGCGTGATTGACCGCGCGGCGATGGAAATCTCCCAGCTCGATTAACCTCTCGCACCACAATAGTTCCCAGGCTGCTCCATCACGCGGCAGCCTGCACCACCCCAATTCATACCGCTTCACACCCCAACGGCAGTTTATCTTGCAGCCTCAGGAATAAAACGTGCCAATAATTAAGTTATGAGATTAAATTTTGCACATTTGCGCCTTAACTTTGCGTTTATCCCGATTTTCATCGTCGCTGCCAGGCTGGCGTAATCCCTGCAATACTTAATTCAGTATCATGTGATACGCCCCCCCCAGGAGCACATTTTGAACAGGTTACCTTCCAGCGCATCGGCTCTGGCCTGCAGCGCGCACGCACTGAATCTCATCGAGAAGCAATCGCTCTCCCATGACGAAATGAAAGCACTGAACCAGGAGGTGAGAGAATACTTTAAAGAACATGTGAACCCGGGGTTTCTGGAGTATAGAAAATCGGTCACAGCCGGCGGGGATTACGGAGCCGTAGAGTGGCAAGCGGGAGGGTTAAATACGCTTGTCGACACCCAGGGACAGGAGTTTATCGACTGCCTTGGTGGGTTTGGCATCTTCAATGTAGGGCACCGTAATCCAGTTGTGGTATCCGCCGTCGAAAATCAACTCGCGAAACAACCGCTTCACAGCCAGGAGCTGCTGGACCCGCTGAGGGCGATGCTGGCGAAAACGCTGGCGGCCTTAACGCCCGGCAAGCTCAAATACAGTTTCTTCTGCAATAGCGGCACGGAATCGGTGGAAGCGGCGCTGAAGCTGGCAAAAGCCTATCAGTCTCCGCGCGGCAAGTTTACCTTCGTCGCCACCAGCGGCGCGTTCCACGGTAAATCGCTGGGTGCGCTGTCGGCCACCGCGAAATCGACCTTCCGTAAACCGTTTATGCCGCTGCTGCCGGGCTTCCGCCACGTGCCGTTCGGCGATATCAACGCCATGCGTTCCATTCTGAGCGAATGCAAGAAAACCGGTGATGACGTCGCGGCGGTGATCCTTGAGCCTATCCAGGGCGAAGGCGGCGTGATCCTGCCGCCGGCGGGTTACTTACCGGCGGTCCGTAAACTGTGCGACGAGTTTGGCGCGTTGCTGATCCTCGACGAAGTACAGACCGGCATGGGCCGCACCGGCAAGATGTTCGCCTGCGAGCATGAAAACGTGCAGCCGGATATTCTATGTCTGGCTAAAGCGCTCGGCGGCGGCGTAATGCCGATCGGCGCGACGGTGGCGACGGAAGAGGTCTTCTCGGTGCTGTTCGATAACCCATTCCTGCACACCACCACCTTCGGCGGCAACCCGCTGGCCTGCGCGGCGGCGCTGGCGACGATCAACGTCTTGCTCTCGCAGAACCTGCCGGCGCAGGCGGAGCAAAAAGGCGATCTGTTGCTGGACGGCTTCCGTCAACTGGCGCGCGAATATCCGGATCTGGTGAATGAAGTCCGTGGGAAAGGCATGCTGATGGCCATTGAGTTTGTCGATAACGAGATTGGCTATAACTTTGCCAGCGAGATGTTCAGACAGCGGGTGCTGGTCGCCGGGACGTTAAACAACGCCAAGACGATCCGCGTTGAACCGCCGCTGACGCTCACCCTCGAACAGTGCGAACAGGTGCTGAAGGCGGCGCGCAAGGCGCTGGCGGCACTGCGCGTTTCGGTCGAAGAGACATAATTCACACCCGACCCTCTCCCGCCGGGAGAGGGTATTTTCGCGTTATACCACCCGCACGCCTGCCGGCATGGCGCGCTCCGGCGTCAACAGCACGCTTTCGCTTTCATCCTCGGTTTCCGCGCATAACAGCATGCACTCAGAAGTTTCACCACGCATTTTGGCTTTCGCCAGATTACACAGCACCACCACCGTTTTCCCCAGCAGCTCCTCTTCGCTGTAGTAGGGCACCAGGCTGGTGACCGTCTGCAGCGTGCGGTCGCCGACATCAATCCGCGCAATGTACAGTTTGTCGGCATTGTCATGGCGCTTCACCTCGACAATCTTGCCGACGCGCATCTCCAGTTTGGCAAAATCAGCGTAAGCTACGGTATCCATCTCTCACCTCCAGTAAATTTTTACTAAAAGATAGCAAGTTTTTGCCGTTCGTCTGCATAATGCTGAGAATAATGCTACTTCTGTCACGCTATCGCCGGGGAAAACAGCCCTCGCGCGCAGGCGTTTTTTACTGAAATAAGGTGCAGGACGCGACGCTTGCTTTACAATGGATGAGCAAACATGGGCAACGTCCGATAAAGGAAAAAGATGGCAACGCTAAAAGACATTGCGACCGAAGCGGGTGTTTCGCTGGCGACGGTTTCCCGGGTGTTAAACGACGATCCCACCCTGAACGTGAAAGAAGAGACCAAGCATCGCATTCTCGAGATTGCGGAGAAGCTGGAGTATAAAAGCAGCAGCGCGCGTAAAACGCAGGTCCTACCCGTCGGCCACCATCATATCCTGGCGCTGTACAGCTACCAGCAAGAGCTGGAAATTAACGACCCTTACTATCTCGCCATTCGCCACGGTATTGAAACCCAGTGTGAAAAGCTGGCCATCGAGCTCACCAACTGCTATCTCAATAACACCCTGCCCGAGCTGAAAAAGGTCACCGGCGTATTGATTATCGGCCAGCCGACGCGCGAGCTGCGCGAAACCGCCAGCGCGCTGACCGACAATATCTGCTTTATTGATTTCCACGAAGCCGGCAGCCCGTACGATGCGGTGGATATCGACCTGGTACGTATCGCTAAAGAGGTGGTCGACTTCTTTATCCAGCAGGGCGCGTCGCGTATTGGATTTATCGGCGGCCAGGACCAGCCCGGCAAGGCCGATATTCGCGAAGTGGCGTTTGTGGAGTACGGCCAGTTGAAGGGCGTGGTTTCAGCCGATGATATCTGGCGCGGCGGTTTTTCCAGCTCGTCCGGTTATGAGCTGGCGAAGCAGATGCTGGCGCAAGCGGAATTTCCGCGGGCGCTGTTTGTCGCCTCGGACTCCATCGCCATTGGCGTGCTGCGCGCCATTCACGAACGCGGGCTGGCGATCCCGGAAGATATTTCGCTGATTAGCGTCAACGATATCCCCACCGCGCGCTTTACCTTCCCGCCGCTGTCGACGGTGCGGATCCACTCCGAAATGATGGGTAGTCAGGGGGTGAACCTGCTGATCGAGAAGGCCCGCGATGGCCGCGCCCTGCCGCTTAACGTTTTTGTTCCCAGCGTGTTGAAGCTGCGCGGCACCACCCGTTAATCCAACCCCATCCCGGCGGCGCTCCGCTTAGCCGGGCTACCGGTCCTGGCCAGAACGCCATTCTGTAGGCCGGGTAAGGCGCAGCCGCCACCCGGCACAAAACGGCCTCATCCCCCATCCTGTTACCCGGCGGCGCTGCGCCTGGCCGGGCTACCGGTCCTGGCCGGAACGCCATTCTGTAGGCCGGATAAGGCGCAGCCGCCCCCCGGCACAAAACGGCCTCATCCCCCATCCAGTTCCCCGGCGGCGCTTCGCTTAGCCGGGCTACCGGTCCTGCCCGGAACGCCATTCTGTAGGCCGGGTAAGGCGCAGCCGCCACCCGGCGCAAAGCGGCTTCATCCCCCATCCAGTTCCCCGGCGGCGCTCCGCTTAGCCGGGCTACCGGTCCTGGCCGGAACGCCATTCTGTAGGCCGGGTAAGGCGAAGCCGCCACCCGGCACAAAGCGGCTCATTTTGTGATCAAGTTAAAGTAAATCATCCCTGGCGATTTTATTTAGTAAAAGTTTTACTAAAATGAGTTTTATCTTATTAAGCCGTTCAGGGAGGCGATATGAATCGCTGGGAAAACCTTCAACTCACTCATGAAAACAGGCTGCCGCCGCGGGCGTATTTCTTCTCTTACGACTCACTGGCCCAGGCGCGGACCTTCGCCCGCGAAACCAGCAGCCGCTTCCTGTCCCTCAGCGGGCAGTGGAACTTCCGCTTTTTCACCAACCCGCTGCTGGTACCGGAGAGCTTTACCTCATGCTATCAGAACGAGTGGGGGCCGATTACCGTACCGGGTATGTGGCAGATGGAAGGCCACGGCCAGCTGCAGTACACCGACGAAGGTTTCCCCTTCCCCATCGACGTGCCCTATGTCCCGACCGATAACCCGACCGGCGCCTACCAGCGCCTGTTTACCCTCGGCGACGGCTGGCAGGGCAAACAAACCATCATCAAATTCGATGGCGTCGAAACCTATTTCGAAGTCTACGTTAACGGCCAATACATCGGCTTTAGCAAAGGCAGCCGCCTGACCGCCGAGTTCGATATCAGCGCGGCGGTGCAAACCGGCGACAACCTGCTGTGCGTGCGCGTGATGCAGTGGGCGGACTCCACCTATATTGAAGATCAGGACATGTGGTGGTCGGCGGGCATTTTCCGCGACGTCTATCTGGTGGGGAAAAATCCGCTGCACGTGCAGGATTTCACCGTGCGCACCGATTTTAACGATGACTACATCGACGCGACCCTCTCCTGCCAGCTGACGCTGGAAAACCTGGCTCCGCAGACGGCGGCGGCGACGCTGGAATATACCCTGTTCGACGGCGAAAAAGCGCTTTATTCGGGCAACGTCGGTCAACTGCAGGTCAGTCAGCAGCTGAACACCGGCTTCACGATTGATGTGAGCGCGCCGCAGCAGTGGTCGGCGGAAAGCCCGTATCTTTATCATCTGGTGCTGACGTTAAAGAACGCCGCCGGCGAGGTGCTGGAAATCATCCCGCAGCGCGTCGGTTTCCGCGATATCAAAGTGCGTGACGGCCTGTTCTATATCAATAACCGCTACGTAATGCTGCACGGCGTGAACCGCCACGATAACGACCATCTGAAAGGCCGCGCGGTCGGCATGGATCGCGTGGAAAAAGATCTGCTGCTGATGAAGCAGCACAACATCAACTCGGTGCGCACCGCCCACTACCCGAACGACCCGCGTTTCTATGAAATGTGCGACATTTATGGGCTGTTCGTGATGGCGGAAACCGACGTGGAGTCCCACGGTTTCGCCAACGTCGGCAACCTCAGCGCCATCACCGACGACCCGGCTTGGGAACACATCTACGTTGAGCGCATCGTGCGCCACGTGCACGCGCAGAAAAACCATCCGTCGATCGTCATCTGGTCGCTGGGTAACGAATCCGGCTATGGCTGCAACATCCGCGCCATGTACCACGCCACCAAAGCGCTGGATGATACCCGGCTGGTGCACTACGAAGAGGATCGCGACGCCGAGGTGGTGGATATCATCTCCACCATGTACACCCGCGTGCCGCTGATGAACGAATTTGGCGAGCATCCGCATGAAAAACCACGCATTATCTGTGAGTACGCCCATGCGATGGGCAACGGTCCCGGCGGATTAACTGAATATCAGAATGTTTTTTACCAGCACGACTGCATCCAGGGCCACTACGTGTGGGAATGGTGCGATCACGGTATTCAGGCCAGCGACGATAACGGCGCGGTGTGGTACAAATTCGGCGGCGATTATGGCGACTACCCGAACAACTACAACTTCTGCCTCGATGGTCTGATTTTCTCCGACCAGACGCCGGGGCCGGGCCTGCGCGAATACAAACAGGTCATCGCCCCGGTGAAAGTACAGGCACGGGATATCTGCCGCGGCGAACTGCGGGTGGAAAACAAACTGTGGTTCTCCACTCTCGATGACTACACCCTGCGCGTTGAAGTGCGCGCCGAAGGCGAAACGCTCTCGAGTCAGTTGCTGAAAGTGCAAGACCTGGCGCCGAACAGCGGCCGCGACCTGCAAATCGCCCTGCCGCAGCTCGACGAGCGTGAGGCTTTCGTCAACATCATGGTGACCAAAGATTCGCGTACCCCGTATAGCGAAGCCAATCACGATATCGCCGTCTATCAGTTCCCACTTAAAGCGCGAACCGCCGCGCGAACGCCGCTGTTAAACGCCAGCGCCACGCCGCTGCAGATTGTCGATGAACGCCTCAGCTACACCATCTGCGGCCATAACTTCCGCGTGGTGTTCAGCAAGGTCAGCGGCAAACTGAGCGAATGGCAGGTCAACGGCGTCGACCAGGTAACCCGCGAGCCGAAGATTAACTTCTTCAAGCCAATGATTGATAACCATAAACAGGAATACGAAGGACTGTGGCAGCCGGCCCACCTGCAGATAATGCAGGAGCATCTGCGCGAATTCAGCGCTGAAATAGAGGGCGAAACGGTGGTGATCACCACCCGCAGCGTGATTGCGCCGCCGGTGTTCGACTTCGGTATGCGTTGTACCTATCGCTGGCAGATTACCCCACAGGGCCACATCAACATTGAGCTGGCCGGCGAGCGCTACGGCGACTATCCGCATATCGTCCCGTGCATCGGCTTTATGCTGGGCATTAACGGTGAGTTCGACCAGGTGAACTACTATGGCCGCGGGCCGGGCGAGAACTACGCCGACAGCCAGCAAAGCAACATCATTGATATCTGGCATACCACCGTCGACGATATGTTCGTCAATTATCCGTTCCCGCAGAACAACGGTAACCGTCAGCACGTGCGCTGGGCATCGTTCAGCGACCGCCACGGCAGCGGTCTGCTGGTCGTTCCGCGCAATCCGCTCAACGTCAGCGCCTGGCATTATACGGCAGAAAATCTGCACGCCGCCCAGCACTGCAACGAACTGCAGCGCAGCGATGACATCACCCTGAATATCGATGCGCAACTGCTCGGTCTCGGCTCCAACTCCTGGGGCAGCGAAGTGCTGGATAGCTGGCGCGTCTGGCTTAACACCTTCAACTATGGCTTTACGCTGCTGCCGCTGGAGGGCGGATGCGGCACCTCGCAGGTACTGGCGAACCATAGCTTCGGCGCTGGTTTCTTTTCCCCCGTTGCACACAGCGAGGCTGAACAATGAGAATTCTCGATAATTTAGAACAGTTTAAGCAGGTTTATCATAGCGGCCGCAAATGGCAGCGCTGCGTGGAAGCCATCAATAACATCGACAACATCCGCCCGGGTGTGGCGCATTCCATTGGTGATTCGCTCTCCTATCGGGTGGAAAACGATAGTACGACCGACGCGCTATTTGTCGGCAACCGCCGCTACTTTGAGGTGCACTATTACCTGCAGGGGCAGCAGAAAATCGAGTTTGCCGCCAAAGAAAATCTGCAAACCGTCGCCTGCTACCGCGACGAAACCGATCGCGAATACCTGAAAGGGATCGGTGAAACGGTGAAGGTTCACGAAGGGCAGATGGTGATTTGCGATATCGACGAAGCCTACCGCTTTATCTGCGATGCGCCGGTAAAAAAAGTGGTGCTGCGAGTCACGGTTGAAGACGGATACTTCCTCAATAAGTAAACCCGCGTTAAGCGACAAGGGAGGTCAACGGGTACGCCCGTTGGCCTTTCGGTTCCAGCCCGCTGCGGCGGGTAGATGAATGATTGGAGGACGTATGTCCGAATCTGTACGTGCCAAAATCGGCAAGTTCGCGCTGCTATCGATGGCCTTTACCGCCGTCTTTAACGTGCGAAATATCGTCAATAATAACATTGAGTTAGGCCTCAGTTCCGCGCCTATCTTCTTATTCGCCACTATCGTTTACTTTATCCCGTTCGTGTTTATCATCGCCGAATTCGTCTCGGCCAACAAACACTCCGAATCCGGGATGTACGCGTGGCTGAAGCAGCCGCTGGGCACCCGCGCCGCCTATCTTGGTTCCTTCCTCTACTGGTTTGTGAACCTGTTCTTTTTCCTCTCGCTGTTGCCGAACGTGGTGGCCTACGCCTCGTATGCGATCACCGGTTACGCGATCCCCTTCTCGCCGATGGTGACCTCGCTTATCTCCATCGTGCTGTTCGCCATGGCTACCCATATATCCACCAAAGGGGCGACCTGGCTGGGTAAAATTTCCGAATGCGTAGCCTACGGCGTGTTCGCTTTGTTCGCGATTTACGTCGTCGGCGCGCTGACCGCGCTGGGTTCCGGTCACGTCCCGGCGCAGCCGATTACCCTGGCGGCGATGGAGCCGACCATCAACTGGGCGACGCTCGGTATCATGTGCTGGATTTTCCAGGCCGCGGGCGGCGCGGAAACCGTTGCCGCCTACCTCAACGACACCAAGGGCGGGCAGAAATCCTTTATTAAAGTCATCATCACCGCCGGGGTGCTGATTGGCGGTATGTACGCCTTAGGTTCGCTGCTGGTTAACGTCTTTGTCGCCCGTGAAAACCTGACCTACGCCGGCGGAATGGTGGAAATCTTTACCGGTCTCGGCGCCTACTTCCACATTTCTGAAGCGCTGATGGGCCGCTTCGTCGGCATCATCCTGTTTATCGCTATCTTCGGCAGCATGATGATGTGGACCGCCGCGCCGGTCAAAATCCACTTCTCGGAAATCCCGAAAGGTATCTACGGCCAGAAAACCACCGAGCTGAACGCCCACGGCGTGCCGGTACGCGCCGCCTGGTGGCAGTTCCTGTTCGTTTTCCTGATGTTGATTGTTAACGGCTTCGGCTCCGCCAGCGTGCAGCAGATGATGAACACCGCCATTAATCTCACCGCCGGCACCGCCATGCTGCCGCCGCTGTTCATCATGGCCGCCTACTTCGTCTTCCGCTGGAAACACGATGACACGCCGCGCGATTTCCGTATGGGCTCAAGAAAAGTGGGCATGAGCGTGGTCACCATGTTGATGGTTATTTTCGTCATCAGCATGACTGCTTCGGCTTTCCCGCCGGGCGTCGATCTGGTTAACGCTTTCTTTATCAACGTCTTTATGACCGCAGTCTTCTCCGGCCTGGCGTGGTGGTGGATCACCCGCTTTGAAAAAAAGCAGCAACGTCTGCGCGCCGCGGCGCCGGTTAACGCTGCCGCCGCCGGTAAATAACGTTCCTGTCGTCCCGTCAGCCCCTCGTCGGCTGGCGGGATTTTTTTAACCCCGCCTGATTACGTATTACTCAACCTTTTTCGTGATCGAGTTAAAGCTATTCGTTTTCTTTACTTCTATTTACTAAAACTTTTACTAAAATCGACATTAATTCTTAACTACCTCTACCCTACAAACAACACAACCCCCTTCAGCGACCCTCTGAAGGACAATGTGTGGAGATGTGTTATGTCTGATACTAAACGTAATACCATCGGCAAGTTCGGCCTGCTATCGCTGACCTTTGCCGCCGTTTACAGTTTCAATAACGTCATCAACAACAATATCGAACTGGGGCTGGCGTCGGCGCCGATGTTCTTCCTCGCCACCCTGTTCTACTTCATTCCGTTTTGCCTGATTATCGCCGAGTTCGTGTCGCTGAATAAAAACTCCGAGGCCGGGGTTTACGCCTGGGTGAAGAGTTCGCTCGGCGGCCGTTGGGCGTTTATCACCGCCTATACCTACTGGTTCGTAAACCTGTTTTTCTTCACCTCGCTGCTGCCGCGCGTGATCGCCTATGCCTCTTACGCCTTCCTCGGCTACGAATACATTCTGACGCCGTTCGCCACCACCGTGTTGAGCATGGCGCTGTTCGCTTTCTCCACCTGGATCTCCACCAACGGCGCGAAAATGCTGGGGCCTATCACCTCCGTCACCTCATCGCTGATGCTGCTGCTGACGCTCTCTTATATTCTGCTGGCCGGTACCGCGCTGGTGGGCGGCGTGCAGCCAGCGGATCCGATCACCGTCGAGGCGATGATCCCTAACTTCAACTGGGCGTTCCTCGGTATTACCACGTGGATCTTTATGGCGGCGGGCGGCGCGGAATCGGTGGCGGTGTACGTCAACGATGTGAAAGGCGGCTCGAAATCCTTCGTTAAAGTGATCATCCTCGCCGGGATCTTCATCGGCGTGCTGTACTCGATCTCCTCCGTGCTGATCAACGTCTTCGTCAGCAGCAAAGAGCTGAAGTTTACCGGCGGATCGGTGCAGGTGTTCCACGGCCTGGCGGCTTACTTTGGCCTGCCGGAAATGCTGATGAACCGCTTCGTCGGCCTCGTTTCGTTTACCGCGATGTTTGGCTCGCTGCTGATGTGGACCGCCACCCCGGTTAAAATTTTCTTCTCGGAAATTCCCTCCGGCATCTTTGGTAAAAAAACCGTCGAGCTCAATGAGAACGGCGTCCCGGCGCGCGCGGCCTGGATCCAGTATCTGATCGTTATTCCGCTGATGATCATCCCGACGCTGGGCTCCAACACCGTGCAGGATCTGATGAACACCATCATCAACATGACCGCCGCCGCTTCCATGCTGCCGCCGCTGTTCATCATGCTGGCCTACCTCAACCTGCGCCGCAAACTCGACCATCTGCCGCGCGATTTCCGCATGGGCTCGCGTACCACCGGCATCGTGGTGGTATCCATGCTGATTGTGATTTTCGCCATCGGCTTCGTCGCCTCAACCTTCCCAACCGGCGGCAACATCCTGACCATTATTTTCTACAACGTTGGCGGGATCGTGATTTTCCTTGGCTTCGCGTGGTGGAAATACAGCAGATACGTCAAAGGATTAACCCAGGAACAACAACAAATAGAAGCGGCTCCGGCTTCCCATACCTCTTAAATACCTTAAAAAAATGAAAACTAACCCTTACTTATACGGGGCACTCGTTGCCCTGGCTTTTTGCGCCCCTGCGGCGGCCGCTGAGACCGTCCATCCGGCCGAGCACGACGATACCAAAACGCCGGAATTAACCACCACCTCCTACCGCTTTTACGGCGAGTTGGGGGCTGGCGGATATATGGATTTAGAAGGCGAGGACAAACATAAATACAGCGATGGCACCTATATCGAGGGCGGGCTGGAGGTCAAAAACGGCCACTGGTTCGGGCTGATTTACGGCGAAGCCTGGACGGTACAGGCCGATAGCCAGGGCAATGCCTGGACGCCCGGCCACAGCTGGGGCGGCGTGGAAGGCGGCCTTAACCGCCTCTATGGCGGCTATAAAACCGATAACAACACCGAGATCATGCTCAGCCTGCGCCAGGACTCGTCGCTGGACGACCTGCAGTGGTGGGGCGACTTTACCCCCGATCTGGGTTATGTGATCCCCAATACCCGCGACATCATGTACGCGCTGAAGGTACAAAACCGCAGCGGCGATTTCCGCTATAGCGTCACCGCCACGCCGGCCGGTCATCACGATGAAAGCAAGGCCTGGCTGCACTTCGGCAAATATGATCGCTATGACGATAAGTACACCTACCCGGCAATGGTCAACGGCTACGTGCAGTACGACATCGTCAAAGATGTCACCTGGATGAACGGCCTTGAAGTGACCGACGGCACCGGACAGCTATTCCTGACCGGCGTTCTGTCGCCCAATCTGGCCTTCCGCGCCTGGCACCATACCGGCCGCGCCAAAGGGCTGGATGTTCCCGGCAGTGAAACCGGCTTTATGGCCAGCGCCATGTATGAAGCCTTAAGCGGGCTCTACTTCTCCACCGCATACAGCTACGCCAAACACCGCCCGGACCACGCCGCTGATGAAACCACCGCGTTTATGCAATTTGGCATCTGGTACGAATACGGCGGCGGGCGTTTCGCCACCGCCGCTGACAGCCGTTTCTATACCAGCAACGCCAGCGGCGACCCGAGCGACAAAATTTTCCTGATGCAATACTTCTACTGGTAACAAGGAGCCGAGATACCATGAACCTCACCACTACGCTGACGCCGCTGGCCTGCGCGCTGATGCTGAGTTTTTCCGCCCACGCCGTCACCGCGCAGGCGTTTAAAAACGTCATCGATCGTAGCGGCGCGCCGCAGTATATGCAGGATTTCGACGCCGATGACCACCAGCGGTTCAACCCCTTTTTCGACCTCGGGGCGTGGCACGGCCACCTGCTGCCCGACGGCCCGGCGACCATGGGCGGTTTCCCCGGACCGGCGCTGCTGACCGAAGAGTACATCAACTTTATGGCCACCAACTTCGATCGCCTGACGGTGTATCAGAACGGCAAAAAGGTCGATTTCACCCTGCAGGCCTGGAGCCTGCCCGGCGCGCTGAAACAAACGCTGACCGCCCCCGGCGTGAAGGTGGAGATGACGCTGCGCTTCGCCAGCGCCCATACCTCGCTAGTGGAGACCAAAATCACCAGCAACACTCCACTGAAGCTGGTATGGGATGGCGAACTGCTGGAAAAACTGGCCGCCAAAGAGGGTAAAGCGCTGTCGGGCAAAACCATTGATCAAGCCTTCCCGGACTATCAGCGCCGTCTGAGCGCCACGCCCGACGGCCTGACAGTCAGCTTTGGCAAAGTTCGCGCCGCCTCTGACCTGATGACTTCCGGCGAATCGCAGTATCAGATCCACCGTTCGCTGGCAACCGAGACCCGTATCGACGGTCACCGCTTCACCAGCAGCGCGGAGATCCGCGGCTCCACCACCCTCTACACCACTTATTCGCACCTGCTCACCGCGGAGCAAGCGCGACGGGAAAAAGCGCAGATCCGCGATATTCTGGCGCGCCCGGCTTACTATCTCACCGCCTCCGAACAGCGCTGGGACGGCTATCTGCAAAAAGGGCTCAGCAATCCAGAAGCTACCGCTGAACAGACCCGCGTGGCGGTGAAAGCCATTGAGACGCTCAACGGCAACTGGCGCGCGCCGGGCGGCGCGGTGCATTACCACACCGTCACCCCATCCGTGACCGGCCGCTGGTTCTCCGGCAACCAGACCTGGCCGTGGGATACCTGGAAACAGGCCTACGCCATGGCCCACTTCAACCCGGATATCGCCAAAGAGAATATCCGCGCCGTCTTCTCCTGGCAGATTAAAGCCAATGATAAGGTGCGCCCGCAGGATGCCGGATTTGTGCCCGATCTGATTGCCTGGAACCTGAGCCCCGAGCGCGGCGGCGATGGCGGCAACTGGAACGAACGCAACACCAAGCCAAGCCTCGCGGCCTGGTCGGTAATGGAGGTGTATAACGTCACCAAAGATAAAGCGTGGCTGGAAGAGATGTATCCGAAGCTGGTGGCCTATCACGACTGGTGGCTACGCAACCGCGACCATAACGGTAACGGCGTGCCGGAATATGGCGCAACCCGCGATAAGGCGCACAACACCGCCGACGGCGCCATGCTGTTCACGGTGAAAAAAGGGCAAACCGAGCAGACGCTTTCCGGCCTTAGCGCCTACGAGCAGGTGACGGCCAAAGGCGATTACGACAGCCTCGAAATTCCGGCGCAGGTAGCGGCATCGTGGGAATCCGGGCGCGACGATGCGGCAGTATTTGGTTTTATCGATAAAGAACAGCTGGATAAATACGTCGCCAACGGCGGCAAACGCAGCGACTGGACGGTGAAATTCGCCGAAAACCGCGACCGCAACGGCAACCTGCTGGGGTATTCGCTGCTTCAGGAGTCGGTCGATCAGGCCAGCTATATGTACAGCGATAACCACTACCTGGCGCAGATGGCGACCATTCTTGGCAAAGCGGAAGAGGCAAAGCGCTATCAGGCGCTGGCGGCGAAGCTGGCGGATTATATCAATACCTGCATGTTCGACCCGCAGACCCGCTTCTATTACGACATTCGTATCGAGGAACAACCGCTGGCCAACGGCTGCGCCGGGAAACCGATCGTCGAGCGGGGCAAAGGGCCGGAAGGCTGGTCGCCGCTGTTTAACGGCGCAGCGACGCAGCAACATGCTGACGATGTGGTTTCGGTGATGCTCGACCCGAAAGAGTTCAACACCTTTGTGCCGCTGGGTACCGCCGCGCTGACCAACCCGGCCTTTGGCGCCGATATTTACTGGCGCGGACGAGTGTGGGTGGATCAGTTCTGGTTCGGCCTGAAGGGAATGGAGCGCTACGGTCATCGCGATGAGGCGCTGAAGCTGGCGGACGCCTTCTTCCAGCACGCCAAAGGCTTAACCGCCGATGGCCCTATTCAGGAGAACTACAATCCGCTGACCGGCGCCCAGCAGGGGGCGCCCAACTTCTCGTGGAGCGCGGCGCATTTATATATGTTGTATAACGAGTTTTTCCGTAAGCCGTAATTCCCCTCACCCTAACCCTCTCCCCACAGGGGAGAGGGAACCGTCCGATGCCGTTTTTATTCAATGCCCCGGCCCGCTTTTCTCACTCTCCCACTGGAGAGAGGGAACCGTTCGATGCCGTTTTTATTCACTGCTCCGGCCCGCTTTTCTCCCTCTCCCACTGGAGAGAGGGAACCGTTCGATGCCGTTTTTATTCACTGCCCCGGCCCGCTTTTCTCCCTCTCCCACTGGAGAGAGGGAACCGTTCGATGCCGTTTTTATTCACTGCTCCGGCCCGCTTTTCTCCCTCTCCCCTCGGGAGAGGGTCGGGGTGAGGGCTCGTCTCACACCGCCGGCAATAGGCCGATAAAGCTGCGCTTCTGCCGCGGCTGCGACATCATCTCCTCCAGCTTTTCGACGCAGGCTAAATAGTGCGGCGTCTTCTTATGCGCCAGCACCGCCTCATCGTCTTTATAGGCTTCGTAGATAAAAAAGCGGGTTTTCACCTCTGGATCCTGCAGGACATCAAAGCGCAGGTTGCCCGGTTCCCGCAGCGCGCCTTCGTGGTTGGCGCGAAACACCTCGAGAAACTCATCCACCCGCTCGGGTTTAATATTGATCTCCACCAGCGTTACGTTCATTTCAGCTCTCCCTGTTTTTCTTCCTGCCAGAACTGATACGCTTCGCGCGCGTTCAGATTCTCATGCACCACCTTTTTCACCGCCTTCAGCATCGCGCGCGGGGCACTGGACTGGAAGATATTGCGCCCCATATCCACCCCGGACGCCCCCTGGTCGATCGCCCGCCAGCACATCTCCAGCGCCTCATGCTCCGGCAGTTTTTTACCGCCGGCGATGACGATCGGCACCGGACAGCTAGCGGTTACTTTTTCAAAACCTTCCTCAACGAAATAGGTCTTCACAAACTGCGCCCCCATTTCGGCGGCAATCCTGCTGGCCAGCGAGAAATAGCGCGCATCGCGGGCCATCTCTTTGCCGACGCCGGTAACCGCCAGTACCGGCATACCGTAGCGATTGCCGGCATCCACCAGTTTGATGATGTTATTGATCGACTGATGTTCGTATTCGCTGCCGATATAGACCTGCGCCGCCACCGCGCAAACGTTGAGACGCAGCGCGTCTTCCATCGCCACCGCCACGCATTCGTTAGAGAGTTCGCTCAAAATCGAATTACCGCCGGAGGCGCGCAGCACCACCGGCTTATTGGTGGCCGCCGGTACCTGGCTGCGCAGTACGCCGCGGGTGCACATCAGCACATCGGTGTCGGCAAACAGCGGCGCAATCGACAGGTCGATACGCTCAAGCCCGGTCGTTGGCCCCTGGAAGTAGCCGTGATCGAAGGCCAGCATCACCGTGCGGTTGCTGTGCGGATTAAAGATGCGCGCCAGCCGCGACTGCATGCCCCAATCCAGCGAGCCGCAGCCTTTCAGGGTATACAGCGTGTTCTGCTGCGGGCGGTCGATACCGAAGTCCTTACCCTCTTTGATGTCGTCTAAATCAGCCATCTCATCCTCCGTCAGAAGTCGTAGTTGTTGATATTCTCTTTGCTGAACACCACACGCTCCGGCAGCAGCACGATACCGTTGCCCTTCGCTTCATACTGGTAGCCCTGCACGCTATTCGGTTCGACCTTCAGCGAGCCGATATCTTTCACCTCAACGCTATCACCTACGTTAAGATCGCCCTTTTTCAGCAATCTATCGGCGACGTTAACCGCAATTTTGCCCTGCTGAACCACATCCCACAGGCCGAACGCTTTCACCGTGCCGCGCTCAACGTACGGGCGCATCACGTTCGGAGTACTAAAGCCGACAATCGCCACGCCCTGACGCTTGAGGTTCTCCGCCGCCTGCGCCGCCGCCGGCAGCGCATTGGCATCCGGCGCGATAATGGCGTCGAGATCCGGATAGGCTTTTAAGATCCCCTCGGCGGTTTGCAGCGATTTGGTGGCATCGTTATAGCCAAACTGGGTGGTGACGATTTGCCACTGCGGATGCTCTTTTTCGATTTTGGCTTTGGCTTCCTTCACCCACTGGTTCTGGTCGGTCACCGTCGGGCTGGAGTAGAAAAACGCCACTTTGGCGGCTGGTTTGCTGAGCTGCTTTTCCGCCATCTCCACCAGCAGGCCGCCGAGCTGCTGCGGCGTGCCCTGGTTGATATAGATGCTGCGGCACTCCGGTTTGGTATCGGAATCCCAGGTCAGGACTTTCACCCCACGCTGCATCGCCCGCTTCAGCGCCGGGCACAGGCCGTCCGGCGAGACGGCGGAGACGATAATCGCGTTGTAGCCCTGGTTGACGAAGTTGTTGATAAGCTGCACCTGGCCGGAGACGCTGGGCTCGGTCGGGCCGTCATAGGTGACATCAACGCCCAGCGCTTTCCCCGCCTCTTTCGCGCCGTTGCCGCCGCTGGTAAAGAAGCCGACGCCAACCAGCTTCGGAATAAAGGCGATGCGGTCCGCCGCCTGCGCGGTAACCACGCTCATCGTCAGCGCCAGCACGATCAGTTTTAATTTCATTTTATGCTCCGATTGTTTTATGCGAGAAAAGACGCCGCCAGGTTGCGCGCACCCATTCACGGTGCAGGCTCAGCGAACGCCCCATCACCACCACAACCAACAGCGCCCCTGACAGCGCGCTCGACACCTGGTTGGGGATGCCGACCATCTGTAAACCCTGTTGCAGATACCCCACCAGCAACGCCGCCAGCGCGGTACCCAGTATCGATCCCGAGCCGCCGTAAATATTGGCCCCGCCGAGCACCGCCGCGGTCAGCGCCGGCATCAGCAGGTCGCGGCCTAAATCCGAACGCGCCGAGCCGAAATAGGAGACCATCACCAGCGCTGCGACCGCCGAGGCGACGCCAACCAGGCCATACAGCACGTACGGGATGCCGTTCACCGACAGCGCGGCATAGCGCGCGGCGCGCGGGTTTTGCCCGAGTAAAAAGAGGTGGCGGCCAAAGCGCCCGCGATGGGCCAGCAACCAGAAGAGAAAGGTGATAATCGCGAACAGCACCAACGGTAGCGGCAGCCCTGCGAGGGTTAAATTGGCGAAGGCGGTGAAGCTATCGGGAAAGCCGCCAATCCCCTCGTAACCGGTCGCGCCGGCCATGCCGGAAAGCAGCAGCGCGCCGCCACCGTACAGATACAGCGTCCCGAGGGTGATCACCAGCGGGCTGATGCCGGTGTAGTGAATCAGCGCGGCGTTAAATAACCCGCACAGCAGCCCCAATAGCAACGTCAGCGATACCGCCAGCCACAGCGGCCAGCCCGCCTGGGTCATTACGCCGAGGGCGATAGCGCACAGGCCGATGGTCGAGCCCAGCGAAATATCGATCCCGCCGCTGATGATCACCAGCGTCAGCGGCAGCGCGACGATGCCGATGCAGATAAAGTCGCTGGTGCTAAAGAGCAGCATATTGAGATCCAGCATGCGCGGATTCAACGCGCCGAATAGCAGGATTTCCGCGATCAGCAACGCCAGCAGCGCGCTTTCCCAGTTAAGCTTCAGCTTCATTTAAGCCACCTCTTTGCTTTTGCGTTCGGGAAAGCGGGCAACCTGTTTGCCCCCTTTATTACCGGGCTGGAAACGGCTGTACTTTAGCGCCCGTTGATGGCGGGCCAGCGCCTGGCGCAGGCGGCCATCAAGCACCAGCACCCCGAGCAGCACCAGGCCGGCGATAAAGTCATTCCACCAGGCGGGAAGGCGGAACAGCACCAGCACGGTGTCGATTTGGGTGAGGAAAAAGGCGCCGAGAAACGCGCCGAGCAGCGTGCCGGTACCGCCGAGCAGCGAGATCCCGCCCAGTACGCAGGCGGCGATGGCTTTCATCTCCAGCCCGCTGCCGGTCTGATTAGGCACAAAACCAATTTGCGCGGCGAAGACGATCCCGGCGCAGGCCGCCAGCATGCCGTTGAGGGTAAAGGCCAGCATCCGCGCGCGGTTGACCGCCACGCCCAGCTGACGCGCGGCGGCGAGATTATCGCCAACGGCGTAAAAATCACGACCAAAGGCGGTGCGCGATAGCAGCCAGCCGCCCGCCAGCAGCAGCGCCAGCACCAGCCAGCCCAGCGGCGACACGCCAATAAACGCGGGCTCCGAGAGCGATTTCAGGCTGTCGGGCAAGCCCTCGATCCATTTCCCGCCGGTCCACAGCAGCATCACTCCGCGATACAACCCCAGCGTACCGAGCGTCGCGACAATCGCCGGAATGCGCAGTCCCACGACCAGCAGGCCGTTAAAAGCCCCGGCCAGCGCGCCAATCGCCAGCGCGAAGGCGATAGCCGTCGCCAGCCCGTAACCGTTGTTCAGCGCCACGCCGACGGCGATGGCGCACAGCCCAACGGTCGAGCCTACCGACACATCAATATTGCGGGTCAGCATCACCAGCGTCGCGCCTAATGCCAGCAGGCAGAGGATCTGCGAGCTGGCGAAAATCATCGCCAGGGTCTGCAGGCTGAAATAGGCTGGATTGAGCGCCACCAGCACAACAAAGAGCGCCACGATGGCAAAGAAGGCGCTCAGTTCGCGATTCTTCAGTAACGTTTTCATGCCTGCCCTCCGAAGGCCAGGGTCATCATGCGATCGACGGTCACCGCCTGCCGCGCCAATTCGCCACTGTAGCGGCCCTGATGCATCACCAGCACCCGGTCGGCCAGGCCAACGAACTCATCCAGATCGCTGGAGATCATCAACACCGCCACGTTTTGCGCGGCAACGCTTTTTAGCAGTTGATAGATATCGGCGCGGGCGGAGACATCCACGCCGCGCGTCGGCTCATCGACAATCAGCAGTAACGGATTGGCTTCCAGACAGCGCGCCAGCAGTACCTTCTGCTGGTTACCGCCAGAGAGAGTGCGCACCGGCTGATCGCCATCGGCCAGCTTGATCCCCAGCGCACGGTGATAGCGCTCAACCACCGCCGCCTCCCGTTTCCCCTGCTGCCACCACGACGGCTGATTGAACATCACCGTGTTCCAGCGCACCGGCGCATCGAGAAACAGCCCCGAGACCTGGCGGTCTTCCGGCAGATAGACCAGCCCGCTGGCTAGCCTGGCGCGGATACTATCGCGGCCGATCTCGCGATTCTCCAGCCAGATCCGCCCGGCGCGCGGTGGACGCAGGCCGTATAGGGTTTCAGCAAATTCGGTGCGCCCGGATCCCACCAGCCCGGCCAGACCGACGATCTCTCCGGCGCGGATCTCCAGATTGAGATCGATAAAACCTTCTCCGGTGAGATCCTCCACCCGTAGCACGGGAAAGTCCTGCGGTTGAGTACGCCGGTTGCCCGGTAGCGCCAGCCACAGCTTTTGCGTGTCGCTCAGCGCATGGTCGCGGCTGGCCGGCGTCATAGCGTTAATCAGTTGCTCATCGCGATAAGCCGCGGTCTCGCCGCTCAGCACTACCGCGCCATCGCGCATCACCGAAATATGGCTGGCAAGCTGGCGGATTTCGGGCAATTTGTGTGAGATAAAGACGATCCCAACGTCCAGCGCCTGTAACGCGCGGATCTGGCTAAACAGTCTCTCGGTTTCACCCGGCGTTAAAGAGGCGGTGGGTTCATCCAGGATCAGGATCCTGGCCTCGCGCATCAGCCCGCGCAGGATCTCGACCATCTGTTGATCGGCTACCTCGAGCGTGCTGGCGCTGGCGTCGAGATTGATCTGGCAGTTCAACTGCTGCAGTTTGTCCTGCAACCGCGCGGCGGTGTCCGCCCGCTTCGGCAGGCGGAAGAGAATGTTCTCGCGCACGCTGAGGTTGGGAAACAGCATCGGCTCCTGCGGCACCAGATAGATGCCCAGCTGGTGCGCCAGCGCCGGATTGAGACGCGCAAACGCGCGGTCGCCGAGCGTCAGTTCACCGCTGTCCGGCGTTTCAACGCCAGCGATGATCTTCATCAGCGTTGATTTACCCGCGCCGTTGCCGCCCATCAGCGCATGCACCTGGCCCGCGCATAGCGTGAAATCGATGCCCTTCAGCACCGCAACGCCGGAGAACTGTTTGCAAATCTGACGAGCTTCAAACAGTGGCTTCATCATCACGCCCCAATTGAACAAATGATTTTTAAATTTAATAATGTTCAAAAGCGTAGACGGTGAACTATATTTACAACCGTGCGAAGATCACACTTTGGTGCTTTAGATCGTCAGGAATAAATGCGCCAGCGATGAAAGATCCGTTTTGCCAGTCGGCTCACACTTTCCGACCGCGCAATAGCGAACATATGATCTAAATTTTTATAAGAGTTCAATTTATGAGCGAAAAACGCATTACGGAAGAGAACCGCTACGCCGGGCTGGCGTTAGCCGAGGAAGAGCTGGTGGCGCGGGTGGCGTGGTGTTACTACCACGACGGCCTGACGCAAAATGACATCGGCGAGCGTTTGGGGCTGCCACGGCTGAAAATTTCCCGCCTGCTGGAGAAAGGCCGCCAGTCCGGAGTGATCCGCGTGCAGATCAACTCGCGCTATGAGGGCTGCCTGGCGCTGGAAAGCGAACTCCAGCAGCGTTTTGGCCTCAAGCTTGCCCGCGTGCTGCCGGCGCTCAATACCCCGCCGATGAATACCCGGCTGGGGATCGGCGCGGCGCAGTCGCTGATGGGCATTCTGCAACCGGGTCAACTACTGGCGGTCGGGTTCGGCGAAGCCACCATGAGCTGCCTGCAGCATCTCAGCGGATTTATTGGCTCGCAGCAGGTGCGGCTGGTGACCCTCTCCGGCGGCGTCGGCCCTTATATGACCGGCATCGGCCAGCTTGATGCCGCCTGCAGCGTCAGCATTATTCCGGCGCCGCTGCGGGTCTCTTCGGCGGAGGTCGCCGAGATCCTGCGCCGCGAGTCGAGCGTGCGCGACGTGATGCTGGCGGCGATGGCGGCGGACGCGGCGGTGGTTGGCATTGGCGCCATCGATCAGCGGCGCGACGCCACCATTTTACGCTCCGGCTATATCAGCGAGGGCGAACAGCTGATGTACGCGCGCAAAGGCGCGGTCGGCGACATTTTAGGTTATTTCCTGCAGGCCGACGGCCGGCCGGTAGAAGGACTGGAGATCCATCGGGAACTCCTCGGCGTAACCCTTGATGAGCTGGCGCAGCTGCCCACCATCGTCGGCGTCGCTGGGGGAGAACAAAAAGCGCAGGCGATTCATGCCGCTCTGATTGGCAAGCGCATTAATGGCCTGGTAACGGAAGAGACAACAGCACGCGCGGTGCTCGCACTGGCCTCCTGACGGCCTGGCGCCGCGCGACAACAGCGAGGCGCATGTCATGAGTTACCTGTTAGCGTTAGATGCCGGGACCGGCAGCATTCGGGCGGTCATTTTCGATCTTAATGGCCGCCAGCTGGCGGTAGGCCAGGCCGAATGGAAACACCTGAGCGTTGATAACGTCCCCGGCTCGATGGAGTTCGACCTTGCTACCAACTGGCAGCTGGCCTGCCAGTGCATTCGCCAGGCGCTCGATGCCGCCCGGCTCTCTGCCGCCGATATTCAGTCCGTCGCCTGCTGTTCGATGCGCGAAGGGATCGTCCTCTATGACCGCAACGGCGAAGCCATCTGGGCCTGCGCCAACGTTGATGCCCGCGCCAGCCGTGAAGTGGCGGAGCTTAAGGAGATCCACGACTATCGGTTTGAATCCGAGGTGTACGAGGTCTCGGGACAAACCCTGGCGCTAAGCGCCATGCCGCGCCTGCTGTGGCTGGCGCACCACCGCCCCGATATCTACCGCAAAGCGGCGACCATCACCATGATCAGCGACTGGCTGGCGGCGAAGCTTTCCGGCGAGCTGGCGGTCGACCCGTCAAACGCCGGCACCACCGGCATGCTCGATCTGTTCAGCCGCGACTGGCGTCCGGCGCTGCTGGATATGGCCGGACTGCGCGCCGATATGCTGTCGCCGGTCAAAGAGACCGGTACCCTGCTGGGCGCCGTCACCGAAGCGGCGGCGCAGCAGAGCGGCCTGCGCGCCGGGACACCGGTGGTGATGGGCGGCGGCGACGTCCAGCTCGGCTGCCTGGGCCTTGGGGTGGTACGTGCTGGGCAAACCGCAGTACTCGGCGGCACCTTCTGGCAGCAGGTGGTCAACCTGCCGCAGGTGCGTACCGATCCGCAGATGAATATTCGCGTTAATCCTCATGTCATTCCCGGCATGGCGCAGGCGGAATCGATCAGCTTCTTTACCGGGCTGACCATGCGCTGGTTCCGCGACGCCTTCTGCGCTGAAGAAAAACTGATTGCCGAGCGGCTCGGCGTTGATGCCTATTCGCTGCTGGAGGAGATGGCCAGCCGCGTGCCCGCCGGATCCCACGGCGTGATGCCTATTTTTTCCGACGCTATGCACTTTAAGCAGTGGTACCACGCCGCGCCGTCGTTTATTAACCTCTCCATCGATCCGGAGAAGTGCAACAAAGCGACCCTGTTCCGCGCGCTGGAGGAGAACGCGGCGATTGTCTCCGCCTGCAACCTGGCGCAGATTTCGCAGTTCTCCGGCGTGACATTCGAGAGCCTGGTGTTTGCCGGCGGCGGCTCTAAAGGCGCGCTGTGGAGCCAAATCCTCAGCGACGTCACCGGCCTGCCGGTGCGGGTGCCGGTGGTCCGCGAAGCCACCGCTCTGGGCTGCGCCATCGCCGCCGGAACCGGCGCCGGACTGTATGGCGATATGGCCAGTACCGGAGAGCGGTTAGTGAGCTGGCATCGCGAGTTCACCCCTAATCCGCAGCATCGCGAGCTGTATCAGGAGATGATGAGCAAGTGGCAAACGGTGTACGCCGATCAGTTGGGTCTGGTGGATAGCGGGCTGACAACGTCGATGTGGCAAGCGCCGGGTCTGGAGCGCCGCCAGCGCGTAGTCCCCTCACCCTAACCCTCTCCCGGTGGGAGAGGGAACCGTTCGGCACTAGCATTGAATATCGGTGCCGGTCCGCCTTTCCCCCTCGCCCTTTGGGAGAGGAAACCGTTCGGCGCAGGCCTTGAATACCGGTGCCGATCCGCCTTTCCCCCTCGCCCTTTGGGAGAGGGAACCGTTCGGCGCAGGCCTTGAATACCGGTGCCGGTCCGCCTTTCCCCTTGCCCTTTGGATGAGGGAACCGTTCGGCGCAGGCCTTGAATACCGATGCCGATCCGCCTTTCCCCCTCGCCCTTTGGGAGAGGGAACCGTTCGGCGCAGGCCTTGAATACCGATGCCGATCCGCCTTTCCCCCTCGCTCTTTGGGTGAGGGAACCGTTCGGCACTAGCCTTGAATACCGGTGCCGGTCCGCCTTTCCCCCTCGCCCTTTGGGTGAGGGAACCGTTCGGCACTAGCCTTGAATACCGATGCCGATCCGCCTTTCCCCCTCGCCCTTTGGGAGAGGGAACCGTTCGGCACTAGCCTTGAATACCGATGCCGATCCGCCTTTCCCCCTCGCCCTTTGGGTGAGGGAACCGTTCGGCACTAGCCTTGAATACCGATGCCGATCCGCCTTTCCCCCTCGCCCTTTGGGTGAGGGAACCGTTCGGCACTAGCGTTGAATATCGGTGCCGGTCCGCCTTTCTCCCTCTCCCTTTGGGAGAGGGTCGGGGTGAGGGACAACGTGTTCCGTTCTTTGAATTCCATCACAATCACCGCACTCCCCTTTTCCCTTTTTCTCCGCGACGGCTAAATTAGTAACTCATCCGACCACATAACAATAATTTTACATTGGAAGCCACTATGAGCCGCTATCCGTCGCTTTTCGCCCCGCTTGAGCTGGGCTTCACAACGCTCAAAAACCGCGTGTTGATGGGCTCAATGCACACCGGGCTGGAAGAGCTGCCGGATGGCGCGCAGCGGCTGGCGGCCTTTTACGCCGAGCGCGCCCGCCACGGCGTGGCGCTGATCGTCACCGGCGGCATCGCCCCGGCGCCCTCTGGCGTCACCATGGCCGGCGGCGCGGTACTCAATGATGCCAGCCATCTGGCGCACCATCGCCATATTACCGACGCGGTACACCAGGAAGGCGGCAAAATCGCCCTGCAGATCCTGCACACCGGGCGCTACAGCTATCAGCCCGCGCTGGTCGCCCCCTCGGCGCTACAGGCGCCGATCAACCGTTTTACGCCCCATGAACTGAGCCACGATGAGATCCTTACGCTTATCGATGATTTTGCCCACTGCGCCCAGCTGGCGCGCGAAGCGGGCTATGACGGCGTCGAAGTGATGGGCTCTGAGGGCTATCTGATTAACGAATTTCTCGCCGCGCGCACCAACCAGCGCGACGACCAATGGGGCGGCGATTATGCCAGGCGCATGCGTTTCGCCATTGAAGTGGTTAAGGCGGTGCGCCAGCGCGCCGGCCACGATTTCATTATCATCTACCGTCTGTCGATGCTCGATCTGGTCAACGGCGGCAGCACGCTGGCGGAGGTCACCGAACTGGCCCAAGCCATCGAAGCGGCAGGGGCGACAATCATTAATACCGGCATCGGCTGGCACGAAGCGCGCATTCCGACCATCGCCACGCCGGTACCGCGAGGGGCTTTCAGCTGGGTCACCCGCAAGCTGAAAGGCGCGGTGTCGATCCCGCTGATTACCACCAACCGCATCAACGATCCGCAGGTCGCGGAGGATATTCTCGCCCACGGCGATGCCGATATGGTATCGATGGCCCGCCCGTTCCTCGCCGACGCCGAATTTATGTCGAAAGCGCAGAACGATCGTGCCGATCAGATCAACACCTGCATCGGTTGCAACCAGGCGTGTCTCGATCGGATCTTCGTCGGCAAAGTCACCTCCTGTCTGGTCAACCCGCGCGCCTGCCATGAAACCCTGATGCCGGTCCTGCCTGCCAACGCGCCTAAACGGCTGGCGGTAGTCGGCGCCGGGCCTGCCGGTCTGGCCTTCTCCGTTAACGCCGCCGCCCGCGGCCATCAGGTCACGCTGTTCGATGCGCTCCCGGAGATCGGCGGCCAGTTTAATATCGCCAAACAGATCCCCGGCAAAGAGGAGTTTCACGAGACGCTGCGTTACTACCGCACCATGCTCGATCTTCATGGTGTCGATCTACGCCTGAACACCCGAGTCACGGCAGACGATCTGCTGACGTTCGATGAGACGATCCTCGCCACCGGTATCGCCCCGCGCCTGCCGGCGATCGCCGGGATCGATCATCCCAAGGTGCTGAGCTATCTGGATGTCTTGCGCGATAAAGCGCCGGTTGGCGCGAAGGTGGCGATTATCGGCTGCGGCGGCATCGGCTTCGATACCGCGATGTATTTAAGCCAGTCGGGCGCGGCCACCAGCCAGGATATCGGCGAGTTCTGCCGCGAATGGGGTATCGATACCAGCCTGCAATCGGCGGGAGGGCTGAGTCCTGAAGGCCCGCAGTTGAGTAAAAGCCCGCGACAGATTGTGATGCTGCAGCGCAAAGCCAGCAAACCGGGCGAAGGGCTCGGCAAAACCACCGGTTGGATCCACCGCGCGACGCTGCTGGCGCGCGGCGTGAAAATGATCCCGGCGGTCAGTTATGAAAAGATCGATGATGAAGGATTACACGTCACTATCGGCGGCGAGCGCCAGCTGTTGGCGGTCGATCAGGTAATTATCTGCGCCGGTCAGGAACCGCGCCGCGAGCTGGCGGATCCGCTGCGCGCGGCGGGGAAAACGGTGCATCTCATCGGCGGTTGTGACGTGGCGGCGGAGCTGGATGCGCGCCGGGCGATTGCCCAGGGCACAAAACTGGCGCTGGCGATTTAGCCGTGTCCCGGGGGCGGCGCGATGCACCTTCCCCGGGCTACCACGATAATCCCGAAAGGTAGCCCGGCTAAGGCGACAGTCGGTAGCCGGGGGAAGCAGCGACAACAATCAGCGCTGCTTACGCACCTTCGTTGCTTTCAAAATGACAAACTTATTGTTCGTCGCAATCGTCGTGCAATTACCAAAAGCGCGCTTCAGTTTACGGAAATAATCGAGGTGGCGGTTGCCGACGACGTACAGCTCGCCGCCGTATTTCAGGCTGCGGCGGGCATCGTTAAACATCTGCCAGGCGATATGGTCGGTAATGGCATGCTGCTGATGGAACGGCGGATTACACAGAATCGCCGTAAAGCGGTCGGGCTCTATGCCGGAAAGCGAATTGTTGACCATGAATTCACAGCGTTCGATATCGTCCGGCAGGTTGCGCTCGACGTTCAAACGGCTGGAAGCCACCGCCATGTGCGACTCATCGGTGAACATCACGCTGGCGTTTGGGTTTTGCGCCAGCGCCTGCAGGCCAATCACCCCATTGCCGCAGCCAAGATCGGCGATCTCGCCTTCTAAATCAGACGGTAAATGCTGCAGGAAGAAACGCGCGCCGATATCCAGTCCGCTGCGGGCAAAAACGTTGGCGTGGTTATGGATGGTCCACGGCGTGCCGTCCAGCTTCCAGCTGTAGGTTTGCGGCGCATCGGCAAGCTTAGGGGCGGTGAAAACGCAGTGGATCAGACGCGCTTTTTTCCACGCCAGCGAGGTGGTGGTGGTACCGAGGATTTTTTCAAACAGCGCCAGCGTCGAGTTGTGTACGTCACGGGCTTTCGCCGCGGCGATAATGCGAGTTTCCGGCGTCACCACTTCGCGCAGCGCGCGCAGCTGCTGTTCCAGCAGCGCCAGCTGTTTTGGCACCTTAATCAGCACCAGCGCCGGCGAGGCCGGCAGCGGGCTCAGGCTATCCTGAAAGCGCACGCTCTCTTCATCGATACCGTTCATCCGCAGGTTGTGGCGGGTCGCCAGCTCGGAAATAAAGGAGTCGTTGATGCTGACCGGGTTGCGCTCCGCCAGCGCGCAGGAGAGCGCGCCGAAGCCGTCGTTGAAGATGAGCGTCAGGCCGTCGACGTCATTCACCTGTTGCAGCAGATATTCATCCGCCGCTTCCCATGCCTGAAGCGCTTCTTCTTCAGCGTTAGGTGGGAACCGCTCTAATGTGAATAACTCACCGTTTAACTCTACCTGGCTCATCGCCCCTCCGAAATGCTAAAATTCGCGCGTGTTATCGCTCAATTCTCCGGAGAAGTAAACTTTTTTCACCATGAACACGCTACCTTACCTTCAGGGCTACCCCGAATCGCTGCTGTCGCAGGTGACGACCTTAATCGAGCAAGGTCGCCTCGGCGAGGTGCTGCAAAAGCGCTATCCGCAGGGGCATGATGTCAACAGCGATAAGGCGTTATATCAATACACCCAGGATCTGAAGGCCCGCTATCTGCGCGGGGCGGCGCCGATCAATAAGGTGATGTACGACAGTAAAATCCACGTTCTGAAGAACGCGCTTGGCCTGCATACCGCCATTTCCCGCGTTCAGGGCGGCAAACTGAAAGCTAAAGCGGAAATTCGCGTAGCGACGGTGTTTCGCGACGCGCCGGAAGCGTTTCTGCGGATGATCGTAGTTCATGAACTGGCGCATTTAAAAGAGAAGGATCACAACAAAGCCTTCTATCAGCTGTGCTGTCATATGGAGCCGCAGTATCACCAGCTAGAGTTTGATACCCGCCTGTGGCTGACGCACCTTTCGTTAAACCGTTCTGCGTGATAGCGCACTCGTTTTGTCATCATGGCGTGCTAGAGTGACGAAAGGTCCCCTTTAACGGAGTTCGTCAACGTTTATGATACGTTTCGCAGTTGTTGGCACAAACTGGATTACTAAGCAGTTTGTCGATGCCGCCCATGAAACCGGTAAATTTAAACTCACCGCGATTTATTCCCGCAGCCTTGAACAGGCGCAAGCTTTCGCTAATGATTACCCGGTCGAGCATCTGTTTACCTCGCTCGATGAACTGGCGCAGAGCCCTGACGTTGACGCGGTCTATATTGCCAGCCCGAACTCGCTACACTTCCCGCAAACCCGCCTGTTCCTGAGCCATAAAAAACACGTGATTTGCGAAAAGCCGCTGGCATCGAACCTGCAGGAAGTCGAAGCGGCGATTGCCGTGGCTAAAGAAAACAACGTGGTGCTGTTTGAAGCCTTCAAAACCGCCAGCCTGCCAAACTTCCTGCTGCTGCGCGAAGCGCTCGATAAAGTGGGCAAACTGCGCAAAGCCTTCATCAACTACTGTCAGTACTCATCGCGCTACCAGCGCTATCTCGACGGCGAAAACCCGAATACTTTCAACCCGGCCTTTTCCAATGGCTCGATTATGGATATCGGTTTTTACTGCCTCGCCTCGGCGGTCGCGCTGTGGGGCGAACCGCAAGCGGTCCATGCCAGCGCCAGCCTGCTGGCGAGCGGCGTTGATGGCCAGGGCACGGTGGTGCTGAGCTACGGCGATTTCGATGTCACCCTGCACCACTCGAAGGTCAGCGACTCCACTATCCCCAGCGAAATCCAGGGCGAAGAAGGCGCGCTGGTGATTGAGAAAATCTCCGAATGCCAGAAGGTAGCCTTTATTCCACGCGGCGGCAAAGCGCAGGATCTCACCCAGCCTCAGCACATCAATACTATGCTGTATGAAGCGGAAGCGTTCGCGCGGCTGGTGGAAACCAACGACGTCGCTCATCCAGGGCTTGAAGTCAGCCGCATTACGGCAAAACTGCTTAGCGAAATCCGTCGCCAAACCGGCGTGATCTTCCCGGCGGATACTCAGCCTGTGGAGTAAAGGAGTGTAAATGGGCCCTCGACCTCCATTGACGCCCTTTATAACTTGTAATACTTTGTTACGTGCAAAGGGGAGTAACTTCCTGGCCGGTCGATCGTCATTACGATGCGTGCAAAACCGCATCCGGTCGCCGGGCAACAAGATCAAGGATCCATGTCCGCTCTTGTTGTAAGTGAGACCTTGCCGGAAGGCGAGGTCTATGCATAAAAGCGCAGCGGCTGCCGTCTTCCGACGACAGCCGTTTTGTTTTTATGTAAGGAATAACGCAATGAATAGTGTCGGCACGCCGTTGTTATGGGGCGGATTCGCTGTAGTCGTGGTCATCATGCTGGCAATCGATTTACTGCTTCAGGGAAGGCGCGGTGCGCATACCATGACCATGAAGCAGGCCGCCGGTTGGTCCATTCTGTGGGTCACCCTCTCCCTGCTGTTTAACGCCGCTTTCTGGTGGTATTTGGTGCAAACGCAGGGCCGCGCCGTCGCCGATCCGCAGGCTTTAGCCTTCCTCACCGGTTATCTGATCGAAAAATCACTGGCGGTCGATAACGTCTTCGTCTGGTTAATGCTCTTTAGCTACTTTGCCGTGCCGCCTGCGCTACAGCGCCGGGTACTGGTGTATGGCGTCCTCGGCGCGATTGTCCTGCGTACCATTATGATCTTCACCGGCAGCTGGCTGATTTCGCAGTTCGAATGGCTACTGTACGTGTTCGGCGCCTTCCTGCTGTTTACCGGGGTGAAAATGGCGCTGGCGAAAGAAGATGATTCCGGGATCGGCGATAAGCCGCTGGTGCGTTGGATCCGCAGCCATCTGCGCATGACGGATAAAATCGAGAGCGAGCGCTTCTTCACCCGTAAAAATGGCGTGCTGTTCGCCACGCCGCTGCTGCTGGTGCTGATCCTGGTTGAGCTGAGCGACGTGATTTTCGCCGTTGATAGCATCCCGGCGATTTTCGCGGTGACCACCGACCCGTTCATCGTGCTGACCTCTAACCTGTTTGCGATTCTCGGCCTGCGTGCGATGTACTTCCTGCTGGCAGGCGTGGCGGAACGCTTCTCGATGCTGAAATATGGTCTGTCGGTGATCCTGGTGTTTATCGGTATCAAGATGCTGATCGTCGATTTCTACCACATTCCGATCGCCGTTTCCCTCGGCGTGGTGGGCGGTATTCTGGCGGCGACGCTGCTGATTAACGCCTGGGTGAACAGACAGAACGATAAGAAGAAACAGCTGCAATAAACCCCCTCCCCCCGGCCAGATATCGCGTATCTGGCCGGAATACGCCGCACGGCTTTAGGTTTCCCGCGCATAATCTCTATGCATGTCACAAAAACGTTAATATATAGTTAAAAAACAAGATCGGCGTGCAAGAAACAGTAGAATACGCTTCCTCCCTCGCGTTCTTTCCGTATACTCGACCATGCAAACATTCATTTACATCCGGACATAAACGTAACAAATAATACGTCGCCGGGATGGACTGCTACATCACTGGAAGGAATGATTTATGACAACACAAACCCGCCCGTCGGGGCTGCTGCAGCGCCTGGCGCAGGGCAGTCTGGTGAAACAAATCCTGTTGGGACTGGTACTTGGCGTGGTACTGGCGCTGGTCTCAAAACCGGCGGCCATCGCCGTGGGATTGCTGGGAACGCTGTTCGTCGGCGCGCTGAAAGCCGTTGCGCCGGTGCTGGTATTAATGCTGGTGATGGCGTCGATCGCGAACCATCAGCACGGACAAAAAACCAGTATCCGCCCGATTCTGTTTCTTTATCTGCTGGGCACCTTCAGCGCGGCGCTCACCGCGGTGCTGTTTAGTTTTGTTTTCCCTTCTACGCTGCATCTGACCAGCGCGGCGGACAGCATCACCCCGCCGTCGGGGATTGTAGAGGTGCTGCGCGGACTGCTGATGAGCATGGTGGCGAACCCTATCGACGCGCTGCTGAACGCCAACTATATCGGGATTCTGGTGTGGGCGGTGGGGCTGGGCTTCGCGCTGCGCCACGGTAACGACAGCACCAAAAACCTGATTAACGACGTCTCGCACGCGGTGACCTTTATCGTCAAGCTGGTGATCCGCTTTGCGCCGCTGGGTATTTTTGGCCTGGTCTCCTCGACGCTGGCGACGACCGGTTTCGATACCCTGTGGGGCTACGCCCAGCTGCTGCTGGTGCTGGTCGGCTGCATGCTGCTGGTGGCGCTGGTGATTAACCCGCTGCTGGTATTCTGGAAAATCCGCCGTAACCCGTATCCGCTGGTGCTGACCTGCCTGCGTGAAAGCGGCGTCTACGCCTTCTTTACCCGCAGCTCCGCCGCCAACATTCCGGTGAATATGGCGCTGTGCGAGAAGCTGAATCTGGATCGCGATACCTACTCGGTATCTATCCCGCTGGGGGCGACCATCAATATGGCGGGCGCGGCGATTACTATCACCGTGCTGACGCTGGCGGCGGTGCATACGTTGAATATTCCGGTGGACCTGCCGACAGCGCTGCTGCTGAGCGTTGTGGCTTCACTGTGCGCCTGCGGCGCTTCCGGAGTGGCAGGTGGTTCGCTGCTGCTGATCCCGCTGGCCTGTAATATGTTCGGTATTCCGAACGATGTCGCCATGCAGGTTGTCGCCGTCGGCTTTATTATCGGCGTGCTGCAGGATTCCTGCGAAACGGCGCTCAACTCGTCCACCGATGCGCTGTTCACCGCCGCGGCCTGTATGGCTGAAGACGAACAGCTGGCGAAGAACGCCCTGCGTAGTTAAAGCATTGCCTGATGGCGCTACGCTTATCAGGCCTACGGTCCGGTATTCGTTGGTAGCCCCGGTAAGCGTAAGCGCAACCGGGGAGCGTTCAATGGCCGCGCCGTTATTTTGTCGGATGGCGCTGCGTTTATCCGACCTACGGTCCGGTATTCGTTGGTAGCCCCGGTAAGCGTAAGCGCAACCGGGGAGCGTTCAATGGCGGCGCCATTATTTTGTCGGATGGCGCTACGCTTATCCGACCTACGGTCCGGTATTCAGTTGGTAGCCCCGGTAAGCGTAAGCGCAACCGGGGAGAGTTCAATGGCCGCGCCATTATTTTGTCGGATGACGCTACGCTTATCCGACCTTTCAAACACAGCGGTAGTCACTGTCGTTACAGCGTGACGCCGCTTTTAAAGATTGCCAGTTCGCGGAAATCATTGCGTTCGTTGCAGGTCTGCTTGCCGTTGGCGATATCAACGATCAGATCGACAAACTCCTCCAGCACCTGCGGCATCGCTTTCCCGTGAATCAACTGCCCGGCATCGAAATCAATCCAGTGCTTTTTCTTCGCCGCCAGCTCGCTGTTGGTAGCGATTTTTACCGTCGGTACGAAACCGCCATAAGGGGTGCCGCGACCGGTACTGAACAGCACCATATGGCAGCCGGCGCCCGCCAGCGCGCTGGTCGCCACCGCATCGTTACCCGGCGCGCTCAACAGATTCAACCCGTGGACTTTCAACCGTTCACCGTAGCGCAGAACGTCCACCACCTGGCTGGAACCCGCTTTCTGCGTGCAGCCAAGCGACTTATCTTCCAGCGTCGTGATACCGCCCGCTTTGTTACCCGGCGACGGGTTCTCGTAGATAGGCTGGTCGTGGGCGATAAAATACTGTTTAAAATCATTGACCATAGTGACCAGTTTGCCGAAGGTCTCTTCGTCGCGACAGTGGCTCATCAGCAGCTGCTCGGCGCCGAACATTTCCGGCACTTCGGTCAACACCGTGGTGCCGCCGTTCGCAATCAGGTAGTCAGAAAAACGCCCCAGCATTGGGTTAGCGGTAATGCCGGACAGGCCGTCCGAGCCGCCGCACTCAAGGCCAAACTTCAGTTCGCTCAGTTTACCCGCTTCGCGTTTATCATGGCGCATCACTTCATAGAGCTGGTGAAGATGCTCAATTCCTGCTTCCACTTCATCTTCCTGATGCTGGCAAATCATGAAGTGTACGCGTTCCGGGTCAAAATCCCCCAGCGTTTCACGGAAGGCATCCACCTGGTTGTTCTCGCAGCCGAGGCCAATCACCAGCACCGCCCCGGCATTCGGGTGACGGACCATGTTTTGCAGCATGGTACGGGTGTTGATGTGGTCATCTCCCAACTGCGAGCAGCCGTAGGTGTGGCTGAAAAGGAAGACGCCGTCGGTGCCCTCCGCGTCGTTGGTCTCTTTCAGGAAACGGTTCTGGATCTGCCGGGCGATACCGTTGACGCAGCCCACGGTCGGCAGGATCCACAACTCGTTACGCACGCCGACTTCACCGCTGGCGCGACGATAAATCTCAACGTCGCGATCCGCAGGCTGCGCCGGTTGTTCAACCAGGTCAGGTTGATAGCGATACGCGTCGAGATCGCTCAGATTGGTACGCGTATTATGCGCATGAACATGCTCGCCCGGCGCGATATCCGCCAGCGCATGACCAATCGGCAACCCGTACTTAATGACGTTTTCACCTTTCGCAATGGCCCGCAGCGCGAACTTATGACCGCGGACAACATCCTGGCTGAGGGTGACGGTATCGTTATCTATCGTCACCACGCTGCCTGACGCCATATCCGCCAGCGCCACCGCGACGTTATCCTGCGAATGGATTTTAATGTATTGCATATCAACCGACCTCAGGCCTTAGTTCAATTCAATGGCGAAGTAATCACGCGCATTGTTAAAGCAGATGTTTTTCACCATCTCGCCCAGCAGAGCGATATCCGCAGGCGCTTCGCCAGCAGCCACCCAGCGGCCGATCATCTGGCAGAGAATACGGCGGAAGTACTCGTGGCGAGTGTAGGAGAGGAAGCTGCGGCTGTCGGTCAGCATGCCGACAAAGCGGCTCAGCAGGCCAAGCTGCGCCAGCTGGGTCATCTGACGTTCCATGCCGTCTTTCTGATCGTTGAACCACCAACCGGAACCGAACTGCATCTTGCCCGGCATGCCTTCGCCCTGGAAGTTACCGATCATGGTGCCCAGCACTTCGTTATCGCGTGGGTTCAGGCAGTACAGAATAGTTTTCGGCAGCAGGTTTTCTTCGTTCTGTTTGCTCAGCAGCTTTGACAGTTCTTCGGCCATCGGACGGTCGTTGATGGAATCGAACCCCACATCCGGCCCTAACAGTTTGAACTGACGCAGGTTGTTATTACGCAGCGCGCCGATGTGGTACTGCTGTACCCAGCCGCGGCGCGCGTATTCCGCGCCGAGGAATACCAGCACCGCCGTTTTGAACTGCGCGACTTCATGCTCGCTGAGCGTTTCGCCCGCCAGACGGCGCGCGAGAATGCTATCCAGTTCGTTATCGCTAGCTTCAGCGAACAGCACCACGTCCAGCGCGTGGTCGGAAACTTTACAGCCGTGAGCGGCAAAGTGATCCAGACGCTTAGTCAGCGCGCTTTGCAGGTCGGCGAAGCGGCGAATCTCGGTATCGGAGACTTCGCCAAGCTTGTTCATATAATCGTTAAAAGTGGCCTGCTCGATGTTGAACGCTTTATCCGGACGCCAGCTCGGCAACACTTTGATATCAAAGGTACTGTCTTTGGCGACCGTCGCATGATGCTCCAGTGAATCTATCGGATCGTCGGTCGTCCCCACCATCTTCACATTCATCTGCTTCATGATTCCACGGGCTGAGAAGGATTCCTGAGCCAGCAACTCATTACACTGGTCCCAGATTTCATCCGCCGTGGCTGGCGACAACAACTTACCTGTAATACCAAAAGGACGGCGCAGCTCTAAATGCGTCCAGTGATATAGCGGGTTACCGATGGTATGAGGTACGGTCGCCGCCCAGGCGTCAAATTTCTCGCGATCGGAAGCATCGCCGGTACACAAGCGCTCCGCCACGCCGTTGGTGCGCATCGCGCGCCATTTGTAATGGTCGCCTTTCAGCCAGATGTCATACAGATTTTTAAAACGGTAATTTTCGGCAACCTGCTGCGGCGGAAGGTGGCAGTGGTAGTCGAAAATCGGCTGATCTTTGGCGTAATCGTGGTACAGACGGCGGGCAAACTCGGTATCAAGCAGAAAATCTTCGGTCATAAACGGTGTCATTGTCGTGTCCTCTTCGCCCCATCAAGGAGCCCATCAGATGATTGACTCTAATGCTGACAAAGTTATCACACCAATTTCTACAGGCCGAAGTATTTTTCGTGAGTTAGATCAATAAACGTCGACAAAAAAAGCACCACCAAAGGAGTAAACATCGCTGCAAGCCGCGCCAGCCCTGGCTTTAATTGACGCGATTAATGTCCCTACAAACTTTCCCACTTTTGTGACAGTACTCAACTTTTAAAGTTGTATGACAAGTTATCTTTCTGCCGTCGCAACATATAAACCGACGGAATGCATTACCGATGTGAATGACATCGGATTAAACGGTAGGGATGCCGGTTTCACTTTAACCACTGATGGCAAGGTTCAGTTCACGTCCTGAACCCTCCGTTTCCCCATCCTCCTCCCCTGGCGGGATGAAAGATGGCCGCAGATGCTGCGGAGAGACAACAACGATGAGGTTTTACATGCGTAAAATTAAAGGGTTACGTTGGTATATGATCGCACTGGTGACGCTGGGCACCGTGCTGGGTTACCTGACTCGTAACACCGTAGCGGCGGCTGCGCCGACGCTGATGGAAGAGTTGCACATTTCAACCCAACAATATTCTTATATCATCGCCGCCTACTCCGCTGCATATACCGTTATGCAGCCGGTTGCCGGCTATGTGCTTGATGTGCTCGGCACCAAAATTGGCTACGCCTTCTTTGCTATCGCCTGGGCGGTGTTCTGCGGTTCAACGGCGCTGGCAGGTAGCTGGGGCGGCCTGGCGCTGGCCCGCGGCGCGGTCGGCGCAGCGGAAGCGGCGATGATCCCTGCCGGTCTGAAAGCCAGCTCCGAATGGTTCCCGGCGAAAGAGCGTTCCATCGCTGTCGGCTACTTCAACGTCGGCTCTTCTATCGGCGCGATGATTGCTCCGCCGCTGGTGGTATGGGCGATTGTCATGCATAGCTGGCAGATGGCATTTATTATTTCCGGGGTTCTGAGCTTCGCCTGGGCGATGGCCTGGCTGATTTTCTACAAACACCCGCGCGATCAGAAAAAACTCACCGATGAAGAACGTGACTACATCATCGGCGGCCAGGAATCTCAGCATCAGACCAATAACGCGAAGAAAATGTCGCCGTGGCAGATCCTGCGTAACCGTCAGTTCTGGGGTATTGCGCTGCCGCGCTTCCTCGCAGAACCAGCCTGGGGTACCTTCAACGCCTGGATCCCGCTGTTCATGTTTAAAGTTTACGGCTTTAACCTGAAAGAGATCGCTATGTTCGCCTGGATGCCGATGCTGTTCGCCGACCTCGGCTGCATCGTCGGCGGCTACCTGCCGCCGCTGTTCCAGCGCTGGTTTGGCGTGAATCTTATTGTCTCACGTAAAATGGTCGTGACGATGGGCGCCCTGCTGATGATTGGTCCTGGCATGATTGGCCTGTTCACCAGCCCGTATGTGGCGATTGCGCTGCTGTGCGTCGGCGGTTTTGCTCACCAGGCCTTGTCCGGCGCGCTGATCACCCTCTCTTCCGACGTCTTTGGTCGTAACGAAGTGGCCACCGCCAACGGCCTGACCGGGATGGCGGCGTGGCTGGCCAGCACCATGTTCGCGCTGGTCGTCGGCGCGCTGGCGGATACCATCGGCTTCAGCCCGCTGTTCGCGGTGCTGGCGGTCTTCGACTTACTCGGCGCGCTGGTTATCTGGACGGTACTGAAAAACAAATCGGCCGACGATGACTCGACGCCGCTCAATACCACGAAACCGGTGACGCAAAGCTAGACTGCCAGATGATTTTGCACCGACTAAGCCGCCTTTTTGAGGCGGCTTTTTTTATGCCTTCCAGTGGTGGAAAGCGCGTAAAAGTGGTATAACAAATCGAATATTGTCGCCATCTTCCGGGAGCGAATATGGAAATCAGTGAACCGCGCCGTCTCTATCAGCAGCTTGCCGCTGAGCTAAAGACGCGTATCGAACAAGGCGTCTACCTTGTAGGGGATAAGCTGCCCGCAGAGCGCTTTATCGCCGATGAAAAAAGCGTCAGCCGCACCGTGGTTCGCGAAGCCATCATCATGCTGGAAGTCGAAGGCTATGTTGAAGTCCGCAAAGGCTCCGGCATCCACGTTATTTCCAACCACCCGAAATACCAACAGGTGGTGGATGAATCGCTGGAGTTCGCCAACTATGGTCCGTTTGAATTACTCCAGGCCCGTCAGTTAATTGAGAGCAATATCGCTGAATTCGCCGCGACTCAGGTGACCAAACAGGACATCATGAAGCTAATGGAAATTCAGGAGAAAGCCCGCAACGAGAAGTGCTTCCGCGATTCCGAATGGGACCTGCAGTTCCATGTCCAGGTCGCGCTGGCCACCCAGAACACGGCGCTTGCCGCCATCGTAGAGAAGATGTGGACCCAGCGTGTACATAACCCGTACTGGAAAAAACTACACGATCATATCGACCTGCGCACCGTCGACAACTGGTGCGACGATCATGACCAAATCCTCAAAGCGCTCATTCGTAAAGACCCTCACGCGGCGAAGCTGGCAATGTGGCAGCATCTGGAAAATACCAAGCTGATGCTGTTTAACGAAACCAGCGATGACTTTGAATTCAATGCCGATCGCTATCTGTTTGCCGAAAATCCGGTGGTTCATCTCGATACCGCGGCGAACGGGGCAAAATAACGTATTATCCCTTTCACGGGCAGAACCTCTTTTTCTGCCCGCAAGCCCGACAGGGTAAGCAAAGCATATATAGTGTCAGCCTGTGTAAATCCTCTCGCTACTCATCCCCGCAACCCGCAAAATCAATCAGCAACAAACTGCAATTTCTATGACGTGAAGTCAGCTAGTTTGTTACAATTAGATGCATTTTACCGTTCTGCAGGTAAGTGTTTACTTACTGTTTAATCAAGGATTCGATCAGAACGTATTAACAGCGGCCATACTCTCATAATAATTTAGTCGCTATACCCGATGGCTAATGAATACACCGCGTTCAGACGTACCGTTAACCGATGTACCAGGAATCGTGAATGGAACTACTAACCCAATTACTGAATGCCTTATGGGCCCAGGATTACGAAACCCTCGCTAATCCCTCCATGATTGGCATGCTCTATTTTGTCTTATTTATGATTTTGTTCCTTGAGAACGGTTTACTGCCGGCGGCGTTTTTACCAGGCGACAGCCTGCTGGTGCTGGTCGGCGTTTTGATCGCCAAAGGGGCGATGGGCTTCCCGGAAACCTTACTGCTGCTGACGGCGGCGGCGAGCCTTGGTTGCTGGGTAAGCTATATCCAGGGCCGATGGCTGGGCAATACGCGGATCGTGCAAAACTGGCTCTCGCATTTACCCTCGCATTATCACCAGCGAGCCCATCACCTGTTCCACAAGCATGGGTTGTCAGCGCTGCTGATTGGCCGCTTTATCGCCTTCGTACGTACGCTGCTGCCAACAATTGCCGGTATCTCAGGTCTGAATAACGCGCGTTTCCAGTTCTTTAACTGGATGAGCGGCCTGCTGTGGGTGCTGATTCTTACCTCTCTCGGCTATCTGCTGGGTAAAACACCGGTGTTCCTGAAGTATGAAGATCAGCTGATGTCATGTCTGATGCTGCTACCGGTTGCGCTGCTGGTCTTTGGTCTGATCGGCTCCCTGGTTGTACTGTGGAAGAAAAAACACAGTAGTCGGAGCTAAGCATGGTCATCAAACGTCCTTCCTGGCGCCAGATGCGGTGGATGCTGGGCGGCTCACTGCTGCTCTGCGCCGTCGTCTGGCTGTGGCTGACCGTCAGTCAGCATGAATCCACTCTGGCCATCCGTCCCGTCAGCCAGGGCGTCGCCATGCCGGACGGTTTTTCCGTCTGGCATCATCTTGACGCCAACGGCATCCGTTTTAAGAGCATCACGCCGCAAAAAGACGGCCTGCTGATCAAATTCGACTCCAACGCTCAGGGCGCCGCGGCAAAAGAAGTATTGGGCCGAGCTCTGCCTCACGGTTATATTATTGCTCTGGTGGATGAAGAAAATTCGGCCACCGCCTGGTTATCCCGCCTGCGCGATGCTCCGCGCCGTTTTGGATAACGCGTCAAAAATTCCGAATCTTTTCGCACGGTTTGGTGAAGTCCCGCTTTCGTGTCTATTATTAAAACTGCGGGAACCGCCTGGCTCGTATTGTTGACTGGATTGGGTGTATCGTCGATATACCCTCACACAATGGAAGGTAGAATCCATGAATTACCGCATCGCACTATTACTGGCTCTGACCTCACTTAGCGCCAGCGCCTTCGCAGCCTCTCCTTGTCAGGAAAAAGAACAAAGTATCCAACGGGAGATCAGCTATGCCGAAAAACACCATAATCAGCATCGCATTGACGGCCTGAACAAAGCGCTGCAGGAAGTTCGCGCTAACTGCAGCGACAGCAAGGTCAGGGCTGAACATCAGCAGAAAATCGCCAAACAGAAGGCCGAAGTTGCCGAACGTCAGCGCGATCTGAGCGAGGCGAAGCAGAAAGGCGATGCGGACAAAATTAGCAAACGGGAACGTAAACTGGATGAAGCGCAGCAGGAACTGAAAGCGCTTGAGTCACGCGATTATTAATTGGTAAACGCTACAGGAGAACAAGATGGCTAAAGATAACGTTGCAGAAGATCTACGCGCTGAGCTGAAAAATCTGGCTGACACGCTGGAAGAAGTTCTGAACTCCTCCACCGACAAATCGAAAGAAGAGCTCGGCAAACTGCGTAGCAAAGCGGAAAGCGTACTGAAAGACAGCCGTGTGCGTCTCAGCGACACCAGCGATGCCATCGTCAAGCAGACGCGTGAAACCGCCGCTCGCGCCGATGAGTACGTCCGCGAAAATCCATGGACCGGAGTGGGCATTGGCGCAGCCGTCGGGCTGGTTGTCGGCGTACTGCTGTCGCGCCGTTAATTATGGCAAACTCTCAACACACGCAGGGCCCGGGACAGAGCGTATTCGGCATCGGCCAGCGGATTATCACGCTGCTGGTCGAAATGGTGGAGACGCGTTTGCGCCTGGTCGTCGTGGAGCTGGAAGAGGAGAAAGCGAACCTCTTCCAGCTGTTGCTGATGCTCGGGCTAACGCTGTTATTCGCCGCTTTTGGGCTGATGAGCCTGCTGGTGCTGATCATCTGGGCCGTCGATCCACAGTACCGCCTGCATGTGATGATCGCGACCACCAGCGTCCTGCTGCTCGCCTCGCTGATAGGGGGAATCTGGACCCTCAGGAAAGCTCGCCGTTCAACGTTTTTACGCCATACCCGCGACGAGCTGGCGAACGATCGCGCGCTGCTTGAGGACGATTGTCGATGAGCAGCCAACAGGAACGCGACCAGCGAAAAGCGCTGCTGCTGCGCCAAATCCAGCAACAGCGGCTGGATTTGGCCGCCAGCCATCGTCACTGGCTGGAAGCCACCTCACCTATCGATCGCGGCTGGCAAACGCTGAAACATCTGCGTTCATGGGCGATGGTCGGCAGCGGGGTAATGGCTATCTGGTCGGTGCGCCATCCGCGCTTTTTAATCCGCTGGGGCAAACGCGGCCTCGGCATCTGGAGCACCTGGCGGATGGTCAAAGGGATCCTGCGCCAGTCAGCATCGCGTTAATTACGCGCTCAGTGCGCCAGCGCGCTGAGCTCTTGCTCGCTTACCGGTGCTTTTACTGACCAGCGCGCTATCAACGCCGTTATGAAGCATCGCGAGGGCTATTTTACGCGTCGCCTGACGTTCGCCTTCTTCTCTACCTTCTTCACGCCCCTGTTTTCTTCCCTTTGTGCGCCCCCGCTCTTCAAACCATTCTGCTAATGTCATCAGTTGCTCCTTATGTTCAGGCATTCCCTGCGCCAGTTGACGAAAAAATCTGCCAGGGCTGGTCAAATGGCCGGAACGGGCAAGGATAAGATGCCTCTGGTGATAAAACAATCAATAGCCACGCACGCTGCGAGGCGCCTCGGAAAATATTTTCGCCGATCGCACCAATTGCTCAGAAAGTTTGAAAAAGAACTACAGTTTTCCTTGCTAACAATCCCCTCTCAAGCTCGCTAATATCCTCTCCATCGACAGCAAGCCCGCGTAACCACGCAGGATTGCACTAAAAAACGAAATCGCCGCCCTTTGGGTTTTCTGGAGTAAGAAATGAAAAAATTAGAAGATGTTGGTGTTCTGGTAGCGCGTATTCTGATGCCGATTCTGTTCATTACCGCTGGTTGGGGAAAAATCACCGGGTATGCAGGTACGCAGCAGTATATGGAAGCGATGGGTGTTCCGGGAGCGCTCCTGCCGCTGACTATTCTGCTTGAGTTTGGCGGCGGTCTGGCGATTCTGTTCGGTTTCCTGACTCGCACTACCGCGCTGTTCACCGCAGGCTTCACCCTGCTGACCGCGTTCCTGTTCCACAGCAACTTTGCTGAAGGCGTGAACTCGCTGATGTTCATGAAAAACCTGACCATCGCTGGTGGTTATCTGCTGCTGGCCGTGACGGGTCCGGGCGCATTCAGCATCGACCGCGTGCTGAATAAAAAGTGGTAAGCGCACTATACTGAGTAAAAATCTAAAAAAGCGAGGGGCTATCTCCTCGCTTTTGCTATCTGAAGGAGGAAGTAATGGGACAATTAGTCGACGGCGTCTGGCAAGATACCTGGTATGACACCAAATCCACCGGAGGACGGTTCAAGCGTTCCGTTTCAGCCTTCCGCAACTGGCTCACCGCCGATGGCGCGCCGGGTCCCGCGGGCGAAGGCGGCTTCGCCGCAGAGAAAGACCGCTATCATCTGTACGTTTCACTGGCCTGCCCGTGGGCGCATCGCACCCTGATTTTGCGCAAGCTGAAAGGATTAGAGCCCTTTATATCCGTCTCGGTTGTTCATCCGCTGATGCTGGAAAACGGCTGGACCTTCGCCGACGATTTCCCGGATGCGACCGGCGACCAGCTCTATCATCATCAGTTCCTCTATCAACTTTATCTGCAGGCCGATCCGCATTACACCGGCCGGGTGACCGTTCCGGTGCTGTGGGATAAAAAACAACAGACCATCGTCAGCAATGAGTCGGCTGAAATCATCCGCATGTTCAATACCGCGTTTGATGGTCTGGGCGCGCGCGCAGGCGACTATTATCCGCCGGCGTTGCGGGACAAAATCGACGATCTGAATAGCTGGATCTACGACAACGTTAACAACGGGGTGTATAAAGCCGGTTTCGCCACCAGCCAGCAGGCCTATGATGAAGCCGTCGACGCGCTGTTTACCTCGCTCGAACGCCTTGAGCAGATCCTCGGTCAGCACCGCTATCTGACCGGAAACCAGTTAACGGAAGCGGATATCCGCCTGTGGACAACGCTGGTTCGTTTTGACCCGGTGTATGTCACCCACTTTAAATGCGATAAGCGCCGCATCAGCGACTATCTCAACCTGTACGGTTTCCTGCGCGATATCTACCAGATGCCGGGGATTGCGGAAACGGTGAATTTCCCGCATATCCGCAATCACTATTATCGCAGCCACAAAACCATCAACCCGACGGGGATCATCTCCGTTGGTCCGCAGCAGGATCTCAACGAGCCGCACGGGCGGGATCGCTTTTCCCGCTGATCGATAAGGCGCCTACGGGCGCCTTTTATTCAGATTACGGATATTTACCAGTTTGATATTCATGCCTATGATTATTTTGATCGCTTTGAAAACAAGTGATTAATGATTAACTAAGGCGTGAGAAAATGGACTGGTATCTAAAAGTATTACGAAACTATATTGGCTTTGGCGGTCGCGCCCGGCGCAAAGAGTACTGGATGTTTATTCTGGTCAACATCATTCTCACCGCAGTGCTCAGCATCATCGATAAGATGCTCGGCTGGCAACGTGCAGGGGGTGAAGGCATCCTGACGACCATTTACGGCGTGCTGGTTTTTTTACCCTGGTGGGCGGTGCAGTTTCGTCGCCTGCATGACACCGATCGCTCGGCGTGGTGGCTACTGCTGCTGCTGATCCCGGTCATCGGCTGGCTGGTGATTTTGATTTTCAATTGCCAGAACGGCACGCCCGGCAATAATCGCTTTGGGCCAAATCCAAAACCCTACTCCTACTGATTTACGCGCTCCTCGGGCCGAGGAGCGCATCTTCCCGTTATCTGCCGGCAAACAGTTTCGGGATCTCCCGAAGACACCAGGATTTGGCTTCGCCCATGCTGTCGCGGCGCCAGGCCATAATAATATCAATTTCGTTGGTGTATTCAGGACTCACAACCCGCAGGCGCCCTTCAGCAATATCTTTCTCAACCAACGGATACGGCATGGTCGCCACGCCAAGTCCCGCCAGCAGCGCCTGGCGTTTATCTTCAATAGTGCTGACGGTTAGGCGCGGCTGCTTATCCAGCAGTTGCACCGTCAGTACCGGACGCTCTCGCGCGGTATCCGCCACCGCGACGCCGCGATATTTCACTCGAGTCACCTCGGAAAGCGGTTCTGGCTCCTGATGAATCGGGTGATCCGGCGCGGCAACGTAAACGCTTAACACCGAATAGAGCTTACGCGAGTTAATTTCTGACGATGAACGAAAATGCATATCCGGCGCGACGACAATATCAGCACGCCCCTGCTCCAGCCTTTCCCAGGCGCCGGCCAGCACTTCGGTAATAATCGACAGCTGGGTATTAGATTTGGTCGCCAGCTTCTCAATCAGCGGAAACAGATCGGTGGTCGGAACCAAGGCTTCGGTAACAATGGTCAGGTGAGTTTCCCAGCCGCGCGACAGCGCTTCGGCGTCGGTGGTCAGCTTGTCCGCCGCTTCCAGCAGCACGCGCCCGCGTTCCAGCAGCATGCGGCCAACGTTCGTAAATTTTGTGCGATGGCCGGAACGGTCAAACAGCACCACATCCAGTTCTTCTTCCAGTTTTTGCATGGTGTAGCTTAGGGCCGAAGGCACGCGACCCAGCTCGTCAGCCGCAGCGGCAAAGCTCCCGCGTCGGTCTATCGCATCCATTACGCGTAACGCTTCCAGCGTTAATGCTCTCTCTTTCGCCATTTCGCTCTCATTCAGGAATTTTGAACATACCGGGCAGAATATCTGGCTAACAATACAGCGTCCATACCTTTACCATTGATTTAGTGTAAAGAGAGGTCAAGAAAATGATTACAACCCGAACAGCCAAACAATGCGGTCAAGCAGACTTCGGCTGGCTGCAGGCCCGCTACACCTTTTCCTTTGGCCACTACTTCGACCCTAAATTGCTGGGTTACGCCTCGCTGCGCGTACTCAATCAAGAAGTGCTGGCGCCAGGCGCGTCATTTCAGCCGCGTACCTACCCAAAGGTCGATATCCTGAATCTGATTCTGGAAGGTGAAGCGGAATACCGCGATAGCGACGGCAACCACGTACAGGCAAAGGCTGGCGAAGCTCTGCTGCTCTCCACTCAACCGGGGGTCAGCTACAGCGAGCATAATCTCAGTAAAGAGCAGTCATTGACGCGCATGCAGCTGTGGCTGGATGCCTGCCCTGAGCGCGAAAACCCGCTGGTACAGAAAATGACGGTTGGCGATTCGCCGATTCAGCTATTAGCCTCTCCGGACGGCAGCGGCGACAGCTTACAGCTGCGCCAGCAGGTGTGGATCCATCATCTGCAGCTGGCAAAGGGCGAAGAGATCAACGTTCAACTGCACGGGCCGCGCGCCTATCTGCAGTCGATTCACGGTACGGTACATGCCGTGGCAAAAAAGGAAGAGAAACAGGCATTAACCTGCGGTGATGGCGCTTTTATTCGTGACGAAGCTAACATTACCCTCGTCGCCGATACGCCGCTGCGCGCTTTGCTGATAGATTTACCGGTGTAACAAGGAAGCCGGGAGTTTGTGAGTGAGCAAGAAGAAGAGCAAAAAAGCGAAACCGTTAGACCTGCCAGTTACTCCGGAAGCCATGAGCCCAATCGGCTTTGGCTATGAAGAGATGCTGAGTGAACTGGAAGCCATCGTGGAAGATGCGCAAACGCGGTTGCAGGACGAAGATAACGCCGCCTGAAGAAATCGGCCCCATAACGGGGCCGACTTTATTACTCGCTCAGCGCCTGAGAGAGATCTTTTTTCACCTGAGTACGCTGTTCCGGCGTCAGTACCTGATTAACACCGAAATAGTACTTCACACGATAATAGCGCACCTGCTGCTCAACCTTGCTGAAAGCCGCAAGCTGATCTTTCACCGCTTTTTCATTCCATTTCCCGGAATCGATCACGTCAAATAACACGCCATCTTTAATATCTTTCTGCGAAACCTGTTGGACGTTCTTTTCCATTTCCTGATGCAGGCTCTTAATTTTAGCGACCTGATCCTGGCTCAATTTTAAATGCTGAACGATAGGATCCTGAGCCGGCGCCGGCGCGGCGGCAACCTCAGCGGCCTGTGCCGCCATGGAGAATCCTGCGGCTGCAGCCGTCATTAATACCATCCGAGAAAGTTTGTTCATTTTGTTATCCTGAATAAGTACGTAGTGATAAGACGCCCTATTATTCCCTGAACAATAATGACGATGTGTAAAAAAGCATGTTCACCAGTGTAAATATCCAGGCAATATATTCACCAAACCAATCGCATAAAACATAAAATTCATTATATCTATTAAATCCGCACTAAATCCGGTGATGTTAAATTAATATCCATGCGCGGCGCGGCCAGCATAATGTTATTTTCATCGAGCGCATTTTTGATATTTTCCAGAAAATCAAAATAGGTATCCCAATACTCCGCATTTTTCACCCATACGCGAATGGTAAAATTAAGCGAGCCGGGAGCCAACTCGATCAGGCGAACCGTGGTACCGCGAGAGTGATCGATGCGCTTTTCATCATCGATGAGCGTCTGGATCACCTGTTTAACGTGCGATATCTGGCTATGACATGCTACCCCAAGCGTGAGATCGATGCGGCGATAGGGATGGCGGGAATAGTTAACGATGCTATCGGCTATAATTTTACCGTTCGGGATAATGACTTCTTTATTATCTACAGTCAGCAACGTCGTAGAAAAAACATGTACCGATTGTACCAGCCCGGCTACCGCCCCCACCTGCACAAAGTTACCCGCACGGAAGGGACGTAACGTCACCAGCAATACGCCTGCGGCAAAATTTGACAGCGAGCCCTGCAGCGCCAGGCCAATGGCCAGACCTGCCGCGCCAAGGACGGCGATAATGGATGAGGTTTCAATCCCTACCCGGCCTAACGCGGCGATAATCGCAAAAGCCATGGTGATATAGCGCACCAACGCGGCGAAGAAGTGGACGATTGTCGCATCTACGTTGCGTCGCAGCAGAATTTTCTCGAGAGTTTTGCCGAGTAGTTTCGAAATCAGCTTACCAACAAACAAAATGATCAGCGCTGCCGCGATATTCCACGCAAACTGCATAATTGTATCGCCATGGCCGACAAGCCAGGCGAGCGCCGCTTTAATTTGGGGGAATAAAACTACATTTTTCACGACAACCGCTCCTGTCAGGATAACACGTAAAACCTGCTATCCATTAAGCTGAATGAAGACCGCTGCAAATGAGGGATTGAGATTAATGGATAGAAGATACAATTTCGAAGCGTGACAGTATCAATGCGCGCGGCCTGCAATGCAGCCAGAAAGCTGTTTAAAAATGGATATCCGGCAATACAGGTTTGTAATGGGCTGAAATCAAAAAAACGAAATGGGATTGAGTTCCAGATAGTAAAAACCCCGCCGAAGCGGGGTTTTTACATTGAAGAGGTGAAACTGACCGATAAGCCGCTTTCTTTCTGGTATAGCGTCGTGGACAGTCATTCATCTTTGTTCCATCTTCCGGATAGCAAAAACCCCGCCGGAGCGGGGTTTTTACGTTAAAGAGGTGAAACTGACCGATAAGCCGCTTTCTTTCTGGTATAGCGTCGTGGACAGTCATTCATCTTTGTTCCACCCTCCGGATAGCAAAAACCCCGCCGGAGCGGGGTTTTTACATTAAAGAAGTGAAACTGACCGATAAGCCGCTTTCTTTCTGGTATAGCGTCGTGGACAGTCATTCATCTTTGTTCCACCCTCCGGATAGTAAAAACCCCGCCGGAGCGGGGTTTTTACGTAAAGAGGTGAAACTGACCGATAAGCCGCTTTCTTTCTGGTATAGCGTCGTGGACAGTCATTCATCTTTGTTCCAACCTCCGGATAGCAAAAACCCCGCCGGAGCGGGGTTTTTACATTAAAGAGGTGAAACTGACCGATAAGCCGGGTTCTGTCGTGGACAGTCATTCATCTAGGCCAGCAATCGCTCACTGGCTCAAGCAGCCTACCCGGGTTCAGTACGGGCCGTACCTTATGAACCCCTATTTGGCCTTGCTCCGGGTGGAGTTTACCGTGCCGCGGACTGTTACCAGCCGCGCGGTGCGCTCTTACCGCACCCTTTCACCCTTACCTGATCCCGCTTGCGCGGGCCATCGGCGGTTTGCTCTCTGTTGCACTGGTCGTGGGCTGTGACACCCCCCAGGCGTTACCTGGCACCTTGCCCTATGGAGCCCGGACTTTCCTCCCCTCCGCCCGTCTCCCCCTAAGAGGACGACGACGAAGCGGCGACTGTCTGGTCAGCTTCGGCGCGAAGTATAGAGGGTTCGCGCGCCTTTGTCACCCCGCACAGCGCATTCCGCTCGCAAGCGTCGCGGCAATCATGGCTTTCACCCTCCCCTCGCCGGCAGAAAGGCTTTGTTTATCAGAGCCAGGGACGAAAAAATGTTCATGGTGATGTAGCCTGACGGCGCTGCGAAAAGTAAACATAACAGGGCGCAGGCACACGCCCATCTTGTTAGCGAGTCACTTCCACTTTCGCCAGTTTTTCGTAGTAACACGCCAGAGCGCTATGGTCCGCGGTACCCAGACCATCCGCGCGCAGCGCCTGCATCATCTCCATTACCGCCGCCGTCAGCGGTAGCTGGGCGCCGACGCCGTGAGATGTATCCAGCGCATTGGCCAGATCTTTGATATGCAGATCGATGCGGAAACCCGGCTTGAAGTTGCGATCCATCACCATCGGCGCTTTAGCATCAAGCACGGTGCTGCCCGCCAGGCCGCCGCGAATCGCCTGATACACCAGGTCCGGGTTAACGCCGGCTTTGGTGGCCAGAGTTAACGCTTCCGACATGGCCGCGATGTTCAGCGCCACAATCACCTGGTTGGCCAATTTGGTGACGTTACCTGCGCCAATATCGCCGGTATGAACCACGGATCCCGCCATCGCTTTCATCAGGTCGTAGTATTTATCGAAAATCGCCTTGTCACCGCCAACCATCACCGACAGGGTACCATCGATCGCTTTAGGTTCGCCGCCGCTTACCGGCGCATCCAGCATATCGATGCCTTTGGCCTTCAACGCTTCGCTAATTTCACGGCTCGCCAGCGGCGCGATAGAGCTCATATCGATTACCACGGTGCCCGGTTTCGCACCTTCGATAATGCCGTTTTCCCCCAACGCAACGTCTTTCACGTGCGGAGAGTTTGGCAGCATGGTGATAATTACATCGCACTGCTCAGCAATGGATTTCGCTGTGCTCGCGGTTTCTGCGCCCGCGGCAATCACATCAGCAATGGCTTCAGGGTTACGGTCGGATACCACCAGCGAATAACCCGCCTTCAGCAAATTTTTGCTCATCGGCTTGCCCATGATGCCAAGACCAATAAAACCCACTTTGATAGTCATAATCTTCTCTCTTAATCCTGGTGATTATTATTTAAAAGAATCAGCAAGTTTCTGGGTTGCTGAACGGAAGACGCCTAAATCGCTACCGACGGCGACGAAGGTCGCGCCCCACTCCAGATAGCGACGCGCATCGGCTTCTACCGGTGCAAGAATGCCGCTCGGCTTACCTTGTTTCCTGGCGCTGGAGAAAATATGCTGGATAGCACGCTGAACCTCAGGATGGGCGGCATTGCCCAGATGGCCCAACGCCGCGGCAAGATCGCTCGGACCGACGAACAGGCCATCAACGCCATCGGTCGCAGCGATCGCGTCGACGTTGTCCACTCCGGTTTGACTCTCAATCTGCACCAGAATGGCGATGTTGTTATTAGACTGAGTGAAGTAGTCCGCTACGGTGCCGAACATATTGCCGCGATGTGAAACCGAAACACCGCGGATCCCTTGCGGCGGATAGCGGGTTGATGCCACCGCCTGAGCCGCCTGTTCAGCGGTTTCGACAAACGGCACCAGGAAGTTGTAGAAACCGATGTCCAGCATACGCTTGATGATAATCGGTTCGTTGGTCGGCACGCGCACGACCGGCGCGCTGTGGCTGCCCTTCAGCGCCATTAATTGCGGGATAAGCGTGGTCACATCATTGGGCGCATGCTCCGCGTCGAGCACCAGCCAATCGAAACCAGCAAGCCCTAATACCTCGGTGCTAATCGGATTCGCCAGGGCGCACCAGCAGCCGATTTGTACCTGGTGGGCCGCCAACGCGGCTTTGAATTTGTTCGGGAAAATTGCGTTATCCATGATTTTTACCTTGGGTTAATCGTTGCTTACTGCTGTCATTCAATCCGTTTAATATCGTCAATCACAAATATAAACAGCAGAATTAAAAAGCGAACCGCTACCTATTTTCTCTTATCCAGGATCATTTAGATATTTTTCTGACACCGAATGTCCTTTATTATTTTTTAAGCGAGCTATTTATTCGCATATCGAACACCGCAAAACATGGCTCAGTATAATCATCCCACCGTTGCCAGACACTATGCACAATCACAATATAAACGCCTCAATAATCATTTTCGTTATGCAAATGCCAGAGAACGTGGGCGCTAATCCACACTTCTCAGGATTACCCATCTATGTGCAACGGTCGTCGCGGCAAGGAGTGACGTAGATCACAACCTAACGCTATAACTCCTGACATTCTTTATTTCATCATTTTGTTAAGCAGTAATTTAATTAACGAATTATTTTATTATTAGCACCGGTTTGGAGATCACTGGACAATGGCTGACATTGAAATTCGACAACAGTCACCGACGGCTTTTTATATAAAAGTACACCCTACCGATAATGTGGCGATTATTGTTAACGATCGCGGTTTAACCGCCGGAACGCGTTTTCCGGATGGCCTGACCCTCGTTGAACATATCCCGCAAGGCCATAAAGTCGCCCTTGTCGATATCCCTGCCCATGGTGAAATCATCCGCTACGGCGAAGTGATTGGCTTCGCCGTTCGCGATATACCAAAGGGAAGCTGGATTGATGAGTCGCTGGTCGAACTGCCAACCGCGCCGCCTCTCAATACCTTACCGCTGGCGACTAAAGTCCCCGCGCCGCTGCCGCCGCTGGAAGGATACACCTTTGAAGGCTATCGCAATGCCGATGGCAGCGTGGGCACCAAAAATTTGCTGGGGATCAGCACCAGCGTGCACTGCGTCGCCGGCGTGGTGGATTATGTGGTCAAGATCATTGAACGCGACCTGCTGCCAAAATATCCCAACGTCGACGGCGTAGTGGGATTAAACCACCTCTACGGCTGCGGCGTGGCGATTAACGCCCCGGCGGCCATCGTGCCGATTCGCACCATCCACAATATCGCGCTGAACCCTAACTTTGGCGGCGAGGTAATGGTGATTGGCCTTGGCTGTGAAAAGCTGCAGCCGGAACGTCTGCTGCAGGGCACCGAAGACGTGCAGCCGATCGCCGTCGATAGCGCAAGCGTAGTGCGTTTGCAGGATGAACAGCATGTCGGTTTTAAATCGATGGTCGATGATATCCTGCAGGTTGCCGAGCGCCACCTGACGAAGCTGAACGCCCGCCAACGTGAGACCTGCCCGGCTTCGGAATTAGTGGTCGGTATGCAGTGCGGCGGCAGTGACGCCTTCTCCGGCGTGACCGCCAACCCGGCGGTGGGTTATGCGTCCGACCTGCTGGTGCGCTGCGGCGCGACGGTGATGTTCTCGGAAGTCACCGAAGTGCGTGATGCTATCCATCTGTTAACCCCGCGCGCTATCAACGAAGAAGTTGGCAAACGACTGCTGGAAGAGATGGCCTGGTACGATAACTATCTGGAGCTGGGAAAAACCGACCGCAGCGCCAATCCGTCGCCGGGTAATAAGAAAGGCGGTCTGGCGAACGTGGTGGAAAAAGCGCTGGGTTCGATTGCCAAATCTGGCAAAAGCGCCATCGTCGAAGTCCTTTCACCGGGTCAGCGCCCGACGAAACGCGGGCTTATCTATGCCGCGACGCCGGCCAGCGATTTTGTCTGCGGCACTCAACAGGTGGCTTCCGGCATTACCGTTCAGGTGTTCACCACCGGGCGCGGCACCCCTTACGGCCTGATGGCGGTGCCGGTGATTAAAATGGCGACCCGTACCGAGCTTGCCAACCGCTGGTACGACTTAATGGATATCAATGCCGGTACCATCGCGACCGGCGAAGAGACAATTGAGGAAGTCGGGCAGAAGCTGTTTGAGTTCATTCTTGACGTCGCCAGCGGGCGTAAGAAAACCTTCTCCGATCAATGGGGTCTGCATAACCAGCTGGCGGTATTTAACCCGGCGCCGGTGACGTGATCCCGAACAGAGCGCGTATCACCAGCCGGGTTATACAGAATATCCCGGCTGGGAAGAGAGTTATGATTTGACCAGGATAACTTCAATCCCACCCTTACGTAGCCCCTCGAGACTCTCTTGCGGGATCGCATCATCGACAATAATGGTATCAATACGCTGCGTATCGATAATCTTATGCAAACTGGAGCGATTGAATTTACTGGAATCTGTCACAACGATAATGCGCTCTGCGACCTCGCACATTTTACGGTTCAGGCGGGCTTCGTCCTCATTATGGGTGCTGATCCCGCGCTCCAGATCCATCGCATCCACCCCCAGAAAAAGCATATCAAAGTGGTAATTCTGCAGGGATTGCTCAGCCTGATCGCCATAAAAAGACTGCGACTGACGGCGTAGATGCCCTCCCGTCATCAGTAACTCCACCCCTTCTGCTTCTAACAACGCGTTGGCGACATTTATTCCATTGGTCATCGCGATGACATCCTGATGTTGTCTTAGCTGACGAGCGATTTCACAGGTAGTCGTGCCCGAGTCGAGAATAATACGGTGCCCCGGTTTTATCATTTCAACGGCGGCGCTGGCGATTTGGCGTTTGATGGCTGTATTCAGCGCGCTTTTGTCTTCCACTGACGGTTCGATGCCAGGTGTATGGCTATCGCAAATCAGCGCGCCGCCATAAGCTCGCACCGCAATACCCTGCTTTTCCAGAAACGCCAGATCGTTGCGTATTGTGACCGTCGATACACCATACGCCTCCGCCAGGTCATTAACCTGAACGCTTCCCTGCTGTCGCAACCGCTGGATGATCTGCTCACGCCTTTCACTTGTCCCGGAAATGCGCTTTTCGGCAGATGACTCGCTGCTGTTCATAACTATATCCTTGGTTGAATCTTTCGTTTCATTTCGTTTTGACTATTAACGCCTTTCTTTTAGCAGAATGCAAGCGCTATCGGGTCAGGAAACAGAGGTTCTCCCCGCGTTGAAATCTTTCATTATGTTTCTTTTGTGAAACAGATCGGAAAACTATTATCTTTCGTTTTATTTTTAAAGCACGCTGAAGCACTATAAAGCGAAACAAAACGAAAGATTAAAATCGTCAACATCTGACCCGGAGAGGAAAGTGAAACATCTTACACAATTGGTGGTGCGACACAAACAGGGTGAGGCTAACGGGATCTACGCGGTGTGCTCCGCGCATCCGCTGGTGCTGCAATCCGCCATTCGGTTTGCTCAGGCAAACCACACGCCGCTGCTCGTTGAAGCGACTTCCAATCAGGTTGATCAGTTTGGCGGTTATACCGGTATGACCCCCGCCGATTTCTGCGGCTTTATCTATCATCTTGCCGATTCACTGGGTTTCCCCCGCGACGATCTCATCCTCGGCGGCGATCACCTGGGGCCAAACCGCTGGCAACATCTACCGGCAGCACAAGCCATGGCCCATGCCGACGACCTGATCAAAAGCTATGTCACCGCCGGATTTAAAAAAATCCACCTCGATTGCAGCATGTCCTGTAAAGACGATCCTATTCCCTTAACCGATGACATCGTTGCTGAACGCGCCGCAAGGTTGGCGAAAATCGCGGAAGAAAGCTGCATTGCCCGGGGAGGCGACTCCGATCTTGTCTACGTGATAGGCACTGAGGTTCCGGTTCCGGGCGGCGCGCATGAAACGTTAAACACATTGCAGGTCACGACCCCCAATGCCGCACGAGCGACTCTCGACGCACACAAAAGAGCCTTTGCCAGACAAGGGCTTGAAGATCTCTGGCCGCGAATTATTGCACTCGTAGTACAGCCTGGCGTTGAATTTGATCACACACAAGTTATTGATTATAAATCAAAAAACTCAAAACCTCTTAGCGCAATGGTAGAGGATTACGCCACGCTGCTCTTCGAGGCGCATTCCACGGATTATCAGACGCCGCATGCGCTACGCCAACTGGTGGTCGATCATTTTGCGATTTTGAAAGTCGGCCCGGCGTTGACTTTCGCGTTACGTGAAGCGCTGTTCGCTTTAGCAGCGATTGAAGAAGAAATCGTGCCTGCAAAAGCCTGTTCAGGGCTACGCCAGGTACTGGAAAACGTCATGCTCGATCGCCCGGAATACTGGCAAAGCCACTACCACGGCGATGGCCACGCGCAGCGGTTAGCACGCGGCTACAGCTATTCCGATCGCGTTCGCTACTACTGGCCGGACAGCCAGATAGACACCGCTTTAGCGCATCTGGTGCGCAATCTGGCCGATGAGGCCATTCCGCTTCCGCTCATTAGCCAGTATCTGCCTTTACAGTATGTAAAAGTTCGCGAGGGGGCGCTCAGCGCTACGCCGCATGAACTCATCATTAGCCACGTCCAGGACATATTGCAGCAATACCATGACGCCTGTCAGGGCATGACATCTCATAACGGATAACAACGAAGAGGAAACGGCGATGCCAAATATTGTTTTAAGTCGTATTGATGAACGCTTAATCCACGGCCAGGTTGGCGTGCAGTGGGTCGGGTTTGCAGGCGCGAATCTGGTTCTGGTTGCCAATGACGAGGTCGCTGAAGACCCTGTGCAACAGAATTTAATGGAAATGGTATTGGCAGAGGGAATTGCCGTGCGCTTCTGGTCGCTGCAGAAAGTCATCGACAACATTCATCGCGCCGCCGATCGGCAAAAAATATTGCTGGTATGTAAATCGCCCGCCGATTTTCTGACACTGGTTTCCGGCGGGGTGCCGGTATCGCGCATCAACGTCGGCAATATGCACTACGCCGACGGGAAACGACAAATTGCCAAAACCGTCTCTGTCGACGGCAATGATATTGCTGCCTTTAACGGTCTGAAATCCGCCGGCGTTGAGTGCTTCATTCAAGGAGTTCCGACAGAACCGGCAATGGATCTTTATAAACTGCTCTAAGGGGCTCGCCATGGAAATTTCGCTTTTTCAAGCCATTGCATTGGGTATCCTTGCCTTTATCGCCGGCCTGGATATGTTCAACGGATTAACCCATATGCATCGTCCGGTGGTGCTTGGCCCTCTGGTGGGTCTGATCCTCGGCGATCTTCATACCGGTATATTAACCGGCGGCACGCTGGAGCTGGTGTGGATGGGGCTGGCGCCGCTGGCCGGCGCGCAACCTCCAAACGTGATTATTGGGACCATCGTCGGTACCACCTTTGCCATTACCACCGGCGTTAAACCCGATGTCGCCGTCGGCGTTGCGGTTCCCTTCGCCGTCGCGGTTCAGATGGGGATAACATTCCTTTTCTCGGTAATGTCCGGTGTTATGTCGCGCTGCGATCGCATGGCGGCAAATGCCGATACCCGCGGCATTGAGCGCGTGAATTACCTGGCGTTGCTGGCGTTAGGCGCTTTTTATTTTCTCTGTGCCTTTCTGCCCATCTACTTTGGCGCAGAGCACGCCAAAACCGCGATCGATGTACTCCCTGAGCGCTTGATCGATGGTTTGGGCGTCGCGGGCGGCATCATGCCAGCAATCGGTTTTGCCGTACTGCTCAAAATCATGATGAAAAATGTCTACATCCCCTATTTCATCATCGGGTTCGTTGCTGCGGCCTGGCTCAAGCTCCCCGTGCTAGCCATTGCCGCCGCCGCGCTGGCTATGGCGCTTATCGACCTGCTACGTAAATCCCCCGAACCGACTCAATCTGCGGCGCCTAAAGAGGAATTCGAAGATGGCATCTAATCAACATACGCTGCCCAATGTGGCAGAAAGTGAAACAACGTTACTCACAGGCGTCAACGAAAACGTTTATGAAGATCAAAGCATTGGGGCCGACCTGACGCGAAAAGACATTAACCGGGTGGCCTGGCGCTCGATGCTTTTACAGGCATCATTTAACTATGAACGTATGCAAGCTTCCGGCTGGTTATATGGACTGCTGCCGGCATTGAAGAAAATCCACACCAATCCGCGCGATCTGGCGCGGGCGATGAAAGGACATATGGGGTTTTTTAACACTCATCCTTTCCTCGTGACCTTTGTCATCGGCATCATCCTGGCGATGGAGCGCTCGAAGCAGGATGTTAACAGCATCCAGAACACCAAAATCGCCGTTGGCGCGCCGCTCGGCGGTATCGGCGATGCCATGTTCTGGCTAACGTTACTGCCGATTTGCGGCGGCATTGGCGCCAGCCTGGCGCTTCAGGGTTCGATTCTCGGGGCCGTCGTTTTTATCGTCCTGTTTAATGTGGTCCATCTCGGCCTGCGTTTCGGCCTGGCGCATTACGCTTACCGGATGGGGGTAGCGGCGATCCCGCTCATCAAAGCCAATACCAAAAAAGTCGGTCATGCCGCTTCCATCGTCGGGATGACGGTGATTGGCGCGCTGGTAGCGACCTATGTTCGTCTAAGCACCACGCTTGAAATCACTGCCGGCGACGCCGTGGTTAAACTGCAAACCGATGTCATCGATAAGCTGATGCCCGCCTTTTTACCGCTGGTTTATACCCTGGCGATGTACTGGCTGGTACGCCGCGGCTGGAGCCCTCTCCGTCTTATCGGCATCACGGTCGCGCTGGGTATCGTAGGTAAATTCTGTCACTTCCTGTAACGCTAAGAGGTTTTCGATGTTAGGAATCATTTTGACCGGCCATGGCGGGTTTGCCAGCGGGATGGAAAAGGCAATGAAACAGATTCTGGGCGAACAGTCGCAATTCATTGCGATAGATTTCCCTGAATCATCCACCACCGCCCTGCTAACCGCACAGCTGGAACAGGCGGTCAATGAACTGGACGGTGAAGAAGACATTGTTTTTCTGACTGACTTACTCGGCGGCACGCCGTTTCGCATCGCCTCCACGCTGGCGATGCAAAAACGCGGCCGGGAAGTGATTACCGGCACTAACCTGCAGCTATTGTTGGAGATGGTGCTGGAACGCGAAGGATTAACCAGCGAAGCCTTTCGTCTTCAGGCGCTGGAATGCGGTCACCGCGGGTTAACGTGTCTGGTCGACGAACTGGGACGCTGTCGGGAAGATCATGCTGTTGAGGAAGGCATATGAGCCGCATACTGCGCGCCAGGCGCTTACTCACAGAGCAAGGATGGCTTGATGACCATCAGCTACGGATTGAAAATGACGTTATCGTGGCGCTGGAGCCGATTCCCGCGGGTGTCCTCACTCGCGATGCCGAGCTGCTGTGTCCTGCTTATATCGATATTCATGTCCACGGCGGCGCAGGCGTAGATGTCATGGATGACGCGCCGGATACGTTAGATCTGCTGGCGAAACACAAAGCGCGTGAGGGGGTCGCCAGCTGGTTGCCGACCACCGTCACCGCGCCGTTAGCGGCAATCCATGCGGCGCTGGAACGTATTGCGCGGCGCGTTCACGCAGGCGGTCCAGGGGCGCAAATTCTTGGCAGCTATCTTGAAGGCCCTTACTTTACGCCGCCGCACAAAGGCGCCCATCCGGAACAGTGGTTCAGGGAACTGGATCTTGCCGAATTCGATCGGTTGATTGCGGTTTCTCGCGAGACGCTACGCGTCGTCGCCCTTGCCCCGGAAAAAGAGGGGGCGCTACAGGCAATCCGTCATCTTAAACGGCAAGGCGTGCGGGTCATGTTGGGCCATAGCGCGGCAACCTGGCAACAAACCTGTGCCGCCTTTGATGCCGGCGCGGATGGCCTGGTACATTGCTACAACGGTATGAGTGGATTGCATCATCGCGAACCGGGAATGGTCGGCGCAGGATTAACCGATAACCGCGCCTGGCTTGAACTCATTGCCGACGGCCATCACGTACATCCCGCGGCAATGCAGCTATGTTGCCGTTGCGCCGGAGATCGCATCATACTGATAACCGACGCGATGCAGGCGGCGGGTATGCCTGACGGCAATTACACCCTATGTGGCGAAACAGTAGAAATGCGTGATGGTATCGTCCGTACGCTAAATGGAAGTCTGGCGGGAAGTACCCTTTCACTCGATTCCGCCGTGCGTGCCGTCAGTTCATTACCCGGTATGACGGCTGAACAGGCTATTCATATGGCTTCTCTTCACCCGGCGCGGCTATTAGGGCTGGATCGACAATTAGGATCGTTACAACCGGGAAAAATGGCCGACATCATTGCAGTAGATAACGAACTGCGACTGGAAAATATCTGGATCCGCGGTGAAACGTTTTCGCTTTAAGCCCACTTCTCTCCTCAGGTCTGCAGCCTGCCTGCAGACCTTTCTTTTCCTTTCTTTTTGGATTCGCAATCGGTTCAAATAAAAACCATATTATTTCAATTTGTTATGTAAAAAATAATCCCAGAACGCGGCTATTTTCGTTTTATTGTCAATCATATTATTGAGCTTTCGATTTCTTTCATGTAAATTTTAATACATTAAAAGCAAGTCAAAGTGAAACGAAACGAAAGAACTGCATTAGCCCACACCGAAAGCGGAAATCATCACCATAAGGATTGCGTTATGTCAGAAAGATATACCCCCGCGCCATCAACCACTGGTACCTGGACCGAAGAAGAGATCCGCCAGCAACCAGGCAGTTGGATACAATCTTTAAAGAATATCGATTGTTTGCGATCGGAGATTGATGGTTTTCTCACGCCGTTGCTACGAAAAAACGATCTCCGTATCGTCCTGACCGGCGCCGGCACTTCTGCATTTATCGGCGAGATAATCGCGCCCTGGCTGTCCCGCCATAGTGGTAAAAACTTTAGCGCCGTTCCAACCACCGACCTTGTAACCAACCCGATGGATTATCTGGATCCCGCACATCCACTACTGCTGGTTTCGTTTGCCCGTTCAGGCAATAGCCCGGAGAGCGTGGCCGCAGTGGAACTAGCGAACCAGTTTGTTACAGAGTGTTATCACCTACCCATTACCTGCAACGAAGCAGGCAGCCTGTATCAAACCGCGCTGGATAGCGACAATGCTCTGCCGCTGTTGATGCCGCCAGAAACCCACGATCGCGGCTTTGCGATGACCAGTAGTATTACCACGATGATGGCCAGTTGCCTTGCAGTGTTCGCACCCAACCTCATTAATAGCCAGACATTCAGCGATGTCGCTGACTGCTGCCAGACGATTCTTAACTCGTTGAGCGATATTAACGCTGGGGTTTTCGGCAACGGAGCGTGGAAACGGATCGTTTACCTCGGTAGCGGCGGGTTGCAGGGCGCCGCGCGCGAATCCGCCCTGAAAGTGCTTGAGCTCACGGCAGGTAAGCTGGCCGCGTTTTATGACTCGCCTACCGGCTTCCGTCACGGGCCTAAGTCACTGGTGAATAACGAAACGCTGGTGGTGATGTTTGTCTCCAACCATCACTATACCCGCCAGTACGATCTGGATCTTCTCGCTGAGTTGCGTCGCGATCGCCAGGCTATGCGGATAGTAGCCATCGCCGCAGGTTCCGATCCTGTTATTGAAGCAGGCCCGCATATCATTCTCCCGCCATCACGACACTTCAACGATGTCGAACTGGCATTCAGCTTCCTGATGTACGCCCAGATTTTCGCGCTTAACCAATCTCTCGCCGTGGGCAACACCCCGGATACGCCTTCCGCCAGCGGTACCGTTAACCGCGTCGTACAAGGTGTCGTTATTCATCCCTGGCAGGCTTAAAAGGAGCGCGCCATGAGCATTATTTCCACCAAATATCTTCTGCAGGATGCCCAGAGTAAAGGTTATGCGGTTCCTGCATTTAACATTCATAACGCCGAGACGATCCAGGCGATCCTGGAAGCATGCAGTGAAATGCGATCGCCGGTGATCCTTGCCGGCACGCCGGGAACCTTTAAGCATATCGCGCTGGAGGAAATTTACGCGCTCTGCCACGCCTACTCCGCCACCTACGCGATGCCAATTGCGCTACATCTCGACCATCATGAGTCGCTGGCGGATATTCGTCGTAAGGTCAATGCCGGGGTCCGCAGCGCAATGATTGATGGCAGCCATTTTCCGTTTGATGAGAATGTGAAGCTGGTGAAATCAGTCGTCGATTTTTGCCACGCGCTGGATTGTAGCGTCGAGGCGGAATTGGGACGGCTTGGCGGAATGGAGGACGATCTTAACGTTGACGCGGAAAGCGCCTTTCTCACCGACCCGCAAGAGGCTAAACGCTTTGTCGAATTGACCGGTATCGACAGTCTCGCCGTGGCGATCGGTACCGCTCATGGGCTATATCAAAAAACGCCTAAGATTGATTTCCAACGGCTGGCGGAAATCAGGGAAGTGGTCGATATCCCTCTGGTGCTGCATGGCGCAAGCGATGTACCGGATGACTACGTCCGTCGTGCTATCACGTTGGGAATTTGCAAGGTCAATGTCGCCACAGAACTCAAAATCGCCTTCGCCGCCGCGGTGAAAAAATGGTTTGCTGACAATCCGCAAGGTAACGACCCACGTTATTACATGCGTGTCGGCATGGATGCGATGAAAGAAGTTGTAAAAAGTAAAATTAGCGTGTGCGGTTCCGCTAACCGACTATTACAGGCCGCAGAAGCTTGAACACCATACAATGACAAAACGTTAGCCCGAGAGGGCTAACGTTATTAACCTCTGATATAACGACAGCAAGGATCTTTCTAATGAAAAAAGTGCTCACTGTTTCGTTACTGGCCCTACTGGTTTCGCAAAGCGCGGCGGCCGCTGAATACACATTAAATAACGCATCGATGGCGCTTTCATTTAACGATGCGAACTCAGCAACAATGGTAAAAGATGAAAAATCGGCCCATCAACTTTCACCGCAAGAACTGTTTTTTCTCACGCTACCAGATGAAACCATCATCCACACCGCTGATTTTAAAGTAAAGAATGTCGAGAAAAATAGCGACTCTATTATTATCGATTATACCCGCCCCGATTTTAACGTCACGGTAAAGATGAACCTGATAAAGGGAAACTACGCGAGTATTGATTACACCATCGCGGCGGTAGGTCAATCGCGAGACGTGGCAAAAATAACTTTTTTCCCGACTAAAAAACAATCGCAAGCACCGTATGTCGATGGCGCAATCAATAGTTCACCGATTGTGGCTGATACCTTTTTTATATTGCCCGATAAACCTATCGTAAATACCTGGGCATATGAGGCGACCACGAATCTGAATGTAGAATTAAAAACAGCCATCGACCCCGCCGCACCACTCAGCTATACGACCTACTTCGGCACTTTTCCGGAAACCAATCAACTTCGTCGCAGCGTGAATATCTTTATTGATGCCGTGCGTCCACGCCCCTATAAACCCTATCTACACTATAACAGCTGGATGGATATTGGTTTCTTTACCACCTATAGCGAACAGGATGTGCTAAGCCGGATGGATGAATGGAATAAAGAGTTTATTTCCGGTCGCGGCGTCACATTAGATGCCTTTCTTCTGGATGACGGTTGGGACGATCGTACCGGCAGATGGCTCTTTGGCCCCGCCTTCAGCCAGGGATTCAGCAAAGTACGAGAAAAAGCGGCCAGCATGCATAGTTCTGTAGGGCTGTGGCTTTCCCCTTGGGGAGGTTATAACAAGCCCAGAGATATTCGCGTCTCCCACGCCAAAGAGTATGGCTTTGAAACGGTCGATGGCAAATTCGCGCTATCCGGACCGCACTATTTCAACAACTTCAATCAACAAATTATTAAGCTGATTAAAGACGAGCATATTACCTCTTTTAAGCTTGATGGTATGGGCAACGCAAATTCGCATATTGCGGGTAGTCAGTTTGCTTCCGATTTTGATGCATCTATCGCTTTATTGCATAACATGCGCAGCGCCAATCCTAATCAATTTATTAATTTAACCACCGGGACCAACGCCAGTCCTTCCTGGCTCTTTTATGCTGACGCTATCTGGCGCCAGGGAGACGATATCAATCTTTATGGCCCTGGAACGCCAGTACAGCAATGGATGACCTATCGGGATGCCGAGACTTATCGCTCAATTGTGCGTAAAGGACCGCTCTTCCCGCTTAACTCACTGATGTATCATGGTATTGTCAGTGCTGAAAATGCCTATTACGGGCTGGAAAAACCGCAAACCGATGGCGATTTCGCCGATCAGGTCTGGAGCTATTTCGCGACGGGTACGCAATTACAGGAGCTATACATCACACCATCGATGCTTAACAAAGCGAAGTGGGATACCCTGGCGCAGGCGGCAAAATGGTCGAGGGCAAATGCGGATGTGCTGGTGGATACCCATTGGGTCGGCGGCGATCCTACCGCGCTGGAAGTTTACGGCTGGGCTTCATGGAAGAAAGATAAGGCGATATTAGGCCTACGTAACCCATCAGATAAACCGCAACAGTATTTCCTGGATCTCGCAAAAGCGTTCGAGATACCGCAGGGAGAGACATCGCGGTTTACGTTAAAAAGCGTTTACGGTAGTAACACGACCTTCCCAGCTGATTACCAGCAAGCGGTTATTGTTACGCTACAACCCTTACAAACGCTGGTTTTCGAAGCGACGCCGGTAAAATAGTCAGCCGCGCCCGGTTAACCCCGGGCGCAGTGGTTATCCCTGCTGCTCCAGCGCGTATTTATACAGAGCGTTCTTCTTCACGCCGTGAATTTCCGCGGCCAGCGCGGCGGCTTTCTTCAACGGTAGTTCCGCCTGTAGCAGCGCCAGAGTCCGCAGCGCGGCTGCCGGCAGCGCCTCTTCCTGGGCCTTAAAACCTTCGACGATCAGCACCATCTCGCCTTTGCGGCGATTTTCGTCTTCCTTCACCCACGCCACCAGCTCGCCAATCGGCGCGCCGTGGATAGACTCCCAGGTTTTGGTCAGCTCGCGTGCCAACACTACGTAACGGGATTCGCCCAGAACCGCGCAGATATCCTCCAGGCTCTCCACCAGACGGTGCGTTGACTCATAAAAGATAATGGTGCGCGGCTCTTCTTCCAGCGCCTTCAGGGTATCGCGGCGGCCTTTCGATTTCGCCGGCAGGAAACCTTCATAGCAGAAACGATCGGACGGCAAACCGGCGGCGCTCAGAGCGGCAATCGCTGCACAAGGGCCCGGTAGCGGCACGACGCGAATATTGGCTTCACGACAGGTACGCACCAGATGGTAGCCGGGATCGTTAATCAGCGGCGTGCCGGCATCGGACACCAGCGCGATGTTCTGCCCCTCTTTTAATTTCGCTAAAAGTGTTTCGGCCTTTTGCTGCTCGTTATGGTCGTGAAGGGCAAATAAACGGGCGTTAATCGCAAAATGCTGCAGCAGCAAACCGGTATGGCGGGTATCCTCCGCAGCAATTAAATCAACAGCTTGCAACACTTCCAGTGCGCGCTGCGTGATATCAGACAGATTCCCTATCGGAGTGGGCACAATGTACAGTTGCCCCTGAGAATTATCCGCTGATTCGTGTTGTTTCATTGTCTCGTCCGTATTGCCGATTTAATATTGAGCATTGAGCCAAAAAAATATCACTGGATACATATGGTACCGTCAACATTTCTTCGTTCTAAGCCCGCGCGCTGTCTGCCCGTATTGCTGGCTACTCTTCTTTTTGCTGGCTGCGGCACCCACACGCAGGATCAAAGCACGGCGTTTATGCAGGGTACGTCGCAGGCCAACTCCAGTTTCTACCTACAGCAGATGCAGCAAAGCACGAATGATAGCAAGACCAACTGGCAATTACTCGCCATTCGTGCACTGCTGCAGGAAGGTAAGAAGCAGCAGGCTATCGACCTGTACAACCAACTGCCGTCGAACCTGAACAGCACGCAGGCCCGCGAACAGTCGCTGCTGGCGGTGGAAGTCAAACTGGCGCAAGGCGATTACCAGAGCGCGAAGGCATTGCTGAGCAAACTCGATCCTCTCAGTTTTGAGAAAAATCAGCAGCCGCGCTACTGGCAGGCGCAAATTGACGCCAGCCAGGGACAGCCGTCTCTGGCATTGCTGCGTGCGCTGATTGCCCAGCAGCCCCTGCTAAACCAGACGAAGCAAAAACAACAAAATATCGACGCCACATGGAAAGCGCTAACGGCGATGACCCCACAGCAGGCCAACGCGCTGGTAATCAATGCCGACGAAAACGTGCTGCAGGGCTGGCTGGATCTGCAGCGGATGTGGTTCGACAACCGCAACGATCCGGCAATGCTGAAAGCGGGCGTCAAAGACTGGCAAATCCGTTATCCGCAGAACCCGGGGGCGCAGATGCTGCCCACTGCGCTGGTGAATATGCAAAACTATAAACCGGCCTCGACCAATAAAATCGCCCTGCTGCTGCCTCTGAACGGCCAGGCGGCGATTTTCGGCCGCACTATCCAGCAGGGTTTTGAAGCGGCGAAGAATGGCGCCCCAGCGGTCCAGGGTAGCGCAGTGCCGGCGCAGGTCGCCCAGGCGGCGAATGTTGCCGGCAATAACGATGTGGTGAGCCCTTCGCAGGCGGAAGTCGGCGATCTCACCGCCACCGGCAGCCAGGCCGCGCCGGTGCAGGCGCCAGCGGAGACGCAGGCCGCGCCGGTGCAGGCGCCAGCGGAGACGCAGGCCGCGCCTGCCGCGAAACCAGCAGCCGCTCCGCTATCCGCCCCGGTTACCGCAACGCCGGCAGCACAACCGGTAGCACAACCGGTGAGCGCGCCAGCCGCGCAGCCGCAGCCCGCGGTGGCGACCACCGCCAATCCTGCCGCTGAACTGAAAATTTACGATACCACCAGCCAGCCGATGAGCCAGCTGCTGGCGCAGGTACAGCAGGACGGCGCCACCCTCGTGGTCGGCCCGCTGCTGAAAGAAAACGTCGAAGAGGTGATGAAAAGCAACACCTCGCTGAACGTGCTCGCCCTTAATCAGCCGGGCAAAGTCGAGAACCGTCCGAATCTGTGCTACTTCGCGCTCTCCCCGGAAGATGAAGCCCGCGACGCGGCGCGTCATATTCACGATCAGGGCAAGCAAACGCCGTTACTACTGGTGCCGCGCGGCGCGCTTGGTGACCGCGTGGTCAGCGCGTTCGCCGACGAGTGGCTGAAACTGGGCGGCGGTACGGTGCTGCAGCAACGTCTGGGATCGACGGCGGAGCTGAAATCCGGCGTCAACGGTGGCGGCATCTCGCTGACCGGCAGCCCGGTATCGACGCTGCCGTCATCTGTGGATAGCTCGCTCGGCAGCCCAGGCGACGTTCCGGTCAGCAGCGGCGGCAGCATCGATGCCGCCTATATCGTCGCTACCCCGGAACAAATTGGCTATATCAAGCCGCTGATCGCCATGCGCAACGGCAGCCAGAGCAACGTCACCCTGTACGCCAGCTCCCGCAGCGCCCAGGGCACCTCCGGCCCGGATTTCCGTCTGGAGATGGAAGGCCTGCAATATAGCGAAATCCCGATGCTGGCTGGCAGTAACCCGGCGCTGATGCAGCAGGCGCTCTCCGCCGTGCGTAACGACTACTCGCTGGCGCGTCTGTATGCGATGGGCGCCGACGCCTGGTCGCTGGCGAATCATTTCGCGCAAATGCGCCAGAGCCCAGGTTACGAGCTGAACGGCAATACGGGCGATCTGACGGCCACGCCGGACTGCGTGATCAACAGGAAGTTATCATGGCTCAAGTACCAACAGGGACAAATCGTCGCAGCCAACTAAGCAAACAGACCGGCGACGCCTGGGAAAGCCAGGCGCGTCGGTGGTTAGAACGGCATGGACTGCGTTTTATCGCCGCCAACGCCCGCGAGCGCGGCGGCGAGATCGATCTTATTATGCGCGACGGCGCGGTTATCGTGTTCGTCGAAGTGCGCTACCGGCGCAGCGCCAGCTACGGCGATGCCGCCGCCAGCGTCACGCCGCAAAAGCAACAACGTCTTCTCAAGGCTGCTCGTCTGTGGCTCTCCCGGCAGAATGGGAGTTTTGATACTGTGGATTGCCGTTTCGATGTGGTAGCCTTCACCGGCAACGACATCCAATGGCTGAAAAACGCCTTTGGCGAATAGCGTATTATCAGATTTAAGGGATCCCGTGCTCGACAGAATTAAAGCCTGCTTTACCGAAAGCATTCAAACCCAAATCGCCGCCGCGGAAGCGCTCCCGGACGCCATCTCGCGCGCGGCTATGACGCTCGTTCAGTCGCTGCTTAACGGCAACAAAATCCTCTGTTGTGGTAATGGCACCTCCGCCGCCAACGCACAGCATTTTGCTGCCAGCATGATCAATCGTTTCGAAACAGAGCGCCCTGGTTTACCCGCCATTGCACTAAATACCGATAATGTGGTCTTAACCGCAATCGCCAACGATCGCCTGCATGATGAAATCTACGCTAAACAGGTGCGCGCGCTGGGTCACGCCGGCGACGTACTGTTGGCGATTTCTACGCGCGGCAATAGCCGGGATATCGTGAAAGCCGTGGAAGCGGCGGTCACCCGCGATATGACTATCGTGGCGTTAACCGGTTACGACGGCGGCGAGCTGGCTGGCCTGTTAGGTCAGCAGGACGTTGAAATCCGCATTCCTTCGCACCGCAGCGCGCGGATCCAGGAAATGCACATGCTTACCGTCAATTGTCTGTGCGATTTGATTGATAACACGCTTTTTCCACACCAGGACGAATAAGGAGAACACATGAAGGCTCTCTCGCCCCTCGCCATCCTGCTTTCTGCGCTACTGCTACAGGGCTGCGTCGCCGCAGCGGTAGTCGGTACGGCAGCCGTCGGCACCAAAGCGGCAACGGACCCGCGTACGGTGGGTACGCAGGTTGATGACAGCACCCTGGAGCTACGCGTTAACAGCGCCTTAGGGAAAGATGAACAGATTAAGAAAGAAGCGCGTATTAACGTCACCGCTTATCAGGGCAAGGTCCTGCTGACCGGCCAGTCGCCGACCGCCGATCTATCCTCTCGCGCCAAACAAATCGCGATGGGAGTTGAAGGGACTACCGAAGTCTTCAATGAAGTGCGTCAAGGCCAGCCGATTGGCTTAGGCACCGCGTCGTCGGATACCTGGATCACCACCAAAGTTCGTTCCCAACTGCTGGGCAGCGATCAGGTGAAGTCTTCCAACGTGAAAGTGACGACCGAAAACAGCGAAGTGTTCCTGATGGGCCTGGTCACCGACCGTGAAGGCCGCGCGGCGGCAGATATCGCCAGCCGGGTAAGCGGCGTGAGCCGCGTCACCACCGCGTTTACCTATCTTAAATAAACGTGATCTAACCCGGCTGGCGCTTCGCTAAGCCGGGCTACCAAATAGCATTATGCTGTAGCCCCGCGCCACCGGGATTTTGAGGCCCCCAACACCGGCAGTATAAATTAAAGGCAGGCCGCACTGACCGTAGGCCGGGTAAGGCGCAGCCGCCACCCGGCACAAAATCCGGAACGGGTCCGCAGCCCCGCTCCGGATAAATTACACCAGCGCCAGCGCGCCGACGATCGCCCCGCACAACGCCACCAGCCCGCCGGTTAGCCACAGCGCTTTAGCCGGAAACGCCTTACGCAACATAACCAGCGACGGTACGCTCACCGCAGGCAAGGTAATCAGCAGCGCCAGCGCCGGCGCGGTGCCCATTCCAGCCAGCATCATCGTCTGCACAATCGGGATTTCCGCCGCCGTCGGGATAACGAACAGACAACCGGCTATCGCCATTGCGATCACCCAGAACAGCGTGTTATCGACCGCGCCCTCGGCGTGCGGGAACAACCAGACCCGCGCCGCGCCCAGTACCAGCACCGCGAGGATGTAAACCGGGATCGTACTCCAGAACAGCGACCACAGCGCGCGCAGCCAGCGGTTGATAAAACTGCCCTCATCATTCTTCAGTTGGCTAACGTCTTCCGCCGCTACCGGCTGCGTCGCCGCCTCTTTTACCCATTTTTGCACCAGCGTCGCCACCACCAGCACCGTCGCCAGCCCGGCCACCAGCCGGATCAGAGCAAACTGCCAGCCAAGCACGAAACCCATAAAAACCAGCGTCGCCGGGTTCAGCAGCGGGTTGCCCATCCAGAACGCCAGCGCCCCGCCCATCGACACCTGCTGTTTACGCATTCCGGCGGCAACCGGCGCGGCGCAGCAGGTACACATCATCCCCGGTAGCGAAAAAATCGCTCCCAGCAGCGTGCCCTGAAAACGAGATTGCCCAAGCGTGCGCAGCAGCCAGTCGCGGGGGATCAGCACCTGAATAAGCGAACCGAGCAGCACGCCGAGCGCCGCCGCTTTCCAGACCGCGAGGAAGTAAACCATCGCGTAATCCCATGCCGCCTGCAGCGGGTTTACATCAGCCTGGGCGAGAATAGATTTACCGATACTGTGGGTTTCCGCGGCCGTAAAGGCTTTACCGTAATACGGCTGCCATTTGACGTACCACAGGCCAACGATAACGACGAGAAAGAACAGCGCGGGTTTCCACCATTGAAATGGTGATGCCGCCTGAGATGAAGACTGACCAGCCATAGCATTCCCCAGGGAGAAGAGATAATAAATAAGGAGGTGAATACTACGCCTGCCGTCCAAATTTGAAAATGATTAATCCGCCTGCCTGGCGGCGCGTTCCCGTAGCTGAGACGAGGTCAGGATCTGGACACCTTCATGGCTCGGCGCCAGCGCCTCGGCCAGCAGGGCCGTCGCCACATCGCGGGCCTGAATAGCTTTCCAGTCTCCAGGCAGAAAACGAAATAGCGGTGCAAAGAGCGTTTCATTGGCGCGTTTATGCTCCCGATCGCCCAGTAACATCGAAGGACGGGCAATGGTCAGTCGCGGCCACTCCTGCGCAATCAGCGCCTCTTCCATTTCTCCTTTCACGCGGTTATAGAAGAAGGGCGAATGCGAATTGGCGCCCATCGCGCTGACCACCAGCATATGTTGCGCCCCGAGGCGCTTCCCGACCAGCGCCGTATCCACCACCAGCGTATAGTCAGCATGCACAAACGCTTCTTTACTCCCCGCTTCCCGTCGCGTGGTGCCCAGGCAGCAGAATACGATATCGACAGGATCAACCACCTGCGCCAGTGCATCGGTCAACTGCGGATCGTGTGGATTGAATATCCCCTCCGCCGGAGCAAGCGGACGGCGCGTTGGCGCAGCAATCGCGCTAATACGCGGCTCACTCTGTAGTAGCCGAAGTAAGTACCCACCAACTAAGCCAGTCGCGCCGGTTAATAATACCTGACTCATCAAATCTCCTTTGCAGAATTGTCTGCCTTGCACTTTGCCCCACATGTTCCAGGCTTAATAGCTTACGAGGTAAGTATCCACCATCATCATGGAAATGCCTCATTCACTGCCAAAAGATCGGAGGAAGAATGAGTAAAAAGATTGCCGTACTAATCACCGACGACTTCGAAGATTCTGAATTCACCTCACCTGCCGAGGCTTTTAAACTTGCCGGGCATCAGGTCGTGACAATTGAGAAACAGGCAGGAAAAACGGTAAAAGGGAAGCAAGGCGAGGCTGAAGTGGCGATCGACAAAGCGATTGATGACGTGACGCCGGCGCAGTTTGACGCCCTGTTGCTGCCTGGCGGCTATTCACCGGACCAGTTGCGGGGTGATGAGCGCTTCGTCACTTTTACTCGCGACTTCGTGAATAGCGGTAAACCGGTCTTTGCCATTTGTCACGGCCCGCAGTTACTCATCAGCGCAGACGTCATTCGCGGGCGTAAGCTCACGGCGGTTAAACCCATCGTGGTCGACGTGAAAAACGCCGGCGGTGAGTTTTACGATCAGGAAGTGGTGCTTGATAACGATCAGTTAGTCACCAGCAGAACCCCGGACGATCTTCCGGCGTTCAATCGCGAGGCGCTACGCCTGCTCGGAGCTTGAGTCGCGCAGCCAATATAGCTTTTTGCCAAAACCCAGCGTGTTGTCGGTAAATTTAAGCTCGTCGGGACGGATCTCCCACACCGGCGCCGACAACATGCGGGCGACCGGAAAGCGTTTAACGTAGCGTTTTCGCATCTCAGCCTCTTCGTCACCGTGAAGGCGGCGGATCTCCCCCTTAAACTGCACGCCGCGGATTAAGGCAACGGTCTTTGGCTGGCCGTTGACCGTCCCGGCGACCTTCGCGCGTTCGCCGGTCATCTGGCCGTGACGGGTTTTTTCGTCGCTCAGCAGATAAAAAACGACGTTATCCGGATCGTAAACGTAAAACGCATTGGCGCACCACAGCTCGTCATCACGTGCGACGCACCAGGTGATGACGTGTTGTTTACCCAGCCAGCGGCTAATCGCGGCAAGCGTATCCATCTTTATTCTCCATTATGCTATGGTGCACACACCCTAACAGACTGACGTTATTACCGTGTGCTGGTTTCTCTATCTTATTCGAACCGCTGATAACCGCCTGTATACCGGCATTACCACCGATGTTCCGCGCCGCTTTCTTCAGCATCAGGAAGGCAAAGGAGCGAAAGCGCTGCGCGGCAAAGGCGAACTGGCGCTGGCGTTTAGTCAGAAAGTTGGTGACCACTCACTCGCTCTGCGGCTGGAGTATCGCATCAAGCAGCTAACGAAGCGCCAGAAAGAGCGCCTCGTTGCCGGGGATGGTTCGTTCGAGACCCTGCTGGAGGGGCTCAGAAGCGATTGAAATGATCGCTGTACTCGACCAGACCGTGTACGCCCTGCAGCGCGTCATCCGCCAGACGGTGCACCTGGAAGGCTTCCGCGGTGTCCGGCCAGCGGCAGCGTAAATCGAACGCGGCGGCGGGTTCAAAGCCTAAACGGCCATACAGCGCCGGTTCGCCCAGCGTAACCACCGCGGCGTAGCCAAATTCATTTAATGAATCCAGCCCTTCGTAGACCAGCTGTCGGCCAATACCCTGGCCGCGATAGCTTTCATCTACCGCCAATGGCGCCAGACCTACCCACTGCAGCTCTTCGCCTTCGACGGTGACCGGGCTAAAGGCAACGTAGCCCACCACCTGGCCTTCATCGTCAGTGGCGACTAAGCCCAGCGTGATCAAACCATCTTCACGCAGATCGTGCACCAGCTTCGCTTCCGCGTCGCTGCCGAACGTACGGCGCAGCAGCGCGTCGATACCCGGCGCATCAATCCCAATTTCCACTCGAATCAGCATGCCTCACCTACCGATGTCTGTTCAGGTTTCTGCGGGCTCTTCAGGCCTGCTTCGACAAAATCCGCCATCTGCAGCAGCATGACCCGCAGTGCTTTCGGCATCTGCTCCAGCTCGATGGCATCCATCAGGTTCTTCACGTATAGACCCAGCTCAGTATCACCTTCAATCACCAGACGACGCTGGAAGAATAGCGTATCCGGATCCTGTTTACGCGCGGCAATCATCAGCAGATCGCTGGCATCGGCGCTAAAGCTGACGTCGGCGTCAGCCTGCTGGCTGACCACCAGGCGACCATCGACTACCGAGGTATACCACAGCAGGCCAATATCGCGCACATTAATACTTAACCAGCGACCTTCGAGAAACTCCAGTTCTCCATCCGCCAGCGCCTGGCGAAATTGCCAGCTCAATACTTGTTCCAGCACCTGGCGCTTGAGGGCAAAAGGCGCCAGCTTAACCGGCACGCTCATTAAAGACGGGCCAAAACGGACCAGCCGGGAACGCAGTTCATCCAACACAAGCTTCACTCCATGCATGCAATAGTTTCGCTATTGTGCCATATCAAATAAACGACATAGCGGCGTAAATCAACAAAATCGCGATGATGGTCGCCAGCTATTGAGCCCACCAATACGCTTTTAACTGCCTCAAATCAAAAATTGTCACCAGAAGGTTAACTAAAATCCCAGCTCGTTAACCATTTTGCGTCCCTGACCGGCCGCGTTTTTCAGGAAAAATTATGGAGCTGCTCTGCCCCGCCGGTAACCTCCCGGCACTTAAGGCGGCCATCGAAAACGGCGCCGATGCCGTGTATATCGGGCTGAAAGATGACACCAATGCCCGCCACTTTGCCGGCCTTAATTTCACCGAAAAGAAATTGCAGGAAGCCGTCAGCTTTGTGCACCAGCATCGCCGTAAGCTACATATCGCGATTAACACCTTCGCCCATCCCGACGGTTATGCCCGCTGGCAGCGTGCTGTGGATATGGCCGCGCAATTGGGCGCCGACGCGCTTATCCTCGCCGATATCGCCATGCTGGAGTACGCCGCGGAACGCTATCCGCACATTGAACGTCACGTTTCAGTGCAGGCGTCCGCTACTAACGAAGAGGCGGTGCGTTTTTATCACCGCAACTTTGACGTTGCCCGTGTCGTACTGCCGCGGGTGTTATCCATTCACCAGGTGAAACAGTTAGCCCGCGCCACGCCGGTGCCGCTGGAAGTCTTCGCCTTCGGTAGCTTATGCATCATGGCGGAAGGCCGCTGCTATCTCTCGTCGTATCTCACCGGCGAATCGCCAAATACCGTCGGCGCCTGTTCGCCCGCGCGCTTCGTCCGCTGGCAGCAAACGCCGCAGGGGCTGGAGTCACGCCTTAACGAAGTGCTGATCGATCGCTATCAGGATGGCGAGAATGCCGGTTATCCGACGCTGTGCAAAGGCCGCTACCTGGTCGACGGCGAGCGCTACCACGCGCTGGAAGAACCCACCAGCCTCAATACCCTGGAGCTGTTGCCAGAACTGATGGCCGCCAATATCGCCTCGGTAAAAATCGAAGGCCGTCAGCGCAGCCCGGCATACGTCACCCAGGTAGCGAAAGTCTGGCGTCAGGCGATCGACCGCTGTAAAGCCGATCCGCAGAATTTCGTGCCGCAATCCGCATGGATGGAAACCCTTGGTTCGATGTCCGAAGGAACGCAAACCACCCTTGGCGCCTATCACCGTAAATGGCAGTGAGAAACATGAAATATTCATTAGGGCCGGTGCTGTACTACTGGCCAAAAGAGACGCTGGAAGATTTTTACCAGCAGGCGGCAAACAGTAGCGCTGACACCATTTATCTGGGCGAGGCGGTGTGCAGCAAGCGCCGCGCCACTAAAGTCGGCGATTGGATCGAAATGGCGAAAGCGCTGGCCGGTAGCGGCAAGCAGGTGGTGCTCTCCACCCTCGCGCTGGTGCAGGCCTCCTCCGAACTGGGCGAGCTGAAGCGCTATGTCGAGAACGGCGAATTCCTGATTGAAGCCAGTGACCTCGGCGTGGTCAACCTCTGCGCCGAACGCAAGCTGCCCTTCGTCGCCGGTCATGCGCTGAACTGCTACAACGCCGTCACTTTGCGCCTCCTGCTGAAGCAGGGCATGACGCGCTGGTGCATGCCAGTGGAGCTTTCCCGCGACTGGCTGGCTAATTTGCTGACCCAGTGCGAAGAACTGGGCATTCGCAACCAGTTTGAAGTCGAAGTGCTGAGCTACGGCCATCTGCCGCTGGCTTATTCCGCGCGCTGCTTTACCGCCCGCTCGGAAGACCGGCCAAAAGACGAATGCGAAACCTGCTGCATCAAGTACCCAACCGGGCGCAGCATGCTGTCGCAGGAGAACCAGCAGGTGTTTGTGCTTAACGGCATTCAGACGATGAGCGGCTACGTCTATAACCTTGGCAACGAGTTAACCTCGATGCACGGTCTGGTGGATATGGTGCGCCTGTCGCCGATGGGCAGCGAGACCTTCGCCATGCTCGACGCCTTCCGCGCCAACGAAAATGGCGCTGCGCCGCTGGATCTCACCGCCAACAGCGATTGCAACGGCTACTGGAAACGGCTGGCCGGGCTGGAGCTGCAGGCGTAAGGTGAAGTGTAAAAGCTCACTTTGTTAACAACGGTTATTAATTTTTAATGCACTATTAAAAGATTCACCGTCGACAAAGTGAGCTGTTATGACTGATAAAACCATTCCGTTCTCGGTGCTCGATCTGGCGCCGATCCCGCAGGGATCTTCGGCTAAAGAAGCCTTTTCCCACTCTCTCGCTCTCGCCCGGCTGGCGGAATCCCGCGGCTACCACCGTTACTGGCTGGCTGAGCACCATAATATGGTGGGCATTGCCAGCGCGGCGACTTCGGTGTTGATTGGCTATCTTGCCGCCAATACCACCACCCTGCATCTGGGCTCCGGAGGCGTGATGTTGCCAAACCATTCGCCGCTGGTGATCGCCGAACAGTTCGGCACCCTGAATACGCTGTATCCCGGACGTATCGATCTCGGCCTTGGCCGCGCGCCGGGCAGCGATCAGCCGACCATGCGCGCGCTGCGTCGCCATATGAGCGGCGATGTCGATAATTTCCCGCGCGATGTGGCGGAGCTGGTGGACTGGTTTGACGCCCGCGATGCTCATCCGCAGGTGCGCCCGGTTCCCGGCTATGGCGAACGAATTCCGGTGTGGCTACTGGGCTCAAGCCTGTACAGCGCGCAGCTGGCGGCGCAGCTTGGTCTGCCGTTTGCTTTCGCCTCTCACTTCGCGCCGGACATGTTATTCCAGGCGCTGCATCTTTATCGCAGCAATTTCAAACCTTCGGCGCGGCTCGAAAAACCGTACGCGATGGTATGCATCAATATTATCGCCGCCGATAGCAATCGCGACGCGGAGTTCCTCTTTACTTCGATGCAGCAGGCCTTCGTTAAGCTGCGCCGCGGCGAAACCGGGCAGTTGCCGCCGCCGGTGGAAAATATGCATCAGCTGTGGTCAGCGTCCGAGCAGTATGGTGTGCAGCAGGCATTAAGCATGTCGCTGGTTGGCGATAAAACCAAAGTTCGCCACGGGTTAGCGTCGATTCTTCGCGAAACGGAAGCGGACGAAATCATGGTTAACGGCCAGATCTTCGACCACCAGGCGCGCCTGCATTCCTTTGATTTAGCGATGCAGGTGAAAGAGGAGTTGTTAGGTTAGTGACGCGGTAAGCCCGGTGCGCGTCACGCCACCGGGCGATGCGGTTATTGATAAACCGGCAACAGATTAAAGCTCGACAGGAAATGCACCACCGCGTTGCCGAGCCCGAACAGCAGGATCAGCGTAATCATCGGTTTTCCGCCCCAAACGCGGAACTGTGGGCTACCGAAGCGTTTACGCGAAGCGCGGGCCAGCAGCGCCGGCACAATCGCCGCCCATACCGTCGCCGCCAGACCGGCATAGCCGATGGCGTAAAGGAAGCCATCTGGTTTCACCAGCCCGCCGATCATCGGCGGGATAAAGGTCAACAGCGCGGTTTTAAAGCGTCCCATCGCGCTATCGTCAAAGCCAAACAGATCCGCGAGATAATCGAACAGCCCCAGCGTCACGCCGAGGAAGGAACTGGCGACGGCAAAGTTGGAGAACACCACCAGCAGCAGATCCAGACCGCGGCTATTCAGCACGCCGCTCAGCGCCTGCACCAGCACATCAATGTTGCCGCCCTTCTGGGCGATACCGATAAACTGCGGACGAGGGATATTACCCATCGTCACCAGCAGCCAGACCACATACAGACCCAGCGCCAGCAGCGTACCGTAAATCAGACAGCGGGTAATGGTACGCGGATCCTTACCATAATATTTCATCAGGCTCGGCACGTTACCGTGATAGCCAAACGAGGCCAGGCAGAACGGCAGCGTCATCAGCAGGTATGGCGCATAGGAGGCATTCTTCTCCACGACGTTAAACAGCGTCGTCGGCTCGACGTGCCCCAGCAGGCTGCCGAAGGTCAGAAAGAAGGTAATCACCTTAGCGCCCAGTACGATAGCCGTCATGCGGCTTACCGCTTTCGTGCTCATCCAAACGATAAAGGCCACCAGCAGCGCGAAGCCGAAGCCCGCAGCGCGCGCGGGTACGTTCAGCGACATTTCACTGAAGGTGTGGTGCAGGATCGAACCGCTCGCCGAAATATAGGCGTAGGTCAGGATATACAGCACAAAGGCGATCGACACGCCGTTTACCAGGTTCCAGCCTTTGCCGAGCAGGTCTTTGGTAATGGTGTCGAAGCTGGAGCCAATCCGGTAGTTAAGGTTGGCTTCCAGAATCATCAAACCGGAGTGCAGCATGCAGAACCAGGTAAAAACCAGCGCCGCCAGCGACCAGAAGAACCACGCGCCGGACATAACCACCGGCAGCGAGAACATGCCCGCGCCAATAATTGTGCCGCCGATAATCACCACGCCGCCAAATAAAGACGGTCGGGTGGCCGTAGTGGTTAGTGTCGCCATTTGCCGAAATCTCCAGTCGAAAATACTTCGCTCACGTTGAGCATGACGCACTGTACCAGTACACGAGTACAAAAGAAATAAAAAAAGCCCCAGTCATGACGATCGGGGCTGTATTATTTACTTTACGCTAGCGGATTGCGCTTATTACGCATCGCCACCGAAACGACGACGACCCGCGGAATCATCACGGCGCGGCGCGGAAGCATCGTCACGACGCGGCGCGCGGCCGCCTTCACGACGTTCGCCGCTGAAACGACGACCTTCACCACGACCGCCTTCACGACGTTCGCCACCGAAGCTACGACCGCCTTCACGACGCTCGCCGCCGAAGCCACGACCGCCTTCACGACGCTCGCCGCCGCCACGACGTTCGGTGCGCGGCTGCGCATCGCCCAGCAGCTGCATGTTCATCGGCTTGTTCAGGATGCGGGTACGAGTAAAGTGCTGCAGCACTTCGCCCGGCATACCTTTCGGCAGTTCGATGGTGGAGTGAGAACCGAACAGCTTGATGTTACCGATGTAACGGCTGCTGATGTCGCCTTCGTTAGCGATCGCGCCAACGATATGACGAACTTCAACGCCGTCATCACGGCCCACTTCAATGCGGTACAGTTCCATCTCACCCACGTCACGGCGCTCACGCTTCGGACGATCTTCACGATCGCCACGCGGACCGCGGTCATTACGGTCGCCACGGCGTTCGAAACGGTCATCACGATCGCGGAATTCACGACGCGGACGCATCGGCGCATCCGGCGGAACGATCAGAGAACGTTCGCCCTGGGCCATTTTCAGCAGCGCAGCGGCCAGCGTTTCTACGTCCAGCTCTTCGCCTTCCGCGGTCGGCTGGATTTTCGCCAGCAGCGCACGGTACTGGTCCAGATCGCTGCTTTCCAGCTGCTGCTGAACTTTAGCGGCGAATTTCTCCAGGCGACGTTTGCCCAGCAGTTCTGCGTTCGGCAGTTCTACTTCAGGGATCGTCAGCTTCATCGTACGTTCGATGTTACGCAGCAGGCGACGCTCACGGTTCTCAACGAACAGCAGCGCGCGACCCGCACGACCCGCACGACCGGTACGACCGATACGGTGAACGTAAGATTCGGAATCCATCGGGATGTCATAGTTAACAACCAGGCTGATGCGCTCAACGTCCAGGCCGCGGGCCGCAACGTCGGTGGCGATCAGGATGTCCAGACGACCGTCTTTCAGGCGCTCCAGGGTCTGCTCACGCAGCGCCTGGTTCATATCGCCGTTCAGCGCGGCGCTGTTATAACCGCTACGCTCCAGCGCTTCTGCCACTTCCAGGGTCGCGTTTTTGGTACGCACGAAGATAATCGCCGCATCAAAGTCTTCCGCTTCCAGGAAACGCACCAGCGCTTCGTTTTTACGCATGCCGTAAGCAGTCCAGTAGCTCTGGCTGATGTCCGGGCGCGTGGTGACGCTGGACTGAATGCGAACTTCCTGCGGCTCTTTCATGAAGCGGCGGGTAATGCGACGAATCGCTTCCGGCATAGTGGCGGAGAACAGAGCGGTCTGATGACCTTCCGGGATCTGCGCCATAATGGTTTCTACGTCTTCGATAAAGCCCATGCGCAGCATTTCATCTGCTTCGTCCAGTACCAGACCGCTCAGTTTAGAGAGATCCAGCGTACCGCGCTTCAGGTGGTCCAGCAGACGACCCGGGGTACCGACGACGATCTGCGGCCCCTGACGCAGGGCGCGCAGCTGCACGTCATAACGCTGGCCGCCGTACAGGGCAACCACGTTTACGCCGCGCATATGTTTAGAGAATTCCGTCATTGCTTCAGCAACCTGTACCGCCAGTTCGCGGGTCGGCGCCAGCACCAGAATCTGTGGTGCTCTCAGCTCAGGATCGATGTTGTTCAGCAGCGGTAAAGAGAACGCTGCGGTCTTACCGCTACCGGTCTGGGCCATACCCAGAACGTCGCGGCCGTCCAGCAGATGCGGAATGCACTCAGCCTGGATCGGAGATGGTTTTTCGTAACCCAGATCGTTAAGCGCTTCAAGGATAGGAGCCTTCAGGCCCAGATCTGCAAAAGTGGTTTCGAATTCAGCCATGTAGTACGTGTGCCTCAAAATTAATGGCGGCCAGTCTACATAACTCATCGTGAAAATTTAGAGTAATTTTCATTGAAAAGTGTGAACCGGCTCAAAGTAGGTGTATTAACGAACAACAACGCCCTCACCCGCGAAGGTGATGGCAATCAAAAAAAGGGCTGATGTGTGTTCGTCAGCTATTGCTGGTCCGATTCTGCCAGGTCATCTTGCTCCTGGCCCAAGAGCGATAATTCCAACAATGCGTATCGGTGCTCAACGTAGTTATGAACGTTGTTAGCGACCGCCAGTTTGAACAGTGCCGTAGCGCTGTCCTTGTCCCCCAGACTTAGGTAGTACTTACCTAAATAGAAGTTGGTTTCACTGAGATGCTCAGCGAGCGAGGTGTTATCCGTTGCGTCTGCCTTCAGACGGGTCATCAGCTCTTTTTCGCTAATGTCGCCAAGGTAGAACTCGACAATGTTCCATCCCCATTGCTCTTTATCCGACTTGTTGAAGCGCTGTTTCAGTGCTTCAAGCGCCTGCTTCTCATCAAGCTTACGCTCGGCGAGGTATAACCACAGACTGCGGAAAGGATCATTGGGATCGTCTTGATAAAACGCCAGCAGATCATCTTGCGCTAACTTAGCACGGCCACCGTAATACAGAGCGATGCCGCGGTTTAAGTGCGCGTAGTTGTAAGTTGGATCAAGCTCAAGTACAGAATCAAACGCTTCATAGGCAGCATCAAAATTGCCTGCCTGCGTTAAATAAATGCCTAAGTAATTGAATACTTCAGGCATATCGGGTCGGATTGCCAGCGCTTGTGAAAAATCATTTCGCGCTAATGCCCTCAGACCGAGACTATCATACAACACTCCGCGCTCATATAAAAGCTGTGCGCGTTCGTCATCGGTTAAAGCCCGACTGGCAAGAATTTGTTCCATGCGCGCCAGAATCACTTCTTGCTGCAAAGTCGGTTGCAATGGTACCGCGAGGACGGCGTCCTTACGCCAGGCAGAGTTGCTGCATCCTGCCAGCGTGAGAGCTGTCGCCACGAAACACCAGCGCAGAAAAGGCTTCATTTCCCACTCCCGAAGACAACGATTGGATGAACGTCCAGTTCCCCGGCTGCAAAAAGGCATCCTGCCCGGAATAGACCCTCCGCCGAAGCGGAGGGCAATCGGCAACCTTACTCGCCCTGCTCTGCGGCCGGAGCTTCCGGCGCGTTAGCTGGCTGAGCCTGCTCAGTTGCTTCTTTAATGCTCAGACGTACGCGGCCCTGACGGTCAACTTCCAGAACCTTAACCGGTACTTCCTGACCCATCTGCAGGTAATCAGTCACTTTCTCAACGCGCTTGTCAGCGATCTGAGAGATGTGAACCAGACCTTCTTTACCGCCGCCGATGGCAACGAATGCGCCAAAGTCAACGATACGGGTCACTTTACCATTGTAGATACGGCCAACTTCGATCTCAGCGGTGATCTCTTCGATACGGCGGATAGCGTGCTGCGCTTTGTCACCGTCGGTCGCTGCGATCTTCACGGTACCGTCATCTTCGATTTCGATGGTGGTGCCGGTTTCTTCGGTCAGAGCACGGATAACAGAACCGCCTTTACCGATAACGTCTTTGATCTTGTCCGGGTTGATCTTGATGGTGTGGATACGCGGTGCGAATTCGGAGATATCGCCGCGCGGCGCGTTAATCGCCTGTTCCATCACACCCAGGATGTGCAGACGCGCACCTTTAGCCTGGTTCAGAGCAACCTGCATGATTTCTTTGGTGATACCTTCAATTTTGATATCCATCTGCAGCGCAGAGATACCGTCGCGAGAACCCGCAACTTTGAAGTCCATATCGCCAAGGTGGTCTTCGTCACCCAGAATGTCGGACAGTACGACGAAGTTGTCGCCTTCTTTCACCAGACCCATTGCGATACCCGCAACGGCGGCTTTCACCGGCACGCCAGCGTCCATCAGCGCCAGAGATGCGCCACAGACGGAAGCCATGGAAGAAGAACCGTTGGATTCGGTGATCTCAGATACCACGCGAACGGTGTACGGGAATTCGTCGATTGTCGGCATTACGGCCAGAACGCCGCGCTTAGCCAGACGACCGTGACCGATTTCACGACGCTTCGGAGAACCCACCATGCCAGTTTCGCCTACGGAGTACGGAGGGAAGTTGTAGTGGAACAGGAAGGAGTCCGTGCGCTCGCCCATCAGTTCGTCGATGTTCTGCGCGTCGCGTGCGGTACCCAGAGTCGCGGTAACCAGCGCCTGAGTTTCGCCGCGGGTAAACAGTGCGGAACCGTGAGTACGCGGCAGTACGCCGGTACGAACGTCCAGACCACGGATCATGTCTTTTTCGCGGCCATCGATACGCGGCTCGCCTGCCAGTACGCGGCTACGAACAACGTTTTTCTCGATGGCGTGCAGGATTTCACCCAGTTCGTTGGCGTCCAGGGTTTCATCTTCGGCAACCAGCGTAGCGATGGTTTCAGATTTGATGACGTCAACCTGAGCGTAACGCTCTTGTTTGTCGGTGATACGGTAAGCATCGCTCAGGCGGGATTCAGCCAGCGCAGCAACGCGCGCGTTCAGCGCTTCGTTGACGGCTTCCGGCTGCCAGTCCCAACGTGGTTTACCGGCTTCTTTCACCAGATCGTTGATGTTCTGAATAACAACCTGCTGCTGCTCGTGGCCAAAGACCACCGCGCCCAGCATCTGGTCTTCGCTCAGCAGTTCAGCTTCGGATTCAACCATCAGTACGGCCGCTTCGGTACCGGCAACCACCAGATCCAGTTTGCTGGACTTCAGCTCTTCCTGGGTTGGGTTCAGTACGTACTGGTCGTTGATGTAACCCACGCGAGCGGCGCCGATTGGGCCATTGAACGGAATACCGGACAGCGACAGCGCGGCGGATGCGCCGATCATCGCGACGATATCCGGGTTAACCTGCGGGTTAACGGAAACAACGGTCGCGATAACCTGAACTTCGTTAACGAAGCCTTCCGGGAACAGCGGACGAACCGGGCGGTCAATCAGACGCGCGATCAGGGTTTCGCCTTCGCTTGGACGGCCTTCACGACGGAAGAAGCCACCCGGGATTTTACCGGCAGCGTAAGTACGCTCCTGGTAGTTAACAGTCAGCGGGAAGAAGTCCTGGCCCGGTTTCGCTTTTTTCTGACCCACAACGGTAACGAATACCGCGGTGTCATCCATGCTAACCATCACAGCGGCCGTTGCCTGGCGCGCCATCATGCCGGTTTCCAGGGTTACGGTGTGCTGGCCGTACTGGAATTTACGAACGATCGGATTAAGCAAAATTCTATCCTTTTATCTAAAAATGACGCCATATCCACGATATCGCGCCTGATGACCCGATCCTCTGCATCCTCGCGACTAATGACAACCTTTACCCGCCCCTGCGGATGAAGCCTCTCATTAGCCGCGCGAACCTCTGCATGAAGATCATTAATAGCAACAATACATGAGTTTTTAATGAATTGCTGCCGCCCGGTCGAAAAAAGGGGCCGTGAGGCCCCTTTTTCTGAAACTCGCAGAATTAGCGACGCAGACCCAGACGCTCGATCAGCGCGGAGTAACGTGCAACATCTTTACGTTTCAGGTAGTCGAGCAGTTTACGACGCTGAGAAACCATGCGCAGCAGACCACGACGGCTGTGGTGATCTTTTTTGTGCTCTGCAAAGTGACCCTGCAGGTGGTTGATCTGTGCAGTCAGCAGTGCAACCTGAACTTCAGTAGAACCGCTGTCGTTTGCGCCACGACCGAACTCAGAAACGATTTGTGCTTTAGCTTCAACGCTTAGAGACATTTTCAAACTCCAAAATTATAAGTAAAGAAAGGGTGCCGATCTCTAATTCAGCAACCCCTGATGCAACGCCCGAAAATGTTAAAACACTTTAGCGGACGTTAAGCGGCGATATTCTACTCGTAGCAGGCTTTTATCGCAACAAAAGCGCTCACTGCGGGTATTCCACCACCAGACGACGGGGCGCGACGCGGCCTTCATCGTCGATTTCGCCCATGCCGAGGAACTTGCCGGACTCGCTTTCCATCACCCGCACCAGCCCGTTAAGCGGCGCGCCTGACTGACGAACCGGATTACCGTTCTTAAAGTAGACCGCGGAAGTTTCTGGAATATGAACCAGCGGGTAATCCGAAGCCGGGCTGTCCATCGGCATCAGTAGCGGATCAAGCAGTTGCGCGGCAGGAATATCCTGCGCCGCCGCCTGTTCGACCAGCGCCTGCAGCTGCTCCAGGGTCACCATCCGCTCGACCGGGTATTTGCTCACCGCCAGGCGACGCAGGAAAATCACGTGCGCGCCGCAGCCAAGTTTCTCACCCAAATCATCGATAATCGTACGGATGTAGGTGCCTTTCGAGCAGTGGATCTCAAGCTCCAGTTCATCGCCTTCATGGCGAATAAACAGCAGCTCATAGACCGTAATCGGCCGGGCTTCACGCGGAACCTCAATGCCCTGACGAGCGTATTCGTACAGTTTTTTACCCTGATACTTCAGCGCCGAGTACATCGACGGCACCTGCTGAGTCTCGCCGCGGAAGCTATCCAGCGCCGCCGCCAGTTGTTCTTCGCTAAAGGTTAGCGGGCGTTCTTCCACCACCTGACCATCGGCGTCGGAGGTATCCGTACGCTGGCCAAGTTTGGCGATCACGCGATAACGCTTATCGGAGTCCAGCAGATACTGGGAAAACTTAGTCGCTTCGCCAAGGCAAACCGGCAGCATACCGGTCGCCAGCGGATCCAGCGCGCCGGTATGCCCAGCGCGGTTGGCGTTATAAATACGTTTTACTTTCTGCAGCACATCGTTGCTGGAGGCGCCCTGAGGCTTATCCAGCAGCAATACGCCGTGCACGTCGCGGCCGCGACGACGAGGACGACTCATTAGTCCTCCTTGCTGTCGTCCGGGTTAACACGACGCTCATCGTCGTGTTTCACCACGCTGGTAACCAGGTTGGACATGCGCATCCCTTCGACCAGCGAGTTGTCGTAGAAGAAAGTCAGTTCCGGCACGATGCGCAGGCGCATCGCTTTGCCCAGCAGAGAGCGGATAAAGCCAGAGGCTTCCTGCAGCGCTTTGATGCCCGCTTTCACCGCGGCTTCATCTTTGTCGTTGAGGAAGGTGACATACACTTTGGCATAGGCCAGGTCACGGGACATTTCCACGCCGGAAACGGTGGTCATCATGCCCAGACGCGGGTCTTTGATTTCACGCTGCAGGATGATGGCAATTTCTTTTTGCATCTCCTGGGCCACGCGCTGCGGGCGACCAAATTCTTTCGCCATAATAAATTCTCCAGAATAAAGACAAAAAAGGGGCCAAAAGCCCCTTTTTAAAATTATTGCCGGGTGGCGCTTCGCTTACCCGGCCTTCGCATAGCTATCTGACGATTAATCGATGCTACGCTGGATTTCGATGATTTCGAACACTTCGATCATATCGCCAACGCGAACGTCGTTGTAGTTCTTCACGCCGATACCACATTCCATGCCGTTACGGACTTCGTTAACGTCATCTTTGAAGCGGCGCAGGGATTCCAGCTCGCCTTCATAGATAACCACGTTGTCGCGCAGGACGCGGATTGGGTTGTGACGTTTAATCGTACCTTCGGTAACCATACAGCCCGCGATGGCGCCGAATTTCGGCGATTTGAAGACATCACGCACTTCAGCCAGACCGATGATCTGCTGTTTCAGTTCCGGAGACAGCATGCCGCTCATCGCTGCTTTCACTTCGTCGATCAGGTTATAGATGACGGAGTAGTAACGCAGATCCAGGCTTTCTGACTCGATAACTTTACGTGCGGAAGCATCGGCACGAACGTTGAAGCCAACCAGAATCGCGTTGGAAGCGGCAGCCAGGGTCGCGTCGGTTTCGGTGATACCACCTACGCCGGAACCGATGATCTTCACTTTAACTTCGTCGGTAGACAGTTTCAGTAAGGAATCGGAAATCGCTTCGACAGAGCCCTGCACGTCCGCTTTCAGCACGATGTTCACTTCGTGAACTTCGCCTTCGGTCATGTTAGCGAACATGTTTTCCAGTTTAGATTTCTGCTGGCGAGCCAGTTTAACTTCACGGAATTTACCCTGACGATACAGCGCAACTTCACGAGCTTTTTTCTCGTCACGAACAACGGTAACTTCATCACCCGCCGCCGGAACGCCGGACAGACCGAGGATTTCCACCGGAATGGACGGACCCGCTTCCAGCACTTCGCGACCCAGTTCGTCACGCATCGCACGTACGCGGCCATATTCAAAGCCACACAGTACGATATCGCCCTTATGCAGAGTACCTTCGCGAACCAGAACGGTAGCTACCGGACCGCGACCTTTATCCAGGAAGGATTCGATGACCGCGCCGCTCGCCATACCGTTACGTACCGCTTTCAGTTCGAGAACTTCAGCCTGCAGCAGGATTGCGTTCAGCAGGTCGTCGATACCGGTACCGACTTTCGCTGATACTGGGATGAACTGCGCTTCACCGCCCCACTCTTCCGGCATCACGCCGTACTGGGAGAGTTCGTTCTTCACGCGATCCATATCCGCTTCCGGCTTATCGATCTTGTTCACTGCAACCACTACCGGCACCTGCGCCGCTTTGGCGTGCTGGATAGCTTCCACAGTCTGCGGCATCACGCCGTCGTCTGCCGCCACCACCAGAACCACGATATCCGTCGCCTGCGCGCCACGAGCACGCATAGAGGTAAACGCGGCGTGGCCCGGGGTATCCAGGAAGGTGATCATGCCGTTGTCGGTTTCTACGTGGTACGCGCCGATGTGCTGGGTAATACCACCCGCTTCGCCGGAGGCAACCTTAGTAGAACGAATGTAGTCCAGCAGAGAGGTTTTACCGTGGTCAACGTGACCCATGATGGTCACTACCGGTGCGCGCGGTTCAGCCGCAGCGCCGGTGTCACGGTCGCTCATTACTGCTTCTTCCAGCTCGTTTTCACGACGCAGGATAACTTTGTGGCCCATCTCTTCGGCAACCAGCTGTGCGGTTTCCTGGTCGATGACCTGGTTGATGGTCGCCATCGCGCCCAGTTTCATCATCGCTTTGATGACCTGAGAGCCTTTGACCGCCATCTTGTTGGCCAGCTCGCCAACGGTGATGGTTTCGCCGATCACAACATCACGGTTAACGGCCTGAGCCGGCTTCTGGAAGCCCTGCTGCAGAGAAGAACCTTTACGATGTTTGCCGCCTTTACCGCCGCGAACGGCCGCACGGGCTTCTTCACGGTCAGCTTTGGATTCAGCGTGTTTGTTGCCTTTCTTCGCCGGACGCGCAGCTTTGCTGTTACGGCCACGGCCGCGACCGCCTTCAACTTCACGATCGTTATCATCTTCAGCCTGACGCGCATGCTGAGAGGTGGTTACGTGGTAGTCGGTCGTTTCTTCTGGGGTTTCCGGAGTTTCACTCCAGTTTTTTTCATTTTCTTCAGCCATACGGCGTGCTTCTTCCGCTACACGGCGCGCTTCTTCTTCAAGTTTGCGGCGTGCTTCTTCTTCCGATTTGCGCTTCAGCTCCGCTGCTTCGTTCTCACGGCGGATCTTTTCAGCCTGGGCGGTCTTGGTCATTTCGTCGGTATGTTGATTGCTCACTTTGTCTTTTTCCGCGGCTTCACGTTTCGCTTTTTCAGCGACTTCACGTTTAGCTTGTTCTGCGGCCTCACGTTCAGCTTTTAATTGCGCCTCGCGCTTAGCTGCTTCTTCAGCTTCACGACGGGCTTGCTCTTCCGCTTCACGCTGCGCCTGCTCTTCCGCGGCCAGGCGTTCAGCCTCTTGCGGATCGCGTTTCACAAAGGTGCGTTTCTTGCGGACTTCGATTTGTACCGATTTACTCTTTCCACCGGTACCTGGAATATTCAACGTGCTGCGCGTTTTACGCTGCAACGTCAGCTTGTCAGGCGCCGAGCCGTGTTCACGGTTCAGGTGCGTTAACAAGGTTTGCTTCTCTTGCGCGGTCACAGAATCATCAGCCGATTTGCGAATGCCTGCATCAGCAAATTGCTGTATCAGGCGATCCACAGAGGTCTGAATTTCTGAGGCCAGCGCTTTAATAGTCACATCTGTCATGCTGTTCCTTCCTGCTACAGTTTATTACGCTTCGTCGCCGAACCAACAAATGTTGCGAGCAGCCATGATGAGTTCACCAGCTTTCTCGTCGGTCATACCTTCGATATCAGCCAGGTCATCAACGCCCTGTTCGGCGAGATCTTCCAGCGTACAAACACCACGGGCAGCCAGCTTAAACGCCAGAGCACGGTCCAAACCTTCCAGATTCAATAAATCGTCGGCAGGTTTGTTGTCTCCCAGGCTTTCTTCCTGAGCCAGCGCCAGTGTAGTCAGTGCGTTTTTCGCACGCTCACGAAGTGCTTCAACGGTCGCTTCATCAAGGCCGTCGATTTCCAGCAGTTCTTTCATCGGCACATAGGCCAGTTCTTCCAGCGAGGAGAAGCCCTCTTCAACCAGTACGGTTGCGAAATCTTCATCAATATCGAGATATTTGGTGAAGGTATCGATAGCGGCATGGGCTTCAGCCTGGTGCTTAGCCTGCAGGTCATCAACGGTCATGACGTTGAGTTCCCAGCCGCTGAGCTGCGATGCCAGGCGGACGTTCTGACCGTTACGGCCGATCGCCTGCGCCAGGTTGCCTGCTTCTACCGCGATGTCCATGGTGTGTTTATCTTCATCCACCACGATGGACGCGACGTCAGCCGGCGCCATGGCGTTAATCACGAACTGCGCCGGGTTATCATCCCACAGGACGATATCGATGCGCTCGCCACCAAGCTCGGTAGAAACCGCCTGAACGCGCGCGCCGCGCATACCTACGCAAGCGCCAACCGGGTCGATACGCTTGTCATTGGTTTTCACGGCGATTTTCGCACGAGAACCCGGATCGCGGGCTGCGGCTTTGATTTCCAGCACTTCTTCGCCAATTTCCGGCACTTCAATGCGGAACAGTTCGACCAGCATCTCCGGTTTGGAGCGAGTCACGAACAGCTGCGCGCCGCGCGCTTCTGGACGAACGGCGTACAGCACGCCGCGAATACGGTCGCCCGGACGGAAGTTTTCACGCGGCAGCATATCTTCACGCAGGATCACGGCTTCAGCGTTGCTGCCCAGATCCAGAGTGATGTTGTCGCGGTTTACTTTTTTCACCACGCCGGTGATGATCTCACCTTCGTGCTCGCGGAACTGATCGACAACCATCGCGCGCTCAGCTTCACGTACTTTCTGTACGATAACCTGTTTAGCGGTCTGCGTGGTGATACGGTCGAAGGTGACAGATTCAATCTGATCTTCAACGTAGTCGCCGACGTTCATGCTTTCATCTTCGTAACGCGCCGCTTCCAGCGTGATCTCGCGAGTCGGTTGAGTCACCTCTTCAACCACCAGCCAGCGACGGAAGGTGTCGAAATCACCGCTTTTACGGTCGATTTCTACGCGAACGTCGATCTCTTGTTCGTATTTTTTCTTGGTCGCCGTTGCCAGAGCGCTTTCCAACGCTTCGAAAATCTTCTCGCGCGGCAGCGCTTTTTCGTTGGAAACGGCTTCAACAACAGCCAAAATTTCTTTGTTCATCGGGGCCTTTCACCTCAATCCAGACTGTTAAAAGTGGGGAACCAGGTTCGCCTTCTGGATGTTACTCAGCGCGAACACTTCATCTTTGCCTTCGACGGTTACCGTGATCATCTCACCGTCTACCGCTTTGATAATGCCCTGCCATTTACGACGGTTCTGTACCGCCATACGTAGCACCAGCGAAACTTCTTCACCGGTGAAACGTTGATAGTGTTCAGCAGTAAACATCGGACGGTCGAGACCAGGCGAAGAGACTTCCAGGTTGTAAGCGACGGTGATTGGATCTTCGACATCCATGACAGCACTGACCTGGTGGCTCACATCAGCACAATCATCAACATTGATGCCATCTTCACTATCAATATAGATGCGCAGTGTGGATGTGCGACCGCGAATAAATTCGATGCCGACCAGCTCAAAGCCAAGCGCTTCAACTGGCGCAGTGAGCATCTCTGTTAATTTTTGCTCTAATGTGGACAAACCCACCCCCAAGACATAAAAAAAGGGCGTATAGCCCAGTTATTCTGAAGTCAGATAACAAAAAACCCCGATAAATCGGGGCTTTAGATAACTGAACCCTGAGACCGCAATTGCGATCTGGAACACCTTCCAGAAGAATTCTTTCAAATCCGGCTACGAAGGACCTAGTCCTCACAGTATATTTGAAAAAGTACTTAATGGGAAAGTGGTTGCGGGGGCCGGATTTGAACCGACGACCTTCGGGTTATGAGCCCGACGAGCTACCAGGCTGCTCCACCCCGCGCCTGAAACGTGGCATATTTTACTCTTTCTGAGTAAAAGACGCAAATACTGCTGGGATTTGGTACCGAGGACGGGACATAAAATCGTGGTGAATTGTATCGATAAATCATATATTTTGTCAACATCCATTTTACACCACCCGCTTGCCGTTTATGCTGGCATTTCAGGCTTTTTTAGCAAAATCACCATCAGGCTCTTCCTGTCGCCAGCAAAAGATGATTAAATGAAAACTCACAATTAGTGCATAAAAATGCAAATTTGTTGTTGAGTCGAACTCACCACAGTCTATCTAGCAGGGTTTTATTTTATGACGACGATTCTTAAGCATCTCCCGGTTGGTCAACGTATTGGTATTGCTTTCTCCGGTGGGCTGGATACCAGCGCCGCCCTGCTGTGGATGCGTAAAAAAGGCGCGGTTCCTTATGCATATACCGCGAACCTGGGCCAGCCTGACGAAGACGACTACGAGGCCATTCCGCGTCGTGCGAAAGAGTATGGCGCTGAAGGCGCTCGTCTGATTGATTGCCGCAAACAACTGGTGGCGGAAGGCATCGCGGCGATTCAGTGCGGCGCATTCCATAACACCACCGGCGGCTTAACCTATTTCAACACCACGCCGCTGGGCCGAGCCGTGACCGGCACCATGCTGGTTGCAGCGATGAAAGAAGATGGCGTCAACATCTGGGGCGACGGTAGCACCTATAAAGGCAACGATATCGAGCGTTTTTATCGCTACGGCCTGCTGACCAATGCGGAACTGCAGATCTACAAACCGTGGCTGGATAGCGATTTCATTGATGAACTGGGCGGCCGTCATGAAATGTCCGAGTTTATGATAGCCTGCGGATTCGACTACAAAATGTCTGTCGAGAAAGCCTATTCCACCGATTCCAACATGCTGGGCGCGACGCACGAAGCAAAAGATCTCGAATTCCTTAATTCCAGCGTGAAAATCGTCAACCCGATTATGGGCGTGAAGTTCTGGGATGAAAGCGTAAAAATCGCTGCTGAAGAAGTGACCGTGCGTTTTGAACAGGGTCATCCGGTTGCGCTGAATGGCAAAACGTTCAGCGATGACGTCGAACTGATGCTGGAAGCTAACCGCATCGGCGGTCGCCACGGTCTGGGCATGAGCGATCAGATTGAAAACCGCATCATCGAAGCGAAAAGCCGCGGCATCTATGAAGCACCGGGGATGGCACTGCTGCATATCGCCTACGAGCGCCTGCTGACCGGTATCCACAACGAAGATACCATTGAGCAATATCATGCTCATGGCCGCCAGTTGGGTCGCCTGCTCTATCAGGGTCGCTGGTTCGATTCCCAGGCGCTGATGCTGCGCGATTCGCTGCAGCGTTGGGTCGCCAGTCAGATCACCGGCGAAGTGACTCTGGAACTGCGTCGCGGCAACGACTACTCAATCCTGAATACCGTGTCAGACAACCTGACCTATAAAGCAGAGCGTCTGACTATGGAAAAAGGCGATTCCATGTTTACCGCTGAAGATCGTATCGGCCAGTTGACCATGCGCAACCTGGACATTACCGATACCCGTGAGAAGCTATTCGGCTATGCCCAATCCGGGCTACTCAGCGCGTCTTCCGCCACCGGTCTGCCACAGGTTGAAAACCTGGAAAATCGCGATAAATAAACCGCGAAGCCAAACTCTCCAGCCGGCGCTAACCCGCCGGCTTTTTTATTTCCGCAATAAATCCTAAATAACAACTCTGCTTTATCGTTATAGTTTATGACATCACTATTTTTAATAATCACCATCTATAATTTATCGAATACCTGTACTCTTATACCGAGAGGATCGCAATGAATATTAAACCTCCCGTTCGGCCGCAAGACGCGATCAATCGTCTGATGGCGTTGCTGGAACCGCATGCCACGCCAATAAATATGGTCGCAAGGAAAAGGCTTAGCTGGGAATATAAAGGCAAAATCCAGCTCTATCTGTTTAAGAAAGGTGAGTTATCCATTTTTCGCTCATCGGACAGATTACTCATGGTCACCGTCTATGAACCACACCTGTTTGGCGTAGCTGAGATGCTGCAGCCTAGCCGTAGCCACGGCCTTCGTGCGGAAATCGATACGGAAATCCTGCGGATTGACAGCGATAAAGCCATGCAACTCTTCAGTGAGCATAACATGTGGGAAGAGGTCACCCGGCTGCTGGCTTACCACACCTCTTATTTGGTGTATCGCGACGATTTAGTATTACAACAGCGGACTTATTCGGTCATACGTAATCATTTAATGGAAATGTTACTGCTTCCTGAAGAGACCCGCTCGCGGGTATCCATGCTGGAATATATTCAGGACCGCACACATTTGTCGCGCAGCAGTATTCTGAATGTGTTATCAGCGTTGAAAAAGGGCGGCTATATCGAGTTTGCCCGCGGTGGTTATTTACAGAGTATCACCTCCCTGCCTGAGAAGTTTTAGTCCCCGCTTGACCAGCAACTTATCGCCCTCGGCCATTGTTTAAAATTAAACATATAAACGGTAACGGCGGGCGATAAATGCTTCTATTCTGCACATAACTATTAAACCAGAAACCCGTTAATTTTGCCCGAGCGCTCGTATCGGGCATTTTTTTACCCGAAGGAATATGAATAATGAGCATGTTCAGATTGAAATCCATCCTGCTTATCGCGGCCCTGAGCGCCAGCAGCGCCGCCTTCGCTTCCGTTAATCTTCACGGTGAAGCCGGTTCAGAATTCACCAACTTATCAGCCAGCTTTAACCCGCAGGCTCCCGGAATGACCTTTAACGGTAACTGGGCGCATAGCGATAACGATGGCGATACGGTGGGATTGGGCATGGGCTATAACTTTGATCTCGGTCCGTTCCTGCTGACGGCTGGCGGTAAAGCGGTATATCTGAATCCGAACGATGGCGATGAAGGCTATGCGATTGCCCTCGGCGGCGGTGCTCAACTACCGCTTGGCGATTTCTTTACCTTGTTCGGTGAGGCTTATTATTCCCCGGATTCCATGTCCAGCGGCGTTGATGAATATCTCGAAGCCAATGCCGGCTTACGCGTCAATATCATCAAATCCATGAGCATCGAAGCGGGCTATCGCTATATCGATATGGCGGGTAAACATGACCACCGCGATAACGTCCTGGCGGATGGCGCCTATGCGGGTTTCAATTTCCGTTTCTAAGCGCGGCAAACGGGATTGCCTGCCGGCAATCCCTCTTTTTATGCAAGAGATGGTATGGTTTTCAGCAGTTTATTAATTTCCTGCAAGCCCGCAATATTGTTCTCTTTACGGTAGACGTCGTTCATCGAAGCCATTTGCTCAAGTTTGGTTAACGCCCCGTAAACCTGATACGCCTCGCTATCTTTATCAAAGACATCCCGTTTATCTACATCCTGTAAATAGTTGCTTTTGAGCGACTGACTTAACTTGCTGATAAGCAGGCTGTTATCCTGAAAATAGTTAACGACCGTTGATGATTCCGGCGCGGCCGCGGAATTATTTATAACCGGCACCTGCAGGGTATTCAACGTGTCTACTGTTTCTGGCGACGAATGACTGCTGCATCCGGCCAGGCCCAATACACCGGCAATGATAACTACTTTTAAAGTACGCATGGCGTCACTGAACCTCGTCAAAATTGATGAGGGCGACTTTAGCGATTTCTCGGGGATCAAAACCAGCGGAGTATTGTTTATAAATAAACAACGCATAGAGGGAACAAAAACAAAAAAAGACGCTTTTCAGCGTCTTTTCTCTGGAATATTGGTACCGAGGATGGGACTCGAACCCACAAGCCCGTTAGGGCACTACCACCTCAAGGTAGCGTGTCTACCAATTCCACCACCTCGGTACAGAATGCTTAGTGCGGGATATCGCTGGCCGGCTGAGCCGGTGCGGTTGGCTGAGTCTGCTCAGACTTCGGCGCACTCAGATTATCCCACTCACTTCCTTTATTGGTCTTGTTGCTGTTGATATTACCCAGCGCCAGACTGATGATGAAGAACAGCGCGGCCAGAATGCCGGTCATACGGGTCATGAAGTTACCAGAACCGCTAGAACCAAACAACGTGCCGGAAGCGCCTGCTCCGAAGGAGGCTCCCATGTCAGCGCCTTTACCTTGCTGCAGCATGATCAGGCCAACAAGGGCAATCGCTACAATAAGGAAAATTACTAAAAGAGCTTCGTACATAATCAACCTGTTCCTTGCGGATTCGCCGCATACCAAGTGCTTCACCAATAAAGCGGGACGTTTTAATATTTCCCACTGAAGCGGGTGTGAATACTAACCAAAGCGAATAACCTTCGCAAGGGCAATTTTGGCGTATTGTATCAACTGCGGAAAAAAACAGCAAAAAGCGTTTTTATATGCTTAAAAAGGCAGCAAGAGCCGCCTTTTTAATCACTTAGCTGCGATAGTTATACGCTTTTAACCGCATCGGCGATACGGTGGGCAAATTCCTTCACCTGCGCTTCATGCTCGCCTTCAACCATCACGCGGATCAGCGGTTCAGTACCGGATTTACGCAGCAGCACGCGTCCACGGTTCCCCAGCGCAGCTTCTACTTCGGCAGTCACTGCTTTCACGCTTTCATGCTCCAGCGGATTGCCGCTGCCTTCGGTAAAGCGCACATTGACCAGAATCTGCGGGAACATTTTCATTCCGCTGCACAGATCGTGCAGGCTCATATGATTGCGCACCATCGCCGCCACGACCTGCAGGCTGGCGACTATGCCATCGCCGGTGGTGGTTTTGTCCAGCAGAATCACATGGCCGGAGTTTTCCGCGCCAATGCGCCAGCCTTTTTCCTGCAGTTTTTCCAGCACGTAACGGTCACCCACTTTCGCGCGGGTAAACGGAATGCCAAGCTGCTTCAGCGCCAGCTCAAGCCCCATGTTGCTCATCAGCGTGCCGACTGCGCCGCCGCGCAGCTGGCCCTGGCGCAAGCCTTCACGGGCGATAATATAGAGGATCTGATCGCCATCGACTTTGTTGCCTTCATGGTCAACCATAATGACGCGATCGCCATCACCGTCATAGGCAATACCCAGATCGGCTTTTTCCGCCAGCACGCGAGCCTGCAGCGCGCGTACGTCGGTTGCGCCGACCTCTTCGTTAATGTTCAGCCCATCAGGTTCACAGCCCATCGCGATAACCTGCGCGCCCAATTCGCGGAATACATTTGGCGCAATGTGGTAAGTCGCGCCGTGGGCGCAATCCACCACCACCTTCAGCGAGCCGAGGCTCAGCTCATTCGGGAAGGTGCCTTTGCAAAACTCAATATAACGGCCGGCGGCGTCGACGATACGGCTGGCTTTCCCAAGCTCAGCGGAATCAACGCAGGTCAGCTCTTTTTCCATCTCTGCTTCAATCGCTTCTTCGACGTCATCCGGAAGCTTAGTGCCTTCGATAGAGAAGAATTTAATACCGTTGTCATAGAAAGGGTTATGAGAGGCAGAGATGACGATTCCCGCTTCAGCGCGGAAGGCGCGGGTCAGATAGGCGATTGCCGGCGTCGGCATAGGGCCGGTAAACGAGGCGGACAAGCCCGCAGCCGCCAGGCCAGCTTCCAGCGCGGATTCCAGCATATAGCCAGAAATTCGCGTGTCTTTACCGATAATAATTTTACGTGAGCCATGGCGCGCCAGCACTTTGCCTGCAGCCCAACCCAGTTTCAGCACGAACTCAGGCGTAATAGGTGCGTCGCCAACGCGGCCACGAATACCATCGGTGCCAAAATATTTGCGGTTACTCATAACGTTTATTTTCCTTAGCGGCCAGGGTGGCTTCCACCACGCGCAGCGCTTCTACCGTTTCTTTGACATCATGGACGCGAATTATCTGCGCGCCCTGCATTGCAGCAATGACTGCGCAGGACAAGCTGCCGCTCAGCCGTTCCGACGGCCCCACGTTCAACAGCTGACCCACCATCGACTTACGCGACATCCCCACCAGCAGCGGGAGGCCAAAATGATGGAACTCCCCAAGTCGGGCAAGCAGTTCATAGTTATGGGAAAGATTTTTACCGAATCCGAATCCCGGGTCGAGCAACAATTTTTCTTTTGCGATCCCCGCCTGTTCGCAGCGCACAATGTGTTCAGCAAAAAAACGGTCAACCTCGGCAAAAACATCTTCGTACTTCGGCGCTTCCTGCATTGTTTTCGGCTGCCCCTGCATATGCATCAGGCACACCGGTAGCCCGGTTTGCGCGGCGGCCTGCAGGGCGCCGGGCTCGGTTAATGAGCGAATATCGTTAATGATATGCGCGCCAGCGCGCGCGGATTCGCGGATTACCTCGGCTTTCGAGGTATCAACCGAGATCCAAACTTCAAAACGCTGTGCAATCGCTTCTACCACCGGGATCACCCGCGCCAGCTCTTCCTCGACGCTGACATCCGCCGCCCCAGGACGGGTTGATTCACCACCGATATCAATAATAGTCGCCCCGGCGTTAATCATCAGATTGGCGTGCTTAACCGCCTCTATCAACGAATTATGACTGCCGCCATCGGAGAAGGAATCTGGCGTGACGTTAAGGATCCCCATCACATGCGGATGGGAGAGATCGAGCGTTGACCCCTGGGCGTGTAATTGCATGTTTTCTTTCCGCTATGGTTTTGTACAGTTGTAGTACGGACAGGGCTCGGCCCGCACCATCTTAGAGATTCTGGCGGTGACATCATTCAATTCCTCAACAGGATAATGAAGCCCCGGCGTTTAAATATTCAAAAAATGAATATTATCAGACAGACGGCGCATCCGCGCGTGTTGAAGCCGCCACCATCCCGAAAACATTTTACGCGATGGACGATAGCACGCCATCGTCATAGCTATGTTCCGAAAGAGGATCTCATAGCCAACCGCTGCAAACGGACGCATAAAAACAAAAGGGCCGCAGCGGATTAGGCTGCGGCCCTTATTAGTCAGAGCGCTTTAGCAAAGCGTGGAGACTTATTTGTCGCCCAGCTGTTCCGACATGGTATTGCCCGGGTTAGGCGTACGCGGCTCATCAACCGGACGCGGCGCCGTCGGGGTGCCATTGTTGCCTGAGTTGTTAGAAGAACCTGGTTCTTCCCAACCCGCCGGCGGACGAACATCGCGACGAGCCATCAGGTCGTCAATCTGCGGCGCATCGATGGTCTCATATTTCATGAGCGCATCTTTCATCGCGTGCAGAATATCCATGTTGTCGTTCAGCAGTTGGCGAGCACGACCGTAGTTACGCTCAATCAGTGATTTCACTTCCTGGTCGATAATACGCGCAGTTTCATCAGACATATGCTTCGCTTTCGCGACGCTACGGCCGAGGAACACTTCGCCCTCTTCTTCGGCATACAGCAGCGGGCCGAGTTTGTCGGAGAAGCCCCACTGGGTGACCATGTTACGCGCCAGGTTAGTCGCAACTTTAATATCGTTGGACGCGCCGGTAGAAACATGTTCAGCACCGTAGATAATCTCTTCCGCCAGACGGCCGCCGTACAGAGTGGAGATCTGACTTTCCAGTTTCTGACGGCTGGCGCTGATAGCATCGCCTTCCGGCAGGAAGAAGGTCACACCCAGCGCACGGCCGCGCGGGATAATCGTCACTTTGTGTACCGGATCGTGTTCCGGAACCAGACGACCGATAATCGCGTGGCCCGCTTCGTGGTACGCGGTCGATTCTTTCTGCGCTTCCGTCATCACCATGGAGCGACGTTCCGCACCCATCATGATTTTGTCTTTCGCTTTTTCGAACTCAACCATCGAGACGACGCGTTTGTTACCACGGGCAGCAAACAGGGCAGCTTCGTTCACCAGGTTCGCGAGGTCAGCACCGGAGAAGCCAGGAGTACCACGGGCAATGATTGCCGCATCGATATCCGGCGCCAGCGGTACGCGACGCATATGAACTTTCAGGATCTGCTCACGACCACGAACATCCGGCAGACCAACGACAACCTGACGGTCGAAGCGGCCTGGACGCAGCAATGCCGGGTCCAGAACGTCCGGACGGTTAGTCGCGGCGATAACGATGATACCTTCGTTACCTTCGAAACCATCCATCTCAACCAGCATCTGGTTCAGGGTCTGCTCACGCTCATCGTGACCACCGCCAAGACCGGCGCCACGCTGACGACCGACGGCGTCGATTTCATCGATGAAGATGATGCAAGGCGCTGCTTTCTTAGCTTGTTCGAACATGTCGCGTACACGAGACGCGCCGACACCGACGAACATTTCTACGAAGTCAGAACCGGAAATAGTAAAGAACGGCACTTTTGCTTCGCCGGCGATAGCTTTCGCCAGCAGCGTTTTACCGGTACCCGGAGGGCCGACCATCAGGACGCCTTTCGGGATTTTACCGCCCAGCTTCTGGAAACGGCTCGGTTCGCGCAGATATTCAACCAGCTCGCCCACTTCCTCTTTCGCTTCGTCGCAACCGGCAACGTCAGCAAAGGTGGTTTTGATCTGGTCTTCGGTCAGCATTCGGGCCTTGCTCTTGCCGAAGGACATCGCGCCCTTTCCGCCGCCGCCCTGCATCTGACGCATAAAGAATATCCAGACGCCGATCAGTAGAAGCATCGGGAACCAGGAAATGAAGATGGAAGCCAGCAGGCTCGGTTCTTCCGGCGGTTCGCCAACCACTTTGACGTTTTTAGTCAACAGGTTGTCGAGCAGCTTCGGATCGTTAACCGGAATGTAAGTCGTGTAACGGTTACTATCTTTCTTGGTAACGTTGATCTCACGTCCGTTGATACGCGCTTCGCGAACCTGGTCCTGATTGACCTCTTGCAGGAAGGTAGAATAATCCACCTTGCGGCCATTCGACTCGCTGGGCCCAAAGCTCTGGAATACTGACATCAGCACAACGGCAATGACCAGCCAGAGTATTAGGTTTTTCGCCATGTCACTCAAGGGATTAACCTCTTATTACAACTGTGTTAAAAACAGCGTCAGGATACTCTATATCCAGCGTCTTTCAAACTTTCGTTTGAAATCTACCGGTTATGGTTTACGCCCGGTCGCTACAATATACACTTCACGCGAACGAGCGCGGGAAGAGTCCGGCTTACGAACTTTGACCTTCGTAAACAGGGAGCGAATTTCTCTAAGATACTCATCGAAGCCTTCGCCCTGGAACACCTTCACTACAAAACTACCACCTGGCGCTAATACATCACGAGACATTTCAAGCGCCAGTTCTACCAGATACATGGCCCGGGGAATATCCACCGCCGGTGTTCCGCACATATTCGGCGCCATATCGGACATGACAACTTGTACTTTACTGTCGCCTACTCGCTCAAGTAACGCTTTCAGGACTAATTCATCACGAAAATCGCCCTGAAGGAAGTCCACACCGACGATTGGATCCATTGGTAAAAGATCGCAAGCGATGATGCGGCCGCTGTTTCCGATCTGCGTAACCGCGTACTGCGACCAGCCACCGGGAGCAGCGCCGAGATCGACTATCGTCATTCCCGGCTTAAAAATCTTGTCACTTTGCTGTATTTCATCAAGTTTAAACCAGGCACGGGAACGTAACCCCTTTTTCTGTGCCTGTTGAACATATTTATCGCTAAAGTGTTCCTGAAGCCAGCGGCTTGAGCTGGCAGAACGCTTTTTACCTGTCATTTAACATTCCCATTCGGGTTCATCGTACTTTACTGCGTAAAAATCGACGCGGTAGTTTGGCGATATATGGGAGATGGCGGTAGAATGACCCGTTTTCAATCCCAACGTAAGCAAAAAAATACGATGAATCTGAGTACTAAACAAAAACAGCACCTGAAAGGTCTGGCACATCCGCTCAAGCCGGTAGTTATGCTTGGCAATAATGGTTTGACCGAAGGGGTACTGGCCGAGATCGAACAAGCGTTAGGGCACCATGAGCTCATCAAGGTGAAGATCGCCTCAGAAGATCGCGAAACTAAAGCCTTGATCGTGGAAGCCATCGTGCGTGAAACCGGCGCCTGTAACGTACAGGTCATCGGTAAAACGCTGGTTCTGTACCGCCCAACGCCAGAGCGTAAAATCTCGCTGCCACGCTAAGAATATCCTGAATCCCGACACAACATTGTGTAAAACGAGGGATTTCTGTGGCCAGGCGAGCAAAATGCCATGCTCCTGACGTTGATAAAAGGCCGCTATGCGGCCTTTTTCCTTTCTTTACAATCTATAAACATCGTAGCGGGAAATACGCCTTACAGGTATTCAACCTTGATAATTTCGTATTCCACTTCACCACCCGGGGTACGGATAGTGACGACGTCATCCTGCTCTTTGCCGATCAGGCCGCGGGCGATCGGTGAATTCACAGAGATGAGATTCTGTTTAAAATCAGCTTCATCATCGCCCACGATGCGGTAAGTCTGCTCTTCGTCGTTATCCAGGTTCAGCACGCTGACCGTGGCGCCAAAAATCACGCGGCCATTATTCGGCATCTTAGTGATATCGATAACCTGCGCGTTCGACAGTTTTGCTTCGATATCCTTGATACGACCTTCGCAGAAGCCCTGCTGTTCGCGGGCCGCGTGGTATTCCGCGTTCTCTTTCAGATCGCCGTGCTCACGCGCTTCAGCGATAGCAGCAATAATTTCTGGACGACGTACGGACTTCAGGAAATCCAGTTCTTCGCGCAGTTTTTCTGCGCCACGTAAGGTCATCGGAATAGCTTGCATTTGTTATACCTCTTTATCATTCCTTCATGGAACGGACGGAGTCGTTCCGCCATCGGTCACGTCTTAGCCATGGCCGAAGCAAAAAGAAAACCGACCCGGGAAACACTCCCCAGGTCAGCAGCAATTTTCAATTTGATACGCATTTTACCCTGAAGTTCACTATGGGTCATCGTTTACTTTACAGGGTGATGCACCGTAGTATGACGGCTTGGTTTCAGGTTGTTAGCGCGAGATTATGCGATTTCCCAGATTTATCATCGGATTGACTGCCGGTATAGCGCTTAGCGCTCAGGCCGCGAATATTGACGAGTACATCAGCCAGCTTCCTGCCGGCGCGAACCTTGCCTTTATGGCGCAGAAGGTTGGCTCCCCGACGCCGGAGATAGACTTTCACAGCCAGCAGATGGCGCTGCCTGCCAGTACCCAGAAGGTGATCACCGCGCTGGCCGCGTTGCTGCAGTTGGGGCCGGATTTCCGCTTCACCACGACGCTGGAAACCAAAGGCTCCCTTGACGGCGGTGTGCTGAAAGGCGACCTGATTGCCCGCTTCGGCGGCGATCCGACGCTAAAGCGTCAGGATATCCGCAACATGGTGGCGTCGCTGAAAAAAGCCGGCGTGCAGCGTATTGAAGGCAATGTGCTTATCGATACCTCGGTTTTCGCCAGCCACGATAAGGCTCCCGGCTGGCCGTGGAACGATATGACGCAGTGCTTCAGCGCCCCGCCAGCGGCGGCGATCGTTGATCGCAACTGTTTCTCCGTCTCGCTCTATAGCGCACAGAAAGCGGGCGATTTGGCCTTTATTCGCGTGGCCTCTTACTATCCGGTCACCATGTTCAGCCAGGTGCGGACGCTCGCCCGCGGCTCCGCAGAGGCGCAGTATTGCGAGCTGGACGTCGTACCAGGCGATCTCAACCGCTACACCCTCACCGGCTGCCTGCCGCAGCGCAGCGAGCCGCTGCCGCTGGCGTTCGCCATTCAGGACGGTGCAGGTTACGCAGGCGCGATCCTGAAAGCTGAGCTCACCGATGCGGGTATCACCTACAGCGGCACTCTCTTGCGCCAGACGCTGGCCAACGATCCGGGCACCGTGCTGGCGACGACCCAATCGGCGCCGTTGCACGATCTTCTGCGCATCATGTTGAAGAAATCCGACAACATGATTGCCGATACGGTGTTTCGTACTATCGGCCACGCGCGAATGGGCGTGCCGGGAACCTGGCGCGCCGGCTCCGACGCGGTACGGCAAATTCTGCGCCAGCAGGCGGGTATTGACCTCGGTAACACGATTATCGCCGATGGCTCAGGCCTGTCCCGGCACAACCTGATCGCGCCGGCAACCATGATGCAGGTATTGCAGTACATCGCTCAGCACGATAACGAGCTCAACTTTATCTCGATGTTGCCGCTTGCCGGACACGATGGTTCGCTGCAGTATCGCGCCGGTCTTCATCAGGCGGGCGTTGACGGTAAGGTTTCGGCGAAGACCGGTTCGCTGCAGGGGGTATATAACCTGGCAGGTTTCATTACCACCGCCAGCGGGCAAAAGATGGCCTTCGTGCAGTATCTCTCCGGCTATGCGGTGCCGCCGGGCGACCAGCGCAACCGCCGCATACCATTGGTGCGCTTCGAAAGTCGACTGTATAAAGATTTGTACCAGAACAACTAAAACAAAAGGGCCGCATCAGATGATGCGGCCCTTTTTACTCAGGATTAACGTTTGTAGATGAATTCGACGCCTTCTTCGTCGTCTTCGTCCCAGTCGTCATCCCAGTCTTCGTCATCTTCTTCCAGTTCGGCTTCTTCAAGCTGCTGACGGTGATAGTCGTCCCACATGAACTCGACTTTCTCCGGCTTCTGCTCTTCTTCCGCCTGCACGATTGGATTTTCGATGATAAAGGTCATCACGTCCCAGCACAGCTCTTTAACGCCCTGCTGGCTGGCCGCGGAGATCAGATAGAACTTATCTTCCCAACCCAGCGCTTCGGCGATGGCCTTCGCTTTGGCTTCAGCCTCCGCTTTGTCCATCAGGTCAATCTTGTTGAAGACCAACCAGCGCGGTTTAGAGGCCAGCTTCTCGCTGTATTTCTCCAGTTCGCCGATGATAATGCGCGCATTCTCAACCGGATCGGAACCGTCGATAGGCTCGATGTCGATGAGGTGCAGCAGCACGCGGCAGCGCTCGAGGTGCTTAAGGAAGCGAATACCAAGGCCAGCGCCTTCCGCCGCGCCTTCAATCAGCCCCGGAATATCGGCGACCACAAAGCTCTTCTCGTTATCCATACGCACCACGCCCAGGCTCGGCACCAGAGTGGTAAATGGATAGTCGGCCACTTTCGGCTTCGCCGCGGAGACCGCGCGAATGAAGGTGGATTTACCGGCATTCGGCATCCCCAGCATCCCCACGTCGGCCAGCAGCATCAGTTCGAGCTGCAGATCGCGCTTATCGCCCGGCGTACCCATAGTTTTCTGACGCGGGGTACGGTTAACGGATGATTTGAAGCGCGTGTTGCCAAGACCGTGCCATCCGCCTTTCGCGACCATTAAACGCTGACCGTGCTTGGTCATATCGCCCATGGTCTCGCCGGTTCCCTGGTCGATGACGCGGGTCCCTACAGGCACTTTCACCGTGACATCTTTACCGCGTTTACCGGTGCAGTCGCGGCTCTGACCGTTCTGTCCGCGTTCTGCGCGGAAAGATTTTTCGAATCGATAGTCGATCAGGGTGTTGAGGTTCTCGTCAGCTTCCAGCCAAACGTCGCCGCCGTCACCGCCATCGCCGCCGTCCGGGCCGCCTCGCGGAATATATTTTTCGCGGCGGAAGCTAACGCAACCATTGCCGCCGTCACCTGCTACGACCAGGATCGTTGCTTCATCTACAAACTTCATTTTACTCTCCGTAAATCATTCGCCTGAGCGGGGCAGCGGTACAACCGCTTCTCGCTTGCGCCAGCGTCCCCAAAGACGATGGCCAATGGCGGAATACATCGCGCCCGCAACCACGACAAACGCACCGAGATAACCAATCAGGTTTAACATCGGTCTGGCGAAAACATCGGGCCAGGCCATTGATAATAAATCAGAAAACAGTAGCGTAAACAGTGGCGTTAAGGTAATTAACGCGCTGACCTGCGCCGCCTGCCAGCGCGCCATGGCTTCCGCCAGCGCCCCGTAGCCGACCAGGGTATTCAGCCCGCAAAAAATCAGGCAAGCCAGTTGCCAGTCGCTCAGTTGGGATATTACCCCCGGTTTAGCGAGTGGCAGTAATGCGATAGTACATAAAGTGTACAGCAAAAATAGTATCTGCTGTGATGCCAGGCGCCGCAATAACACCTTTTGCGCGACCCCGTAGCTTACCCACACCGTTGCCGCTGCGACACCAAAAATTACCCCCCACGTGTAGTCCGTGAGACGGGTAAAGATTTCAATCAGGCTGGTGTTGAAAAACATCACCAGCCCGCTGAGCAACATCAGCGCCCCTACAACCTGGGTACCGCGCATGCGCTCTTTCAGAATCACAACGCTTGCCACCATCATGCCGACCGGCGATAGCTGGCCGATGACCTGGGAGGCCGTTGGACTGAGATATTGCAGGGAAGAGCTGAACAGAATGAAGTTACCGAACAGACCGCCGGTAGCAATCGCTAATAAAACCAACCAGCGCGGCTTGCGAAAAATTCGCAGCGGCGGCAGTTTGCCTTTGATGGCGAGGATCGCGCCAAGACCAATACTGGCCATCAAAAAGCGATAAAAGACCACCGTTGGCGGCTCCATCACTTCAAGAACCTGCTTCATTGCAATTGGCAGTGCTCCCCAACACATCGCGGTGGTTAGCGCCAAAAGAATGCCAATGCCGGCCTGCTGCTTCATGATGCCCGTTTTCCCTGCAGAAATTTTTTCCGGGATTCTAATGTAAAAAGCCCCGCAACGTGTTGCGGGGCTTTCATCCGTCACCAGGACGCGAAAAACTTATTCAGCAACGATGCTGATGAATTTACGGTTTTTCGGGCCTTTAACTTCGAACTTGACTTTACCGTCAGTCAAAGCGAACAGAGTGTGGTCACGGCCGCAACCAACGTTGGTGCCAGCGTGGAATTTAGTACCACGTTGACGAACGATGATGCTACCTGCCAGAACTGCTTCACCGCCGAAACGTTTTACGCCCAGACGTTTAGCTTCTGAATCGCGACCGTTACGAGTCGAGCCGCCAGCCTTTTTATGTGCCATTTAAATCTACTCCCTCAAGTCTTAGGCGCTGATGCCAGTGATTTTCACATCAGTGAACCACTGACGGTGGCCTGCTTGCTTACGATAGTGTTTACGACGACGAAACTTAACGATTTTAACTTTCTCGCCACGACCGTGAGCAACAACTTCAGCTTTGATTACGCCGCCCTCAACGAAAGGAACGCCGATCTTGATTTCTTCACCGTTTGCGATCATCAGAACTTCAGCGAACTCAACAGCTTCGCCAGTTGCGATGTCCAGCTTTTCCAGGCGAACGGTCTGACCTTCGCTTACTCGGTGTTGTTTACCACCACTTTGGAAAACCGCGTACATATAAAACTCCGCTTCCGCGCACCTCTTCGTGTGATTCAGAGTGCGCTATAAATATTCACAATAGGGCGCGAATATTACGCAAAACGCGACCCTTTGACAAGAGCGATCATCGATCAACGCAGAAAAAAAACACAACTTTCACGCTAACGTTTATCTGCGCTGATTTTTCAGTACAATCATATCTTCTTTTAATTCTATCTTAATCCTTCTGTGATCCCACCTGGATTCGCGGTAACAGGACATTTGGCCCGGCTTTTGCGATGAATTTAGAAAAAATCAATGAGTTAACCGCGCAGGATATGGCGGGTGTCAATGCGGCAATCCTCGAGCAGCTCAACTCAGATGTACAGCTTATCAATCAGTTAGGCTACTACATCGTCAGCGGAGGCGGTAAACGTATTCGTCCGATGATCGCCGTGCTTGCAGCTCGCGCGGTCGGCTATCAGGGGAATGCGCACGTCAACATTGCCGCACTGATCGAATTTATTCATACCGCGACCCTACTGCATGACGACGTCGTCGACGAGTCCGATATGCGCCGCGGCAAAGCGACGGCCAACGCCGCGTTCGGTAACGCCGCCAGCGTACTGGTGGGCGACTTTATCTACACCCGCGCCTTCCAGATGATGACTCGTCTCGGTTCGCTGAAGGTGCTGGAGGTGATGTCGGAAGCCGTAAACGTCATTGCCGAAGGCGAAGTCCTGCAGTTGATGAACGTCAACGACCCGGATATCACGGAAGAGAATTATATGCGGGTCATCTACAGTAAGACCGCCCGTCTGTTTGAAGCCGCTTCGCAGTGTTCCGGTATCCTGGCTGGTTGCAGCGCCGAAGAAGAACAGGCGCTGCAGGATTACGGCCGTTACCTCGGCACCGCGTTCCAGCTGATTGACGATCTGCTGGATTACAGTTCCGATGGCGAACGCCTTGGCAAAAACGTCGGTGATGACCTGAACGAAGGCAAACCAACGCTGCCTCTGCTACACGCTATGCATCACGGTACCCCGGATCAGGCGGCAATGATTCGCGGCGCTATCGAGCAGGGTAACGGGCGTCATCTGCTTGACGCGGTACTTGAAACCATGGCGGCCTGCGGTTCGCTGGAGTGGACGCAGAAACGTGCGGAAGAAGAAGCTGATAAAGCTATCGCCGCACTGCAGGTTCTGCCGGATACGCCATGGCGCGATGCCCTCATCGGCCTTGCGCATATCGCCGTTCAGCGCGACCACTAATCCCTCCTCTCTCCCGTGCTCACCGCGCGGGAGAGTTCCAATAAAATCCAATATTCTTCAAATAACGCCAGAAACCTTAATATATTCTGAATGTACAAGAACAATACGGGAACTTGTTAAAACCATATAAGAACCAGGGTATAGTATTTCGGCCGTCCGTATTGACGCGCAGACAGTTATCACCGGGAGAATTTATGGATAAGTTCATCGACTGGCATTCAGCGGATATTATTGCCGGCCTTCGCAAAAAGGGGACGTCCCTCGCAGCTGAGTCGCGACGTCACGGATTAAGCTCTTCTACGCTTGCCAACGCGCTAACCCGTCCGTGGCCTAAAGGCGAATTGATTATTGCGAACGCGCTGGGAACCGATCCGTGGGTTATCTGGCCATCGCGTTACCACGACCCCATTACCCATCAGTTCATCGACAGAACGCAGATGATGCGTCAGAAGAGAAATAAGACCTAACGTGAGGGAGAGATCGATAACAGCCCCCGGACGGACGTCAGAGGGCTGCTACCGCAGCAGAATTACTCGCCTTTGACGCGTTCGATATTCGCGCCCAGAGCCTGCAGTTTATCTTCGATGCGCTCATAGCCGCGATCGATATGATAGATACGGTCGACGATGGTCGTCCCTTCCGCAATACAACCCGCCAGCACCAGGCTTGCAGATGCACGCAGGTCGGTCGCCATGACCTGTGCGCCGGACAGCTTCGCGACACCATGGCAAATCGCGGTATTACTTTCGATTTCCGCGTGCGCGCCCATACGGATCAGTTCCGGAATGTGCATGAAGCGGTTCTCGAAGATGGTTTCGGTGATAACACCCGTTCCTTCAGCCACCAGGTTCAGCAAGGTGAACTGCGCCTGCATGTCGGTTGGGAAACCCGGGTGCGGCGCGGTACGCACGTTGACCGCTTTCGGACGGTTGCCGTGCATATCGAGGCTAATCCAGTCTTCACCGACTTCAATGTCCGCGCCAGCTTCACGCAGCTTAGCCAGTACCGCATCCAGGGTATCAGGCTGCGCATGACGGCACATAATTTTACCGCCGGAGATCGCCGCAGCGACCAGGAAGGTACCGGTTTCGATACGGTCCGGCAGCACGCGATAAACGCCGCCGCCCAGACGCGCAACGCCCTCAATGGTGATACGGTCGGAACCCTGACCCGTAATCTTTGCGCCCAGCGCGTTAAGGAAGTTGGCGGTATCGACGATTTCCGGCTCGCGCGCGGCGTTTTCAATCACGGTCGTGCCTTCAGCCAGCGTCGCCGCGCTCATGATAGTCACGGTCGCGCCTACGCTGACCTTATCCATCACGATATGCGCGCCTTTCAGACGCCCGTTAACCGACGCCTTCACATAGCCTTCTTCCAGTTTGATTTCCGCGCCCAGCTGTTCCAGGCCGGTAATGTGCAGGTCGACCGGACGCGCGCCGATAGCGCAGCCGCCCGGCAGAGAAACCTGGCCCTGGCCGAAACGCGCCACCAGCGGCCCCAGCGCCCAGATGGAAGCGCGCATGGTTTTCACTAAATCGTACGGAGCACAGAAAACATTTACCGGGCCAGCATCGATCCATACGGAACCATTGCGCTCGACCTTCGCGCCCAGCTGGCTCAGCAGCTTCATGGTGGTATCGATATCTTTCAGCTTCGGTACGTTCTGGATTTCAATCGGCTCTTCGGCTAACAGCGCGGCAAAGAGGATTGGCAGGGCAGCGTTTTTAGCGCCGGAAATGGTGACCTCGCCCTGCAGGCGAGTCGGCCCCTGAACACGGAATTTATCCATTGATTCTGTTCTCGGTTAAAAATTCATCAACGCTGTAGGGAACATCCCTACAGCTTAAAAGCCATTAAGTTTGCGATCGCGTGCCCATTCTTGCGGGGTAAACGCTTTGATCGACAGCGCATGAATGCGATTGTCGGCAATATATTCCATCAGCGGCGCGTAGATAGCCTGCTGTTTTTTTACCCGGCTCATGCCGTCAAACATCTCACCCACAGCGATAACCTGAAAGTGGCTGCCATCGCCAGAGACGTGGACTTCCTGAAGGGAGAGTGCGTTCATCAGCACGGTCTGAATTTCATGATTTTCCATGGGATCACATTTTTCTGAGTGTGAAAACAGCCCAACATCTTAGAGGAAAGTGGCGCTGTCTTAAACAAGCAAAAAGCCCCATCGAACAGATTGATGGGGCTTTCAGAATAGCTTCAGCATTAACCTACTGAAAAATTTACGGGATCATGTCCGCCGGAAGGTTGTAAAGACTCACCAGCGTTTGCAGGTTTTCGCTTTTCCCTACCACTTGCGCCGTTTTGCCCTGCCGACGTACCAGCGCGACAAAATGAACCAGCAACGCTACCCCGGCGCTATCGACCCGTGAAACGTCGCTGAGGTCGATAGTGGATACGCCGTCGGTCGCCTGCGCGCGTGCATTCCACAGCGGCAGTATAAATTCCTGATCCAGTTCGCCGCGCAACGCCAGGCGTTCACCGTCGCGGTTCCAGCTCAGTTGTTCGCTCATTATTTCTTCTGATCCAGAGTGATAGGCTGGGCAGAAATAGCTTTCAGCTGCGCGGTCAGACCATCAACACCTTTCGTGCGCAGCAGGTCGCTCCACTCGTTTTGTTTGGTGGTGATCATGCTGACGCCTTCGGCGATCATGTCATAAGCCTGCCAGTTGCCGGTCTGGGTATTTTTACGCCATTGGAAGTCCAGACGTACCGGAGGACGGCCATTCGGGTCGAGGATGGTGACGCGAATCGGCACGATGGTTGCGCTGCCCAGCGGCTGCTCAGGCGCAATTTGGTAAGTCTGGCCGTGATACATCGCCAGCGCCTGACCGTAAGCCTGTTTCAGATACTCGCGGAAGGCGGCGAAATAGGCTTCACGTTGTGCAGGCGTCGCCTCTTTGTAGTAACGGCCCAGCACCAGCGCGCCGGCATATTTCACCTGCACGTAAGGCAGCAGTTCCTGATCGACGATATCACGCAGATAGTTCGGGTTGGCTTTGATCTTCGGCTGTTCGTTCTTCAGACGATCGAAGGTCTTCTGCGCCGCTTCGTCCATCAACTTATACGGGTTAGTTTGATCCGCGGCATGCGCGGCTGTTAGTGGAGCAATCACCAGCATGGCGACCATGAGTAAGCGTTTAAACATATCTTGTCTCTCCTGAAATTAATGCGTCATGCCGGCCTGCGGCGTAGCGTCAGTATGACCCTCAGCCGCCGCCTTATCATTGTCAGAATTCTGATTATCGCTGCCCTTGCTGTTATAGAGGAACTGGCCTATCAGATCTTCCAACACCATGGCGGACTTGGTGTCCTGAATCGTACCGCCGTCTTTAAGAATCGCGGTGCCCAGTTCCGGGTCTTCAAAACCGACGTTCAGCGCCAGGTACTGCTCCCCGAGCAGGCCGGAAGTACGAATCGCCAGCGAGCTGGTATCCGGAATGTGGTTGTAGCTTTCGTCGATATCGATGGCAACGCGCGGCAGATAGGTTTTTGGATCGAGGGTGATATCCGCGACGCGACCGACCACCACACCGCCGATGCGCACCGGTGAACGCGCTTTCAGGCCACCGATGTTATCGAAGGTCGCATAAAGACGATAAGTCGGTTCGGTACGCAACGAGGTGACGTTCGCCGCCTTCAGACAGACAAACAGCGCCGCCAGCAGCGCCGCCAGTAAGAACACACCTACCCAGATCTCATTTTTTTTCGTTTGCATGAACTTAATTCCCAAACATCAGCGCAGTCAGCACAAAATCCAGCCCCAGAACCGCCAGCGACGAATGCACCACGGTGCGCGTCGTTGCCCGGCTAATTCCAGCGGAAGTGGGGATAGCGTCATAACCATTGAATAACGCAATCCAGGTTACCGTAACGGCAAAAACCAGACTTTTAATCAGGCAGTTAACCAGATCCATTCGCCAGTCGACGGCATTTTGCATCGCGGTCCAGAAGAACCCCGCGTCGATGCCTTTCCAGCTGACGCCAACCAGCGAACCGCCCCAGACGCCTACGGCGACGAATATGATCGTCAACAGCGGAAGCGAGATAACCCCGGCCCAGAAGCGCGGCGAAATCACCCGGCGCAGCGGATCCACCGCCATCATTTCCATGCTGGAGAGCTGCTCGGTCGCCCGCATCAGGCCAATCTCGGCGGTTAACGCCGAACCGGCTCGCCCGGCGAAAAGCAGTGCGGCTACCACCGGCCCCAGCTCGCGCAGCAGCGACAGCGCCACCAGCATACCCAGGCTGGTCTCTGCGCTATAAGTCGTTAATACCAGATAGCCCTGCAGCCCCAGTACCATACCGATGAACAGCCCCGAGACGATAATAATCAGCATCGATAACACGCCGACGTTATACAGCTGGCGCACCAGCAGCGGAGCATGTTTGCGAAATTCCGGCTTGCCCACCACGGCATTAAACAGCATTAATCCGGCGCGCCCGAAGGTCGCGGTGGTTTTGATGCCGCGGTGTCCGAGCGCTGCCAACGCATTGAATAGCATGAGTCGTTTAGCTCCCTTTGCCTAATAAATCATGGTGGTAATCGCCCGCAGGATAGCGGAACGGCACCGGGCCGTCAGCGATGCCATCAATGAACTGGCGCACGCGCGGATCGCTATTTTCACGCAGCGATTGCGCGCTGCCGTGGGCAACGATTTTCTTATCCGCCACGATGTAGGCGTAATCCGCAATGCTCAGCACTTCCGGTACGTCGTGCGATACCACAATGCAGGTCACTCCCAGGGTACTATTCAGCTCTGAGATAAGTTTAACCAATACGCCCATGGTGATGGGATCCTGTCCGACGAAAGGTTCATCAAACATGATCAGATCCGGCTCAAGGGCAATCGCCCGCGCCAACGCCGCGCGCCGCGCCATCCCGCCGGAGAGTTCCGAAGGCATCAGTTTCGCCGCGCCGCGTAGCCCAACCGCCTCCAGCTTCATCATGACGGTGGTGTGCAGTAGCGCATCCGGCAACTGAGTATGTTCGCGCAACGGGTAAGCTACGTTATCAAACACGTTCATATCGGTGAATAGCGCGCCGGACTGAAACAGCATGCTCATGCGTTTACGCACGGTATACAGCCGCGAGCGCGTCATTTGCGGCACGTTTTCGCCGTCAAACAGGATCTCGCCGCTGTCCGGCGGGATCTGGCCGCCGATCAAACGCAGCAGGGTCGTCTTGCCGATCCCCGATGGCCCCATAATGGCGGTAATCTTGCCGCGAGGCACCGATAGCGAGATATCATCGAAGATGACGCGGTCGCCCCGAGAGAAACGAATACCGCGAACCTCGACTAAATTCGCCAGAGTTTGGCTCATAAAATCATCCTTACTAAACCTTCGGGCTAAGCATGGCGCTTTCTTTCACCACAAACCCAACATTTTTACAGAATCTTACCTGCCCGGGTTAGCGAAAGCTGGCATTTGTTTTACTTTTGCCACACATAAAGTCAAAATTAAGAATTCGTTACGCTGCGTACGGACGGCCAGCGAGGCGACGATTATACCTGAAGAAAGGACTTTAGATGCTCTTAGCAACGGCTCTGTTAATAATTGGTTTACTGCTGGTAGTTTACAGCGCCGATCGTCTGGTATACGCCGCTTCAATACTGTGTCGCATGATGGGGATCCCGCCGCTCATCATCGGCATGACGGTCGTGAGCATCGGTACCAGCCTGCCGGAGATCATCGTTTCCACCGCCGCCTCCCTTCACGGGCAAACCGATCTGGCGATCGGTACGGCGTTGGGATCCAATATTACGAATATTCTATTAATTCTCGGTCTTGCCGCCCTGCTCCATCCATTTACCGTGCATTCTGATATCCTGCGCCGCGAATTGCCGCTAATGTTGCTGGTCAGTTTACTGGCGGGATTTGTGCTCTACGATGGCCAGTTGTCGCGTCTGGACGGGCTGTTTTTACTGGCGCTGGCCATACTGTGGCTGGTGTTTACCCTAAAAATAGCGCGCCTGGCGGAACGTCAGGGTAGCGATAGCCTGACCCGGGAACAGCTGGCGGAGCTACCGCGCGGCGGTTCGCTACCCGTCGCCCTGCTGTGGCTTGGGGTGGCGATGATCGTCATGCCGATGGCCACCCGTATGGTGGTGGATAACGCCACGGTGTTGGCGAACTATTTCGCCATTAGCGAGCTGACGGTCGGCTTAACGGTTATTGCTATCGGCACCAGCCTGCCGGAACTGGCCACCGCTATCGCCGGCGCACGAAAAGGGGAAGACGATATCGCCATCGGGAATATCATTGGCGCCAATATCCTTAATCTCGTGCTGGTGCTCGGGCTGCCGGCGTTAATCGCCCCTGGCGCCTTCCCTGCTGAAGCTTTTACGCGCGACTACAGCGTGATGCTGCTGGTCAGCGCGATCTTCGCGCTGCTGTGCTGGCGGCGTAAACGGCAGCCGGGGCGCGTAGCGGGCGCCTTGCTGGTCGGCGGCTTTATGGTTTGGTTGGCGGTGCTGTTCTGTTCAGCGCCGTACTTCGTTGAATGAATTGGGGTAACATCATGTCGCAAATAGATTTGCCAACGGATTTTGACTTTCAACAGGCAGGACGTCAGGTTCTGGAAATTGAACGTGAAGGTCTGGCCCAGCTCGATCAGTATATTAATGAAGATTTCACCCGCGCCTGTGAAACGATTTTCCGCTGCGGCGGTAAAGTCGTGGTGATGGGCATGGGTAAATCCGGTCATATCGGGCGCAAAATGGCGGCGACTTTCGCCAGTACCGGTACTTCGGCTTTTTTTGTCCATCCCGGTGAAGCGGCTCACGGCGATCTGGGGATGGTCACGCCGCAGGATGTGGTCATCGCGCTATCCAATTCCGGTGAATCTAATGAAATTCTGGCGTTGATTCCGGTGCTTAAACGCCAGCAGGTGCCGCTTATCTGCGTCACCAGCCGTCCGGACAGCAGCATGGCGCGCGCCGCCGATATTCATCTATGTGTGAAAGTGCCGAAAGAGGCCTGTCCGCTAGGACTGGCGCCGACCTCCAGCACCACCGCCGCGCTGGTGATGGGTGACGCCCTTGCCGTAGCGCTGCTCGAAGCCCGCGGCTTTACCGCCGAAGATTTCGCCTTGTCGCACCCCGGCGGCGCACTTGGTCGTAAGCTGCTGCTGCGGGTCAATGATATTATGCATACCGGCGATGAGATCCCTCACGTCGGCCTGCAGGCCACCCTGCGCGATGCGCTGCTGGAAATCACCCGTAAGAATTTAGGCATGACGGCCATCTGCGATGACGAGATGAATATCATCGGCATCTTCACCGATGGCGACCTGCGCCGCGTCTTTGATACCGGCGTCGATATGCGTAACGCCAGCATCGCTGAAGTCATGACCCCAGGCGGGATCCGCATTCGTCCGGGCATGCTGGCGGTAGATGCGCTCAACCTGATGCAGTCCCGCCATATCACCTGCGTGCTGGTTGCCGATGGCGACCGACTGCTAGGTGTGGTACATATGCACGATCTGCTGCGCGCTGGCGTAGTGTAAGTAAGGATAAAATAATGAATAATGCTGATGCCCAGGTCGACACCTGCTACGGGCCGGTAAGCCAGGAATTTATCGACCGGGCGGCGAAGATCCGTTTACTGATCCTCGACGTCGACGGCGTGCTTTCCGACGGCCTTATCTATATGGGCAACAACGGCGAAGAACTGAAAGCGTTTAACGTCCGCGATGGCTACGGGATCCGCTGCGCGCTGACTTCCGGTATTGAAGTCGCGATTATTACCGGGCGAAAAGCTAAACTGGTAGAAGACCGCTGCCAGACGCTGGGCATTACGCATCTGTATCAAGGTCAGTCCGATAAGCTATTGGCGTTTCGCGAATTATTAAGCAAACTGGCGGTTCGCCCCGATGAAGTCGCGTACATTGGCGACGATCTGATCGACTGGCCGGTAATGGCGGAGGTCGGTTTAAGCGTCGCCGTCGCCGATGCGCATCCGCTGCTGCTCCCGCGGGCGAACTATGTCACGCGAATTAACGGCGGACGCGGCGCGGTACGCGAAGTCTGCGATTTGTTACTATTGGCGCAGGGCAAGCTTGATGAGGCCAAAGGGCAATCAATATGAGTAAAACCAGACGTTGGGTTATCATCTTACTATCGCTGGTCGCGTTGATCCTGATCGGCCTGAACCTGGCGAGTACGGACGACACCGCGACCGTCGCGGTCAATCCTAACGATCCGACGTATAAAAGCGAGCATACCGATACCGTGGTGTACAGCCCGGAAGGCGCGTTGAGCTATCGTCTGATAGCCGAGCATGTCGAATACTTTTCCGAACAAGAAGTATCGTGGTTCACCAACCCGGTAATGACTACCTTTGATACCAACAAGGTTCCGGCCTGGTCAATCAGAGCGGATAAAGCCAAGTTAACCAACGACCGTATGCTGTATCTTTACGGCCACGTTGAGGTCGACGCGTTGAGCCCCGACTCTCAACTGCGCAAAATTACCACCGATAACGCGCAGGTGAACCTGGTGACCCAGGATGTAACCTCTGACGATATGGTGACGTTATACGGAACAACATTTAATTCCAGCGGCCTGAAAATGCGCGGGAACCTACGCAGCAAAAATGCCGAGCTGATTGAAAAGGTTAGAACCTCTTATGAAATTCAGAACAAACAAACTCAGCCTTAACATTGCGCTCGCAAGCGCGCTTCTGGCCGCCAGCCTGCCGGCTCTGGCAAAAACCGGCGATACCGATCAGCCGATTCACATCGAATCCGATCAGCAGTCGCTGGATATGCAGGGTAACGTCGTGACCTTCACCGGTAACGTGGTCGTTACCCAGGGGACCATTAAGATCAATGCCGACAAAGTCGTGGTTACCCGCCCTGGCGGTGAAAAAGGCAAAGAGGTGATCGACGGTTTCGGCAATCCGGCCACCTTCTATCAGATGCAGGACAATGGCAAACCGGTGAAAGGCCGCGCGTCGAAAATGCATTATGAACTGCAGAACGATTTCGTGGTGCTGACCGGTAACGCGCATCTGGAACAGCTGGATAGCAATATTCAGGGCGATAAAATCACCTATCTGGTGAAAGAGCAGAAAATGCAGGCCTTCAGCAACAAAGGCGGTCGCGTGACTACGGTACTGGTGCCTTCGCAGTTGCAGGACAAAAGCGGCGATCAGCAAAAGAAAGGTAAGTAATCCGTTATGGCAACATTAACTGCAAAAAACCTCGCCAAAGCCTACAAAGGCCGCCGCGTGGTGGAAGACGTCAGCCTGACCGTCAACTCCGGTGAAATCGTCGGTCTGCTGGGCCCGAACGGCGCCGGTAAGACCACCACCTTTTATATGGTGGTGGGCATCGTGCCGCGCGATGCCGGCAACATTATCATTGACGATGAAGATATCAGTCTGCTGCCGCTGCACGCGCGCGCGCGCCGCGGCATTGGTTATCTGCCGCAGGAAGCCTCTATCTTCCGCCGCCTGAGCGTCTACGATAACCTGATGGCGGTGCTGCAGATTCGCGACGATCTCAGCAGCGAGCAGCGTGAAGATCGCGCTAAAGAGCTGATGGAAGAATTCCACATCGAACACCTGCGCGATAGCCTGGGCCAGGCGCTCTCCGGCGGTGAACGCCGCCGCGTCGAAATCGCCCGCGCGCTGGCGGCGAACCCGAAATTCATCCTGCTGGATGAACCGTTCGCCGGGGTTGACCCTATCTCTGTTATCGATATTAAACGCATCATCGAACACCTGCGCGACAGCGGGCTGGGCGTACTCATTACTGACCATAACGTCAGGGAGACGCTGGCGGTCTGTGAACGAGCTTATATCGTGAGCCAGGGCCATCTCATCGCCCACGGCACCCCGCAGCAAATCCTTGAAGACGAGCAGGTTAAACGCGTGTACCTTGGGGAAGACTTCAGACTCTGATAGGGTAGAGGTTATAGACGTTTTAGCCGGAGATATTGACCCTGAACATGAAGCAAGGTTTGCAATTAAGGCTAAGCCAACAGCTTGCCATGACGCCCCAACTGCAGCAGGCCATCCGCTTGTTGCAGCTGTCCACGTTAGAACTCCAGCAAGAACTCCAGCAGGCGCTGGAGAGTAACCCGTTGCTTGAGCAAACCGATCTTCACGAAGAGGTTGAAACCACAGAAGCCGAGGACCGCGAGTCTCTGGATACCGTCGACGCGCTCGAACAAAAAGAGATGCCGGACGAGCTCCCGCTGGACGCCAGCTGGGATGAAATCTACACCGCCGGCACGCCGTCGGGTAATGGCGTCGACTACCAGGACGATGAACTGCCGATCTATCAGGGTGAGACCACCCAAAGCCTGCAGGATTATCTGATGTGGCAGGTCGAGCTCACGCCATTCACCGATACCGACCGCGCGATAGCCACCTCCATCGTCGATGCCGTTGACGAGACCGGCTACCTCACTATTTCCATTCAGGACATTGTCGACAGTATCGAAGATGATGAAATTGGTCTTGAGGAAGTTGAAGCGGTACTCAAGCGCGTACAGCGTTTCGATCCGGTCGGCGTCGCCGCCAGGGATCTCCGTGACTGCCTGCTGATCCAGCTTTCACAATTTGCCAAAGAGACGCCGTGGCTGGAAGAAGCCCGGTTGATTATCAGCGAGCATCTTGATCTCCTGGCCAACCACGATTTCCGTAGCCTGATGCGCGTCACTCGCTTGAAAGAAGACGTTCTGAAAGAGGCGGTTTGCCTGATCCAGTCGCTGGATCCGCGCCCGGGTCAGTCCATTCAAACCAGCGAGCCGGAATACGTGATCCCGGATGTACTGGTGCGCAAGGTTAACGGCCGCTGGGTCGTCGAGCTCAATTCCGACAGCATTCCGCGGCTGAAGATTAATCAGCAATACGCGGCGATGGGCAATAATGCGCGCAACGACGCCGACAGCCAGTTTATCCGCAGCAACCTGCAAGAAGCCCGCTGGCTGATTAAGAGCCTTGAGAGCCGTAACGATACCCTGCTGCGCGTCAGCCGCTGCATCGTCGAACAGCAGCAGGCCTTCTTTGAGCAGGGTGAAGAATTTATGAAACCGATGGTGCTGGCGGATATCGCCCAGGCCGTCGAGATGCATGAATCAACCATTTCACGCGTTACCACGCAAAAATATCTGCACAGTCCACGCGGTATTTTTGAGTTGAAGTATTTCTTCTCCAGCCACGTCAATACCGAAGGCGGCGGCGAAGCCTCGTCTACCGCCATTCGTGCGCTGGTGAAGAAGTTAATCGCCGCGGAGAACCCCGCGAAGCCGTTGAGCGACAGCAAGCTCACCACCATGCTCTCCGATCAGGGTATTATGGTGGCGCGGCGCACTGTTGCTAAGTACCGAGAGTCTTTATCCATTCCGCCGTCAAACCAGCGCAAACAACTGGTCTGACACAACCGATAAGGAAGACACTATGCAGCTCAACATTACAGGACACAACGTCGAGATCACTCCCGCCATGCGCGACTTCGTCACTACGAAGTTCAGCAAACTGGAGCAGTTTTTCGATAGGATCAACCAGGTCTATATTGTGTTAAAAGTAGAGAAGGTGACGCAAATCGCGGACGCCAATTTGCATGTCAACGGTGGCGAAATCCATGCCAGTGCGGAAGGGCAGGATATGTATGCCGCTATCGATGGTCTTATCGATAAGCTGGCAAGACAGTTAACAAAACATAAAGATAAACTGAAACAACACTAATTGTCCGGGCGATCGCCCTTATCCGCAGCCCGCGGATAAGGGCAGCTCAGGTGAAATTATGATGAACAACGATTCCGCTCTACAACTGAGCAATGTCCTTAACCAGGATTGTACCCGTAGCCAGGTTCACTGCCAGAGCAAGAAACGCGCGCTGGAAATCATCAGCGAACTGGCGGCGAAGCAGCTAGGTTTACCGCCGCAGGTGGTCTTTGAAGCGATCCTGACCCGTGAAAAAATGGGCAGTACCGGGATCGGCAACGGCATTGCGATCCCTCACGGCAAGCTTGAAGAGGATACCCTGCGCGCCGTTGGCGTATTTGTGCAGTTGGAAACGCCGATCGCCTTCGATGCGATCGACAATCAGCCGGTCGATCTGCTGTTTGCGCTACTGGTGCCGGCCGATCAAACCAAAACCCATCTGCATACGCTCTCGCTGGTCGCCAAACGTCTGGCGGACAAAACCATCTGCCGTCGCCTGCGCGCTGCGGTGAGCGATGAAGAGTTGTATGAGATCATCACCGAAGCAGGAAGCAGCGATGACGCTTAACGTGAGTCGCGCCTTAACCTTTATCGTACTGAGGAGAAACGGTACATGGTACTGATGATCGTCAGCGGCCGCTCTGGCTCGGGGAAATCCGTCGCCCTGCGAGCGCTGGAAGATATGGGCTTCTACTGTGTGGATAACCTGCCGGTAGTGCTGTTACCTGAGCTGGCGCGAACGCTGGCCGACCGCGATATCTCCGCGGCCGTCAGCATCGACGTGCGTAATATGCCGGAATCACCGGAAATCTTTGAACAAGCGATGCAGAACCTGCCGGAATCCTTCTCCCCGCAGCTGCTGTTCCTTGATGCCGACCGCAATACCCTGATCCGCCGCTACAGCGATACCCGCCGCTTGCATCCGCTCTCCAGCAAGAATTTGTCGCTCGAAAGCGCGATCGACGAAGAGAGCGATCTGCTCGAGCCGCTGCGCTCGCGCGCGGACCTGATCGTCGATACTTCCGAAATGTCGGTGCATGAACTGGCCGAGATGCTGCGTACCCGCCTGCTAGGTAAACGCGAACGTGAATTGACGATGGTCTTTGAATCATTCGGCTTCAAACACGGTATCCCGATCGATGCCGATTACGTTTTTGACGTCCGTTTCCTGCCGAACCCGCACTGGGATCCGAAGCTACGCCCCATGACCGGCCTCGATAAACCGGTTGCCGCCTTCCTCGATCGCCATACGGAAGTGCATAACTTTATTTATCAGACCCGAAGCTATCTGGAGCTTTGGTTGCCAATGCTGGAAACCAATAACCGCAGCTATCTGACGGTGGCCATTGGTTGTACCGGCGGTAAGCATCGCTCGGTCTATATTGCCGAACAGCTGGCTGACTACTTCCGCTCGCGCGGTAAGAACGTGCAGTCTCGTCACCGGACGCTGGAAAAACGTAAATCATGACCGTCAAGCAAACCGTTGAAATCACCAACAAGCTGGGCATGCACGCACGCCCGGCGATGAAGCTTTTCGAGCTAATGCAGAATTTCGATGCGGAAGTGTTGCTACGCAACGACGAAGGCACGGAGGCGGAAGCCAATAGCGTTATCGCCCTGCTGATGCTCGATTCCGCCAAAGGTCGTCAAATTGAGGTGGAGGCCAGCGGCCCGCAGGAAGTCGAAGCGCTGGCGGCGGTGATCGCGCTGTTCAATGCCGGGTTTGATGAAGACTAAGCATCTCCCGGCGGGATTGCGGTTAATGCAGCTTATTGGCCTGCATAAAGCCTTCGCCGCCTAACTGACGCATCTGGCGCAGGATCCATGCCTGTCGGCTGCGAACATAACCTGATGGCGCATCGGCGCGAAACCGAATCGGATTCGGTAATACCGCCGCCAGCAGCGCGGCCTCTGCAGGGGTTAAACGGCTGGCCGGCTTATGAAAATAGCGCTGGGCCGCCGCTTCAACACCGAAAATACCGTCGCCAAACTCGGCGATATTCAGATACACGGTGAGAATGCGTTTCTTGCTCCAGACCGTTTCGATCCCGACGGTCAGGCCCACTTCCAGCCCCTTGCGTAGCCAGCTACGGCCATCCCATAAAAACAGGTTTTTCGCCGTCTGCTGAGAGAGCGTCGACGCGCCGCGAATTCGATTTTCATTCCGTTCGTTGTGCGCCAGCGCTTTTTCGATTGCCGGCACGTCAAAACCCCAGTGGTCGGGGAATTTCTGATCTTCAGCAGCAATCACCGCCAGCCCCATCCAGGGGGAAATCTCGTCCATACCAACCCAATCAGAATGGGCGACATAATGAAAATCACCGGAGAACCAGGCGCTAACCTGGCGCTCGAGCATCACCGCTGAGAACGGCACCGGCAGAACGCTGAATACGGCGATACCGCCGCCCCAGAAAACCACGCAGATAAGCGCCAGGCGTAACAGCAGGCGCTTGATCATCGCCAGCGGCGCAACACGCTTACTCATTCAGCGAGAACCAGTACGCGATCGACCAGTTTCTCAATACCGCTGGCGGCCTCGGCAATATTCTGCGCCAGCATATAAGCAGGCGTGGTCACCACTTTGTTGTCTTCATCGACCACGATGTCGTCAACCGGGCACGGCACATGCTCCGCGCCCATCTCTTCCAGCACCTCGGCAGTATCCGGATCGGTACCGATGGTTATCCGCAGCGGTGTCGGGAAAATCTTCGGCAACAGCGCCGGCGCGATACACATAAAGCCCAGCGGCTTACCCGCCTCGTGCATCGCCAGCGTTAACGCCTGCAGATCGCGGTCAACGACGCAGTCACTCCCCTGGGCGGCGAAATTACTCAGGTTTTTCGCCGCGCCAAAGCCGCCTGGCACAATCAGCGCATCCAGATCGTCCACACGGGCGCTGGCCAAAGGCTGAATAGCGCCGCGCGCAAGACGCGCCGCTTCAATCAGCACGTTGCGGCTTTCCGCCATCGTTTCGCCGGTCAGATGATTGATCACGTCGGTTTGCGCCTTATCCGGCGCAAAGCAGACGGCCTGCGCGCCGCGACGCGCAATGGCCAACAGGGTAATGACCGCTTCATGGATTTCTGCGCCGTCGTAAACGCCACAGCCGCTTAGTACCACGCCAATCTTCTTCATCTTGCTAACCCCTTAGCGCAACTCTATGAAACAAGTAAATAATTTTGATTTACTCGCTATGCTTCACATATTTTACCGATTCACGTAACAAATTATTTATGGTTTGCTATCTTAATGAACGAGCAAGCCAAATCCTCAGGTTGCGCCGTGTAAAAAAATCACTCGAACAATCCTGGCTCAACAACCAGTTCCCTGGTGTTGGCGCAGTATTCGCGCACCCCGGTTTATCCGGGGTCATTTTTTATCCGCCGCCGCAATCCAGGCCTTCAGTATCGCAACATCGTTTTGCCACTCGGATTTCATCTCTTCCACCCACTCGCCAACGTTGTCTTCCCACGCGGGTAAATCTGGCGTTTGGATCTGCTGTCCCAACTGCTGGATATGGCGCAGACCTATCGAACCCGCCGCGCCCTTAATTTTATGGCCCTCATCGACGATACCTTTCTGGTCGCGCGCGGTGAGATTCGATTCCAGCACGGACATGTAGCCTGGCATCATCTTCTCGAACACCGCCAGCCCGTCGGTAATCAGCTTCGGTCCCACCAGCTCGATATATTGCTCCAGCATATCGGTGTCCAGTACCGATGCCGATTTCGCGACATCCACCGCAGGCGGTTCATGGCCGTCGTCTTCCGGCGCATCCCAGAATTTCTTGATGATCGCGGTTAACGCCGGTACCGACAGCGGCTTACTCAATACATCATCCATGCCGGCATCAAGGTACTCTTTTTTGTCCTTCAGCACGTTAGCGGTCAGCGCCACCAGCGGCGGTAGCTCATCGGCGGCATAGCGCTGTTTTAGCTGCCGCGAGATATCGAGGCCGGTCATGTCCGGTAGCTGAATATCCAGCAGCACCAGGTCGTATTCGCCGGGTTCGAACATCTCCAGAGCGGCTTTACCGGTCATCGCCACGTCCACGCTGTTGCCCAGTTTTTCCAGCACCGAACGGGCGACAATCACGTTCAGTTCGATATCTTCCACCAGCAGCACGTTCAGCGCCGGCAGCGGCATATCGTCTTCGGCCAGCGTATCTTCGACTTCATCAGCCACCGCCTGCGCGTGTACGGTCAGGGTAAACGTCGCCCCCTGCCCCGGCTGGCTGGTCACGCTGATATCGCCGCCCATATTGCGCGCCAGACGGCGCGACACCGCCAGACCAATGCCGGTACCGGTTGCCGGTTTACCGCCATGGCTATCTTTCACCTGATAATACATGGCGAAAATTTTGTCCTGCTCCGCCTGCGGGATACCGATACCGGAGTCCTCGACTTCGAAGTGCAGCATATCGCCTTCATCATAGCGGACGCGCACGGTGACATTGCCCTGCTGGGTAAACTTCACCGCATTGCTGATCAGGTTCCACAGGATCTGCCGCAGGCGCGTACCATCGGTTACCACCTTGTGCGGCAGCGGCTGGGTTGGCTCCATCACAAAGCGCAACCCTTTCTGCTGCGCCTGCAGGCCCGAGAGGTTCTCCAGATCGGCAAGGAAGCTGGTGAAGTCCACCTCCTGATTATCGAGCTGCACTTTGCGCCGCTCCATTTTATCCATGTCGATAATATCGTTGAAGATATTCCCCAGCGTCACCGCTGAAACATGGATAGTTTTCAGATATTTTTCCTGCTCGTTGGTCAATTCAGTATCCAGCAGGATGCGGCTGAGCCCAACGATGCCGTTGAGCGGCGTACGCAGCTCGTGGCTGATGGTTGAGATAAAGGTGGTCTTGTCCCGGCTGGCGCGCTCCAGCGCGTCCTGATAGCGCTTACGCTCGGTAATATCGCGGCCAAAGCCCATCAGGCCACGGCGCTTGCCCACGCGGTCATAGTAGGGGACCTTGCGGATCTCAAAGCAGGCTTTACGCCCATCGGGATAATCGAGCCATTGTTCGTAGGTCAGCGAGACATTATGGCGGAAGACTTTCTCATCGGTCTCCAGCACTTTCACCGCGGCTTCTTCGCTATAGACATCCTGCGGCTTGAGGTGAATCAGCTGCTTTTCGCTTTTTCCGGTCAACAGTTCCATCGCCCGGTTACAGCCGGAGAACTCTTTATCCTCGTTACGATAGAAAACCAGATCCGGTGAGGCATCAAGAAAAGAGCGCAGGAAAGAGGACTGTTGTTCCAGCTGAATTTGCGTCTCTTCGCGCTCTTTCATCTCTATTTTCAACTGTTCCAGCGTGGTTTCTCGTTCCGCTTCCGCTTTCTCACGCTCGCCAATTTCCTGGTTCAACTGGGCGATATTGTCCTTGAGCTGTACGTTAAGCTTAAGGTCGCGCTCGCGCATCTCTTCCAGCTTTTCCACCAGCCGCGAGAGCCGCTGCCGCGACTCTTCCAGCTGTTCGACTACCACCGACAGAAAATAGACCGCCCAGGGGGTAATCAGCAGCCCGAAGAAGATAGAGCGGATGACATCAATACTCTCCACCTGCCCATGCAGCACCATTGTGACGGCCATCTGTACCACAATAGCCAGCACCACCAGCGCCAGAGCTAACAGCATTGAAAAGCGCACCAGACCTAACTTCATCATCAGATCGACATAGTACTGCGCCAGCATACGAATTTGCTTCATGAGGGATTCCTTATCGCCAACTCCGCACAATAATACCCAATTCTGAACATTACGCTGTAAGTTGTGCAAAAAATGCGGCGGTAATCAGCCGTTAAGGAAGTGGAGCATCAGGCGGGCAGGATCCACGGCGTCCCCAATGCCGACCCCTGAACGCCATGGGCATTAAGGTATTTGTCCAGCTCGACCATGCCGGTCCAGCGGTTTTCGCACCACAGCGGCGCCAGCAGCGTTGGGCGACGGGCGCTGGCCGAGATACGGTGATAAATCACCTCCGGCGGCGTATGGCGAATCATCTCACCGGCGGTGACCGTATAGTCATCCAGCGCAATACCGTTCAGGCGACCCGCCTGCCAGGCTTTCGCCATGATGCTGCCGGTCACGATGTGCAGCGGGTGCAGCTTGATGCCATCGACGCCAGTGTCAACTACCCGTTGCAGGGTGTGCAGGCACTGCTGCTGGGTTTCGCCCGGCAGGCCGACGATAAGATGCGCACAGACCTTTAATCCGCGCTCGCGCGCCAGTCGGGTGGTGCGCTGGTAGCAGGCAAAGTCATGGCCGCGATTGATACGATGCAGCGTTTTATCATGCGCAGTCTGCAATCCCAGCTCCAGCCAGATTTCATAGCCCTGCTCCCGATATTCGCTGAGCAGGTCCAGCACCGCATCGGGAACGCAGTCGGGGCGAGTGCCGACGCACAGCCCCACGATATTCGCCTGACTCACCGACTGCTGATACATCGAACGCAGGAGCTGAACTTCGGCAAAGGTGCTGGTGTAGGCCTGGAAATAAGCAAGATAGCGTTTCGCGCGGTTGACCAGCTGCGCCTGGTGCGCCAGCTGATCGGCAATTGAGCGGTACTGCTGGGCCTCGTCGGCGAAGGAGGCGACATTACAAAATGTGCAGCCGCCGCGGCCAATTGTGCCATCACGATTCGGGCAGCTAAAGCCACCATGCAGCGTCAGTTTATGTACCTTTTCACCGTAGCGGCGCGTAAGATCCCCACCAAACATGTTGACTAATTTTTGTAACTGCATAATCTGATAGACCGGCCTCAAGAAAGGGGCCAAGCCTGCCATTTTTAGCCTCCGACGGCGATGACCTGGATCAATCGTCAGCGCGGCCGCTTAGCTCATTGCATATTCAATCAAAATAAACGCTGTTTCATTCACAGCTGCAGTAATAACATTTCCTTATACTTCAATGCTGAGTTTCAATTATCTTTGTCACAGCAAAAAATAGTTTTATTTTCTGCCATTAAGAACAGCAGCAGTCAAATACTCTGCTATAAAAATACAATTCAGCACAGAAAGGTAATCTTAGGCTGCGGATATAGTGAGACAGATCACACTAGATTACGCATCCCTGAGAGTTTATATGCCTTTAAAAAAACAATAATACTCTTTAAAATCATAAAATTAACCACCTCTTAGCACACTTTTGTATAAATAAGATTGCCATTTGACGTAAGTGTGGATTCTCGATAAGTTGGGAATCCGCTGGAAGCTTTCTGGATGAGCGCTCTGCTCATCATATTTATGCAGTAATTGAGATTCCCTCTTAATAGCAAGTCCTCAAACTTGTGTACCGATGCGAAAAGGATTTAAAGAGGGCGAATGCGAGGTAGGCAAAGATGCCCTTACCCCGTCGCCATGCTCTTGCTGTGCCTTGCGCGCAATCGATTAAGAGGGCATCCCGTAGAGCCTGGGGAGGTTCACTGATATGTTGTACGACAAATCCCTTGAGCGGGATAACTGTGGTTTCGGCCTGATCGCCCACATAGAAGGCGAACCTAGCCACAAGGTAGTGCGCACCGCTATACACGCACTGGCCCGAATGCAGCACCGCGGCGCGATCCTTGCCGATGGTAAAACCGGCGACGGTTGCGGCCTGCTGTTACAAAAACCCGATCGTTTCTTCCGGATTGTGGCGGAAGAGCGCGGCTGGCGCTTAGCCAAAAACTACGCCGTCGGGATGCTGTTCCTGAATAAAGACCCCGAGCTGGCAAGCGCTGCGCGCCGTATCGTTGAAGAAGAGCTGCAACGCGAAACATTGTCTATCGTTGGCTGGCGCGATGTGCCGACTAACGAAGGCGTGCTCGGTGAAATCGCCCTCTCCTCGCTGCCTCGTATTGAACAAATTTTTGTTAACGCTCCGGCAGGCTGGCGCCCGCGCGATATGGAACGCCGTCTGTTCATCGCGCGCCGTCGCATTGAAAAGCGCCTGCAGGACGACAAAGATTTCTACGTTTGTAGCCTGTCAAACCTGGTCAATATCTATAAAGGTCTGTGTATGCCGGCGGATTTGCCGCGCTTCTACCTGGACCTCGCGGACCTGCGCCTGGAATCCGCTATCTGTCTGTTCCACCAGCGCTTCTCCACCAACACCGTGCCACGCTGGCCGCTGGCGCAGCCGTTCCGCTATCTGGCGCACAACGGTGAAATCAATACCATCACCGGTAACCGCCAGTGGGCCCGCGCCCGTACCTATAAATTCCAGACCCCGCTGATCCCCGATCTGCATGACGCCGCGCCGTTCGTCAATGAAACCGGCTCTGACTCAAGCTCGATGGATAATATGCTGGAACTGCTGCTGGCAGGCGGGATGGATATCGTCCGCGCGATGCGCCTGCTGGTACCGCCGGCCTGGCAGAATAACCCGGATATGGATCCGGAGCTGCGCGCGTTCTTCGACTTTAACTCCATGCATATGGAGCCGTGGGACGGCCCGGCGGGCATCGTCATGTCCGACGGTCGCTACGCCGCCTGTAACCTCGACCGTAACGGTCTGCGTCCGGCGCGCTACGTCATTACCAAAGATAAACTCATCACCTGCGCGTCTGAAGTCGGCATCTGGGACTATCAGCCGGATGAGGTGATGGAAAAAGGCCGCGTTGGGCCTGGCGAGCTGATGGTCATCGATACCCGCAGCGGGCGCATTCTGCACTCGGCGGAAACCGATAACGATCTGAAAAGCCGCCATCCGTACAAAGAGTGGATGGAGAAAAACGTCCGCCGTCTGGTGCCGTTCGAAGACCTGCCGGAAGAAGAAGTCGGCAGCCGTCAGTTGGATGACGACACGCTCGCCAGCTACCAGAAACAGTTTAACTACAGCGCCGAAGAGCTGGACTCCGTTCTGCGCGTCCTTGGGGAAAACGGCCAGGAAGCGGTCGGTTCGATGGGCGATGATACCCCATTCGCCGTGCTCTCCAGCCAGCCGCGTATCATTTACGATTATTTCCGCCAGCAGTTCGCCCAGGTGACAAACCCGCCTATCGATCCGCTGCGTGAAGCGCACGTGATGTCGCTGGCTACCAGTATTGGTCGCGAAATGAACGTCTTCTGCGAAGCGGAAGGCCAGGCGCACCGCCTGAGCTTCAAATCGCCGATCCTGCTGTACTCCGACTTTAAACAGCTGACCACCATGGAGGAGGAGCACTATCGCGCCGACACCCTGGACATTACCTTTGATGCCAACGAAACCACGCTGGCCGAGACGGTAAAAGCGCTGTGCGATAAAGCGGAACAGATGGTGCGTAACGGTACCGTATTGCTGGTACTGTCTGACCGCAACATCGCGAAAGATCGTCTGCCGGTGCCGGCGCCGATGGCCGTTGGCGCTATCCAGACGCGCCTCGTCGAAAAGAGCCTGCGCTGCGACGCTAACATCATCGTCGAAACCGCCAGCGCCCGCGATCCGCACCACTTCGCGGTGCTGCTGGGCTTTGGCGCGACGGCTATCTATCCTTATCTGGCTTACGAAACCCTGGCGAAGCTGGTGGATAGCAAAGCTATCGATAAAGAATACCGTGCGGTGATGCTGAACTACCGTAACGGCATCAACAAAGGCCTGTACAAAATCATGTCGAAGATGGGGATCTCGACCATCGCCTCCTACCGCTGCTCGAAGCTGTTCGAAGCGGTCGGCCTGCATCGCGACGTGGCCGACCTCTGCTTCCAGGGCGTAGTGAGCCGCATCGGCGGTGCCGGTTTCGACGACTTCCAGCAGGACCTGCTGAATCTGTCGAAGCGCGCATGGCTGGCGCGTAAACCGCTGGCTCAGGGCGGCTTGCTGAAATACGTCCACGGCGGCGAATATCACGCCTACAACCCGGACGTCGTTCGCACCCTGCAGCAGGCGGTTCAGAGCGGCGAATACCGTGATTATCAGGAATACGCGAAGCTGGTTAATGAACGCCCGGCGGCCACGCTGCGCGATCTGCTGGCGCTCAACCCAGGCGATGAAGCCGTAAGCATCAATGAGGTGGAATCAGCGAAAGAGCTGTTTAAACGCTTCGATACCGCGGCCATGTCGATCGGCGCACTGAGCCCGGAAGCGCACGAATCACTGGCGGAAGCGATGAACAGCATCGGCGGCTTCTCCAACTCCGGTGAAGGCGGTGAAGACCCGGCGCGCTACGGCACCAACAAAGTCTCGCGCATTAAGCAGGTGGCTTCCGGTCGTTTCGGCGTTACTCCAGCCTACCTGGTGAATGCCGACGTGATCCAGATTAAAGTCGCCCAGGGCGCGAAACCCGGTGAAGGCGGACAGTTGCCGGGTGACAAAGTGACGCCTTATATCGCCAAACTGCGTTATTCGGTACCGGGCGTGACGCTGATCTCCCCGCCGCCGCACCACGATATTTACTCTATCGAGGATCTGGCGCAGCTGATTTTCGACCTCAAGCAGGTCAATCCGAAGGCGATGATTTCCGTCAAACTGGTTTCCGAACCGGGTGTCGGCACCATCGCCACCGGCGTGGCGAAAGCCTACGCAGACCTTATCACTATCGCCGGTTACGATGGCGGTACCGGGGCGAGCCCGCTCTCATCGGTGAAATATGCCGGCTGTCCGTGGGAACTTGGCCTGGTGGAAACCCAGCAGGCGCTAGTCGCCAACGGCCTGCGTCATAAAATTCGCCTGCAGGTAGACGGCGGCCTGAAAACCGGCCTCGATATCATCAAAGCGGCGATCCTTGGCGCGGAAAGCTTCGGCTTCGGCACCGGCCCGATGGTCGCGCTGGGCTGTAAATACCTGCGTATCTGTCATCTGAACAACTGCGCCACCGGCGTAGCGACCCAGGACGACAAACTGCGTAAGAACCACTACCACGGCCTGCCGTTCAAAGTGACCAACTACTTTGAATTCATCGCCCGCGAAACCCGCGAGCTGATGGCGCAGCTGGGCGTGAAGCGCCTGGTGGACCTGATCGGCCGTACCGACCTGCTGAAAGAACTGGAAGGCTTTACGGCGAAACAGCAGAAACTGGAGCTCGGCAAACTGCTGGAAACCGCTGAGCCGCTGCCGGGCAAGGCGCTGTACTGCACCGAGAGCAACCCGCCGTTCGATAACGGCGTGCTCAACGCGCAGCTGCTGCAGCAGGCGAAGCCGTATGTGGATAACAAACAGAGCAAAACGTTCTGGTTCGATATTCGCAACACCGACCGTTCCGTTGGGGCGTCATTGTCCGGTTATATCGCCCAGACTCATGGCGACCAGGGGCTGGCCGCCGACCCGATTACCGCCCACTTTAGCGGTACCGCGGGCCAGAGCTTCGGCGTCTGGAACGCCGGCGGCGTTGAGCTGCACCTGACCGGCGACGCCAACGACTACGTGGGTAAAGGCATGGCGGGCGGTCTGCTGTCGATTCGTCCTCCGGTCGGCTCCGCCTTCCGCAGCCATGAAGCAAGCATCATTGGCAACACCTGTCTGTATGGCGCGACCGGCGGTCGTCTGTACGCGGCAGGACGCGCGGGCGAACGCTTTGCGGTACGTAACTCCGGCGCCATCACCGTGGTGGAAGGCATCGGCGACAACGGCTGTGAATACATGACCGGCGGTATCGTCTGTATCCTGGGTAAAACCGGCGTGAACTTCGGCGCAGGTATGACCGGCGGCTTTGCTTACGTCCTGGATGAAGATGGCGACTTCCGTAAACGCGTTAACCCTGAACTGGTGGAAGTTCTGGACGTGGACACGCTGGCTATCCATGAGGAACACCTGCGCGGCTTAATTACCGAACACGTCCAGCTTACCGGTTCGCAGCGCGGCGAAGAGATCCTCGCCAACTGGCCGGCCTTCGCGGCGAAGTTTGCGCTGGTTAAACCGAAGTCCAGCGATGTTAAAGCACTGTTGGGTCACCGTAGTCGTTCCGCAGCTGAGCTGCGGGTGCAGGCGCAGTAAGGGGTTAAGATGAGTCAGAACGTATACCAATTTATCGACCTGCAGCGTGTTGATCCGCCAAAGAAACCGCTGAAGATCCGTAAAATTGAGTTTGTAGAAATTTACGAGCCGTTTTCAGAAGGCCAGGCCAAGGCGCAGGCGGACCGCTGCCTCTCCTGCGGCAACCCGTACTGCGAATGGAAATGTCCGGTGCACAACTACATCCCGAACTGGCTGAAGCTGGCCAACGAGGGGCGTATTTTTGAAGCGGCGGAGCTGTCGCATCAGACCAACACCCTGCCGGAAGTCTGCGGACGTGTCTGCCCGCAGGACCGCCTGTGCGAAGGTTCCTGCACCCTGAACGATGAGTTCGGCGCGGTGACCATCGGCAACATTGAACGCTATATCAACGATAAAGCGTTTGAGATGGGCTGGCGCCCGGACTTGTCCGGCGTGAAGCAAACCGGTAAAACCGTCGCCATCATCGGCGCCGGTCCGGCAGGGCTGGCCTGCGCCGATGTGCTGACCCGCAACGGCGTGAAGGCGATCGTCTTCGATCGTCATCCGGAAATCGGCGGCCTGCTGACCTTCGGCATCCCGGCGTTCAAGCTGGAAAAAGAGGTGATGACCCGCCGCCGTGAGATCTTCACCGGCATGGGGATTGAGTTCCGGCTCAATACCGAAGTGGGTCGTGACGTCCAGCTCGACGATCTGCTGAAAGAGTACGATGCGGTATTTCTGGGCGTGGGCACCTACCAGTCCATGCGCGGCGGGCTGGAAAACGAAGATGCCAACGGCGTGTATGACGCTCTGCCGTTCCTTATCGCCAACACCAAACAGATCATGGGCTTTGGCGAAACGGCATACGAACCTTTCGTCAGTATGGAAGGCAAACGCGTGGTGGTTCTCGGCGGCGGCGACACCGCGATGGACTGCGTGCGGACCTCGGTTCGTCAGGGGGCGGCGCACGTTATTTGCGCCTATCGCCGTGACGAAGAAAACATGCCGGGCTCCAAACGCGAAGTGAAAAACGCGCGTGAAGAGGGTGTCGAATTCCAGTTCAACGTCCAGCCGCTGGGCGTGGAAGTGAATGCCAACGGCAAAGTGTGCGGCGTGAAAATGGCGCGCACCGAAATGGGCCAGCCGGATGCGAAAGGCCGCCGTCGCGCGGAAATCGTCGCCGGTTCCGAGCACGTGGTGCCGGCAGACGCGGTGGTGATGGCGTTTGGTTTCCGTCCGCACAGCATGGAATGGCTGGCGAAACATAGCGTCGAGCTGGACTCTCAGGGCCGCATCATCGCCCCGGAAGGCAGCGACAACGCGTTCCAGACCAGCAACCCGAAAATCTTTGCCGGCGGCGATATCGTTCGCGGTTCGGACCTGGTGGTAACGGCGATTGCCGAAGGCCGCAAAGCGGCAGACGGTATCCTCAACTATCTTGAAGTCTGATTAGATTCTGAGTCGCAACGCATAAAAGCCCGATGGTTAACGCCATCGGGCTTTTTTATGCTTCATCGATTAGAAACGGCTTTTTTCAACGCCGTATTATACCATCCACAGATATGCTCTAAGCGGGTTATCGCTGACCCGACGGTGACGGCCCACGCGCCGTGGCGCATCGCCTCAGCCGCCTGCGCTGGCGTATTATACCGCCCCTCGGCGATTACCCTGCAGCCCGCGGCGCTGAGGCTTTTCACCAGCGCCAGGTCGGGCTCATCCGGCGTCTCTTCTGCGGTATAGCCTGAAAGAGTGGTGCCGACGATTTCTGCGCCCAGCTGCCAGCACTGCAGGGCATCGGCCTGAGACGAACAATCCGCCATCGCCACTTTTCCCTGATGATGAATTTTCGCCAATAGCGCCGATACCGGTACCGGACGCTGACGCTGCGTACCGTCAATGGCAATAATATCCGCCCCGCCCTGCGCCAGCGCGACGATATCCTCCACCCACGGGGTGATACGCACCGGGCTTTCATGCAGATCGCGCTTTATCAGGCCGATAATGGGCACCGTCACTAACGAACGAACGGCCTGCAGGTTGTTCAGACCTTCAATACGCAGCGCCACCGCCCCCGCCTGCTCTGCCGCCAGCGCCATCGCGGCGACAATCTGCGGGTTATCAAGCGGGCTGCCGGGTACCGGCTGGCAGGAGACAATTAAGCCGCCATGCTGGCGTATGCGCGAATTTAGTTGGGCAAATAAAGACATTCCTGCTCCCCGAACGGATACGTGTAGCGTTAACAGTACCAGTGGCGAGACGCGTGATGTGTGGCGGGGTTAACAAAGCAGGCAGGCAAAAAAAACAGGCCCCGGAGGGCCTGTCAGGAATTACTTCACAACGCGCAGCGCCGGACGACCACCGCGCGGCGGCGGTGGCGTGTCGTCAGGATCGTCATCGTGATTATCCGGCTTATCGCCATCAATCACCGACATCACCGTTTCGTTTTCGCTCTCAGGCGCGACGTCATCATCGTTGAGGCTGCTGACATCTTCGTCATAGGCCGCTTCAGGTTCAAACATCGTTCCTGCGCCGTTCTCACGGGCATAGATAGCGAGTACCGCAGCCAGCGGCACGGAAACGTTGCGCGGTACGCCGCCGAAGCGGGCGTTAAAGCGCACTTCGTCATTCGCCAGTTCCAGATTGCCCACCGCACGCGGCGCAATATTCAGAACGATTTGGCCGTCGCGAGCGTACTCCATCGGCACGAGAACGCCTGGAAGCGTCACATCGACGACCAGGTGCGGAGTCAGCTGGTTATCCAGCAGCCACTCATAGAACGCCCGCAGCAGGTACGGGCGACGCGGCGTCAGCTGTGATACATCCATTATTTAGCCCCGGCCGAGGCGCATTTCACGCTCGGCTTCAGTTAAAGAAGCGAGGAAAGAATCACGTTCGAAGACGCGAGTCATATAGCCCTTAAGCTCTTTCGCGCCAGCACCCACCAGTTCTACGCCGAGAACCGGCAAACGCCACAGCAGCGGAGCCAGGTAGCAATCGACCAGGCTGAACTCATCGCTCAGGAAGTAAGGCTTCTGAGTAAAGACCGGCGCAATCGCCTGCAGTTCTTCACGCAGCTGCTTACGAGCGGCATCAGCCTGGGCCGCGGTACCGGTCTGGATGGTATTCATCAGCGAATACCAGTCTTTCTCGATACGTTGCATGTACAGACGGCTTTCACCACGCGCCACCGGGTAAACCGGCATTAGCGGCGGATGCGGGAAACGCTCATCCAGGTATTCCATAATGATGCGGGATTCCCACAGAGTGAGCTCACGATCCACCAGCGTCGGGACGCTTTGATTCGGGTTGAGGTCAATCAGATCCTGAGGCGGGTTATCCTTCTCCACGTGCTCTATCTCAAAACTGACACCTTTTTCGGCCAGCACGATGCGGACCTGATGGCTATAGATGTCAGTAGGACCAGAAAACAGCGTCATTACCGAACGTTTGTTGGCAGCGACAGCCATGAAAACCTCCAGGTATATTCAGAATTTTTACTGCTGCCGACCACGCATGGCCAGCCAGATGTATAAACCCCATTCGCACGGCGACGATATGTTCATTGATTAACTAAAAAATGAACAACCACCAGCATTTGGGCAGAAAATTGGATGATAGTTTACCAGATTTTGCGGACGTTGTGGTGAGGGTATTCTGGAAATGCTGAAAAAGTGGTAAGAACAGGCCATTTCTTTGTGGATAACAGCCGTTTTATCCATAAAAAAACCCGCCGGAGCGGGTTTTTTCGCAAATTGTTCTGCGTGAGCAGAAAACAATTAACGTTTGGAGAACTGCGGACGACGACGTGCTTTACGCAGACCGACTTTCTTACGTTCAACCTGACGAGCGTCACGAGTAACGAAGCCAGCTTTACGCAGTTCAGAACGCAGGGACTCGTCGTACTCCATCAGAGCGCGGGTGATACCGTGACGGATCGCACCAGCCTGACCAGAGATACCACCACCTTTAACAGTGATGTACAGATCCAGTTTCTCAACCATGTCGACCAGTTCCAGCGGCTGACGAACTACCATGCGGGCAGTTTCACGACCGAAGTACTGTTCCAGCGAACGCTGGTTGATTACGATTTTGCCGTTGCCCGGTTTGATGAAAACGCGAGCTGCGGAACTTTTGCGGCGACCAGTGCCGTAGTATTGATTTTCAGCCATTGCCTATAATCCCGATTAGATGTCAAGAACTTGCGGTTGCTGTGCCGCGTGGTTGTGCTCGTTACCAGCGTAAACTTTCAGTTTACGGTACATAGCACGACCCAGCGGGCCTTTTGGCAGCATGCCTTTAACCGCGATTTCAATCACACGCTCAGGACGGCGGGCAATCATCTCTTCAAAGGTCGCTTCTTTGATACCACCGATGTGGCCGGTGTGGTGGTAGTACATTTTGTCTTCGCGCTTGTTGCCGGTTACAGCAACTTTTTCTGCGTTCAGAACGATGATGTAATCACCAGTATCAACGTGCGGAGTGTATTCCGCTTTGTGCTTACCGCGCAGGCGACGAGCCAGTTCAGTAGCCAGACGGCCCAGAGTTTTACCGGTCGCGTCAACAACATACCAGTCGCGTTTTACGGTTTCTGGTTTAGCTGTAAAAGTTTTCATTAAAAGCTTACCCAAATAAATAAGTTACACGTTGGTGAACACCCAAACGTTTAGTCAGTTGAGGTTCACACGACAAAGTCCGGCAAACCTACCCCTTCGAATAGCCTATGCCAGCACATAGAAGATTTCGGGAAAAAAAACCTTCTCGTAACGTGGGGTCGCAAGATTATAGAGAAGTAGGGGCCAAAGATCGACCCCTTTATGTGATTTGCAGCAGGTTTTTCTCAACCTGAGAAGAAGGCTGGATTCAGGGCATGTGCGGCTGCTTCAGATACTCTTCGCTTTGCATTTCCTGCAGGCGCGATAAACAGCGCTGGAACTCAAACTTCAGGCGTTCGCCCTGATAGATCTCATACAGCGGTACCGCCGCGCTGACCACCAGCTTCACATGGCGTTCGTAGAATTCATCCACCAGCGCGATAAAGCGCCGCGCTTCGCTCTCGAGCTGCGTCGTCATCACCGGCACATCGTACAACATCACGGTATGGAACAGGCGTGACAGCGCGATGTAATCGTGCTGGCTGCGCGCATCTACGCACAGCGTGTCGAACGACGCCGCCAGGGTCTGGTTTTCCACGCCCAACGTCGGCAGCGGCCGGTGGTTAATTTCCAGCGTCGGCATCTGCTCGCGTTTGCCCCCCGCCAGCGCCAGCCAGAGTTTATCCATTTGCTGGCTGGTCTCGGCATTGAGCGGCGACAGCCACAGATGCGCCTGGGTTAAAGTGCGCAGGCGGTAATCAATCCCCGCATCGACGTTCATAATGTCGCAATGCTGTTTGATGGCGTCTATCGCCGGCAGGAAACGCGCGCGTTGCAGACCATTGCGGTAGAGTTCGTCCGGCGGGATGTTCGAGGTAGCGACCAGCGTAATCCCCCGCGAGAACAGCGCTTTCATTAAGCCGCCGAGCAGCATGGCATCGGTGATGTCGGAGACAAAAAACTCGTCGAAGCACAACACATCGGTTTGCGCTTTAAAGCGGTCGGCAACGATTTCCAGCGGGTCGCTATGCCCCTGCAGGGTGGTTAACTCTTCGTGCACGCGCAGCATAAAGCGATGGAAATGCAGGCGCTGTTTACGCTCGCCCGGCAGGCTTTGATAGAACATATCCATCAGCCAGGTTTTGCCGCGCCCCACGCCGCCCCACATATACAGGCCGCGTACGGCGGTCGTTTCCGCCGCCGGCTCGCGCTTGCCGAGTAGTTTGCTGAATTTCGCCCGCAGACCGCCGCCCGCGGGCGCTGCGGCTACAGGTTTATCCTGCAGTTCACGATAGATGGTATCGAGTCGGCTGACCGCTTCTCGTTGGACATCGTCTGGTTGATGGCTGCCCTCTTTGAGAGCTAAAAGGTAACGCGATGTTGGGGACAGGCTTTGCATGATCTTATTGTTATTCCTTGAAAACCGTGGCGCCGTGACGCACGATTGACGAAAAAAAGGCGGTTCTACAGTACGCGATGATACGCCAGGATTCCACTTCTGTGGAATTAGCGGTTATAGTGGCACTATCGGGCGCAGGCGGAGAGCCTAACAGCCACCCTACGGAACCACAAAACAACGGGAGATGTTCATGACCTGGGAATACGCGCTAATTGGATTAGTCGTCGGTATCATCATCGGTGCCGTCGCCATGCGTTTTGGTAACCGCAAATTGCGTCAGCAACAAGCGCTGCAGTTCGAACTGGAAAAGAATAAAGCAGAGCTTGAAGAGTATCGCGAAGAGCTGGTCAGCCATTTTGCGCGCAGCGCAGAACTGCTGGACAACATGGCGGATGACTACCGTCAGCTGTATCAGCACATGGCAAAAAGCTCCAGCAGCCTGCTGCCGGACGCCATGGCGGACGCCAATCCGTTCCGCAATCGCCTGGCGGAGTCCGAAGCCAGCAACGATCAGGCGCCGGTCCAGATGCCGCGCGACTACTCTGAAGGCGCATCCGGCCTGCTGCGCGGTGGCGCGAAACGCGACTGATCCCGCTGTCTGCGTAAAAATATTTACCGGGCGCGCCTTCCGCGCCCGTCTTCCCCCTGCATCCCAGCTACAATTTAAGCACGGACCGCATTGTTAGCCGGTCGAAAATTCAATAACATCAAATCATTCGGACGTTTTTTCCATACACCTCAGGTTACGAGAGCCAGCATCTAATGAAGAAACAGACTTTGCTGTTGAGTGCGTTAGCGTTAAGCATTGGATTATCGTTGTCGGTCCTGCCTCCGGCGGCGGCATCACTGCCGACCCAGGTTCCAGGCCAGGGCGCGCTGCCGAGCCTCGCGCCGATGCTGGAAAAAGTATTGCCTGCGGTGGTGAGCGTGCAGGTAGAAGGCACCGCCTCGCCGGTGCAGAATATGCCGGAAGAGCTGAAAAAATACTTCGGCGACAACGCGCCGCAAGAGCAGGCGCAGCCGTTTGAAGGCCTCGGTTCAGGGGTGATTATCGACGCCGCCAAAGGCTACGTGCTGACCAACAACCACGTAATAAGCCAGGCGCAGAAAATCAGCATTCAGTTGAACGATGGCCGCGAGTTCGATGCCAAACTGGTAGGCAGCGACGAACAGAGCGATATCGCTCTGCTGCAGGTTTTAAAACCCAGCAATTTAACGCAAATCGCCATCGCGGATTCCGACAAACTGCGCGTCGGCGATTTCGCCGTTGCCGTCGGCAACCCCTTCGGCCTCGGCCAAACCGCCACTTCCGGCATTATCTCCGCGCTGGGCCGTAGCGGCCTTAATCTCGAAGGGCTGGAAAACTTTATTCAAACCGATGCCTCAATTAACCGCGGCAACTCCGGCGGCGCGCTGCTGAATCTCAACGGCGAGCTTATCGGCATTAATACCGCCATTCTGGCGCCGGGCGGCGGCAGCATCGGCATCGGCTTCGCCATCCCGAGCAACATGGCGAAGACACTCGCCGATCAGCTTATTCAATACGGCGAGATTAAACGCGGCCTGCTGGGCATTAAAGGCATGGAAATGAGCGCGGATATCGCTAAAGCGATGAATATCAACGCTCAGCGCGGCGCCTTCGTAAGCGAAGTCCTGGCCAATTCAGGCTCCGCAAAAGCAGGGATTAAATCCGGTGACGTTATCGTCAGCATGAACGGCAAACCGCTAAGCAGCTTCGCCGAGCTGCGTTCGCGTATCGCCACTACCGCCCCTGGCACTAAAGTAAAACTGGGGCTACTGCGCGACGGCAAACCATTGGAGGTCGAAGTCACGCTGGATAAGAGCACTTCTTCCACCGCCAGCGCCGATCTGATTATCCCGGCCCTGCAGGGAGCGGCGCTAAGCGATGGCCAGCTGAAAGACGGCACTAAGGGCGTGACTATCGATAGCGTCGATAAAGGCAGCGCGGCGGCGCAGGTTGGCTTGCATAAAGACGATCTGATTATCGGCCTCAACCGCCAGCGCGTGCGTTCCATCGCCGAGCTACGTAAAGTGCTGGAAACCAAACCGGCCGTCATCGCGCTGAATGTGCTGCGCGGTAACGAAAGCATTTATCTGCTGCTACGCTGACGGCTGCTTCCGGACATCGCGCGTCGTGCGATGTCCGGATAAGTCATGCTATGCTGCGCCTGCCCATTAATTAACGATATTCGCATCATGCCAGGAAAGCTTTTACGTTCAGTCCTTATCGGTTTAATCGTCGGCGGCATCCTGCTGGCGGCGATACCTTCGCTGCGCCAGTGGCAGCTCTCATCGGCGACGCCGAGCGATACCGCTGACGAATCGCCCGCCAGCTATAATGCCGCGGTAAGACGCGCCGCGCCGGCGGTGGTCAACGTCTATAACCGCGCGCTGAACAGCACCAGCCATAACCAGCTGACGCTTGGCTCCGGCGTTATCATGGACCAACGCGGATATATCCTCACCAACAAGCACGTCATCAACGATGCTGACCAGATAATCATTGCGCTGCAGGATGGACGGGTATTCGAAGCCCTGTTAGTCGGTTCCGATACCCTGACCGACCTGGCGGTGCTCAAAATAAACGCCAGCGGCGGCCTGCCGGTCATCCCGATTAACCCGAAACGCGTTCCGCATATCGGCGATGTAGTACTGGCGATAGGCAACCCATATAACCTCGGACAAACCATCACCCAGGGCATCATCAGCGCGACCGGTCGTATCGGCCTGAACCCTACCGGGCGGCAGAATTTCCTGCAAACCGATGCCTCTATCAACCACGGCAACTCCGGCGGCGCGCTGGTCAACTCGCTGGGTGAATTGATGGGTATTAACACCCTGTCGTTTGATAAGAGCAATGACGGCGAAACGCCGGAAGGGATCGGCTTTGCCATCCCGTTCCAGCTGGCGACCAAGATCATGGATAAACTGATCCGCGACGGTCGGGTGATCCGCGGTTACATCGGGATCAGCGGCCGCGAGATCGCGCCAATGCATGCGCAGAGCGGCGGCATGGATCAGATCCAGGGGATCGTCGTGAATGACGTCGCCCCGGATGGCCCGGCGGCGCAGGCTGGGATCCGCGCCAATGACGTGATCATCTCGGTGAACGATAAACCAGCAGTTTCGGCGCTGGAAACCATGGACCAGGTTGCGGAAATTCGCCCGGGTTCAGAAATCCCGGTGGTCATCATGCGCGATGATAAGAAAATCACCCTGCACGTGGCGGTACAGGAATACCCGGCGACAAATTAACGCTTAGCGCTCCTTTATCGGGAGCGCGATTAATCGGCAAACAGCGGTCCGGCCGGGAATCTGGCCAGAAACCCGGTCACCGCCAGTAACGACCACAACGATGGCCAGCGGATCTGCCGCTCCCGCAGTTCATCATCCAGCGTCAGTAACGCGAACTCCCCTCTCTCGCCGAGAACCCCGCCCTGCCACAGCAGCCGTTGCGCCTGCTGCCGCGCCCACGGCGATTCACTCTTCCAGGCCAGTAAATGCAGCAGCGACTGCTGTAAACAAACGCTGTGCGCATGGTTGTCCCGCAGCAATCGTCGATACACCGGCAGCGAGATACTGCGTACGGTGTAGAAACCGCTGCATGATTCACTATCAGCCTGCGCCAGGCTGGCGCACATCTGCCCGGCCAGATCGCATAAACGATTATGCGTCAGCGGCTGACGCAGCGCATCCAGATGCCCGGCAGCGGCGCAAAGCAGGCCGCTCCTTTGCCGCTCATGCGTCAGCGAATCAAGCAACGCCGCTACCGTTTCAGCCTCCCCGGTCTGCGCATGCTGTATACCGGCGTCATAACAACAGACAAAGAAATCATGGCTGCCACGGCCGACTAGCGGGTGCGCCAGCAGATTCAGCGCCGGATGCAGTTGTTCAAGCTCCTCCAGCGACGCCAGGGCGTCATCCACGACCCCCTCTTTTGCCGACGACCGGCTGGCAGGATGTAATACTAGCGTTTCATTCATCAAAGCCTCCTCAGGGAAAATTCCCGGCTCGCGCGGCGCCCGGCCGAGCTACGGGGTCACCGGTAGCCCGGCTAAGGCGCCAGCCGCCATCCGGGAACCTCTCCCCGGTGGCGCTGCGCTTACCGGGGCTACAAACCGGAGCGGACCGGTCGCCCGGATTAGGCGCAAGCCGCTATCCGGGAACCTCTCCCCGGTGGCGCTGCGCTTACCGGGGTTACAAACCGGAGCGGACCGGTAGCCCGGATAAGGCGCCAGCCGCCATCCGGGAACCTCTCCCCGGTGGCGCTGCGCTTACCGGGGCTACAAACCGGAGCGGACCGGTAGCCCGGATAAGGTGCCAGCCGCTATCCGGGATGGACGCCGGCCTACATCGCCAGCACGTACTTGAGCATCACCCCGGCGGCGATCGCCGAGCCGATCACCCCGGCCACGTTCGGGCCCATCGCGTGCATCAGCAGGAAGTTCTGCCCGTCCGCTTCCAGACCCACCTTGTTGGACACCCTCGCCGCCATCGGCACCGCCGATACCCCGGCGGAACCAATCAGCGGGTTGATCTTGTGCTTACTGAACACGTTCATCAGCTTCGCCATGATCACCCCGGCGGCGGTGCCCACGCAGAAGGCGATCACGCCCAGCAGCAGGATCCCCAGCGTCTGCGGCTGCAGGAACTTGTCCGCCACCAGCTTGGCCCCCACCGACAGCCCGAGGAAGATGGTGACGATATTGATCAGCGCGTTCTGCACCGTATCGCTCAGACGATCCACCACCCCGCTTTCGCGCATCAGGTTGCCGAAGCAGAACATCCCCAGCAGCGGCGCGGCGTCCGGCAGCAGCAGCGCCACCAGCAGCAACAGCACCGCCGGGAAGAGGATCTTCTCGCGTTTGCTCACCGTACGCAGCTGCACCATGCG